>JAHRBI010000001.1 GCA_019084025.1 Burkholderiaceae bacterium DAT-1
AGATAAGAAGCAAGCTTCTTACCCCGTTCGACTTGCATGTGTAAAGCATGCCGCCAGCGTTCAATCTGAGCCAGGATCAAACTCTTGAGTTCAATCTCTATGCTACTTGTTTCTGGCTACGCAAAACGAACTCAAATAAAGTTCATTTCAGCGTAAGCAATTTGGTTCATCACCAAGCGCCTACGCTTATCGGTTGTATCTTGTTAAAGAGCGGTGCTGATTTTTTCGCTTCGCTGCATTCGTTTCGTTTGCTGCGTCGCGTTCAGCGAGAGGCCGAACTATACGTGGCTTTTAAAAGTGCGTCAACACCTTGAGTGAAGATTTTGCGGACTAATTACATAAGTCGTTGTTTTAAAATGAAACAATTCTCAGCTCTTTGGTACTGAAAAACCCGCTTCCTCAATCGCATCAGCAAGCACTTTGGGTGAAATCTGCCGTTCGTCGTAACTGATTGCCACTTTTGCGGCTGGCAAATCAACTTTCGCACTGATCACTCCCTCAAGTGCATGAAGCGTACGCTCGACGGACGCCGCACATCCGCCACATGTCATGCCGACTACATTCATATATACGTCCATGATGGATTCCTATATAGATTGAGGTTCATTGGGTCACTGATGATGATCTGGTGTCGATTTAAGATTTTGCAAGTCAAATGTCACGCTCCACCGTTATAATCTAGCGGTTAGGTCACCCTCTCGCGGTGGCAGTGCCTATATAACTACCCATTCAAGGAATGAGTCATGATTTTGGATCGCGTCCCAGCCGGTAAAGACATCCCGAACGACTTCAACGTCATTATCGAAATCCCCGCCAATGCAGCTCCAATCAAGTATGAGCTGGACAAAGAAACTGGCGCGATGTTCGTGGATCGCTTTATGGGTACCGCCATGTTCTATCCATGTAACTACGGTTACGTTCCGGCCACCTTATCAGAAGATGGTGATCCGGTTGACGTACTGGTTGTTACCCCATTCCCGCTGCAGATCGGTGTTGTAGTTCGCTGCCGCGCACTGGGCATGCTGAAGATGGAAGATGAATCCGGCATCGATGCCAAGCTGATTGCCGTGCCGGTTGAGAAGCTGTGCCCGATGTACAAGGGCATTCAGTCGACGAGCGACCTGCCAGAACTGCTGCTGCAGCAAATCTCCCACTTCTTCGAGCATTACAAGGATCTGGAAAAGGGTAAGTGGGTGAAAGTTCAGGGCTGGGCGGACAAGGCCGCAGCCGAAGCCGAAATCGTTGCCGGCATCGAACGCTACAAGGCAGAGTAAATCTACGCCACTCCCGAAAGGCCGCAAATTGCGGCCTTTTTGCATATCAATGTGCGTATTTCTGACAGTGCTCAGACATAGATTGCGCAACCTGTCGCATCATTTTGCAGTTCATCGCAGCTCGCTTCACTTTTGCCGTGCTTATCGATAAAAATCCGAGCTCAACCAATCTGCGAGGCAACTCTCATCATGCGACTGAGCCGAATCGCTGCCATCTTGATGGCAATTCCCTGCGCGGCATTTGCTGCCCCTCATTCCGGTATCGAGCTGGAAAACTTTGATCAGTCCGTTCGCATTCAGGATGATCTATTCCAGGCCGTGAATGGTAACTGGATCAAGCGAACCGAGATCCCTGCAGATCGTTCACGCTGGGGTGCGTTTGATCAGTTGCGCGAGTTGTCAGAAAACCGCGTACATGAACTGATTGAGGCTAATGTTGCGCGCCCTGCCAATGCGGATCAAAAGCGAATTGCCGCCCTGTACCAGTCTTACATGGATGAGAAATCCATCGAGAAGGCCGGACTGAAACCGCTTGAAGGGTCGTTCAAAGAAATTGCTGCTGTAAAAGATGCTGCTTCGCTGAATTCGCTGATTGGTCGCTGGCAAGTTCTGGGTGTGCGTTTACCCTTGCGGGTATACGTGGGTATTGATGCAAAGGATGCTACTCGCTATCAAGTCAGTGTGCGCCAGAGTGGCCTGGGCATGCCGGATCGTGACTATTATCTGGAGAATGATGATCGCTTCGTGAAGATTCGCGCAGCCTACATCGACTATCTCACTACCTTGTTCACGCTTGCAGGGGACAAAGCTGATGCGGCAAAGGCAAAAGCAGGCCGCGTTTTTGCGCTAGAGAAACGAATCGCCGAGATTCAGTGGACCAAGGTGGTCAATCGCGATCCGGTCAAGACATATAACAAACGCTCATTGGCCGCATTGAGTGAGGAAGCGCCAGCAATCGCATGGAAGACTATCCTCCAGCAAACTGGGCTGAAGGATGTTCAGGAATTAAATCTGGCTCAGCCAGATTACGCAAAAGCACTGGGCGAGCTGATTAACACAGTGCCGGCTTCCGAGTGGCAGGACTACCTGAAGGCGCGTCTGCTTGCCGATGTCGCGCCCATGCTGCCCAAGGCGTTTGCGGATGCCGACTTCAAATTTAATGGTGTGATATTGAATGGGCAAAAGGAACAACGTGCCCGCTGGAAGCGCGCAGTCTCGTTTGTGGATAGCGCAGTTGGCGAAAGCGTTGGCCAACAATATGTCGCCAAGTATTTCCCAGTCAGCGCAAAGTCCAAAATGGAAGAGCTGGTTGCCAATCTGTTCAAGGCTTACCAATCCAGCATCGACAATATCAGCTGGATGAGCCCAGAAACTCGGACGCAGGCTCAAGATAAGCTGTCCAAATACACGGTCAAGATTGGCTATCCACAAAAGTGGCGTGATTATTCCAGCATTCGTGCGAAATCCAATGACCTCATTGGCAACGCACGCCGCGTGGCAGAGTTTGAGCACGCCTATCGCATTAGCAAACTCGGCAAGCCTGTCGATCGTAGCGAATGGGGTATGACGCCGCAGACCGTGAATGCTTACTACAATGCTTCATTCAATGAGATTGTCTTCCCTGCAGCTATTCTGCAGCCTCCGTTCTTCAATGCAGCTGCCGATGATGCAGTCAATTACGGCGGCATTGGTGCGGTGATTGGTCACGAAATCAGCCATGGCTTTGACGACAAGGGCAGCCAATATGATGGCAACGGTAATCTGCGCATGTGGTGGACTGCGGAAGACCGTTCGCGCTTTGAAGGATTGGCAGGCCGACTGGTTGCGCAATATGAAAGCTACGAGCCGATTCCGGGTCGTCACATTAATGGCAAACTGACGTTGGGCGAAAACATTGCCGATCTCTCCGGTTTGCAGATTGCTTATAAGGCCTATCAGCTATCGCAAGGCGGCAAGCCCGCAGAAAAGCTAGATGGCTACACAGGTGATCAACGCTTCTTTATCGGCTTTGCTCAAGTCTGGCGCACCAAAATGCGCGATGAAGCTGCATTGACTCAACTCACAACAGACCCGCACTCACCCGGTGCTTATCGCGCGAACGGTACGCCGGTGAATAGCGATGCATTTCAGACCGCATTTGACGTGCAACCGACTGACAAGATGTTTAAACCATCCGCCGAGCGCATTCGTATCTGGTAATTTAAGCTGCGATTGAAATTTGCCGCCATGTCCGACACCATGGCGGCACTCGGAACACCTCTCCCCTAACAGGAAATGAATATGAAACTTCGTACCCTTGCCCTCCTGACACTGGCCTTGCCATGGGCCGCCATGGCCGAGCCGACTTCCGGCATTGATCAGGCAAACTTCGACGCTACCGTGCGCGTACAAGACGATCTGTTCAATTCCGTGAATGGCGCATGGCTGAAGAAGACTGAGATTCCTGCGGATCGTTCACGCTGGGGTGCATTCGATGCACTGGCCAAGCTGTCAGAAGACCGAATCAAGGACATCGCTGAAGCCGCTGGTAATGGCAGCGATGCTGAATCCAAGTTGATTCATGCGCTGTTCCAGAGCTATATGAACGAAGACGCGATCAAGGCTGCCGGCCTGAAGCCTGTTGCGCCGTATCTGGATCAGATCAAGGCAGTCAAGGATTTGAATGGCCTGTCCGACTTGCTCGGCACATTGCAAACTTTGCCTGTTAGCACCCCGTTTGGCATGGGCGTGAGCCAAGACCCGAAAGATGCTACTCGCTACCTGACAGGTGCGGATCAAAGCGGTCTGGGTTTGCCTGATCGCGATTACTATCTCAAGAAAGATGCAAGCTACGCTAAGGCTCGCGATGCCTATGTCGCCTATCTGACTACGCTGTTCAAGTTGGCCGGTGATAAAGACGCCAAGGCTGCTGCACGCGCGAAGACTGTGATGGCATTCGAAATGAAGCTGGCCAAAGCACAATGGTCTCGCGTTGAGATGCGCGACCCGCAGAAGACCTACAACAAGATGTCGATTGCTGAATTGGGCAAACTGGCACCCGCATTTGACTGGAAGCGTCTGCTGAACAAGGCTGAGCTGTCAGCGGCCACAGAAATCAATATTGGCGAACCATCCTACTTCAAGGCTGTCTCCAAGCTGGCCAAGTCGACCCCTATCAGCGTCTGGCATGACTATCTGACTGCCCGTTTCCTGGATAGCACTGCTCCACTGCTGACACCGGAGTTCGTCGCTGCGTCCTTTGAGTTCCATGGCAAGACACTGTCCGGCCAGAAGGAAGAAAAGGCGCGCTGGAAACGTGCAGTTGCCTTCGTGGAATCTAACGCTGGCGAAGCGCTGGGTAGCCGCTATGTCGCAAAGTACTTCCCGCCGGAATACAAGGCGCGCATGGAAGAGCTGGTTGCGAACCTGATGAAGGCCTACTCCAGCTCCATCGACGGCCTGACCTGGATGAGCCCGGAAACCAAAGCCAAGGCACATGAAAAGCTGGATCACTACATGGTGAAGATTGGCTATCCGGCCAAGTGGCGTGATTACGCAGGTCTGGATGCCAAGGCTGACGACCTGTTTGGCAACGCGATCCGCGGTGCGCAGTTCGGCTGGCGATTTAATGTGGGTCATTTGGGCAAGCCGGTTGATCGTGCCGAATGGGGCATGACACCACAAACCGTGAACGCCTACTACAACCCATCGCTGAACGAAATCGTGTTCCCGGCTGCAATTCTGCAACCACCATTCTTTGATCCGAATGCTGATGATGCGGTGAACTACGGCGGTATCGGTGCAGTCATTGGACACGAAATCAGCCATGGCTTCGATGATCAGGGTGCGCAGTTTGACGCCTATGGCAATCTGAAGAACTGGTGGAAGGATGAAGATCAGAAGGCCTTCCAGGCCCTGACCACAAAGCTGGTGAACCAGTACAACGGTTACGAAGCCCTGCCGGGCAAGTTTGTGAATGGCCAGCTGACACTGGGCGAAAACATCGCCGACCTTTCCGGTTTGCAAATCGCCAATAAGGGTTATCAGTTGTCGCTGAATGGCAAGGAAGCACCTGTGATCGACGGCATGACCGGTCAGCAGCGCTTCTTTATCGGCTTCGCACAAGTATGGCGCGGCAAGATGCGTGAAGCGGCTCTGCTGCAACGCCTGACAACCGACCCGCACTCACCGGGTCAGTTCCGTGCAGATGGTGCCAGCATTAACAGCGATGCCTTCCATGCCGCATTCGGCGTGAAACCGGGTGACAAGATGTACAAGGCACCGGAAGAACGTATCCGCATCTGGTAAGGCATCTTTTTCCAGATGATGAACTCGTGATTTACATGCCCGCCTGGTTTTGCCCGGCGGGCATTTTCAAATAAGAGGAAATAATGAAACTTCGTACGATTGCACTCGCCGCGCTGTACCTGCCCTGGGTAGCCTTTGCCAGCCCAATATCCGGCATCGACCAAGCAAATTTTGATGTAAGCGTGCGCCCACAAGACAATCTTTTTCTGTCTGTCAACGGTGCTTGGCTCAAGCAGGCCACAATCCCGGCAGATCGGTCATCCTGGGGGGCATTTGATGTTCTGGAACAACGATCAGAGGATCGCCTGAAGGACATTGCTGAACACGCGGGGGAACAAAGCGATGCCGAATCGCGCCTGATTCATGCACTGTACCAGAGCTTTATGAATGAAGCCGCCATCGAAGCGGCGGGCAGCGCCCCCGTACAACCATGGCTCAAGCAGGTTGACGCAATCGGCACCAAGACTGATCTTTCGATCTTTCTGGGTAGCCTCATGCCGATGCCTGTCTCGCTTCCCTTTGCATTGGGGGTGGGTCAGGATCCCAAGCAGGCAACGCAATACCTGACAGGTGCAGACCAAAGCGGCCTGGGTTTACCTGATCGTGACTATTATCTGAAAAAGGATGCTAGCTACGCCAAGATCCGGACGGCGTATCTGAGCCATCTCACTACCTTATTTACACTGTCTGGCGACACGCAAGCGCAAGCCACAGCACGCAGTGCGCGCGTGCTCGCGTTCGAGACCAAACTCGCACACGCACAGTGGGACCGCGTATCCTTACGCAACCCCCAAAAGACTTACAACAAGATGTCTATCACACAGTTGCAAGCGCTGGCGCCTGCACTGAACTGGTCATTGATTTTGCAGCATGCTGAATTGCAGAACGCAAAGGAAATCAATATCGGCCAACCCACGTATTTCAAAGCGCTGTCCGCGCTTGTGAATAGCACGCCTATACCGGTCTGGCAGGACTACCTGCGTGCACGCGTGCTGGATGGAGCTGCGCCTTACCTGAATAAGGCTTTTGCCAATGCCAGCTTCGAATTCAAGGGCAAAACACTGGCAGGACAAAAGGAAGAGAAAGCACGATGGAAGCGAGCCATTTCCTTTGTAGAAGGCAGCGCAGGTGAAGCGCTGGGCAGCCGATATGTAGCCAAGTATTTCCCCCCAGAGCACAAGGCGCGCATGGAGACCCTGGTCGCCAACTTAATGAAAGCCTATTCCAGCTCCATTGACGGATTGACCTGGATGAGTTCGGACACCAAGGCCAAAGCACACGAAAAACTTGATCACTACATGGTCAAGATCGGCTATCCATCGAAGTGGCGCGATTACAGTGCATTGGAAGCAAAGGCTGACGATTTGTTCGGCAACGCCATTCGAGGTGCTCAGTTTGCCTGGCGATTCAATATCGGCCATTTGGGCAAAACAGTCGATCGTACCGAATGGGGTATGACGCCGCAGACGGTCAATGCTTACTACAATCCTTCTCTGAATGAGATTGTATTCCCGGCCGCGATTCTGCAACCTCCTTTCTTTAATCCCGAGGCAGAAGATGCAGTGAATTATGGCGGCATCGGCGCGGTGATCGGTCATGAAATCAGCCACGGCTTTGATGATCAGGGCGCGCAGTTTGACGCTTATGGAAATCTGAAAAACTGGTGGACTGCCGCAGATAAAAAGGCGTTTGATGCCCTGACAACCCGCCTGGTGAAGCAATACGATGCCTATGAACCGCTCCCGGGTAAGCATATCAATGGCAAGCTGACACTGGGCGAGAACATCGCTGATTTGTCGGGTTTGCAAATCGCCTATAAAGGCTACCAGCTCTCACTAAATGGTCAGCCCGCGCCCGTGCTGGATGGTTTTACGGGTGAGCAACGCTTTTTCCTGGGATTTTCTCAGGTGTGGCGCGGCAAGATGCAGGACGAACTCCTGCTGAACCTGCTCACGACCAATCCCCATTCCCCCGAGGCGTTCCGAGTGATTGGTGCGAGCGTCAACAGTGACGCCTTCCAGTCCGCTTTTGCTGTCAAACCGGGCGATAAGATGTACAAGGCTCCGTCCGAGCGGATTCGAATCTGGTAAGCCTTTCCCAAGACTTCACGCCCCGCTTCGTCGGGGCGTTTTACTGCCTAAGGATGATTCAGTTCACTCAGCGACTCCAGTGGAACTGAGCATGGCCCATAGCACACCTCGACCTCCTTCATGCTTCGCACATATCGGCTAGATCGCATTGCCGGCGTAAAGCGAGTTTGCTTGAAGGCGTTGATCACCTGCTGTTGATCCATCTCCGGCGGATTGGCAGAGAGTACCTCTACAGCATCCACGACGCCGCTCTCGTTAATCTTGATCTGAATCCGCATCACTCCGACAAGCTGGTGGCGCGCAGGCTGCAGCCCCTCCTCAGGCGGAACCAGCTGTACGGCATTCAATGGCTGTGCGAGCTGATCCAGTTCGGCTGCTGGATAATAGGTTGGATCGACATCCAGTAGGGGTTTGATTGGTTCGGTAGGTGATGCTTCTGCGGGTGATTTCGGTAATTCAAATTTGTCAGGCAGCGGATTGGAAAATTCGCCCCCCTTCAAGATGATTGTTTGCCGCAACCTAGGTTCGTCACGATGCTGAAGATTCACCATCAAGGTCTGGATACCCACTTGAGGCTGATACGATCGGGGCGAGGGTGCGAGAAAAAAAAACACCCCGCCGTGCAGCATCAGCGAAATCGCCGACGTGATCACGATGGGGTATTTCATGGTTGAGTCTTGATCTAGCTAAGCAGCGATTTAAGACTTCTTGCCCATTGATAATTGCGTTTCAAATGTAGCAGAATCAATGGCACCCGGAATGATCTGACCGTTTTCAAAGACAATCGTCGGGGTCGCATTCACACCAATATCTTCACCTACCTTTTGCAGGGCGCTGATCGGATGAGCGCAATCCCCCTTGTTATCAGGCAGTGTGCCGTTGAACATCCAGTTATTCCATGCAACCAGCTTATCTTCAGCACACCAGATCAGCGCGGACTTGCGGGCGGCATCCGGATGCAGCGAGGCAATCGGGAAAACAAAATTATAGATCGTGACATTATCCAACTTGGACAGGGTTTCCTGCTCCAGCTTCTTGCAGAACGGGCAATCCGGGTCGGAGAATACAGCTACGCGACGCGAGCCATTGCCCTTGACTACCTTGATGGCAGACTCAAAGGGCAATTTATTGAAGTCTGTCTTCATCAGCTCATTCATGCGCTCTTCGGTGAGACTCACCTGACGCTTGAGGTCAACCATATCGCCAACAAACATAAAATCTGCCTTGGCATCGGTATAGACGACCTGACGAGGCGCAATCACTACCTCAAACACGCCCTTGACTGGTGACGGGCGCACCGACTCGATCTTGCGCTGAGGCAATTTCTTTTGCACGGCCGACTTAACCGATTCGGTTTCATTCGCCGCGTTCGCACAAGCAGCAAAGGTCAGCACGGTGGCAAGTGCCAGCACAGTACGGGAGAGCGGAAAAGAAACATTCATTGAATAATCTTTCTGGTACTTATCAAGAGTAGGGAGTCAGACTGAGTCCGGACGATGCAACAGTAAGCGCTGAGGTGCGACAGGAGCAAGCTCGCCCGGCTGGCAAATTGTACCGTTCGTCACGCACCTCGCCAAATAGGGTGCATCAAGTAGATTTGAGCGCTAACCGTGTTTTGCCCGAAGGCGGATTTTTATCGAAGTAGCGCTTGATGCCGGTCAGCAATGCATTCGCCATTTTGTGCTGATACGCATCATCCTTGAGCTTGGCTTCCTCTTCCGGATTGGAGATGAATGCAGTTTCAACCAAGATCGATGGAATATCCGGGGCTTTCAGCACGGCAAATGCAGCTTGCTCGACTTGTCCGCGATGCAGGGTATTGATGCCACCAATTTCATTCAGCATCGCTTTGCCGAGTTTCAGACTGTCATTGATCGTGGCTGTTTGCGTCAAATCGAAGAGTGTGTGCGCAAGATAGCGATCACGGCCATCCAAGCGCATACCGCCGATTAAATCGGCATCATTTTGCGATTTGGCCAACCACTTTGCAGCGGTCGATGTCGCACCACCTTCGCTCAGCGCATATACAGACGAACCGCGCGCATCACGTCGGGTCACGGCATCGGCATGAATAGACACAAACAAGTCCGCCGCAGCCTTTCGTGCCTTGAGTACTCGCTCACCCAGCGGCACGAAATAGTCGTCATCGCGCGTCAGCACCGCACGCATCCCCTTTTGCGCATCGATCTTGGCCTTGAGCTTCTGGGCAATCGCCAGCACGATCGTTTTCTCGTAGGTGCCAGATTTGCCGATCGCCCCCGGATCTTCGCCGCCATGGCCGGGATCAATGACCACTGTAATGAGGCGGTCAACATCCAGTTTTTCCGGCGCTTTGTCTTCCTTGCGACTTTTCACTTCCTGAACAGGCTTACTAGCCGCCCCCTCGGGCACATCCATATCAGCAAACGCCATCAAGGGGTCATCGACCTTGGCCGGAAACAAATCAATTACCAGACGATGCTTGTATTCACCATACGGTTGCAAGGTAAATACCTGCGGCTTCACTTCTGCCTTAAGATCAAGCACCACCCGCACGGTGCCGGGCTTGAAGCGGCCAGCACGCAATTGCTTGACGTAGGGATCATCTGCGCCGATGCGCGCACCGATATTGGCTAGTTCACTGCCCCAGCTGATGCCATCCATGTCGACCACCAGCCGAGCAGGATCGGGCACCATAAACTGGTTGAACTGCAGGGGTGCGTTTGATTCGATGGTGATGCGGGTATAGGCGCGCGCAGGCCAGACGCGAACGGCCAGCACCGATGCGGACTCTTCATTCTTACCCTGTGTTGCCGCCACAACGGGCAGCAACAGGGTTGCCACAGCGCCTTGCAGCAGGCGCCGCCGCTTTATATCTGGCGAGAAGCGATCAATTGCTCGAGACATCTGCTTCCTGTTTCTGTTTGCGCTTCAATCAGCACATGGCGCCCGTCACCCTCTGGCGCGAGCGAGATTTGCCAGTCCGGCACAGGCAGCAAACCCTCTGCCTTTTGCGGCCATTCGATCAGACAAATGCTGTCCGGATGGAATAATTCCCTAAATCCGGCGTCTTCCCATTCCTCTGGATCGGCAAATCTATACAAATCAAAGTGATGCAAGTATAAGTTCGAAATTACGTAAGGTTCAACCAAAGTATAGGTCGGACTCTTGACGCGTCCAGAAAAACCACACCCGCGCAAGATCCCGCGCGTCAGCGTTGTTTTTCCCGCACCCAGATCGCCCAATAACCAGATACTGGTGCCGCCTTGCAGCACAGCCGCGATCTGCTCACCGAGCGCCAACGTCGCCGTTTCATCCGCCAGATGGGCAGACAGCGTATGATATTGCGCATGCATGATGAACACTCCCTTGACTGGGCCGATCTCAAAGCCCGTATTGTACGCTGGTCCTGCGAATTGGGCTTTGATGACATGCGCATTAGCGATGCCACACTGCCCCCCGAAGCCGAAGCACGCCTGCAGGCGTGGCTGGATGCCGGTTTTCATGGTGAAATGGACTATATGGCCGCGCATGGCATGAAGCGTGCACGCGCCAAAGAATTGGTTCCCGGCACGATCCGCGTCATCAGCGTGCGCATGAACTATCTACCGCCGGATGCAGCCGACAGCGGCACCATCATGGCAGACAGTCATCAAGCCTTTATTTCGCGCTACGCGCTGGGCCGCGATTATCACAAAGTCCTGCGCAATCGCCTACAGAAGCTTGCAGAAAAAATCAGCAATGAGACAGGCGCCTTTGCCTTCCGCGCCTTTACGGACTCAGCACCGGTATTGGAAGTTGAGACCGCGACGCAGGCCGGACTGGGCTGGCGAGGCAAGCACACCCTTTTGCTGACGCGCGAACATGGCTCATTTTTCTTTCTGGGTGAACTGTTTGTAGATTTACCCCTGCCCATTGACCCGCCGCTTGCACAGGATCACTGCGGTCGCTGCACCAAATGCATCGACGTCTGCCCCACTGGCGCCATCGTTGCCCCCTATCAGGTGGATGCCCGCAAATGTATCTCCTACCTGACCATCGAGCTCAAAGGCAGCATCCCCGAGGTATATCGCCCCATGATCGGCAATCGCGTCTATGGCTGCGACGACTGCCAGCTGCACTGCCCGTGGAACCGCTTTGCCCAGACATCGCCCATGGAGGACTTTGCGATCCGCAACGGGCTCGACAAGGCTACCTTGGTCGATCTGTTTGCATGGGATGAGGCTACCTTCAAAGCCAATATGGCCGGCAGCGCCATTTACCGGATCGGACATGCTCAGTGGCTACGCAATCTGGCGGTGGGATTGGGCAATGCCGAGACCTCGCCCGAGATCATCGCCGTACTTACCGCACGGCTGAATGATGCCGATGAAGTCGTGCGCGAACATGTTCGCTGGGCGCTGGCGCGGCATGGTGTGAATCTGCTCACCTGAAATGCGCGGCGCAGAGTAAAATCAGCGCTTTTCCAGCCGACTGTTTTTGTCTATGTCGCAATCACTCGCCTCACGCCCGATCGGCGTGTTCGATTCGGGGATCGGGGGCCTGACGGTTACCCGCGCGCTGATGGAGCGCATGCCCTTCGAGAACATCATTTATTTTGGCGATACTGCCCGCGTCCCCTATGGCGTGAAATCGGTTGCGACCATTGAGCAATTTACCAGCCAGATTGTCGACTTCCTGCTGGAAAAAGAGGTAAAAGCACTGGTGATTGCCTGCAATACGATTTCAGCAGTGGCGGGCAATCACGTGCGCAAGCGGGTGCCCGTACCGGTTTTCGACGTAATCGATTCCGGCGCACGCGATGCAATCTCCATGTCGCGCAACAACAGCATCGGCGTAATTGCCACTCCGACTACCGTGAACGCCAATGCCTACGCTCGCGCCATTCACGGCCTACAGGCAGATGCTCGCGTCTATTCACAAGCGTGCCCGCTCCTGGTACCACTGGTAGAGGAAGGCTGGCTGGATCACCCGGTGACACGTCTGACCGTCCAGGAATACCTCAAGCCCGTGCGCGCCGAAGGCATCGACACGCTGGTGCTGGGCTGTACCCACTATCCATTACTCAAGCCACTGATTGGCGAGCTGGCAGGAGACAGCATCAAACTGGTTGACTCCGCTGTGAGCGTCGCCGATCAGGTCGCCCGCACCTTGGCCGAGCAAGGCCTGTGCACCCCCAATCGCGACGAAGCGGATTATCGTTATTATGTGACTGATATCCCGCTGCGCTTTCAGACCGTGGCCGAGCGATTTCTCGGCCGCACGCTGCGCCATATCGAGATGGCCCAGCTGTAAGACATGCGCCCGCCGATTGGCGGCGGGCAGTTTCAGTCTATGCATGCTAAAATAGCCTGTTTTTTAGTACCTTTTTGTATCCAGAGTGCCGGATTCATCAAAATCTGCCGCTCAGCACAAACGAGATGCCGCCCATGTTGTCAGCCCTTACCGCCCTGTCCCCCCTTGATGGCCGCTATCAGAAAAGCGTCGACGCCCTGCGCGACAGCTTCAGCGAATATGCCCTGATCAAACAACGCATCAAGGTTGAAATCGAATGGCTGAAGGCACTGGCCAATGAGCCGGGCATTGTCGATGTGCCTGCATTCTCCGCAGCCACGATTGCAGAACTGGACGCTGTTGCTATTGGTTTCGCCGAGGAACACGCCGCCGAAGTGAAGGCGATCGAAGCGCGCACCAATCATGACGTGAAGGCAGTGGAATACTGGCTGAAGGAACGCTTCGCCAACAACGCTGAAATCGCCCCGGTGCAAGAGTTCTTCCACTTCGCCTGCACCTCTGAAGACATCAATAATCTGTCGCACGCACTGATGCTGAAGCATGGTCGTGACCAGGTGATGCTGCCCAAACTGCAGGAAGTCGCAGCCAAGCTGAAGGACATCGCGCACGATCTGGCTGACAACGCCATGATGTCACGCACCCACGGCCAGCCAGCCACCCCCACCACCATGGGCAAGGAAATTGCCAATGTGGCCTACCGTCTGGATCGCCAGATCGAGCGCATTGCTGCCGTTGAGTTGCTGGGCAAGATCAATGGTGCGGTGGGTAACTACAATGCGCATCTGGTGGCTTACCCGGATGTCAACTGGCCTGCCTTTGCACAAAAGTTTGTCGAGTCGCTCGGCATTACCTTCAACCCGTACACCATCCAGATCGAACCGCACGATTACATGAGCGAATTGTTCGATGATCTGGCGCGCGTCAACACGATCCTGATCGACATGAACCGCGACATCTGGGGTTACATCTCCCTTGGCTTCTTCAAGCAGAAGGTGAAGGCCGGTGAAGTCGGTAGCTCCACCATGCCGCACAAAGTGAACCCGATCGACTTCGAAAATGCTGAAGGCAATCTGGGCATGTCCACGGCGCTCCTGACTCACCTGAGCCAGAAGCTGCCGATTTCACGCTGGCAGCGCGACCTGACCGACTCCACCGTTCTGCGCAATATGGGCGTGGCATTCGGCTATGCGCTGCTGGGTTATGTATCTGCCCTGCGCGGCCTGAACAAGCTGGAAGCCAATCCGCAATCCATGCTGAATGATCTGGACGAAAACTGGGAAGTGCTGGCCGAGCCGATCCAGACCGTGATGCGTCGCTACAAGGTGGCGAATGCATACGAACAGCTTAAAGATCTGACGCGTGGCAAGGGTGGTATCAATCGCGATACCCTGCACGCATTCATCAGCGGTCTGGCCATTCCGGATGCAGACAAGGCGCGTCTGCTGGCTCTGACGCCATCCACCTATATCGGATGTGCAACAGAACTCGCGCGCAAAGTCTGAGTCTGATACAACACGCATAAAACGATTCGCGGGAGAATAAGCGTGAGCAAGAAAAAGCTCGTTGTAGCGGGCAGTGTGACCGGTGCATTGATTGCAGGCTGGCTGGGCGCCACCTGGTGGTCCGGCCTTGAAGCCGAAAAGACGCTGGCGAAGCAGCATAAAATGATTGCCGACCTGCCCTACTTCACGGTGAAAAAACACGAATACACCCGTGGTTTTTTCAGCTCACGCGAATCCACCACGATTACGCTGAACGACAGCATGCTGCGTCCGGCGCTGGAAATGGCCAAGCTGGCCGGTCACGAGATCCCGAAGCTGGAACTCACCTACACCCAGACCGTCAAGCACGGCCCTTTCCCGCTTATCTCCAGCGGTAGCTTTGCGCTCCTGAAAGCCGATGTCACCACCGACGTCCAATTCAGCGAGGACACCCGCAAGTTCCTCGGCAAAGTATTTGGCGATCAGAAGCCACTGCAGCTTGAAAATCGCGTGCATTTCGGCGACAGCGGCGAGTTCCTGATTACCATCCCCAAATTCGCCTATGAAGAGACGCTGGCCAAGGTTAAGGCCGACTGGCAGGGACTGGAAGCGCGTATCGCATACGATGGCGACTTCAACAAGGTGGACGTAGATGCCCAGGCACCCGGCCTCCACTTTGAGGCCAATGGGCAAGTCAGTCTTGATCTGAAGGGGCTCAAGTTTGTTGCTCACAATGCTCGCGGCGCATCGGGCGTCATGCTGGGCAAAGGCGACCTGACCCTGGAACGTGTCAACTTCAAGCGAGTAGAGGAAGGCAAGGAGCCTGTCGAAGCGTCGCTTGAACAGTTTGCCTACATGGTCAAGAGTGAGCCGGAAGGTGATTTCGTCAACTCGAGTGGCGATTTCTCTCTGAAGCAGTTTGCGCTCAACGGCAAGATTTACGGCCCAGCCAGACTCGCTGTCTCCGCCAAACATATCCACGGCCCGACGCTGGCCAAGCTCTCAAGCGAGATCTCCCGTATCCAGCGCGAAGTACCTATCGAACAGCAACCTGCCAAGATCATCGAGCTGGCGCGCAAAGAGGGGCAGCCACTCTTCAAGAACAACCTGACGCTCGCCATTGATGAACTGTCGGTCAAGCTACCCGAGGGAGATATGAACCTGAAGGCCAAGCTTTCTACGCAGGGTTATCAGGATGGCGACTTCGATGCCCCGCGCAAGCTGCTTTCCCACCTGCGCGCAAACGCAGAGATGAAGATGCCACGTCGTGTCATCGAAATCATCAGCCTGTGGAAATTCCGCGGCATGATTGCAGCACCAGAAGAGGCCACCAAGGAAGATCAGGAAGATCTCGATAATCTGGCCAAGGGCTTAGTAGACCAGTACATCAAACAATTGACTGCACAACAGTTGATTGAAGTAGACGGCGATATCCTGAAGACACGTGCAGACTGGAATGGCGAAAAGCTGGAAATTAATGGCAAGGACTTCCCCTTGCCCTGGCTCGGACCACAGGATCCTGCACCTGCTCGTTAAACGAGTTAGTCGCTAAACAGAACAAGGCTCGCTTACTCGCGAGCCTTGTTTGCATGTGGGGTCACAGCTGCGCGTTGCAAATAATCACCGTCAGGTGACGCTACAGGCTGCACCGCCAAGGCCAACTCAAGGCGCAATGCCAAGTGCGAATGGATGGCATCTACCGAATGAGGTGATGGCATCTGCTGATCACCGGGGCACATCATCGCGACAGCTTCTTCGCGACCCGTTTCCATGTCGAATATCTTGCCCATTTCAGCCTCCAGACCGGTATGCGGTTGATCGCTATCACACTTTGAATATCGGCATTTCCTAATGAAAATTCAACATCTTACTTTGCATACTTGTACGAGAAGTCGATATGTTCGATGAACGGATCAGTTACATCGAGCTTTCTCATTAATGTCTCTTCCAAGCAAGCAGATTTTCACGACTTGTTCCCCTCGCACAACAGTTGTATCCCATTTGACCACGTTTTGTTGCAGATAGAACAGCACTCCACAGATAATCAGCGGGCACATTTCAGTAGGTAGCTGCAAACCAACGGCTACCCACCTGGAGGCTGCTGATCAGTACTCTGTTCGGTAGTCAGCCACTCAGCCAACTACAAGAGGTTCAAAATGAAACTCAAGCAACTCGCGTATGCCGTCAGCCTGATTGGCTTCGCTGGTACACTCGCTCCCCTCGCACACGCAGCAGATGAAGCCGCAGTGAAGAAGGTCGACAAGATCGAAGTGACCGGTTCCTCGATCAAGCGCACCGCCAAGGAAGGCGCACTGCCTGTTCAGTCGATTTCCAAAGACGATATCGCCAAGAGCGGTGTGACCAATGTTCAAGATCTGATCCAGAACATCTCGGCATTCTCCACCTCCGGCTCGACTGCTACCGCATCCGTCGCTGGTACCGGCACATTTGGTCTGTCCTCGCCGTCCCTGCGCGGTCTGGGCAGCAACCGTACGCTGGTACTGGTGAATGGTCGCCGTCTGGCACCTGCAGCTGGTAATGATGGTTCCTCCATCGACATGAACGCGATCCCGATCTCCGCTATCGAGCGCGTTGAAGTACTGAAGGATGGCGCATCCGGCGTGTACGGTGCAGACGCGATTGCTGGTGTGATTAACTTCATCCTGTCTAAGAGCTACCGCGGTTTCATGGTCGATGGCTCCTATGGCACGCCGAGCGATGAAGGTGGCGGTTCCAACAGCCGTGCCGACTTCGTCGTTGGCTTTGGTGATCTGGATGCAGATCGCTTCAATGTGACGCTGACTGGTTCCATGGAAAAGGAATCGCGTCTGTGGGCCAAGGATCGCGCATACGCCAAGACTGCTCTGAACGAACCGTACTACTCCGGTAGCGCAACTGGTCAGGGTAACATCCAAGGTGCATGGGACGAAGTAAACCACAAGCCGACAGCAGACTACGTCAAGGGTACTGCTAGCGCAGGTTACGGTAACCCTGCAGCTACCAAGGGTTGTGACTCGATTGGCATGTTCAATGCCGGCAAGACCAAGCTGGGCGCAAGTGCTTACTGCCAGTTTGATAGCGCAGGCTATGTTGCCCTGATCCCGCAACGCGAACTGACCAATCTGGTTGGCAATGGCGTCTTCAAGATTAACGAAGAATGGCAAGCTTTCGGCGACTTCATCTACTCGAAGTCCAAGGTGTTCGAGTCGTACCAGAACTCCCCGATGCGTTCCAGCTTCTTCGATACCGACTCGAACTTTGCTGCACTCGGCGTCGACAAGGCTTTGCTTCTGCGTCCGACCAATCCGAATTACGCCACAGCCGCCGCCTGGCTGAAGGCCAATGGCTTTAGCAGCCTGGTGGGTCAACCGCTGGGTATCACTGCGCGTAGCGCAGGCCTGGGTAACCGCGAAGCAACCAGCGAACGTACCCAAACCCGCCAAACAATCGGCGTGCGTGGCACGATTGCCGGTCAGGACGTTGAATTGGCCGCTTCCCGCAATGAAGCGAAGCTGGACTACCTGATCACCAAGGGCTACTTCCGTCAGGCAGTATGGGTTAAGGTCATCAATGACACCAACTCGTGGAACCCATGGGCGCCGGATGGTCTGGGTAACGCCGCACTGCAAGACAAGCTGAAGGCCGAAGCTCAGTACACCGGTAACGCCATGAGCGGTACCTCGAAGACCAACTCGGTTGACTTCAAGGCAACGGGCGAACTGCTGCAAATCGCAGGCAACCCACTGTCTTACGCTGCTGGTGCCCAGTACCGCAAGGACAACTTCATCCTGACTCCGTCTGACGAGTACAGCTCAGGCGCGATTTCCGGTCTGGGTGGTTCAATTGTTCCGATGGATAAGAGCCGTGAAGTGAAGGCACTGTTCTCCGAACTCAGCCTGCCGATCGGTTCGACAATCGAGCTGAACGCTGCACTGCGTAGCGACCGCTATGATGATGTTGGCAACACCAACAACTACAAGGTGAGCGCACGCTGGCAACCGAGCGAGATGCTGGTGGTTCGTGCCTCTAACGGTACCGGCTTCCGTGCTCCGACCCTGACCGATCTGTGGTACCCGCAAACCGAAGGTACTTCGGCAGGCTTCACCGATCCGGCAACTAACTCCAAAAACATTCAGGTGACCACCAAGACTGGCGGTAACCCTGGTCTGAAGCCGGAAAAATCCGACCAAACCAGCGTTGGCTTCGTATTCCAGCCAACCCGTACCATCAGCGGCTCGGTTGATCTGTGGAAGATCAAGGTTAAGGATATCATTGCTACACCGTCGGTTCAGGAAGTGGTATCTGGCTTCCGCGCTGGCAAGGGTATCTACCAAGGTCTGGTGACACTGGATGCCAAGAACAATGTGACCTACGTGGTGAATCTGACCCAGAACCTGGGTACAGCTGACGTGCGTGGCGCCGACATTGACTTGACATGGGCTGATCGCTTCAGTTTCGGTCGCCTGTCCGCTAACCTGAACGGTACCTATCTGGATCAGTTCGACCAAACCTTCGCAGATGGCACCATCTCGAACAAGGTGGGTCGCGTAGCTGACGACCAGGGTAACCCGGTTCTGGGCGGTGATAATGGTGGTGTGAACCTGAAGTGGAAGCACCGTCTGACATTCAACTGGAGCCAAGGCCCGTGGAGTGCTGGTGTTGCTCAAAACTTCATCCTGCACTACGGCGATGCACCGGATCTGGACGGCAACCCGCACAATGTTCCGAGCTACTCCCTGTTTGATCTGAACGTTGGCTACACCGGCGTGAAGAATCTGCGTCTGGGTCTGGTGGTGAACAATGTGATGAACAAGAAGCCGCCAGTTGCGATCTACCCATCGCAATTTGCCAACAGCTTCATCTACGGCTATGACTTCTACAACTACAACCCGCGTGGCCGCTTCATCAGCACCACTGCGAGCTACAAGTTCTGGTAAGTCGTCCAGCTAAGTGCTTGAGTGCATAGCAAACGCCGGTGGCCTGATGGTCACCGGCGTTTTTCATTTCTCGGCATGACGGGCCTGCCACACCTGACAATCCGCGCTAACCCAACTGTCACCTACCGGTCATACTTTGCTCGTAAGATCATCGCTACGCTAAACCGTTGAACTCACACAAAGTAAGGAGTCAATATGTCTGCTGTTGGCACACGTGAAGAGCGCAAGCATGGCGAGCCCGATTCTGCGGTTCACCTCAGTGCATTGATGAAAGCGCCGCCGACCAGCAAGGAGGTGCATGCAGAACGGATGAGCCGACGCGGAGAGACGCGCAGGCGAGTGGAGGACTTGATACTGGCAAAAAATCAGGTCGGCGATTTATGGTAGACGCACAATCAAGTTAGCCATAAAAAAACCGGTGCCGCTTTGAGCACCGGTTTTTTGCAACGTGAAAGCATATTAGCGCGCGAGCAACTGAATGACCTTTTCAGTCACATCCAGATTGGTATTGAAGTAGACAGTTTCGGGTAATACCGCATCAATACGATCTGACTCTGCAACTTGCCTGATGGCGTGCAAGATTCGCGCATTCATCACCTGAAGTTCTTCGCTTTTGCGCTGTGCCAGCTCTTCCCTGAATTGACGGGATTTGCGCTGAAACTCAAAATCAAGATTGCTGATTTCCTTTTCCCGTTCGATTCGTTCGGAGACGGTGAGTGCACCTGCATCCTGACTCAAACGCTCCACCTTCTGACGCAGGAGTGCTTCCATCCCCTTGATCTGCTGCTCGCGTTGCACAAAGTCGGCACGAATACGCTGTTCCGCACTGGCAGCAAAACCAGACTCGGACATCACTCGATTGGTATCAATCACTGCAATACGCGCAGGCGGTTCATAGCCGTCTGCACAGACACATGCAGACAAACCGATCAACCAAGACACCACTGGCAACTTATATCGCAATACAGCCATGCGGGTCTCCACGCCTTACTTGGAAAATGTAGTGGGCATCATGAGGCGCATGATACACCTGTCAGAATGATTTGCATCATGCCCACTAGACTCCATCGTCTTACGCCTGATCAGCAGGGGCAGTAGAAATCAGTCGACGCAATGTCGGAATCAATGCAATCAGAACCAAGCCCACCACAACACATCCGGTTCCCAGCTGCATAAACTGCGATGCATATACCGGGTTAGATGATTGAATTGCATCAGGTAATTTCCCGGAGAAATCGCCCGCCAGCAGGGATGCAAGCCCAGTGACCAACATCCATGCCCCCATCATCACCCCTTGGTGCTGACGAGGAGCCAGTTGTCCGACCATGGCATAACCGACCGGGGAAATCAGGAGTTCCCCCAGTGCCTGACACACGTAATTGATCAGCAACCATACAAATGCCGTTTTGCCATCCACCCCGGCCTGCGCAATCCCGACGGGCAGTACCAGAAAGCCAATCCCCATCAACAGCAGAGAAATCGAAAACTGCTTAGGCACGTCGATTTTCCATCCGCGAGCACGCAGACGGGTAAACAGCAGAGACATGAGCGGGCCGCCCACCACAATCACGACCGTATTAATGTTCTGCACCCACTGCGGAGCAATCTGGATACCCAGCATCATCCGATCCACATTGCGCTCGGCAAACAGATTCAGTCCGTTAAACGACATCTGGTACAAGGTCCAGAACACCAGCGAACCAATCCACAGAATCAGATAAGCCCACATATTGCCGCGCTCGCGTTGATCTGGATGCTTGTACGTCATCCAGCATAGCGCGACCCAAACAAACCCGCACACCAGCTTGAGAATCCAGCTTGTATCATCCGCATGCTGCAGGGTGTACCACACAAGCGGCACCAGCCCAATGACAATTGCGACGCCCACCATCAGGCGCTTTCTGAAATCGGCCTGACTGACTTGCAGGAGAGGGGTACTAATGTCCTTGAGATGTTTCCAGAAAAACAGACTCAATACTGCAGCCATGGCATTGCCAACAGTGGCAAACATGAAAAGTGAGCGGTAATCCTGCTGATTATGGAGATACCCCGCGACAGTGAAACCGACAAAAAAGCCGATATTCATACCCGCATAGTTCCACAGGAATGCACCTTCTCGACGGATATCATGTGGCTCGAAACGCTGGGTCAGCATCATATTGATACAGGTGACGTTCAGGCCGCTCCCCGTGAGGAACATGCCCAAACCCGCATACAATGCGGGTACCGTACCCATGGAAATGGTCGCGCAGCCAAAAAACTGCAGCACCATTCCGATCAGAAACAGATTGCGGTTGCTCATCAAGCGGCCACCCATATAGCCGCCAAACATGTGCAAACCATAATTGAATGCACCAAACAATCCTGTTAAAGCAGAACCTGCTTCAGTCGTAAAACCCAGGCGTTTGGTTGCATACAGAATCAGCGTTGATTGCAGCACCGCATAACCCAGCGTGGCAAAAATCTGAATAAAAAACAGCGCCCCCGTGCCTTCTGGCGCGTGGGACATCTTCGTTGTAACGGTGGACAAAACAAACTCCCTGCATATACCGGCGAAGGTGGGCACGTCGCATCGACAGCCCACAGTGTTGACCGAGTGTTTTCTGGATGGCGAGCATTGTCTGTGTGCGGCATGAGTGCGTCAATCCTCACCGAATAAGTGCCGACAAATCGCTGATTTTCGCGGGATTAATGCAAATGTGATTGACTTTGGTCGCGCCAATTTCCTTATCAAATCACCATACAGCAGCCTGACCGAGCGCCATGCTGGCATAGTCTATATTCAGGAAGCCACGCTGATCGACTTATCCATTCTGCGAGTCCGTTGATGCTGTACAACGCTCATCTGCCCCGAGTCAAAACGATATGAACATTGCACTTGTGCTCATTTGCGTGCTCATCATTTTGCTTGCGTCAACGCTGTTCGCCATGCACATCCACTATCGACTCCGGCGGCGAATTGAAGCGGATCTTGATCATCTGCCACTGGCGCTGCTGACGATAGATCGCGCAAGCGGGCATCTACGAAGCTGTAACCAAGTCGCTAGTGCGATGCTGGAACTCGCCCCCGATAGCAATCTTTTCGAGCTTTTTGGCTCCGACTTCCAGGAAGCCGCACGTGAAATACAGACACCGCATACCGAGCTAGCCATAGAGACCCTGATCAATCTGCCATCGGGCAAAACGGTGGAGGTCAGCCTGCAAGCCAAAATTCAGCCCTCCAATGTGCGACACCTGATGGTGATGATTGAAGATATTTCACAGCAGAAAATGGATCGTCAGGCGCTGCTTGATGCGTGGATGGATAGTGAAGAACTGTACAACAATGCGTCCGCCGCCTACTTTTCGCTCGACCGATCCGGTGCATTCATCCGCATCAATGCAACAGGTAGCCGGTGGCTGGGATACCGGCGGGATCAGCTAGTCGGCAAGATGACTGTCCATGATCTCCTCACCAAAGATAGCGAATTCAGATTTGCAACGGGCTTTGCCGCACTGGAAGCGCTGGGCGTCATAAATAATCTGGAGCTTGCCTTTACCCGTCAAGATGGCAGCATCTTGCCAACCTTAAGCAGTGCCTCTGCACTGTACGATGATGATGGCAATTTCATGTGCAGCCGTTTCACGCTGGTCGATCTGACTGAACGGCAACGCGCCGAACAATTACTCGCCGAACACCACCGCGATATCGAACGGATGGTTTTGGAGCGCACTGCCGAGCTGCATATGAGCGAGCAGCGCGCCGGTACCATCATTCGCAATATGCGTGATGGTGTTGTGCATTACGATGAATCCGGACGGATTCTCTCCGGCAATAGCGCGCTTGCCCGCATGTTCGGGTTTGATGAAGACAGCATGGTCGGTATGGATATCAGAAAGCTGCTGCCCATCTCACTGGGCGATACTTCGGTCCACCAGCCGACTGAACACGCCCACTTGCATCATCGAGAAATGGAAGCACGGCACGCTGATGGGCATCTATTTGTCATCGAATTTGCTGCAGATGATCTCTTTGACGATAACGGCATCTCGCATATTGGTGTCGTACATGACATTACCAGCCACAAGGAAATCGAACGCGAGCATCAGCGTGCTCGACAGGAGGCTGAACGCCTGGCGCGCGCCAAAAGCGATTTTCTAGCCAATATGAGTCATGAAATCCGTACCCCTTTGAATGGCGTACTGGGACTGGCACGCATCAGCGTGCGGGAAAATCAGGGGCGAAATAGCCTGGATACCAGCATCAACATTCTGAAATCTGCAGAACACTTACTTGGCATCGTCAACGACATACTGGATTTTTCCCGGATTGAGGCCGGCAAACTGCATATTGATGAACACCCCTTTGCAATGCCTGCCTTTCTGGATCATCTAAGAGGCATCGTCGCCGAACGCGCGGATGCAAAGGGATTGTCGCTTGTGATCACCCAAGCAGACGATGTCCCCGAATGGGTATGTGGCGACAGCATGCGTCTGACGCAAATTGTCAGCAATTTATTGAGTAATGCGGTGAAATTCACCGAACAAGGGAAGGTTTGCCTCAATGTATCGCGCGTGAGCGATCAAATCAGTTTTGCCGTGTGTGATACCGGAATCGGCATTCGCGATGATCTGCTTATCCGCCTGTTTCAACCATTCGAGCAAGGTGATAGCTCTACCACGCGCAACTACGGCGGGAGCGGTCTGGGTCTGGCCATTTGCCGGCGACTGGCCGATTTAATGCATGGAGAAATCAAGGTCAGGAGTACGCTGGGTGAAGGTAGCTGCTTCACCCTGACGCTTCCACTCCCTGCCGCCAACCCGATTTCCCGCCTAGGAGAGACGGGAGAGGAGGACGCCATCCATAACAGCTTGTCTGGCGTATCAGTGCTTGCAGCGGATGATGTCGAAGTCAACAGAATGATCCTCGCCGATATTCTGTCACGTCAGGGCGCCCAGCTCACGCTCGTGGAAAATGGACTGGAGGCGGTCAATGCAGTTCGCCAAGCACATACGCATTTTGATGTGGTACTGATGGATGTACAAATGCCGGTGATGGATGGCCACACCGCTACACGGGAAATCCTTGCGTCGCACCCCTCGCTGCCAATTATCGGACTTACTGCACACGCGCTGGCAGAGGAAAGAGAGCGTTGTCTGGCTAGTGGCATGGCAGCTCATGTGACTAAACCCGTTGATGAAGTGCTGCTGATCCGTACGATGATCGCCCTGTTGCAGGGCAAGGAAGATATTGCGCAGACAATTGAAGCACAACCGTGTAGCGAGGCAAACCGTGAGCACGCGACATGCTCAGGGCTCATCGACTGGAGCGTGGTTGAGTCACGGTTCCGCAACAACGTCGCATTTGTCAAAAAGCTGGCGCGAACCGCACTCGATTCGCATCAGGATACGCCCGAGAAGCTGAATGCAGCACGCGCGTCCCAAGACTGGGAAACACTGGGTTTTTTGGTACACAAGATTAAGGGGCTGGCGGGAAATCTGGTGGCCGAGTCACTCTTCCAGCTTGCGATCACCACTGAAGACTTCATCCGCCAGCAGCAATTCGAAGAAGCCGCCCGCATTCTGCCAGACGTTGTCGCACACTTCTCCACGTTATTGTCAGAACTAACGCAATATATAGCCGACGAATCCGTCCCAACGATGTCTGCGGCGATTAGCTAGCGGATAGTCCTGCCAGTTGCAGCAGGGGAGCCAATTCGCTCAGCAAATGCGGCAAATGGGGGGTAACCAGCTCCTGCTTGCCCTCATAGAGCAATGACAGCGCCGTTTGAATATCCATTGCGGCCATGCTGATATCAGGTAATTTAACCTGATTCCCGCCAGCTTCACGCGCCGCCGACAACCGAGACTCCGCAGCCACCAGTAAGGCGCTCGCATCATAGCCGCCATCTGTACGGCTATTGGAAACCCCGACGCTGGCAGACAACTGAATTCGCTCGCCACGGAAGGTTACGCGTGCCTGCGTGACTGTTTGCAACAGGCGATCAGACAGTGAGCCGCATTGGTTGATAGAACAAGACAGCAGCAGGCCGAAGACCGCCTCATCGACCAGCGCAAAGGTTTCATCCTTGCGCAATTTGCCCGAGAGTGTCTGACCAATCATGGAAACTAATTGAGCAACCGGCGCCTCGCCCAGACGGGCCTTGAGCGCATCAATGCCATCCAGTGCAAGTAAAACCAGTGTGACTTCACCGCGATGACGCTTGGCGCTGGCCAGAGATTTTGAAGCTTCGAGCTCGAGCAGATGCCGGCTCGCCAGTCCGGACTGGACCTCGAGCACGGGCGCTTGCTCACGCGCCAGAGCAAGCCGCTGCAATTCCCGGGACGCTTTTGCCAGTTTGACAGCAGCACTTACCCGCGACACCATTTCGGTGCGATCTGTTGATTTGGTGATGAAATCGTTTGCGCCACGATCCACTGCCCGCGCCTTCGTATCCGCGTCTTCCTCACCTGAAATGATGATGACAGGAATACCCTTCAGGCGATGATCCTGTGACTTACGAATACGGTCAAGCAGGCCAAAGCCATCGAGTCGTGGCATGGTCAGATCACTGATCAGCACAAAGACCTGATCGTCGGACACCAACCGTTCCCAACCTGCGATGCCGTCTTCTTCCTCGACGATCTCGAACATATTGGCCAGATGCTTGCGAATGGTCGCCCGCACGATTCGGGAATCATCAACCACCAGCACGCGCGGCAGGCATTCCACCTCTGCCACGTCCCGAGTTACCACATCCGACATACCCAATACATCCATTCAATTCACGCGAAGATCCCCTCGCCTCCGCACGTGCGTGCCACTCTAACAGCATTCTCTTGTATGCAACAGTCATTGGTCGACAAGCCAACACGATACGCAGCAGCCTTGCTACACTCAGCATATGTCACTTGCAAAAGTGGCATGCTCTTGCATGATTCCTCTGGCTTTGGTGTGGCATTTCAATCATGACAACGCTTCGCATCCATCTGTCTGCATATCCGCTCGGCTGCAGCGAGCCTGCCAAGGTTCAGTCTGCCATTCGCGGTACGTTTAACGGCATCAGCTGGATTCGCAATCGCGACATCGGTGGCGCCTGGCTGACCGAAATCAGCCTAGAAACCCAATATGCGGATGAATATGCCTCACTTGCCCTGGAAGAGAGTGTGTCCATTGCCATCTGGAAGGCCATCGGGCGCTACGTCAAGGTTGCCGTAGACATTTCCGATGATGCGCGGGATATCGCCATGCAGCGCGAACTGGCCGTCGCGGATTATCGAAAGCTCATGGGGATTTTCTGAGCGACAGACGGCATCTGATCCTCATCAAATAGCACACACATCCAACATTGTTGCACTGCAAAAAATCTGCCATGATCCAGAGATAGGATGAAGCAAATATCCTGTTCCGGAGCTACAGATGTCATCCAGTCGTCCATTGCGCGGCATTGTCCTTGGCGTGGCCAACGAACACAGCATCGCCTGGGGATGTGCACATGCACTGCACGCCGCAGGTGCGGAAGTCGCACTAACCTATCTGAACGAAAAAGCGCGGCCCTTTGTCGCACCACTGGCGGAATCGATTGAGGCGCCACTACTGCTGGAATGCAATGTAGAAGTGCCCGGATCGCTCGAGCAGGTCTTTGCCGACCTGAAGCAACGCTGGAATACGATCGATTTTGTCATTCACTCGATTGCCTGGGCACCCCTGACCGATTTGCATGGTCCTGTACTGAACTGCTCGGAAGCAGGCTTCCTGCGCGCCATGAGTGTGTCCTGTCATTCATTGATTCGCGTGGCCAATCTCGCCGCACCGCTTATGTCGGATGGCGGCAGCATCCTCACCATGAGCTATCACGGTGCCCACAAGGTTATTCCGCATTACGGCATGATGGGCCCCGTTAAGGCAGCGCTGGAAAGTACCGTGCGTTATCTTGCCTACGAACTGGCAGCCCAGGCCATCCGGGTCAACGCCATCTCTCCGGGCCCCATGCCCACACGCGCAGCCAGCGGGATCGATGAGTTTGATCAATTGATGCAGCATGCAATCGACAATGCGCCCCTGCATCGACTTGCCTCGCTGGCGGATGTTGGCAATCTGGCAAATTTTCTGACGTCTCCCGCCACCGCAGCCCTCACCGGCAACGTCTATTACGTCGATGCGGGTTATCACATAGTTGGCTGATCATAAGGAATCCATTCAATGGACAAGGATGCACTGAAACTCTTGCTGGCGATCGCCGAGCCCCTTCCTCCGATCCGCATGGCCGCCGTGCATCCCTGCGATATTGAGTCACTCAAGGGAGTGTTCAAAGCACGCGATCAATCCTTGATCGAGCCGGTGATTGTCGCCCCCAAAGCACAGATACTCGCACTGGCGGCTGAAGCAGAAATTGATTTGTCCGGCGTCGAGATGATCGATGTACCCCACAGCCATGCAGCAGCCGATACTGCGGCCGAATTGGCGCGCGATAACAAGGTTCAGGCGCTCATGAAAGGAAGTCTGCATACCGATGAACTATTACGTTCTGCGCTGGCCAGTGCCAACGGTTTACGCACCGAACGTCGCGTCAGCCACGTCTTTGCGATGGAAATCCCTGCGTACCACAAGCCGCTTTTCATCACCGATGCAGCAGTGAATGTTGTCCCCGATCTGGCCGATAAGCGCGATATCCTGCAAAACGCGATCGACCTGGTGAGGAAGTTAGGCATCGACCAACCCAAAGTCGCCATTCTGGCAGCAGTTGAAACCGTCAATCCCAGCATGCGCGCGACCGTAGATGCGGCCGCACTCTGCAAAATGGCCGATCGGGGCCAGATTACGGGTGCGATACTGGATGGCCCGCTCGCCTTTGACAATGCCATTTCCCGCGAAGCCGCCGAGTCAAAAGGCATCACGAGCCCCATTCCGGGCGATGCCGATATCTTGCTGGTACCTGATCTGGAAGCTGGCAATATGCTGGCCAAACAGCTGCAATACCTGGCAGGAGCACATTCTGCAGGCATCGTGCTCGGACTACGCGTACCGGTTGTGCTTACCAGCCGCGCAGACAAGGCGCAATCACGCATGGCATCGTGTGCGATTGCCAAGATCATGGTGGCACGTGGATGAAACCATTACCGGTATTAACCCTGAATGCAGGATCGTCCAGCCTGAAGTTCGCCTTGTTCGGCACCCATGCGGACGATGTATTGCTGAGCGGCGAAATCGAGAACATTGGGCATCTGGCTCATGCCGATGTACACACGCTGTTTCACGCACGTGCAGCGGATGGCCGCATACTGGCTGATGCGGAAGTATCGGGGCATGATCACGCCGCTGCGCTGGGCTATCTACTCAACTGGCTAAGTAACACCTTTGAGGCGGGACGCATCGGCGCAGTCAGCCATCGTATCGTGCATGGCGGCGCTGACTTTGCAGCACCCGTTGTACTGAATGATGCCGTATTGGCTACGCTGACTGATCTGATTCCGCTTGCACCGCTTCATCAGCCACACGGGCTCAATGGCGTGCGTGCCATGCGCGCCCTGCTACCCGATGTGCCACAAATTGCCTGCTTTGACACGGCATTCCATCGTAGCAACCCCGAGATATACCAGCGTTTTGCCCTGCCGGAATCCATGTGGGCGCAGGGCATTCGCCGTTACGGCTTTCACGGATTATCGTACGACTACATTGCCTCGATTTTGCCCGAGCATCTCCCCGAACAATCGAGGGCTCGCGTGATTGTCGCCCATCTGGGGAATGGTGCCAGTCTCTGCGCGCTACACAATGGAAAAAGCATCGCCTCTACCATGGGCTTCACCGCGCTGGATGGCCTGATTATGGGCACTCGTTGCGGCCGGCTGGATGCTGGCGTGCTGCTTCATCTGCTCGATCAGGGCATGCCCCCTCACGAAATAAGCAATCTGCTCTACAAGCAGTCGGGTTTACTTGGTATTTCCGGGGAATCGTCGGATATGCGCACATTGCTGGGCAGTCAGTCAGACGCAGCCCGACAAGCGGTCGAGATGTTCTGCATCAGCGTCGCGCGAGAAATCGCCGGTTTGGCAGTGCCGCTAGGGGGAGTGGATGCACTGGTGTTTACCGGCGGAATCGGTAGCCATGCGGCACCGGTTCGAGCACGGGTTGGTGAACTACTGGCATGGATGGGCATTCAGCTTGATTCAGCGCTCAATCAGTCAGGTCGACCGGGCACCATCAGCGCAAACACAAGTCAGGTACATACCCTGACACTCTCTACCAATGAAGAGCGCGTACTGGCTCTGGCGGGCTTTCAGCACTTACAGACTTGCTAAATACCGGCAGCACATAAGCAAAAACCCGCCGTGAGAGGCGGGTTTCTGTTTGACACGCGATGCTGGCCAGCTAATCGTTTGTCAGTGCATCCTGCATGGATCAGGCCATTGCCTTGATCGCAGCATTCAGACGGCTCTTGTGGCGAGCAGCCTTGTTCTTGTGGAACACGCCCTTGTCGGCGATACGGTCCAGAACAGGAACAGCAGCGCGGAAGACGGTGTTGGCAGCAGCCTTGTCACCACCTTCGATTGCCTTCAGAACCTTCTTGACTGCAGTGCGGAATGCCGAACGCTGGGCGGCATTGTGCAGGCGCGCGGCAGCGGCTTGACGAGCACGCTTGCGAGCTTGTGCGCTATTTGCCATTTAAATCAACTCCTTAAACCGGTAAAAGGATTTCGCGGAAACGGTAGATTTTGCCAAAATTCCTTCGAACTTGCAAGGTTCGCGTACACTATTACCGTTTGTCAATCATTCAACGGCCAAAATGAACCTGTTTAACGCCCTTTTGCGCTCAAGCAGTATGACCATGATCTCCCGTATTCTCGGGCTTGTACGGGAGATGATGAACGCACACCAATTTGGTAGCGGGCTAGCCATGGATGCCTTCAACATTGCCTTCCGTCTACCCAACATGTTCCGGAGAATCTTTGCTGAAGGCGCGTTTTCACAAGCATTTGTGCCTATTCTGGCCGAATACAAAGCCCAGAAAGGTGATCGCGAGGCGCGGACTTTTCTGGCCGATGTAAGTGGTTTGCTTGCCCTTGTGCTGCTGGTCTTTACGGTTCTGTGTGTCATGGGCGCACCGTTCGTCGTATTAGCGATGGCGTCAGGTTTTAAACACAGCCCGGACACCTACACACTGGCCACACAACTCACCCGCATCATCTTCCCTTACATCATGCTGATTTCGCTGGCATCGCTCGCCAGCAGTGTCCTGAACACCTGGAATCAGTACTCGGTGCCATCGTTTACACCCACACTACTCAATGTCTCGATGATTGGGTGCGGCTGGTTCTTGAGCGGATACTTTGAACAGCCCATTTTTGCACTAGCCATCGGCGTTACCCTGGGCGGTGTCGCGCAATTAGCCTTTCAGCTTCCGTTTCTGCGCAAGATTGGCATGCTGCCGCGCCCGCGCCTCAATTTAGCCGATGAAGGTGTCCGCCGCGTACTCAAGTTAATGGTGCCCGCGCTGTTTGGTGTGTCGGTTTCGCAGATCAGCTTAGTAATCAATAGTCAGATCGCCTCCTACCTGCCTGCAGGGAGCATTTCCTGGATGACCTATGCAGATCGCCTGATGGAGCTGCCAACGGGCGTGCTTGGCGTCGCGCTAGGTACTATTTTGCTGCCCAGCCTGGCCAAACTGAATGCTAAAGGGGATCAACAGCAGTACTCTGCCATGCTGGACTGGGGCATGAGGCTATGTTTCCTGTTGGCACTCCCTGCGACTGTGGCAATTGGCGTAATCAGTATTCCGCTGCTTTCCACCCTGTTTCAGTCCGGCAAATTCAGCGCACACGATGTCATCATGACGCATCGTTCGCTCGTCGCTTATGCCGTTGGCCTGATCGGGCTCATTATGCTGAAGGTTATCGTGCCCGCGTTTTACTCGCGCAAGGACATTCGCACACCAGTCAAAGTGGCCATTGTGTCTCTGCTTGCCACGCAGTTGTTTAATGCGGCGCTGCTGATGTTCACCGATCTGGCACATGCAGGACTTGCGCTGGCAATCAGTTTGGGCGCCTGCGTTAATGCAGGCACCCTATTGGTCATTCTACTCAGGCGCGGGATTTACATCCCCAAACCGGGCTGGATCGCCTTCCTGATCAAACTATTGATGGCAGTCGGCGGCATGGCGCTCTTGCTGATCGCGCTGCAGTCCCTGATGGGCGACTGGACGCAACTGCAGAAGGGACAGCGTATCTGGCAACTGGCCGTCCTCGTCGTCAGCGGAGCGGCCGTTTACTTTGCCTTGCTGGCGGCATTTGGATTCCGGCCACGCGATTTCTCGCGTCGCGCAATTTAAGGGCGCAGATAAAGCAAGATCAGGCGATTTCGGCCTGATCTTGTTTGCTTACATGACGGATTACCCGCTAATGATGATGCGAATCCGCTTTTGGTGCTTCCTGCTTGGCGGGCGCAGGCGCGGCCTTCTTGGCCTCTGCTTTCTTGGCGTTATATGACTCATTCATTGAGTCAATTGCACCTTTCAGATCCATGCAACCCACATCATCTTTATTTTTAATGGTGCGATTACCCGGATCACATTCCTTGTCGGAGAACTTGAGCTTGTAACCAGTCGGCTTTTCTTGCGGCTTGCCGGGCGCCCCACTCACCAGCTTCTCTTTGATTTCATTCAGAAATTTTTCGAGTGCATCTTTTTCAAGCTGTAATTGCTTAGCGGTATCCTGCGCCACGCGTAGATCGGCCTGTTGCGCCTCATTCACCGACTTGGCATCTTCCAGCTTTTTCTCCAGCTTCTCATGCTCTTCGTGGAGTTTATTGTTCTGGGTGATCACATTCTTGATCTGAACCCGCAGCATCTCCTCGGACGCTTTGCCCTTGCGGATACCCAACAGCAGCCCCCCCGCAAACCCGGCCACGATCAGTATGGTGCAGATCAGTACAAATCCCACCATGATGGGCATGGTAATACCCGACAAGGACAAGATAAGCCGCTTGAATGCGGGCATCTTGGCCGGTGCAGGTGATTTTTCTGCCTCGGGAGCCGGGGCGGGAGGATGTTCAGCGTGCTCGGACATGGTGACAGCTCACAAACGATCTGATTAAGTTGTATCAGATGGATGCCCGTCATTCCAGAAATCGAGCGAGAAATCTAGCGCGGAAAAATGAAAAAGCCCAGACTTGCGTCTGGGCTTTCAGAATTTGGCTCCCCGACCTGGACTCGAACCAGGGACCTGCGGATTAACAGTCCGTCGCTCTACCGACTGAGCTATCAGGGAATAGATTTCTGCAATATTTAACAAGCCGCAGCAATCATTAAAATAGGCTTGAAGGTTGGCTCCCCGACCTGGACTCGAACCAGGGACCTGCGGATTAACAGTCCGTCGCTCTACCGACTGAGCTATCAGGGAACCGAAGAGCTGCGCATTTTAGAGAGGGTTTTTCCCCGTGTCAACCCTTTTCGCAATAGAATACGCACCATCTACTCATTTCATGCCAATGTCGTGACCATGCATACACTTAAACGACTGATTTTATGGACTTTCATACTTGCGGCCTTACTAGGAGCAACGCCACTGCTATTGCCGTACCAGCACTGGCAGAAGCTTCTAGAGGCAAAACTAAGCCAACGCCTGGATACCCCGGTGCGAATTGGCAACATCAGTTTTTCCTACATGCCCAAGCCAACCTTCACGCTTTCAGATCTGAGACTGGGCAATGACGCTGCCAGTATTGGCTCCGTGACCATCCCGGTCTCGATCACCAATGTGACGCGTTTCCGCCATGAGCTGTCGGATGTATCGATCAACGATGCCATTCTATCGAGCGAGTTTGCACTGGCATTACCCCAGCACCTGAAGCCCAACCCCGGTGGGCGCGATGTCCACTTTTCCAGCATCCGCATGGAAAATGTATCCATCCAGTTTCGCAAGCGCGCACTCGGGCCGATGTCCGGCGTGCTTAAGCTCAATCCGGATGGCACCTTTGATCAGGTCGTGATCCGCGACACCAACGGACGCTCCGAGCTGAATATCAAACCATCCGGCAAGCGATTTGTGATTACAGCCAATTCAGACAACTGGATTTTGCCCGGCAAGTACCATGTCCTGTTCGATAGCATCACTGCGCACGGGATTGCCGATGAAAATGGCGTACTGTTCGATGATATTCATGGTGTCGTCTTTAGCAGCGCATTTATCGGGCAGGCTCAACTGTTCTGGAATAACGGCTGGAAGATTGATGGCTCGCTGGAAACAAAGGGTATGCAGAGCGAGCCCCTTACCAAGCTATTTTCGCCTGTGACACATACCGCAGGACGCATGTCCGCCACGGCACTGATCAGCTTTTCAGGCGATAGCTACGACACCTTATTTTCCAATCAGGCCATACGCATGAAATTCTCCATGAGCGATGGTCATTTGAGCAATATGGATCTGGTTGCGCCGATTCGCTCGCAGACTGGTGCCATTCAACGTGGCGGGATTACTCGCTTTGAACTGCTCTCCGGTGAGTTACTCTGGCTGGATGGCAGAATCACGCTAAAGGGCTTGTCACTGACCTCAGGGAAGTTTTCAGCCAATGGCAGCGTTCATATCACCAATGACGCGATAGAGGGCCGTTTGGATTCCCGCTTGCAGGCTGGCATCCAGAGTATTCAGTCCAACTTATCCATTAATGGAAAACTGGAAAGCCCGGAAATCCGCTCGGTTGGTACCGCACGATTCGGCCCGCATACCGAGGCTGAACGCATCAACTGAGCGTGACTGAATCAAACAGTCTTGAATTGGGGGTTCCTTTTTTAAAAGGTGCCCCCATCTTATTGGCAATCATCCGTTTTCAGGTTACGCCCATGTCCTTGACAGACTTGCTCCCTACCCTCCAGCCAACCCCGTCGAACGCATACCCCGACGGCGGCACCACACTTTCTGCTCTCGCGTCAGTTGCCTGGCTCAGGTTCACAGGAGAGGACACCCTCACCTTTCTGCAAGGACAACTCTCCAGCGATGTGCGTGCCATCGGGGCTGATCAGGTGCAATACAGCAGCTATTCAACCCCCAAGGGTCGGATGCTGGCCACTTTCCTGATTATCCGTTCCGGTGATGATTATCTACTGGGCTTGCCGAATACCATTGCCCCTGCCATTCAGAAGCGTCTGAGCATGTATATCATGCGCAGTAAAACCAGGGTCTCTGATGAAAGTGGCGCAATTGGTGCGGTAGGTCTGGCAGGTACCCAGGCACACGCGCTGCTGAACCACCTGAATGACATCCCAACAGAAGACATGCATAGCAAGTCGCACGATGACATTCGTGTTGTCAGACTCAATGAAGATCGCTTCTTGGTGCTGGCACCCAATGCGTTGTTACCCGAACTATGGACTGACCTTGCAGCCAGAGGTGCGAACCCTGCGACAGAGGCTGCCTGGGAACTGGCAGCCATTCGCGCAGGCATCGTGACGGTGCTCGCAGAGACGCAGGAAGCCTTTGTGCCGCAAATGGCCAATCTGGAATTGATTGGCGCAGTGAACTTCAAAAAAGGGTGCTATCCGGGTCAGGAAATCGTTGCTCGAACCCAGTATCTGGGCAAATTGAAACGTCGTACGATTCGTGTCCTCTCTGAGGTCGAACTCAAGCCGGGCGAAGAGGTATTCAGCCCGGAAATGAATGGTCAACCTTCGGGCACGGTCGCGATGGCAGCTCAGAATGAGCATGGCCGGTGGGAGGCGCTGGTGGTGGTGCAAACCGCCAGCATCGAACATGGTCTGCACGTGCAAAACCCGGAAGGCCCGGTACTGACGCAACTTCCCTTACCTTACGCAATTCCGGCTTAATGCTGAACGCCTACGTCTATTACAAGATCGATCCGACCATTGCTAGCAAAGAAGCAATTGTCGAGTCGATTCGTCAGGTACAAGGATTATTGCGCCCATTCTGCCAGCACATCAGCGTCCAGCGCCGCGCAGACAAGCCTGATACCTGGATGGAGGTCTATGCAGGCATTGCTGATCGGGAAGGCTTTACTGCGGCGATGCATGCATGCGCCTTACCAGCCTTGCTGCCTTCCGAGCGGATGATCGAGTGGTTTGTTGAGTATGTCTAGCATCGATAAAAAGTCGATGGCAGGCTAATCCAAAGACAAAGGCCCAACATGTGTTGGGCCTTTTTGTATTCACTGTGTATAGCGCTTAGCGCGGCACCAGCGGCTTAAGGTATTCGTCCAGCTGGGGGCGATCCATCTTGCCGGGCGTAGTCAATACGGCACGACCCTGCGCATCGAAAATCACGGTAAACGGAAGCGTGCCATGGCGATTACCCAGTCCACGCATGGCTTCCATAGCCGACTGTTCGCCCAGCAGCACCTGATAGTTGACGGGGACATCCTTGAGGAAGGCTTTGACATCCTCGGCCTTATCAAGCGCCACGCCCACAAAGTTCACCTTGCCGCCCCAGCCCTTATTACTTGCAGAGAAAGCAGGCAGCTCTTCGCGACATGGGCCGCACCAGCCTGCCCAGAAATTCATCACAACAGGCTTACCACGCAGACTCGCGAGAGTGTGCGACTTACCGTCCAGATCTTTCAGCGCCAGCGACCAGACATCAGACTGAGTCATGGTCGCAGCCTCGACAGCAATAGGCGACGGCGCATCCTTTCCGATCTGCCAGGCAATTCCACCCAGACTGGCCACAACGGCAAACAATCCCGCAACGCCGGCAAGCACCTTGATGTTCATCTCTATTTATCCCTGATTGGCCAATACACGCTCCAGACGCTGCACAAACGCGGCCGGTGCCTCGAATCCGACCAGACGCTGCGCACGAAGTTCCGCACCCGCATGGTTGTAGAAAATGGTACCGGGCGGACCGAACAAACCGAATCGTTTGAGCAAGGCCTTGGCGTTGGCAGAATTATCCGTTACATCCACCTTCAATAGCACCACACTGGCCAGCTTTGCACGAACAGCCGCATCGGTAAAGGTCTGATGTTCCATTTCCTTGCACGATACACACCAGTCGGCATAGAAGTCGAGCATCACGTGCTTGCCCTGTGCAGCAGCGATGGCTGCATCCAGCTCTGCCTCGCTTGCTATCCCTTTGAAAGGCAGAGGGGCTTCCGCGGCCTGCACCTGACCACCGCCAAACACGCCACGTAGCGGCTGCAGCGGATCGCGAGAGCCGGCCAGTACACCCAGCAGTTGCGCTACACCCACCAGCAGCAGCACCACACCCAGCGACTTCCAGATACGTTTCCAGCCCGTCGGGTGAGCAATTGAATCCAGTGCAGACAACTGTACGCCCGCACCAATCGCCAGCACACCCAGCGTGCCCATGAAAACCCAATCAGGCAATACCGGACGCGTCATCCACAGCGCCAGCAACAGCATGATCACACCGAATACCTGACGCACATGGGTCATCCACGGCCCCGCCTTGGGCATGGCATGACCGCCCAGCACGGCAACCACGATCAGCGGTGCGCCAATACCGAGCGCCATTGCATAGAGTGCCAATCCGCCCGTAAGCACATCGTGGCTGGCACCGATATAACCCAGTGCAGCTGCCAGCGGCGGTGCCACACACGGACCAACGATGAGCGCTGACAGGGCACCCATACCAAACACCGGCACCCATTTACCACCAGGCAGACGGTTCGAGGTATCGTTAAGTTTGCTTTGCAGTGCATTGGGCAGTTGCAGCTCGAACAGACCGAACATCGACAGCGACATCAGCACGAAGAACCCACCGAATGCACCCAGTACCCAGGCATTTTGCAGGGCATTGGAAATGAGCGAACCAGACAGTGCAGCAGCAATACCTGCAATCGCGTAGGTCACCGCCATACCCTGCACATACACAAAGCTCAGGGTGAAGCTGCGCATCTTGGAGTTAGCCTGTCCTTGCCCGACCACAATACCGGAGATAATGGGGAGCAGCGGATACATGCAGGCGGTGAAGGCCAGACCCAGACCCGCAAGAAAGAAGAACAGGATGACGGCAAAGAGGCCGCGATCCTTAAAGACCTGCGCCGCATCATCGCCACTTGTCGCCGGTGCAGCAGCCGCCGCATCCTTGATCAGGTCGGCAGCTTTGGCAGATGCCGGTGCAGAAGCTGTAGCCACTGCAGCGGTCAGCTCCACCGTCATCGGCGGATAGCACACCCCCGCATCCGCACAGCCCTGAGAGGTGGCTGAAATCTTGGTACCAGCCGGAAATCCATCTGGCGAAACCAGTTCGACATCTACCGCATGACGGTAGTACTCCACCTCACCGAAATATTCGTCATGCTTTTTCTTGCCGGGCGGAATTTTCGCCTCTACTGGCGTGTTATCCGGCAAACGCAGGAACTTGAAGCGATCGCGATAGACATAGTATCCATCGGCCACTTCGTAATGTACTACCAGCGTGTTCGCATCTTTTTGTATCAGTGAGGGCTTGAAAGCTTCCTCGACTGCCAGCAAATCATCTGCATGAGCGCTGGCCGCAAGACACAGCATCAGGCAACTCCATTGCAGGACGCATTTAAGGATGTTCTTCATTTCCGGTTTCAGTCCTTACCCAATCAAGATAGGCCGGCAGGCCATCTACAAGCGGAAGTGCGATGATTTCCGGGGTATCATACGGATGAAGCGCCACGATTGCGGCCTGCACCTGAGCGTATTGTCCCGCGCGGGTTTTGATCATCAGGATCACTTCCTGATCACTCACAATTTTACCTTGCCAGCGATAATGCGACATCGAGCGCGCCGATACGTTCACACACGCCGCCAGACGTTTTTCCAGCAGGTCGCGAGCAATCTCCCCTGCAAGTCCTTCGTCTGGCACTGCACACACCACCACAATCACTGACTGCGATTCTGTTTCCATGCGCACTTTGCTTCTCCTTATACCACTTTGCCTGCTCGCCTACCCCTTTGCGGAAATCGCCGCGTCGATCTGGCTATTTCACCTGATCGGATTCTGGCTGTTTGCTTGGTTTTTTCTGGCGGGCTGGATCGGCGTCGTCATGTTACGCAACTGGCGTCTAGCAGCCGCATGGGCTGTCGTGGGTGCAGCACGTGCAGGCGAAATGCCATTTTCCAGATTGCTTTATGCCTTGCGTAGCATGATCGCGGCGGTATTGCTTGTCATTCCGGGCCCCATTGGTGATTGCATCGCGCTTCTGCTGCTCTTGCCATGGCCGGTACAGTCAAAAACTGTACAGGCTCAAGCAGCAAGTGACATCATTGAAGGTGAGTTCACAGAAATCATCCGTGAAACCAACAAGATAGAAAGCAAATAATCAGAACGGAACACAGCTGACAGGATATATTCTGCGCCAGCTGTACCTGTACAGCCATGTACAGTTTATTCATGCGCGCTAGACAGCCAGCAAGCCTTCCGGTGAGCGCGCACTACCTGCTATACGCACAACTTTCCGCCGCGACAGTTCGCCCGACTGGATACTGACTCGATTTTTAGGTATGCCAAACCAGTCTGCCAGAAATGCAATCAGCGCAGCATTGGCTTTGCCTTCCACGGGCGGCGCCGCCAGTCTCAGCTTCAGACAGCCATCATGCAATCCAGCCGACCCCGATTTTTTCGCGCCCGGCTGCAGATACAGCGACAGCACCCAATCATCGCCATCGCGGCGAAACCAGCTTAGTACCTGCGACATATACCCTTAACCCAACACAAACAGACTCGTCCGCAAGGAAATCACAATGCTGGTGATCACAAAGCGCTGAAGCATCTCAATCGCCAGCAAGGCAAAGAGTGGCGTCAGATCGAGCCCGTTCATGGGCGGAATCAGTTTACGCAGCGGATTCAAAACCGGATTCACCAGCCTGTCCAGCAAGGGTGAGAGCGGATTATGCGGATTGACCCAGGACAGAATCGCCTGAACCAGCATCGCACCAAACAGCAGGTAGAGACTCAGACGTAGCAGTTCAACCAGTGCAAGCCCGCCTAATACAAGCATCACAGAAGGACTTCCCCAGGCGACTGGCAAATTATCAAGCGCCAGCAATAGCGCATTCATCACCAGTGCAATCAGCCATGCTGCCAGCAACGAGGCCGTATCGTAGCCGCCGAGTGAAGGCACAACCTTCCGCAACGGCAGCACAATAAAGTTGGTGAGCTTTAGTACAAATTGCGCCAGCGGATGATGGAACGGCGCACGTACAACCTGGAGCAGAAAGCGCAGCACCAGATTGAAAATGAAAAATGCCGCAATATTATTGATCAAAAATGCGACTGCTTGATTGAACATGATGATCCCGTCCGAGGTGAGCAAGCATTAACGTGCAATGCTTCCAGATTAGGGCAAAACTGCATGGCGCAAGGGCTTAATCGCGTCCCAGTATATCCGCCAGTTCGCCCGCACGCGCATGCGCTGCCTTGGCAGCCTGCACAATTGTTTCTTCGAGCCCGGCAGACATCATATGATTCAACGCGGCTTCGGTTGTGCCACCCTTGGAAGTAACATTCTTGCGCAGGGTGCCGACATCGTCGTCGCTATCGAGCGCCAGACGGATCGCGCCTTCAAAAGTCGCTTTGGCCAGCTCATCTGCCAGTGCAGGCGCCAGCCCAAGCTCGCGACCTGCTCGCGCCAGCCCTTCGATAAAGTGGAATACATAGGCTGGACCGGAGCCTGAAATCGCCGTCACTATGTCAATATCTGACTCCGCCTTGACCCATACCACCCGACCAATTGCACCCAGGATAGTTTCGGTGACGTCAACATCTGCTGCGCTGGTACCCTCTGCAGCAAACACGCCAGAAACGCCTGCACGCACCAGCGCAGGCGTGTTCGGCATCACCCGCATCAGCCGTGCTTTGCCTGCCAGCCAGCGATTCAGATCCGCAGTGCGTACACCGGCGGCAATGCTGACCACCAGCTTACCCGCCATTTCAGCCGCACGCGCAGACGTCACCTCTCGCAGCTGCTGCGGCTTCACGGCAAGCACCACAACATCGACATCGGGCAGCGCTGCATCCAGCGCCAGCGTTGTGATGCCGTAACGTTCGCTCAATACCGCGCGCTTGTCTGCATCCGGCTCAATCACAAACAAGCTGCTGGCCGGGGCACCTTGCTGCAGTAAGCCTCCAAGAATGGCTTGCGCCATATTTCCGCCGCCAATAAATACGATTCTGCTGTGCATCTGGATCACCATTTACGAAAGTGGTTTAAGGCATGCTAACCGAGTGTGGTGCTTAGCCATGCTGCTTGAATTCAATGTCCGGCTTGTGCTTTTGCAGAAAGTGCCGGATAAGATTGCAGTAAAGCTTGTCCACGTCATGACGGCCGCTAAAGGGAAGCTTCAGGCAGGACGCTCCGGATTGGATGGCGAGTCGAGCAAGCCGCCCCTCGTTCATGCGATAGACGAGCGCATCAACCTCATTGGTTCGCATTTCTGATGCAGCCGGGGCACCCGGCCCGCGAAAGACTAGACGGATGGTATCTGCATCGACTTCCAGTATGGCCGCCCAAAACCAGAATCGCTTTTGCCAAGCAAATAGCACTCCTCCTAGCAGAATGAACACAGCTGCGATGACGGGCAACAATTGATGAGCAATCACGCCCTGGAACGTCATCAAAAGGACGACAAGCGCGACAAATCCGGCGCCAATGCGTACATGCAGGCGCACTGGTGAAAACTCGGGCAATCGCTGCCACGGCGAAACCAGTTCGACCGTGTCCTTTTTCTCGCCCTCATTGACTTTAAGCGCGCGCGACAGCAGTGCCAGTCCATCCATGGACAAAGCGTATTCCTTCGACAAAGTGTACTCCCCTTGTTTTTTCTTGGTTATTTACAATGAGCCTGCCCCCTCACCGACGAGCGGAGCTCAGGCATCGGGATAGTGTCGGCGACCAAAAATGGCGGTTCCAACCCGCACCATGGTCGCACCATGCTGCACTGCGAGTGCCATATCAGCTGACATGCCCATTGAGAGCGTATCTACCGACAAGCCTTTTGCCCGAAGGTCTGTCAGCAGGTGCTGCATCACATCAAAGCGCTGCGCAAGCTGTAATTCATCCGTAGTGGCTTCAGGGATGCACATCAGTCCACGCAGGGCCAGCCCGGGTAAAGCCACCACGGCGCGACACAATGCCGCAGCCTCGTCAGGAAGACAACCAGATTTGCTGGATTCGCCCGATACGTTCACCTGCACCAGTACGTTCAGTGGCGGCAATCCGACCGGCCGTTGCACACTGAGCCGTTCCGCAATTTTCAGTCGATCCACTGAATGTACCCAATGCGCGATTTGTGCAACAGATCGGGTTTTATTACTTTGCAGCGGTCCGATGAAATGCCATTCAAGCTCGACAAGGTCTGCCAGCTCGGCATGTTTCTGCTCTAGCTCCTGCACGTAATTCTCACCGAATGCGCGCTGTCCACATGCGTAGAGCTCACGCACATCGCTAGCAGGAAAGGTCTTACTGACGGCAATCAGTTGACAGGTGTCACTACGCCTCCCCGCCACACTCAACGCTTCGCTGAGTTGAAGGAGTACGTGTTGTCTGGATTTATCCAGGCCGGACATACATAATGCTCCCGGAATATTCGAAGTTCATGCTGACTGATCAGCATTAGCAAGGAATTATACGATGGAAATCTCTGAACTCCTGGCCTTCTCGGTACGCAACAAGGCGTCCGACTTACACTTGTCGGCAGGACTCCCCCCCATGATCCGTGTCCACGGCGATGTGCGGCGCATTAATTTGCCGCCCATGCAGCACAAAGACGTACATGACATGGTGTACGACATCATGAATGACCACCAGCGCAAGGTCTACGAAGAAACGCTGGAATGCGATTTCTCGTTCGAAATTCCTAATCTGGCGCGCTTCCGGGTAAATGCATTCGTACAGAATCGCGGTGCCGGTGCGGTGTTCCGTACCATTCCGTCCAAAGTATTGACGCTGGATGAGTTGGGCGCCCCCAAGGTCTTTCAGGATATTGCCCAGAATCCACGCGGACTCGTCCTGGTGACCGGCCCGACGGGTTCCGGTAAGTCCACCACGCTGGCCGCGATGATCAACTTCATTAACGAATCGGAATACGGTCACATCCTGACCGTGGAAGACCCGATCGAATTTGTGCACGAATCCAAGAAGTGCCTGGTGAACCAGCGCGAAGTGGGTCCGCACACCATGAGCTTTTCCAACTCGCTACGCGCCGCGCTCCGTGAGGATCCGGATGTGATTCTGGTGGGTGAAATGCGTGATCTGGAAACCATTCGTCTGGCACTGTCTGCGGCTGAAACGGGTCACCTGGTGTTTGGTACGCTGCACACCAGTTCAGCTGCCAAAACCATCGACCGGATTGTCGACGTTTTCCCGGCAGCAGAAAAGGAAATGGTGCGCTCGATGCTGTCTGAATCACTGCGCGCCGTCATTTCGCAAACGCTGTGTAAAACCAAGGACGGCAATAGCCGCGTGGCCGCGCACGAAATCATGATCGGCATTCCGGCTATCCGGAACCTGATCCGCGAAAACAAGATTGCCCAGATGTACTCCAGTATCCAGACCGGCCAGCAATATGGCATGCAGACACTGGATCAATGTCTGACCGATCTGGTTCGCCGCAATGTGATCGCCGTACCAGAAGCACGCGGCAAAGCGGCCAACCCTGACAATTTCCGTTAACAACTGACCAAGCCAATCTACGTTTCAACTGGCAGTGCTTCGTCAGGGGAAACCCTGACACATACCGGATACGATTAAGGAACGGATGAATCGCTGATCAACTCCTCCCTCGCCGCCGCGGGGGAACCGCGCCAAAACGCGCAGGTGGATTGAACCAGCCATGTCCGATAGCGGTAAGCGTTTTACCCAACACACTGGTTTCATCATGGAAAAAGAACAAGCCACGAAATTCATGCATGATTTGTTGCGCCTGATGCGTAACAAAGGTGCATCGGATCTATTTCTCACTGCCGATTTCCCGCCCGCGATTAAGATCGATGGCAAGGTGACGCCTGTATCCAGCCAGATGCTGACAGCGCAACACACCAAGGAGTTGGCGCGGGCGATCATGAATGATCGTCAGTCCGACGAGTTTGAACGTACCAAGGAATGCAATTTTGCGATCAGCCCGGTCGGGATTGGTCGATTCCGGGTAAACGCCTTCATGCAGCAAGGACGGATTGGTCTGGTATTGCGGACGATTACCACCGAAATCCCCAATTTCGACGATCTTGGTCTACCGGTTGTGCTGAAGGACGTAGCACTGGCCAAACGCGGGCTGGTGATTTTTGTCGGCGGAACAGGTTCGGGTAAATCCACTTCGCTGGCCTCGATGATTGGCTACCGGAATGAAAACAGCCAGGGTCACATCATCACCATTGAAGATCCGGTTGAATTCGTGCACGAGCACAAGAATTGCATTGTGACCCAGCGCGAAGTCGGCGTAGATACCGATAGCTGGTTTGCGGCACTGAAGAACACCCTCCGTCAGGCGCCGGATGTGATTTTGATTGGTGAAATCCGCGACCGCGAAACGATGGACTACGCGATTGCCTTCGCGGAAACCGGTCACCTGTGCATGGCCACATTGCATGCCAACTCGGCCAACCAGGCACTGGACCGGATCATCAACTTCTTCCCGGAAGAACGTCGCGCCCAGCTGCTGATGGATCTCTCGCTGAACCTGAAGGCATTTGTATCCCAGCGGCTGATTCCGCATCGCACCGGCAAGGGTCGCGTAGCCGCGGTGGAAGTGATGCTGAATTCGCCGCTGATTTCCGAGCTGATCTTCAAGGGCGATGTCCACGAAATCAAGGAAATCATGTCCAAGAGCCGCGAGCTTGGTATGCAGACCTTCGATCAGGCACTGTTTGATCTTTATGAAGCCGGCAAGATCAGCTACGAGGATGCCCTGCGCAACGCCGATTCGGTGAACGATCTGCGCCTGCGCATCAAGCTGGATTCGCAAGAATCCAAGGGTAAGGATATTTTCTCCGGCCTTGATCACCTAGACATCGTATAAGTATTGGTCTCCCCCACCCTGCGCCAGTATCGTTTCGATGATTGTCGCAGGGTGCTCACCTGCCACGTCCCCTGTTTCAGCCTGAGGGTAATTGCGCCTGACACTGTGGGATTCAATTGTCGCCCGGACCGTGGAACCGAATCATTCAGGGTGATTAGCCAATCAGGTTGCCCCAGCAGCGACGGCGTGCCCTCACCGATTTGTACCGTATTGCTATCCACCGGCATGCTGAACTGGCTGCCCGGCGGCACAAGCAACAGCATCGCAGAAGCGGATCGCCATACCAGCGCGCACATTGATATTGACTGCTCGTCCTTCATCTCACCAAACAGGACGGATTGCAGGGATTGATCTTTGCGCCATGATCTTGGTGCACATGGCTCATGTTCTTCCAGCCAATCAGGAAGTCGAAGCAACCACATGTGTTCTGCATCTATCACCTGCTTTAGGGGCTGAGATGCCGAATCCACCATCAGTTCATCAATGTGCTTGACGCCGATTGCGCGCAGAGCGGGCGTCAGTGCTCGTGCGCTCTGGATGGGATTACCGCCTGCAACGACTGTCGTTCGATCCGAGGTTTGCAACACCACCGCCCAGCCGGGGCTGACGTCCAGTACATGCGCGATACATTCCTCACCCTGTATGTCAGGGACACGCGGAAACATAACGGGCAGCATGCACACTGCGCCCAGAAGACGAATCGATCCATCAAGCGGAGACAACAGCGCAAACAGACCCAGCAGAGCCAGCGCAAGCGTCCAACCTGTGGGCTGCGCCAGCATGACGACGGTTGAAGGCGGTGCCATGACGTCAGCCAGATCAAATGCGATCTGAATCAGAAGATGAGACAGATGCAGTAAGACCCCGCTCGGATCCAGCATCCCAATCAGTGCAAGCGGTGTCGCTACACTGCCTACCACTGGAATCGCAATTGCATTGGCAGGCAAAGAGGTGAGCGGAAACTGCCCGAATAGAAACACCAGCAAGGGTAAGGATGCAAATGTGGCAATCAACTGTCCGGACACCCACGCCCGAAGCTTTCCCTCCAGCGTAAACTGGGTGCCGCCTACCCCGCCGTACATGAGCCAGCCAACCAGCAGGAACGATAGCCAGAATCCCGGTGAAAGCACCGCCCACGGATCGAAGCACACGGTTAGTCCCAAGGCAAAGCACCACGTGACCGATGGTGCAAGCATGCGTCGGGTACACGTCGCGACCGCTATTGCCAGCAACATGAAGAATGTCCGCTGCGTTGCCACAGACCATCCCGCCAGCACGCTGTAGACTAAGGCAGCGCAGACGCCAGCAATTGCATCAACAGTGCCATACTGGACTCGCCGGGCAGCCCCTGGCGTGCGTTTCCAGATTGCGCCTGCCAGCTTGCCCAGAAGGCCGGCAACCAGCGTGACATGCAAACCTGAGATGGAAACAAGATGTGTCAGCCCTGTACGGCGAAAACGATCCCATTGTTCGGATGAAATCCCCGAAGTATCACCCACCACCAGCGCCGCAACCACGCCAGCATAAGGGAGCTCGGCCAGAGTTGCCCGTATATGCGACGAGACATGTGCGCGCGCCTGACTGATCTTCGCGACGAATCCCCACCCTACTTGCCGAATGCGCTGCCAATCTCCCTCGGCCAGCGTGCCTTCAGCCCCCACACCCTCACTGATTAACCAAGCATCACTGTCAAAACTACCCGGATTGAGATGCGTGCGCAGGGATTGCATGCGTATCGGCAGTCGCCAGCATTCCCCTGCTCCGATCGCCTGCCCCGCCCGCAACTTGCCATGCAGTCCGATACGCTCGGGCAATCCTGCCACCGACGGCACAATGCGAAAGCGTAGGCTCACGCGACCAGCATCTGCTTGCACCAGACCATCCACACACCCTGCCACTTGAATAAGCTGATTTTCAAAGGCGGGATCGAGCACCTGATTACGCAAGCGGACATCAGCACGCCATGCGGCCCAGCTCAAACCGATTGCACCGGCCAGCATGACACTACCAATCGTTTGCCATCTCATACGAACAGCGGCTGCGACCAATATCATCACGGTACAGGCCAGCAGCGGCGGCAACAACGGCATGCACTGCAGCACGCATACGCCACCTACAAAGGCACCCACAGCCATTCGCATGGCGACGCACTCCGAACGTGAAGGAAAGGCCAAGAATGCGAGGAAATGACTCGGGTTGAAAGCGGCACTGAAAGGAGACGTCGAACAAGTTCCCGCTGGACAGAGGCATTAGCACGCCCATTCCAGGCACTTGCCGGTTCAGGCGCTGATTGTAAGGATGGTACAAATGTCTGTCTGAATTGCGCTGCAAAAACAAAGGCCACCCATTTGGGTGGCCTGATGCCGAGCGGATGCCGGTTAAACCGAGAAAGACGAACCGCAGCCACAGGTGGATTGCGCATTCGGATTCTTGATGGTGAATTGCGAGCCTTCGATGCTGTCAACGTAATCGATTTCTGCGCCGACCAAATACTGGTAGCTCATCGGATCGATCAGCAGGGTGACGCCATTCTTGGTGTAGGCCGAATCGTCATCGTTGGCGATTTCGTCGAAAGTGAAACCGTACTGGAAGCCGGAGCAACCGCCGCCAGTTACGAACACGCGCAGCTTCAGGTCAGGATTGCCTTCCTCTGCGATCAGTTCGGCCACCTTGGCAGCTGCATTGTCGGTAAACACAAAGGGTGTCGGGATATCGGTGGTGGCGTTCATGGCCTGAATTCCTTGCTTTGTAAGGCGCAGACAGCTCACCTGCGCATAAGGGTAAATCAATCAATAGTGAATTATCGGCCGCTCTGGATGCAGGGTCAATCACACTGGCAGTAGGGGTATCCACAAGGAGTCCGGTGCGACAGCGCGAAGGCGGTGCTCAGATCAGGCGAGTAGTACAACGCCGTTATGCTTTGCACATCCCGGGCGAAGCAACCGACATTAACAAGCAGGCTGCTCGTGGCGTTTACATACTGCAGTTGCAATCAGTTTTGCACTGCCCGCATACAAAATCCCCCAGAATGCGCAGCACAGCAATTGCCCTGCCATCGTCGGCCAATGAAAATGCTGACCATCTATCAGACCCGGAATGAATTTAGCCATCAGGTAGGCCGGATAGAAGTTAATCATCAACAAGGAAAAACCAGCCCAGCCCTTTATGAAAAGAGGGCATGCTACAAAAATCGTCAGATGCAACAGCACACAGGCTGACAACACCTTTGCGAATACATTCATTTTTTTCATTTTTTAAAGCACCTCCTTAGCGTCCCTGCACATTCGTCAGTGTGACGCCCGCAATCACCAGCAGGCCACCAAAGATCGTCGGCCAGGACAATTGCTCACCCAGAAACAATACACTCGACAGCACCGCAAACACCGGCACGAAATTGGTGAATACGATGGTACGTGCCGCACCCAGATCGCGAATACCGTTGTTGTACCAGACAAAGCCGGCAGCCGTCGCCAGCGCCCCCAGATACACGATGCCGCCCCACTGAGGTGGGGTGATGGCGATAGGATTCAAGTCCACGCCGCTGAACGTCGCCACGACACCCAGCACCACACAGCCAATCACCGAAGCCCAGGCGGTTGCGGGCAGACTGCCCAGACTCGCTACCGCGCCTTTGCCGAAAAGCGTATAGGCCACCCACGAGAAACAGCAGCCCAGAATCAGCCACTCGCCGTGCCCGATGCCATCGGCCAGCATCTTGCTGTATTCGGCATGGGAGATGACCGTCACCGCGCCAAACAGCGACAGCAGCACGCCCAGCCATCGAATCACGCTCAAACGTTGACGCAGGAAAATCGCCCCAAACACCGCCACCATGATGGGATTCAGTGCCACCAGCAGCGCGGCACGACTGGACGGGATGATCTTGAGTCCGGCAAAGAAGAACAGGTTATACGCCGCTACACCGGTCAGCCCCAGCGATGCCGCCCACAACCATGCTTTGCCTTGAGGAACGGCAATCTTGCCGTCACGGCGCAGCATGAGTACGAACAAGACAACAGATGCAACTACAAAGCGCCAGAAGGCCAGCGCCATCGGCTCGATAGACTGCGACATGACGCGACCGACGACAAAGGTTCCCCCCCAGATGGCCATGGTGACGATCAGGAGGACAACCATTCGAGACTTGTTCATTTATTCACGCCCGCCACGCTGGAAATGCCAGACCCCTTCTATCGCTTCGCGCTGCAGCACGCCCTGATGCCACAGATGATTCAGGTGAGCGATGCCTTCGCTCATGGCGAAGAAGGTCTGGTAATGATCGAGTTCCCGGCCAAACAGAACGGGAATCAGAGAATATGCATGGCGCGGATGATCGCATGCCTCTGCCAGCGCGTGAAGGCGTTCTTCATGGTGCGCCAGCAGTGCTTTGACCCGGCCATGGATGCCGACAAAGGGCTTGCCGTGGCTGGGCAGCACCAGCGTGTCATTCGGCAATTCGAGGAAACGCTCGATGGACGCCAGAAAAGCGGCCAGCGGATCACCCTCGGCCTCTGATGGCCCGCAGGCGACATTGGTACTGATCTTGGGTAGCAGCATATCGCCGGAAATCAGCACGCCAGCGTCGCCGTTGTACAAGGCCATATGCTCGGGTGAATGACCAAATCCGGCAATGCAGCGCCAGCTATGGCCGCCAATCTCCAGCAGACTGCCTTCGGATAGACGCCGGTAATGCAGGGGCAAGCCATCGATGCCGCGCAGATAGGCGCTGCCGCGCGAACGCATCAGCGTATCGGATTCCGCAGGCAGGCCGTGTGATACAAAATGCTCGGCATACGCTGGCGTATCAAATCCTGCCACATCATTAAACAATGCATGAGCGGATACAAACTCGCCCAAACTCATATACACCGGCACAGCAAATCGTTCACTCAGCCAGTTCAGCAATCCAAGATGATCAGGGTGATAGTGCGTCGCGATGGTTTTGGACAGACGCACGCCCGAGGCAAAAATGGCCTCCCAGGCCTCGCGTGTCTGCGGTGTTGCCATTCCAGAGTCAACCGACGCAAAGTGCTCGCCATCTTCAATCAGCCACAGATTGATGTGATTGAGTGCAATCGGGAGCGGCATGCGCACCCAGTGCACGCCCGGCGCGACTTGCATGCGCGTGCCAGCGGCAGGCTGTTGATCATGAAAAGGGTAACGCATGGCACATATCCACTCGAATCACGTTCACTATTATGGCATCAATTTTACAAAGCAAGCGATTGCTTTGTAAGCAAATACTCCACAGATGGCCCGGCACTTTCATACGACAGATGTCACGCTGATGACAGCCTCTGCTAGACTTGCGCCAACTCACCTCAAGACGCCGCCATGAGCGAACAAACCTACACCATCACCGAACTGGCCCGCGAGTTTGATCTCACTACGCGCGCCATTCGCTTTTACGAAGCCGAAGGGCTGCTCAGCCCGGGTCGCAATGGTCGCAATCGCATCTACGGCAAGGCCGATCGCACGCGCCTGAAGCTGATCCTGCGCGGTAAGCGACTGGGCTTTACGCTACAGGAAACCCTTACGCTGTTTGATCTCTACGATGCAGCCAAGGATGAAACCCCGCAGCTGATCAAACTGATGGAATACCTGCGCCCCAAGCGTGCCGCACTCGAACAGCAACGTCGCGATATCGATGCCATTCTGTCCGAAATGGATGATCTCGAGCGGCAATGCGAATCGCTGATCAAGAGCGTCTGATTTTTGCACAGCAAATTGACGTTTACGTCAACGTAACACACAATACTGGAATGTCAAAACCGGTTATTGCGCCGGGCAGCTTTCGGTCAGACAATGGCTGGTTGCCCGTTTGCCTGCGCAGTGCCTGCACATCAATTAGAGGAGCACACCATGCACATCCCTACCCTGAATTTTGATCTCGGCGAAGATATCGACATGCTGCGCAGCTCGGTGCAGGATTTTGTCGCCGCCGAACTGGCCCCGCGTGCCGCCAAGATCGACGAAGAAAATCTGTTCCCGGCCGACATGTGGCGCAAGTTTGGTGACATGGGCCTCTTGGGCATGACCGTCGAAGAAGAATACGGCGGCACCAATATGGGCTATCTGGCCCACATCATTGCCATGGAAGAAATCTCCCGCGCGTCTGCATCAGTGGGTCTGTCCTATGGCGCTCACTCCAATCTGTGCGTGAATCAGATCCGCAAGAATGGAACGGAAGAACAAAAACGTCGCTTCCTGCCAAAGCTGGTGTCCGGCGAACACGTGGGCGCACTGGCCATGAGCGAACCGAATGCCGGTTCCGACGTGGTGAGCATGAAGCTGCGCGCCGACAAGGTGGGCGACCGCTACGTACTGAATGGTTCCAAGATGTGGATCACCAACGGTGGTGACGCCGACGTGCTGATCGTTTACGCCAAGACCGATGTGAACGCAGGCTCCAAGGGCATGACCGCCTTCATCATCGAACCGAAGCTGTCCAAGGGTTTCAGCGCTGGCAGCAAGCTCGACAAGCTGGGCATGCGCGGTTCCAACACCTTCCCGCTGTTCTTCGACAATGTAGAAGTGCCGGAAGAAAACGTACTGGGTACCGTCGGCCGTGGCGTGCAAGTGCTGATGAGCGGTCTGGACTACGAACGCGCCGTGCTGTCCGGCGGCTCGCTGGGCATTATGGCCGCCGCCATGGACGCTGTCGTACCTTATGTGCACGACCGCAAGCAGTTCGGCCAGGCCATCGGCGAATTCGAACTGATGCAGGGCAAGATCGCCGACATGTACGTGACCTGGAATGCAGCACGCGCCTACGTCTACGCCGTGGGCAAGGCGCTGGATCGTGGCGAAACCACCCGCAAGGACGCTGCCGGCGCGATTCTGTACGCTGCAGAAAAGGCCACCTGGATGGCTGGCGAAGCAATCCAGACCCTGGGCGGTAATGGCTACATCAAGGAATACCCGGTGGAACGCCTGTGGCGCGACGCCAAGCTGTACGAAATCGGTGCAGGCACCAGCGAAATCCGCCGCATGCTGATCGGCCGTGAACTGTTTAACGAAACCAAGTAATTCTGGAGCGCACTATGTCTGACGCAATCGTAATCGTTTCCGCCGCCCGCACCCCGATGGGTGGTCTGCAGGGTGATTTTGCCAGCCTGACAGCCAGCCAGCTGGGCGCTACTGCGATTCGTGCCGCTGTCGAGCGCGCCGGGATCGCTGCAACTGACGTTGAAGAAGTCATCATGGGCAATGTGCTGCCCGCAGGCCAAGGTCAGGCACCTGCACGTCAGGCTGCACTGGGTGGCGGCTTGCCGCTGTCGGCCAACGCCACCACCATCAACAAGATGTGCGGCTCCGGCATGAAAGCCATCATGCAGGCCCACGACCAGTTGAAGGCTGGCTCGGCTGACGTGATGGTGGCAGGCGGCATGGAATCCATGACCAACGCCCCTTACCTGCTGGCCAAGGCGCGCGGCGGTTTCCGTCTCGGCCATGGCGAGATCAAGGACAGCATGTTCCTCGATGGTCTGGAAGATGCATACCAGAAGGGTTCGCTGATGGGCGTATTCGCCGAGCAGTGTGCCGAAAAGTATGGCTTCACCCGCGAAGCGCAGGATGAATTCGCCCAGCGTTCGCTGAGCCGTGCACAGGTGGCCGTACGCGAAGGCCTGTTCAAGGATGAAATCGTGCCGGTGACCGTACCGGGTCGCAAGGGCGATGTGGTGATCAGCGAAGACGAACAGCCGCTGAAGGCCAGCCCGGAAAAGATTCCTACACTGAAGCCCGCCTTCAAGAAAGACGGCACGGTCACTGCTGCCAATGCATCGTCGATTTCCGACGGCGCGGCTGCACTGGTGCTGATGCGCGAATCCGAAGCGACCAAGCGTGGCCTGAAGCCGCTGGCTCGCATCGTCGGTCATGCCACACACGCTCATGAGCCAGGCTGGTTCACCACTGCCCCCGTTGGCGCCATGGAAAAGTTGTTCGCCAAGACAGGCTGGACCGCTGACAGCGTTGATCTGTACGAAATTAACGAAGCTTTTGCAGTGGTCACCATGGCAGCCATGCACGATCTGAATCTGCCTGCAGACAAGGTGAATGTACACGGCGGCGCCTGCGCGCTGGGCCACCCGATCGGCGCATCCGGCGCCCGTATCGTGGCTTCGCTGATCTACGCACTGAAGCGCTACGGCAAGACCCGTGGTGTAGCCAGCCTGTGTATCGGCGGTGGTGAAGCGACCGCGCTGGCAGTCGAGGTATTGTAATTTTGAAACTGTGGTTTGAAGATCTGAAGCCGGGCCGCGTCTTTCATGGCGGCCCGATCAAGGTAGAAACGGCAGATGTGATCGATTTCGCGGAGCGATTCGATCCTCAGCCTTTTCATCTGGATGAAGCGGCAGGTGCTGCCAGCGTATTTGGCACCTGGGTGGCGAGTGGCTGGCATACCGCCGCGCTCACCATGCGCATGCTGGCCGATAGCGAACTGAACAATATTGCAAACGGCCTGATGGGGCTGCAGATCGACAAACTGATCTGGCATCAGCCGGTGAAACCAGGTGATGTCCTCACCGCAGAATTCAGCGTCATCAGCCGCCGCCATTCGCGTTCCAAGCCCGGCTTTGGGGTCATCACGCTGGCATGGCGTACAACCAATCAGGAAGGCCTGCAGGTGATGAGTCTGGAAAACGCCATTTGGGTGGCCTGCCATCCCGAAGGAGACACACCGTGATTCTCGACGAAGAACATCAGATGATTCGCGACAGCGTGCGCGATTTCGCCCAAGAGCAATTGTGGCCCACCGCCGCACAGCGCGACGAAGCCCACGCATTCCCGCATGATGAGATCCGTGCAGCTGCCGAACTGGGGCTACTGGGTCTGACGGTCCCGACCGACTACAACGGCGCTGGGCTCGACTATCTGGCCTCCGCCATTGCAATTGAAGAACTGGCTGCCGGTGATGGCGCCTTCTCGACGATTGTTTCGGTGCATAACTCGGTTGGATGTGGCCCGCTAGTGGCATTTGGCACCGAAGATCAGAAACAGCGCTTCCTGACCAAACTGGCCAGTGGCGAATGGCTGGGCAGTTTCTGCCTGACCGAGCCGCAAGTAGGCTCGGATGCGGGCGCCATCAAAACCCGCGCAGTCAAGGATGGCGAGCACTATGTGCTGAACGGTGCCAAGCAGTTCATCACCAACGGCAAGAATGGTCAGATTTCGATCGTCATTGCCGTCACTAATCCGGAAGCGGGCAAAAAAGGTTTATCCGCCTTTATCGTACCGACGGATACACCGGGCTATCTGGTTTCCCGCGTGGAAAAGAAGCTCGGCCAGAACTCCTCCGACACCTGTGCTATCACGCTGGACAGCTGCCGCGTACATGAAAGCCTGCGCCTCGGCGCTGAAGGCGATGGATACAAGATTGCCCTGTCGAGTCTGGAATCAGGTCGAATCGGTATTGCAGCGCAGGCACTCGGCATGGCACGTTCCGCCTTTGAAGCTGCCTTGCGTTACAGCAAAGAGCGTGTCACCTTTGGCAAACCGATTTTCGAACATCAGGCCGTCAACTTCCGCCTGGCCGATATGGCAACGCAAATTGAAGCCGCACGCCAGCTGATCTGGCATGCCGCCAGTCTGAAAGATGCCGGTCAGCCCTGCCTGAAGGAAGCCTCCATGGCCAAGCTGTTCGCCAGCGAAATGGCTGAGCGCGTGTGTTCGGATGCGATCCAGACACATGGGGGCTATGGTTATCTCAATGACTTCCCGGTTGAACGTATTTACCGGGATGTGCGTGTCTGCCAGATCTACGAAGGCACCAGCGATATCCAGCGTCTGGTGATCGGACGGGCGATCGGTGCAGACATCTGATCGCGCCCAATGAGATATAGCCATGCATGAACGGATTGTAAGAATCGACCCGGAACAATGGGCACTGCTGCGTTCCTTGCGCCTGCAAGCCCTGCAGGATGCCCCTTATGCCTTTGGCAAGCGCTACGAGGAGATTGCCGAGCGCCGCGACGAATTCTGGCAGACGCACACGCGCCACTATGCAGAGAGCAATGATTCTGCCACCTTCATTCTGTGCCGCGAAGGCAATCCGGTCGGCATGATTGGTGCGCTACTCGAGGGCGGACGTGCAGATCATGCGTTTGTCTGTGCAATGTGGGTCTCGCCAAACTACCGCCGCGGCGGAGCAGGACAGCGTCTGGTGGATATCGCCACACGCTGGCTTGCGGATCAAGGTGCCGAGCGGATCAATGCGTGGATTGCCGAGGGAAACCCCAGGGCAATCCAATTTTATGAACGGATCGGGTTTGTGCAAACCGACCAGACTCGCCCGCTCAAGGGTATGCCAGCCGTGAACGAACGCCTGCTGGCATTTGACTGCGCCATGCTCTGACCATGTTTGCCAATACCCCTCCAGCCCCCTACTACGCAGTGATTTTCAGTTCCAAACGTCGTCAAGGCCCTGATGACTATACCGAAACTGCAAACCGGATGATTGCACTGGCCGCCAAACAGCCAGGCTTTCTAGGCGCTGAATCTGTGCGGGGTGCGGATGGCTTCGGCATTACGGTTTCCTACTGGCGTAGCGAAGCTGACATTCTTGCCTGGCGTAATCAAGGCGATCACATTGCCGCACGCAATCGTGGCGTACAGGAGTGGTATGAGCGCTGCTTCACACGCGTATCGCGAGTCGAGCGTGCGTATGACAGCCATACCCGCCCGGTAGAGGCCTCGGCAATCAGTTTCAGACCCGTCAATCCGGATGATCATGAATGGGTGTATGCCCTGATCGGCAGCAATATGGCCACCAGCCTCCCGTCGATATGGAGTCTGGAGTTCATGGTGCATGCCATGAGTCATGGCCAGTACTTTGTGCTGCAGGAGGGTGGCCAGCGCATTGGGCTGGTCGGATGGCGCCCGAACGGACACACCCTGCATCTGGCGGAATTACAGATTCTGCGCGCCTGGCAGGGAAATGGCCGTGGCACCCGCGCGCTGCACTGGCTTGAGAAAGTTGCGCGTCAATTTGGCTATCTGCGATTAAGCCTGAATGTATCACCCGGCAATATGCGGGCGCGCGCACTGTATGAACGGGAGGGATTCCAGATTATCGAATCCCACCCTGAACGTGTTTACATGGAAAAGCTGCTGATGGGAGATACCTCCTCCGGATGTCTGCCCGCCATGTAATCCACTGATTGATTACCCGTAATACGAACACAAAAATACCCGACCTGACCCAGGATCACAGAACCGGACACCCAAACTGCCCGATGTTTCGCCCAGGACTTAGCGATGAACGTCATACATAACACAGTCAATCCCAAAACCGAGCAATTCAAGCTCAATACCGAAGCCATGCAGTCACTGGTTGCCGATCTGCGCACCCGTGCAGCTGCGGTCGAACAGGGCGGCGGCGAAGTGGCCCGCAATCGCCATACCGCTCGCGGCAAATTGCTGCCACGCGATCGCGTGGCGCAGTTGCTGGATGTCGGCTCGCCTTTCCTCGAGGTCGGCCAGCTTGCTGGTATCGGTCAATATGATGATCAAGTGCCCTCCGCCGGCATCATCGCCGGTATTGGCCGTGTCAGCGGCGTGGAATGCATGATCATCGCCAATGATGCAACGGTTAAGGGTGGCACTTACTACCCCACCACCGTCAAAAAGCATCTGCGCGCGCAGGAAATCGCCCTGCAAAACCACCTGCCCTGCATCGCACTGGTCGATTCGGGTGGCGCGAACCTGCCGAATCAAGATGAAGTCTTCCCGGATCGCGATCACTTTGGCCGCATTTTCTACAATCAGGCCAATCTGTCGGCTGCTGGCGTGCCGCAAATCGCCGCTGTGCTGGGTTCGTGTACGGCCGGTGGCGCGTATGTGCCGGCGATGTCCGACTACTCGGTGATCGTGAAGCAGCAAGGTACGATTTTCCTGGCAGGTCCGCCTCTGGTGAAGGCCGCGACGGGTGAAGTGGTGTCCGCCGAAGATCTGGGTGGTGCCGATGTGCACGCCAAGATTAGCGGTGTGGCTGATTACTACGCCCACAACGATGCGCATGCACTCGATACTGTGCGCCGCATCGTGGCCAATCTGAACTGGAAAAAGCCGATGAGCATCACCACCCGCCCGGTGGAAGCGCCGCTCTATTCGGCAGATGAACTGTACGGCATTGTCGGGGCAGACCTGAAGAAGCCCTTCGACATCCGTCAGGTGATCGCGCGTATCGTCGATGGCTCAAAGTTCGACGAATTCAAGGAAACCTACGGCAATACACTGGTGACCGGCTTCGCACATATCCACGGCTATCCGGTGGGGATCGTTGCCAATAACGGCGTGCTGTTCTCCGAATCCGCACAAAAGGGCGCGCACTTCATAGAGCTGTGCAGCCAGCGCAATATCCCGCTGGTGTTCCTGCAGAACATCACCGGCTTCATGGTCGGCCGCAAGTACGAAGCGGAAGGTATCGCCAAGCATGGCGCCAAGATGGTGACCGCTGTCGCCACCAGCAAGGTACCTAAATTCACCGTGGTGATCGGTGGCTCCTACGGCGCGGGTAACTACGGCATGTGTGGCCGCGCCTACAGCCCGAACTTCATGTTCATGTGGCCCAACTCGCGCATCGCGGTGATGGGCGGCGAGCAAGCTGCGGGCGTGTTGGCGCAGGTGCGCGAAGAGGCGCTGGCAAAGAAGGGCCAGATTCTGACCGAAGCAGAACGCGAAGCCATCAAGAAGCCGCTGCGCGATCAGTTCGAAGGCCAGAGCCACCCGTATTACGCCACCAGCCGCCTGTGGGACGATGGCATCATCGACCCGCGCGACACCCGCATGGTGCTGGGTCTGGCGATTTCCGCCAGCCTGAACAAACCGATCGAGCCGACCAAGTTCGGCGTCTTCCGCATGTAAGGGGCAACCATGTCTGACTCTTTGAAAATAACCATTGAAGCCAGCGGGATCGCCACACTCACCATGAGTCGCGGTGAAGTACATAACGCCTTCGACGACGTGCTGATCAGCGAGATGACCGACGCGCTGCTGCAGCTGGAGCAAAATCCGGATGTACAGATCGTGATACTGGCCGCTGAAGGCAAGAGCTTCTCTGCAGGGGCCGATCTCGGCTGGATGCAGCGTATGGCGAAATATTCCGAAGCGGAAAACCTCGCCGATGCGGGTAAGCTGGCGTCTCTGATGCGCACGCTGGATCATCTGAAAAAGCCGACTATTGCTGCCGTGCAAGGCGCAGCATTTGGTGGCGGCGTGGGTCTGGTGGCGTGCTGCGATATCGTCGTGGCCGCGCCGCAAGCCTTGTTCTGTCTGTCGGAAGTCAAACTGGGGCTGATTCCTGCAGTGATTTCGCCCTATGTCATCCAGAAGCTGGGCATCGCCGCCTCGCGCCGCTATTTCCTCACCGCCGAACGCTTTGACGCGGAAACCGCCGCCAGACTGGGTCTGGTGCACGAGATCGTTGCCCGCGAAGAAGTCTTGCCACGCGCACACGCACTGGCTACCGCCATGCTGGCCAATAGTCCGCAGGCCATGGCGGAAGCCAAGCGCCTGATCCGTGATGTGGCACTGCGCCCGGTTAGCACTGAGCTGATCGACGAAACCGCCCGCCGCATTGCAGCGATTCGTGTCAGCGCCGAAGGTCAGGATGGCCTCAATGCGTTTCTGGAAAAGCGCCAGCCCGGCTGGATTAAAGCCAACCCAGCCGGTTAAAGGATAAAGAAAATGTTCAAGAAAATCCTCATTGCAAACAGAGGCGACCAGCTGGCGCAAGCCAGCACAGCGGCGCAGCCAAATCGCGTAGCAGCGGAACGCTGCCAAGGCGGTTTCGACGCGGAGACACACAATGTTTAAGAAAATCCTCATTGCCAATCGCGGCGAAATCGCCTGTCGAGTCATCAAGACAGCGCGCGCCCTCGGTATCAAAACCGTTGCCGTGTATTCCGATGCCGATGCGCAATCGCGCCATGTGAAACTGGCGGACGAAGCATGGCATCTGGGTGGTCCTGCCCCGCGTGATTCCTACCTGTTGGCCGATAAAATCATCGACATCGCCAAGCGCAGTGGCGCACAGGCGATTCACCCCGGCTACGGCTTTCTGAGTGAGAACGAAGCCTTTGCCGATGCCTGTGCCGACAATGGTCTGGTCTTCATTGGCCCGCCGACCAGCGCGATTGCTGCAATGGGATCGAAGTCTGCCGCCAAACAGCTGATGGAGCAGGCCGGCGTACCGCTGGTGCCGGGTTACCACGGGGATGATCAGGACGCTGATCTGCTGCAGCGCGAGGCCGATCGCATCGGCTATCCAGTGCTGATCAAGGCCTCGGCTGGCGGCGGTGGTAAGGGCATGAAGATTGTCGAGAAGCACGAAGACTTCGCCGGTCAGCTGGCCTCCGCCAAGCGCGAAGCACTCGCCAGCTTCAGCGACGATAAGGTGCTGATCGAAAAATACCTGACCAAGCCGCGCCACGTGGAAATTCAGGTGTTTGCCGATACACACGGCAATGCCGTCTACCTGTTCGAGCGTGATTGCTCGGTGCAGCGTCGTCACCAAAAGGTGCTGGAAGAAGCGCCTGCGCCGGGTCTGGCAGCGGAACTGCGTCGCGAGATCGGTGAAGCCGCCGTACGTGCAGCGAAGACGGTAGGTTATGTTGGCGCGGGAACGGTCGAATTTATTTTCGACACGCTGTCCAATGCCTTCTACTTCATGGAAATGAACACCCGCCTGCAGGTGGAACACCCTGTCACCGAAATGATCACCGGCCAGGATCTGGTCGAGTGGCAACTGCGCGTGGCCTCGGGCGAGCGTCTGCCCAAGCTGCAGGACGAGTTGACCCAGCGCGGCCACGCCTTCGAAGCGCGTGTCTATGCAGAAGCGCCTGCACGCGACTTCCTGCCGCAAATCGGTACGCTGACCCATCTGCGTCAGCCGGAAGACAGTGCATTCGTGCGTATTGATACCGGCGTGGAAAGCGGAGACGAGATTTCGCAATGGTACGATCCAATGATCGCCAAGCTGATCGTATGGGACGAAAGTCGCGAGCGTGCGCTGGAACGTCTGGCCAGCGCGCTGAACGAATACGAAGTGGTCGGCCTCGAAACCAACCTCGATTTCCTGCGCCGTCTGGCCACCCACCCTGCTTTTGCCGCCTGCGATCTGGATACCGGATTCATCGGGCGTCATCGCGATGCGCTGATTCCAGCCGAAGCCGGTCCGGATGAAGACGCATTGGCGTTGGCTGCACTCGCTGAACTTGCGTCCATCGAAGCGCGTCAGGCACAAAGCCGTGCACGTCATGAAGATGCAGGTTCGCCGTGGTGGAATGCCGCTGGCTGGCGCATGAATCAGGACAATAGCCATGCGCTCCACTTCAAGCATCTCGACCAAGAATACAAGGTCGTCGCGCACTATCGCGCCGAAGGCTTTGATCTGGAGATTGGCGACAATCGCCTGTTTGCGACCGCCACGCTGGACAATGGACGTCTGACTGCGCGCCTCAATGGCCGCAAGCTGACCGTTTCTGTGGTCTTTGCCGATGGCAACCTGACCCTGATCCGCGATGGTCACAACCTGACGCTGCACCCATTCAACCCGCTGCTGGCCGGTCTGGAACAAGTCGATGCGGGCGGTGGCCTGACTGCACCGATGCCGGGTACCGTCGTTGCCGTGCATGTGGAAGCCGGACAAGTCGTCGAAAAGGGCGATGCGCTGCTGATCCTCGAAGCCATGAAGATGGAACACACCATTGTCGCGCCGCAAGCAGGCAAAGTGGGCGCGATCTTCTATCAGAAGGGTGAACAGGTCAGCGAAGGTGCTGCCTTGATTGAAATCGTGGAGGCTTGATATGGCACTGCCGAAAAAAGTCACCATCGTCGAAGTCGGCCCGCGCGACGGGCTGCAAAACGAGAAAACACCGGTCTCCACTGAAACCAAGCTCGCCTTTATCGACAAGCTGGCGGACGCCGGTTTGAAGGTGATCGAAGCCACCGCTTTTGTGTCGCCCAAGTGGGTGCCACAAATGGCCGACCATCTGGAGATCATGCAGGGGCTGAAGCGCCGCGCTGGTGTTCGCTATCCGGTGCTGGTACCGAACATGAAGGGTTATGAATCCGCCCGCTCGGTGGGTGCCGATGAAATCGCCGTGTTTGGCGCGGCTTCCGAAGCCTTCTCGCAGAAAAACATCAACTGCAGCATCGACGAGAGCATCGAACGCTTTGCGCCGGTGATCGAAACCGCCCGCCGCGATGGCGTCGCCGTGCGCGGCTATGTGTCCTGCGTGATGGGTTGCCCGTATCAGGGCGATGTGCCGCTGGAAGACGTCGCCCGTGTCGCTCAGAAGCTCTATGAGCTCGGCTGCTACGAAATCTCGCTGGGTGACACCATCGGCCGTGGCACACCCGAGCAGGCACGCCGAATGATCGAGGCCGTCGCCAAGCATGTGCCGGTCGAGAAATTGGCCGCCCATTTCCACGATACATGGGGCATGGCCACCGCCAATCTCTATGCCGTACTCGACATGGGCGTCGCCACCATCGACAGCTCGGCCGCCGGTCTTGGTGGATGTCCGTACGCCAAGGGCGCCAGCGGCAATGTGGCGACCGAAGATGTGGTCTACTTGCTCAACGGGCTGGGGATTGAATCAGGCGTGAATCTCGACAAGCTGGCTGAAGCCGGTCGATTCATTGGCGAGCATATTGGCCGCAGCAGCGGGTCAAAAACAGCTCAGGCACTGGCTGCACAATTAAGCTGAACTTAAGTATCCAACATTGATAAACGGGTCGCTGTCGCTCAGACACCGACCCGTTTTCTTTCTACCATTTAATCAAGTCGGAATCGGGCAATTTCTGATTCGAGTTGCCGGGCCAAATCCGCCAGACCATCCGCAGCACTTGACGCGGCCTGTACCGACTCGCTATTACGTCCAGCCATGGATGCGATCTGATCCACCTGGCGCGCAATTTCTTCGGCAGCACAACTTTGCTCCTCGGTCGACGAGGCGATATCCGCGATATGCTGAGCAGAGGTCTCTGCCCCCGTCCGGATTTGCTGCAGCGCCTCAATTGCGCGCTCCGAGTAGCGCATACTTTCGTCGATCAGATCGGAACAGCGCCCGGTATCGGATACGACCGAGTCGACGTCCGTTCGGATACCACTCAACATATTGCCGATTTCAGCCGTTGCGCCCGTAGTGCGCTCCGCCAGTTTACGCACTTCGTCTGCAACCACCGCGAATCCACGCCCGGACTCGCCGGCACGCGCAGCCTCGATGGCCGCATTGAGCGCGAGCAGATTGGTTTGATCGGCGATTTCGCGAATGACCCCGACAATGGCATTGATCTCATGCGAGCGTCTGGCGAGATTGTCGGTCAGTTGTGCAGTTGTCTGTATCGCACCGGATAAGGTTTGCGCATTGCCCGCATTTTCATGGACAACCTGCCCGCCCTGATCCGATAACTGCTGAACGGACTGGGACAAGGCTGCCGTTTGCTTGGCCGTGTAGGCCATTTGCTGAACGCTGGTTGCGACTTCCTCAATGGCGGCTGCAGTACGCTGGGCAGATTCACTCTGCGCCTGCGAACTGTCGGCAATTGAACGTGCAGCTTGCGCTACTGCATCTGAGCGGCCATTTACCTGTCGGCCAAACTCGCGTATCTGCCTCAGGGCAGATTCAAATGCCCCCATCAGCCGGTTAAAAGCATCGGACAGCTCACCGAATTCATCTCTTCCAGCAACAGTCGCACGCACACTCAGATGCAGATTTGCCGCTGCCTCCATCATGGTGCGCCGCAAAGCGTCGAGATCGCCTGTAATCATCCGGGCCAGTAGGTAACCAAATACGATGCTCACCAACGCAGACAGTACAATCACACCATAAATAAGCTGACTCTGATGGCGATAGGTTGCATTCGCCGCCTCATACGCTGCGGCTGCTATCTTGATTTGCTTGGGCATGAGCTCATTGACATGATCCCGCAGCTTTTCATATTGCTTGATGTATTTGGGATAAATTGCCTTGGCGTCATCGATTTTCCCGTCGCGGATTGCGACAGAAAACGGTCCAAGGCTGGTCTCGGCCATCTCGCGATACAGGACGGCAATGGTATCCACATCTGCCTTGAGATCGGGGGAAACCCGCCCATCCTGCAGCTTCTTGATGGCGGAGCTCATTTCCTCGATCTTTTTCTGCAAACGCTCCGCACGTTCTTGCGGCGATCGATATGCACTTCCACTATCCATCGAATCCATCATGGCCTGCATGACGTCAATGCGGGTGCGAGGTACCAGCGCGCTCACTTTGGACAGTTCATATAGTGGCGCAGCACTACTGACGTAGACCGCCTCAACGCGATCCTTCAGTGCCCCCATAGTCAGCAGCCCAACGATCGCGACTGCTGCAATTCCCAGCAAGGGAATGGCCAGCAAAAGCGATAGCTTGTGCTGCATTTTGAGATGTCGGACAGCTTCCATCACTCACTCCGCAAAACGCATACTCATTTCACTATAGTGAAGTTGATACAGTCTGCGAGTGACAATCGTGAATCTATCTGATCCTCTTACAAAGGGGCTGATGGATGCTTCAGGTGTGACTTGAGTTTGCGTACTTCGAAATGCTTGACCGCGACATAAGTCGCCCAACCGACCAGCCCCGCGCCCAAACAGAAAGCCCCATAAGCCACCGGCCAGGGTACGCCCTGAGTCATCATGGAAAATTCAGACATGCCACCAATACCAGCCAGCACATTGATCGGCATGAACACGACGCCCAAAGCCGTCAGCTTGTTCACGCGCTGATTCTGATTGATGTTGATAAAACCGATTGTCGCATCCATCAGAAAGTTGATCTTATCGAACAGAAACGCGGTATGGCTATTCAGTGAATCAATATCGTTCAGCGTCTGGCGAGCGTCCTGAATCTGGCCATCAGTCAGCAAACGGCTGCGCATCAAAAATGAGATCGCGCGCTGGGTATCCAGAATATTGCTGCGAATGCGACCATTCAGATCCTCTTCTTCAGCGATGCTGGCCAGAATCGCAGCCGCTTCCTCATCGCTCATCTTCTCGCTCAGCACCTGTCTGCCGATTTTACCCAAGGTTGCATAAATGGCTTCCATGGCATCAGCCGAATACTCGACGTCGGCACCATAGAGATCGAGAATCAGATCATAACAATCGGAGACGTAGCCGGGCTGACTGCTCGCCCGCAGGCGCTGCAAGCGGAACACCGGCAGTTCTTCATTACGTACAGAGAACAGAATGCCATTGTGCAGCACAAACGCCACCGACACACTCCGCGAATCCCCTTCGCGATCCAGCAGAAAATTTGAACGCAGATGAATATCGCCTTCATCCGATCGCTGAAACCGCGAACTGACTTCGAGATCGGTAGTTTCACCAGGAAACGGCAGATCTACACCAAAGTGCCACCCCACATAGGCCAGTTCGGCAGCTGTCGCCTTGACCAGATCAATCCACAGTGGCTGCACACGCAACAAGTCAGCACGATTACGAATGGCAATCTGGCGCAACCTGCCATCCACCAGTTCGAATGCATGCAGCTGCCCTTCGGAAAACTCCGGCTCTTCCGGTCCAACCAGCAAAAGGCGCAAGGCATCCGGAAGCGTCCACAGTAATTCTTTACGACGCGCATCGGGAATATGGATCCATAGTAGCTGGGCATCACCTTCGGCCAACTGCCCCAGCATATCGACCAATTCCATCGTTCGATATTTTTCCAGCAGGGCGGCCAATTCAGCGGAATGCTGACGATGTACAACATTTTCGACCAAGTCCTGCCGTGGCACATGATACTCATGCACCATGTGCTCAACCAATTTATGTTTTTGCAGCAGATTCTTGATACGGTCCAACGACATCTTGCACTCCCGGCATACGCTCAGACACATGCCAGTCCGCGTCTTCAGACCGTTCTGGCATGTCCTGTATGGAAGGCAGATGATACGTTAGAACGCGCATCCAAGCTTTGATGAAATGCGTCTGCATACAAAATTTGTGAGCGAATACACAGACACGGAATCACATCTATCCGGTCATCATCCGGTAACCCAAACGACTGCCAGATTCGGCAGTCACCCACCATCACGCCCTAGGTCAGGGCTTCGGGAAATTGTAGGTCACCGTATAGTTACCGCTACCACTGGCCGACACCACTCGTGCGTAGTAATACCCAGCCGTGCCCACATAGCTAATGGACTCGCTGGATCCTGCGTTACTACTCGACGCAACCTTTGTCCAGGTGCTTCCGTTCAACTTGTACAGCTCAAGGTTAAAGTTGGTTCCGCTCGGGCCGGTCAGGCTCACGCTGTACGTACCCGAACCGCCCTGCACATAATTTGGAGACGCCGACGGAACAAAAACCGATCCTCCCTGCGCCAGCGTGCCCGACTGCGTCACACCGCTCGAACTTGCGCCTGTATACATGGCAAATACTTTACGAGCCAAGCCTTCATTCACCGAATGCCATGGATATCCAAGCGTCCGCATCCGGGAATTCTCGGTGGGTCGATATTTCCCACTGGTACAATATTGCGCCCCCTGAAAAACACCCACCGTGCCATTTGGATAAGCACCCGCAGCAGTAGGCACTGCGGTGGACGCAGCAATCAGGCTCCCCCACTTCACACTGCGCGTTGCCACTCTGGACACATCGCCCTCAGTCGGCTCGGTGGAGAGATCGCAGGTACCGTAATCATATTCATCAGCGAGCTTGAATGCCGTATGGCCAATTTCATGCAAGGCAATTTCGGTAGATTGCGCATTCATTGATAAAGTCGCAATATCTCCACCCGATCCGCCATATCGTGTTGAATTAGACACTACCACAATAATGTCCCGCGCATCAGGCGCTAGTACTGACCCCACAATATTCAGAACTTTGGTATCATTCATGCACAGTAATCGGTCAATTTTGTAACAATTAAACGCACCGTCCATCGCTGTATCTTTAGTAATGCCTTTATCTGGCTCGGACACACCAGACTGATTACTTGCAACATCCACCCGACGCACATTCATTGAATTACGATTTGCTGCAAATAACGGATCTGCCATGAATCCGGAAATCACCTTTTGTGCATCGGATTTCCACTTATCCATTTCAGCGGCAGTATATCCATCACCCACAAACACGTAATCCATGCGGGTTGCACTTGGCCCATTATCAATAATCGTCGTGGCTGTAGCTTTTGGCGTGGTAGTGGCTTGAGCACTTACATTACGTGACCGATTATTGCTATTCACAAGATTCTGCAATGCACTCCGATCAAAATGTGCGATCGGTGCACGATCAGCCGTCATGCCCTGACTGCCCAATACGCCAGGTTTAAACTTACCCATTCCCTGAGCGGGTACAACTTCTACACTAGTGATATTACTCGAAAAGGGAAGTGAAACTTCAAAAACGCCACTCGGCCTATGAATGGTGCCTGAATGCGCAACCTTACCCGTTTGTGGATCAAAGGCCTCGACATGAATCTGCGTGCCGTCTTTAACCGATGTTTCATGAACAATTTTGCCATTTACATCCTTGGCGATGACACGCCAAACCGCCCCTTCCAAATGGTCTGGCTGGGTAGGACTCAGTGCGAATTGGCCAGTCTCTGCGCGCAAAGCCGAAAATGCCAATCCATCCTTATGATCCGAATACCCCAGTCGGATAGAAATATTATCAGCCAGCGTTTGCGTACCAAACATGGCAAGCGCCAAAAGAGGAAGCGAAAATTGTCTCATGATGTACCCGTTTTGATTGCGTTGGCCTATTGCATTAAGACTAGGATTAGCTGTTCGTACATCGATATCGACCGAATATCACATATTTATTTAAATGAATTTCAGCCTTTAAAATCTCCATTCGGCTCACAACAGCGTTTTCCCGCATCAACCTAAATCACTCACACCACTTTCCTCGAGCCTGTACCAGGCAGGTGGATTGATCATCCGCTGCGGTGATGAAAAAGCAGTCAGCTGACACTCAGATGCAAGGAAAGACTAACATTTGAGTTCAAAAAGATAAAAATATCGCAACGAAACGACGTATATATTGTTGCAATTTCAGAACAACGAAATGTATGACAAATAGCTGCAGGCGCGGCCAGCCGCCATTTGCAGGGAGAAACATCCAGTCGCACCAGCGCAACGCAAGCTAGGTGATTTTGAAAGCCTATTGACAGCTGCTACCACCCCGCCCCCGATAATCGCATTCGATCATCGCAGCGCCTCAGTAACGGTCTTCTTCGCGTTGCGGTTAGATGGGCTTAGGATCGTGACCGAAGATGAGTCCAACCAGCATCTTTAAGGACTGGCGCCGCGATTCAGGTTGGTTGCAAACGGTACCGATCCGATTGAACAAGAACGATGCAAACAGAAAGTCATCGAAGCTCAGCACAAATCTGATGTGGGTGGTGCAGACGTAGAGCGTGATCGTGTATTGAGCAAAGAAGAAATTCTTCTACTAGCCGAACGCGTACCCGCTAAAGGCCAACACAATATTGCCGGACTCGCCCGACTGGAACTTCCGACTCAGGTTGCCATCTGGCTGGCTCTCAGTACCATGAGCCGGATTGGTTTACTCAGTATGATGCGCTGGCAGAATATCGACTTCGATAAGCAAACTGGTTGATCCCGGATAAACATGCCATCGGTGATCGCCAACGCAACGAACATATGCAAAAAGCGCGACAAGCTCATCGACAGCCTGTCGCTATCTAGTGGGCGAACGTGGCATCCACTGCGACGTCATCGAAAAATGCCTTGGTCACAGCGAGGAAAACAAGGTGAAACGTATTGATCAGCGTGCTGAGTTGCTGGCGGATCAGATCGGTAGGCTGCATTTAGGCAATTGGACGAAGAGTTGTGGCGGTTGCTCATGCCCCCTACCGTGGAAGCCGAGATACACGCTGAAAATGATAAGGCATAAATACATATAAAATCAATGCGTTACTTCATTATGTTTCACCAGCATGCTTTATGCCACACCACATCCCATGTCGATTTAGCGAAATTGAGAGTCTTTAAGCAGCAATCGTAGAGCACCGGGGATAAAGTCGGCCCTGAGGCCGACTTTAGCTTAAATTTTAATCACATCAGGCATGTTCAAGCGCCTGCTCAAGATCAGCCAGAATGTCATCGATATGCTCGATACCGATGGACAAACGAACCATATCTTCGGTGACCCCGGCCTTCTTGAGTTCCTCCGGCGACAGCTGGCGGTGGGTGGTCGATGCAGGATGGGTGGCCAGACTCTTGGCGTCGCCAATATTCACCAGTCGCGTAATCAATTTAAGCGCATCCTGGAAGCGTGCCCCCGCATCGCGCCCGCCCTTGATGCCAAAGGTCAGCAAACCGGAACTCTTGCCTCCGAACTGTGATTGCACCAGATGATGCGAGGGATGTTCAGGCAGGCCTGCGTAGTTCACCCACTCCACTTTCGGGTGCTTTTGCAGGAACTGTGCGGTTTTCAGGGCATTTTCGCCGTGGCGCTCCATGCGCAAGGCCAGTGTTTCCAGCCCTTGCAGAATCAGGAATGCATTGAACGGTGACAGGGAGGCTCCCATATTGCGCAGCGGTACAGTACGTGCACGACCAATGAAGGCCGCCGGGCCCAGTGCCTCGGTATAGACCACGCCGTGGTAGCTGACTTCCGGCTCGTTCAGGCGACGGAAGCGGGTCTTGTGTTCTGCCCAGGGGAATTTGCCGGAGTCGACCAGAATCCCGCCAATGCTGTTGCCGTGTCCGCCGATGTATTTGGTGAGCGAATGCACCACGATGTCGGCACCGAAGTCGAAGGGGCGGAACAGATAGGGCGTCGCCACAGTATTGTCGACAATCAGCGGCAAGCCTGCGGCATGCGCCACCTTGGCAAAGCGGGCAATATCGACTACGTTGCCCAGCGGATTACCGATGGATTCAGCGAAGACAGCCTTGGTGCGATCGTTGGCCAGCAAGGCTACTTGCTCGGGCTCGTTTGGATTAACAAACTTCACTTCGATGCCGTATTGCGGCAGCGTATGTGCAAAGAGGTTGTAGGTGCCACCATACAGCGTGCTGGTGGCAATGATGTTGTCGCCAGCCTCGGCAATCGTCAGGATGGCATAGGTGATGGCGGCCTGACCGGAAGCTAAAGCCAGTGCCCCTACCCCGCCCTCGAGTGCGGCGATGCGTTGCTCCAGAACGTCATTGGTGGGATTCATGATGCGGCTGTAGATGTTGCCCGCCACTTTCAAATCAAAGAGGTCGGCACCATGCTGCGTGCTATCGAAGGCATAGCTCGCCGTCTGATAGATCGGCACGGCAACGGCGCGGGTGGTCGGATCCGGACTGTATCCGCCATGGATGCTCAAGGTATCAAACTTCATGGTGCTCGCCTCGCTTGGTTTGGTGTTAAATGGAATGCGTTTCGGGTAAGGATTTCTGTTTGATTCGGGACAATACCCACAGCCGGGCGGGCGGTACGTTCAGCCATACCCGTCCCGCTGGCTGCCAATGCGCGCCATCCGGCGCTGGAAATGGCGCACTTCTGCCGTAGCTGAACTGGATCACCTGACCGCCGCCGATGACATAGCGGGCCAGCTTGCGCTGGATCGGCAAGGATTGTTCTGCGCTGAGCGATCGCCAGGGAATGGAAGACACCAGCACACTGTTCTGCGGACGTGGGGCCAGTTTGCCTAGTACATGTTCGAGCTGTTCGTGCACGATGTGCAGATCAGGGAAACGCCTGCGCAGCGTGTCGGCCAGATCGGCATCGCGCTCGATCACGGTCAGCCGATCCGGACCAAAATACGCGAGCAGCGCAGCCGTGAGCGCACCCGTCCCAGCGCCAGCTTCGATGATCGGGCCACCACAATCCAGCGACACCGCCAGGCTGAGCACGCGGTTCGCCAGAAAGCGGGAAGAAGGAAGAAGCGTCCCGACCTGCCCCGGCGATTTGCCGAGGGCGCGAATCAGTGTCAGATCAAGCATGGGATGCGCCCGCTGCGAGTGCGGCAAACCCGCCTTCCAGGTCGCGCTTCAGATCATCGATATGCTCGACGCCGACTGACAGTCGCAGTAAATTCGGCCCAATGCCGCGCCGCAAGCGATCTGCCTCCGGAATTGACGCATGCGTCATCGCCCACGGCAGATTCACCAGGCTTTCCACGCCGCCCAGACTCTCGGCCAAGGTAAATACCTTGAGCGCCGCCAGGAATCGCCGGACGCCCGCTTCATCTGCCTTGAGCCGCACAGACACAATCCCGCTGAAGCCGTTAGGGAACTGTTTCCGAGCCAGCGCCGCTTGCGGATGACTTGCCAGCCCCGGAAAAATAACCGAATCCACATCATCATGCGCTTCCAGCCACTCAGCCAAGGCTTGTGTATTGCTGCTGTGCCGTTGCATGCGCAGTGGAAGGGTTTTCAGGCCGCGCAAGGCCAGAAAACTGGAGAATGGATCAAGAATGCCGCCCACCGCGTTTTGCAAATAGCCTACGCGTTCGGCCAGTTCAGGCGTGCGCACGATGAGTGCGCCGCCGATCACATCGGAATGCCCATTGAGATATTTGGTCACCGAATGCAGCACAATATCTGCACCGTACTGCAAGGGCTGCAGCAGATACGGCGTCGCAAACGTCGCATCCACCACCACCAGCGCACCAACCTTGTGTGCAGCATCGATCGTCGCCCGCAGATCCACTACTTTAAGCAGCGGATTGGTTGGAATTTCCACCCAGACCAAGCGCGTCGCGGGCGTGATCGCATTGACAATGGCATGTGTATCGTCTGCCGCTGCATACGTGACTTTCAGCTGCGCGGTACGATTGCGGACGCGCTCGAACAATCGCCAGGCCCCGCCATACAAATCGTCTACGGCCACAACCTCGCTGCCGGCATCAAGCAATTCCAGTACCGTGGACATGGCCGCCAGACCGGAAGCAAACGCAAAGCCGGCCGCACCACCTTCGAGTTCTGCCAGCGCTTTCTCGAAGGCACCGCGAGTGGGGTTGCCGCTACGGGCGTATTCATATCCACTATGCTCGCCCGGTGCACGCTGTGCATAGGTCGAACTCGGATAAATGGGGGGCATCACCGCGCCGGTTGCATCCGGGGTGTAACCTGCGTGGACAGCAAGGGTATCAAGATGTGACATCAGTCTTCCCCTTAGCGCTTCTGGCGCCAGTGATTGATCAGGTCTGATTCAGTAATCAGGCCGATAAAGCGACCGCGTTCGACCACAATCGCCACCTGATCATCGTTAAATACGCGCAACAACTTTTCGAGGCGATCATCCGGCGATAGCGTAACCAGATCAGTGGACATGGCCCGGCGCACAGGCAAGCGGAAATTTTCCGGCTCATCGTGCACCGCCAGCAGGATGTCCCACTCATCGATAATGCCGACCACTTCTTCGCTGTTTTCCAGCACAGGCAATTGCGACACATCGTGACGACGCATTCGCGCATAGACGTCGCCCAGCGTTTCGTCCGGACGCGCTGTAATCGTGGCGCCTCGATCATGGCGGCGGGTAATCAGATCGGACAGATTGCCCTGACGCGGCAATTGCGTGATGCCCTGATCGATCAACCAGCCTTCGTTAAATTGTTTGGACAGATATTTATTGCCACTGTCACACACAAATGTGACAACCCGCTTCGGCGTAGTTTGCTCGCGGCAATAGCGCAAAGCGGCTGCCACCAGCGTGCCCGAAGATGACCCTGCTAGCACACCTTCGCGCTCCAGCAGCAATCGTGCGGTTTCAATGCTTTCATCATCCGGCACACGGAATGCTCGTTTTACACTGGCGAACTCGGCCAGCGGCGGTACGAAGTCTTCGCCAATGCCTTCAACGCGCCAGCTTCCTGCCTCGCCGTAACGACCCGTTTCCACATAATCAGCCAGAATCGATCCCACCGGATCAGCCAGCACAAATTCAACATGGGGCGCGGCGCGACGGAAAAAGCGTGACAGTCCGGTCAGCGTACCGCTTGAGCCTACGCCCACCACCACAGCATCGACATCATGGGCCAGCTGCTGCCAGATTTCCGGGCCGGTGCCGTGTTCATGTGCAGCCGGATTGGCTGGATTATTGAACTGGTCGATGTAATACGAACCTGGATGCTCATCCGCCAGGCGCTTGGCGTAATCCTGATAGTAGAGCGGATGCCCCTTGTTCACGTCGGAGCGGGTAATGATCACCTCGGCACCCAGCGCTTTCAAGTGATAGATTTTTTCCAGACTCATCTTGTCCGGCACCACCAGCTTGAGCTTGTATCCCTTGCGCGCAGCCACCAGCGCGAGCCCCAGGCCTGTATTGCCGGCAGTCGCCTCGATAATGGTGGCACCCGGCTTCAATTTACCCTCCCGCTCGGCTGCCTCGATCATGGTCAGCGCAATACGGTCCTTGATGGAGCCGCCGGGATTCTGGCTTTCGAGCTTGAGAAACAACTGGCAGGGGCCGGTATCGAGACGGGTGACTTCTAGTAAGGGAGTTTGACCGATCAGGCCAAGCAAGGGATCGTGTGCCATGTATGTTCTCATTTTTTGCCAGCCTGCCTATTGGATAACGGAATCTGACAGGCTGATATATGGGATGCGCAGATACGCGCGTGAGATGCAATTGCAGCCATTCTCTGTTTGACGTGATGGGCATCATACGATGCGGCGCAAAATTCCAAAAAGCAATATGATGAAATTTACATATTCTTTTTTTGAATTTAAGCCGTGAGGAATTCTAAACATCGCACGTATGAAAAACGCCCATGTTAGGGGGCGGAGGTGTGTCATATGCAATTGAGACAATGCGTTACTTCTTGTGAATCTGGGCAAACACACCGCCAGTATTGGTGTTGTGCTATAACCGCGCACTGGCTCAAAATCTCACCGGACAGGAAGCTGAAGAAGACGGCACGCCCCTCATCGCACCTCAGACAGCGGGACGCCATGGACCCAAACCCGAGTACATCGAACTACCGACCTTCCGGGATGAGGTACTGTGCATTGCCGAGAAAATTCGCGCATGCAATGTTGATGGCACGTCATTAAGAGATATAGCTGTATTGGCCTACCGAAATGCTCAGGTTGAAACGGTTGTCACATTGCTCAATCAAGCAGGTATTCCTGCCCGATCAGGTTTGACAGCTGCTAACGATGCAAATGTCGAAGAGGTGAACGTATTGACTCTGCATTCGAGCAAAGGCCTGGAATTTTCGATGGTCGCCATTCCCGGCATCGGCGAGCTTCCCCTAGCAAGCCACGATGCCAATGAACAAGCTCGAGTGCTGTATGTCGGGATGACACGGGCGATAAATTCCTTGGTGCTCACCGCGCATCAATCGTCTGGATTTGCCGAAAAAATCAAACAGGCCTGCAGATAACCCGTCAAATACAATATGGAACACCCCTGTTGAGGCTTCCTAGCGCCCCACTCTTGTATGAGCGTATGTATGAGCTTGAGAGGAAAAACCCATAAATAGCAAAAGGCCCTACAGCTTGCTCAACTGTAAGGCCTTGAATTCGTTGGTCGGAGTGAGAGGATTCGAACCTCCGACCCCCTGCACCCCATGCAGGTGCGCTACCAGGCTGCGCCACACTCCGACCGAAGAGGCGCGATTATAGCGCACCTCGATGGTTTTGCAAGCCTTAATTATCCAGCCAGTCCCGCAAGGCAAGTAGCTCCTCGCGAACAGACTTCAATTCGATTTGCTCGATTTCTGCCTGATGCGCAGCGTCTAGAGCAGCAGGTCCCCCCAGTTTGTTACGAGCCCCGCTGATCGTAAACCCTTCATCGTACAGCAACGTGCGAATTCGGCGAACCAGAAGTACCTCGTGATGCTGGTAGTACCGGCGATTGCCTCGACGCTTGACCGGACGCAACTGAGTAAATTCCTGTTCCCAGTAGCGTAGGACATGTGCCTTGACGCCGCACAGCTCGGCGACCTCACCGATCGTGAAGTAGCGCTTAGCTGGAATCGGCGGCAACTCAGTTAGGAGCTGAGAGCTTGCCGTTTGCATAATTGTCTTCCACCATTCCCTTCAGCTTCTGACTGGCATGGAACGTCACGACGCGGCGTGCGGAGATCGGAATCTCTTCCCCTGTCTTGGGGTTGCGGCCCGGACGCTGCGGCTTGTCACGCAACTGGAAATTGCCAAAACCGGAGAGTTTGACGCTATCACCCGATTCTAGCGAAAGGCGGATTTCTTCAAAGAAGGCCTCCACCATGTCTTTGGCCTCACGTTTGTTGAGACCCACTTTGTCGAACAATAAATCCGCGAGTTCGGCTTTGGTGAGAGTCATAAGTCTAGATCTTGCTACATGAAACTTGAAACAAAATGCCGTCGCAAAGGACGTCATCACATATCTTGCGGAGACAAAAAATGCACGGCGCATCGGGCAAACCAGCACCCGCATTCACCGTGCACGGATGTCAACTGCGCAATTGAGCACCAAACTGCTGTTGCACAGCGGCAACAAGGGCTGCAATAGCGAAATCAACCTCTGCATCTGTCAGGGTGCGCTGAGTATCTTGCAATATCACCTTGAATGCAAGACTCTTTTTACCTTCTGGCATACCTTTCCCTCGATATACATCGAAGATATCGATCGAAGTAACCAACGCACCGCTCGTTGTCTTCAGTGTTGCATGCACATCAGCGAATGCAATTGCTTCATCCACAACAAAGGCCAGATCGCGACGCACAGGTTGGAATTTCGATACAGTACGAGCCTTAATCAGTTCGCGATTCACCAGCGCACCCAGTTGAATCTCAAACATGACTGGTGCTGCAGGCAAATCGTAAGCCTGCACCCACTGAGGATGCAGCTCACCGATCACGCCAACAGCCTCGCCATTGATCAGTACACGCGCAGCACGTCCAGGGTGCAATGCGGGATGTGCCACCTTCTCAAACGTAGCAACTGCCGGTGCCAGCAAGGCTTCCAGATCAGCCTTCACATCATAGAAATCTATGCGTTCTGCCTTCCCTGCCCACTGTTCCGGATGACGGCTACCAAATGCCAGAGCGCCCAGCATTTCCGGCTGGTGAATCGTCTCGCCTTCGCGGCTAAATACACGCGCTACTTCAAATAAACGTACACGCTCGTGCTTGCGGTTCAGATTGCCTGCCAGATTATCAATCAGGCCGCCAAACAGCGTTGATCGCATCACGCTCATCTGGCTGGCGATCGGATTGATCAGGCGAATCGGGTCAACATTGGCAGCGAAATCACGCTCCCATCTCTCCTCGACAAAGGCGTAGGTCACCACTTCCTGATAATCGCGCTCGACCATGCGCTGTTTGACAGCCATCACCGGACGGACACGTCCATCACGGGCCAGCATGGCCTGACTCGATACCGGCGCACGGGTTGGCACATTGTCGTAGCCAAATACGCGTGCGATTTCCTCAATCAAGTCTTCCTCGATTTCGATATCGAAGCGGAAGCTAGGCGGCGTCACAATCAGATCGTCCTGATCAGCAACAGCCAGACCGAGACGAGACAGGATGCCAACAATCTCATCCTTGGGAAGCGTCACACCCAGCACGCGGGCCACACGCTCAACGCGCAGACGGACCGGCGGACGAGCAGGCAACTCGGCGACAGCCTCAACGACCGGACCGGCTTCGCCACCGCAGATTTCCAGCACCAGTGCAGTGGCGCGTTCCAATGCGCGAACACAGTTAGCAAAGTCGATACCGCGCTCGAAACGATGGCTTGAATCAGAACCGAAGCCCAGTCGGCGTGCCTTGCCTGCAATGACAGACGGGGCAAAGAAAGCCGACTCTAGGAACACGTCGCGCGTTTCACCAATCTGCACGGAACTTGCCTGACCACCCATGATGCCGGCCAAGGCCTGCGGGCCATTGGCATCCGCGATCACAAGCATATCTTCAGTCAGCGCGACCGTCTTGCCGTTCAACACTTCCAGCGACTCACCCGTACGGGCCATGCGCACCACAACATCACCGCTCAGCTTGTCGTGATCAAAGGCATGCATGGGTTGACCAAGTTCGAGCAGCACGTAATTGGTGATATCCACCAGTGCCGAGATCGAACGCAGGCCGCTTCGCTCTAGGCGGCGACGCATCCATGCCGGTGTGGCAGCGGCGGCATTCACATTGCGGACGACACGACCCGTATAACGCGGACAGGCATCCTTGGCCTCAAGTACAACCTTGCGGCTGTCCTGAATTACAGGTGCAACGGCATTGATTTCAACCGGCTTGAAAGCAGATCCCGTCAACGCAGCCACTTCGCGGGCAATCCCGTTTAGGCTCAGGCAATCGGTACGATTCGGTGTTAGCTTAAGTGTCAGCAGTCGATCATCGAGCTGATAGAACGTCCGGAAATCCTGCCCAACAGGTGCATCCGCATCCAGAATCAGCAGACCATCGCTCTCCTCACTCACACCGAGTTCGCGAGCCGAGCACAGCATGCCGCGGGACTCAACGCCGCGCAGTTTTGCGTCTTTAATCTTGAAATCGCCCGGCAGCACCGCGCCAACAATCGCACACGGCACCTTGATCCCCGGCTTCACATTCGGTGCGCCACAGACAATTTGCAGTGGCTCTCCGCCCTGCCCGGCATCCACCTTGCAGACGTTCAGCTTTTCAGCGTTTTCATGCTTTTGTACTTCCAGCACCTGCGCGACGACCACACCGGTAAAGGCAGGTGCAGCAGGTTCGTTTTCTTCCACTTCCAAACCGGCCATGGTCAACAGCTCGGCCAGCTCATCATTCGGCAACGCCGTATCAACAAGCGTACGCAACCAGCTTTCAGAGAATTTCATCGATTCATCCCTCGTTGATTCGGCTTAACGGAACTGCTGCAAGAAAGCAGTATCGTTTTCAAAGAACAGTCGCAGATCGTTCACGCCGTAATACAGCATGGCAAAACGATCAAGACCGATACCGAATGCAAAACCTGTATTGGTTTCCGGATCAATGCCTACATTGCGCAGTACATTCGGATGCACCATGCCGCAGCCGCCAACCTCCAGCCAGCCACGCTCACCCAGCACATCCACTTCAGCGGACGGTTCGGTAAACGGGAAGAAGGACGGACGGAAGCGCACTTGCAGATCATCGCGTTCGAAGAAGCGGCGGAGGAAGTCGATCAACGTTGCCTTCAGATCGGCAAAGCTCACGCCTTCTGCAACCCACAGACCTTCCATTTGATGGAACATCGGCGAATGCGTTGCGTCAGAATCCACACGGAATACACGACCAGGCGCGACGATCTTGATTGGCGCCTTATGTTCGAGCATCCAGCGAACCTGAATCGGGCTGGTATGGGTACGCAACACCAGTGGATCCTTACCTTCGCCGTTGTCGACGTAGAAGGTGTCCTGCATTGCACGTGCAGGGTGATCCTTCGGGATATTCAGCGCTTCGAAGTTATGCCAGTCCGACTCGATTTCCGGGCCATCTGCCACTTCAAATCCCATAGACTGGAACAGATTGACGATGCGCTCGCGCACCAGCGTCACCGGGTGCAATCCACCAGCCAGTGTCCCCCGGCCAGGCAATGTCACATCCAGCGCTTCGCTTTCCAGTTGCTTGGCCAGCTTTTCAGCGGCAATCGCGTCGCGGCGACCTTGCAGCGCAGCTTCAAATGTCTGCTTGGCCTGATTGATCACAGCGCCTTGAGCACGTTTTTCTTCTGGCGGCAGCGCTGCCAGTTGCTTCAGTAATTCGGTCAGCGCGCCGGATTTACCCAGAAAACGTGCCTTGACGTTTTCCAGCTCAACCGGATCGTGTGTGGCCGCAAGCGCACTCAGGCCATCTTGCAGAATGCTATTCACATGCGGGGCATCAACATGGCTCATGGTGGTCATACTCCTTCAATGCGCGGGCGATATGAACTCAATCGTTGCTCAAGCGAATTCGCATGGCGCGCGCCCCGTCAGCAGACAGGCAATACTTGGAAATCACAGCATGAAAAAAGGGAGGCTTTCGCCTCCCTTTTCAATTCTTGCTAGCTCAGGCTGCGAGGCTGGCCTTGGCCTTCTCAACGAGGGCACCAAAAGCAACCTTGTCAAACACGGCCAGATCTGCGAGAACCTTACGATCAACATTGATCGCGGCGCGCTTCAGACCGTTCATGAACTTGCTGTACGACAGACCGAATTCACGTGCAGCTGCATTGATACGGGTGATCCACAGTTGACGGAATTGGCGCTTGCGCTGACGACGGTCACGGTATGCGTATTGACCGGCCTTCATTACCGCTTGCTTGGCAATGCGGTATACGTTTTTACGACGACCGCGGAAACCCTTGGCAAGGGCGAGTACTTTTTTGTGACGAGCGCGAGCTGTTACACCACGTTTAACGCGAGGCATGGAGGATTCCTTTTCCTAAAAGATCAAGCAGAGTACGGCAGCATCGCGCGTACGGAAGCCATGTTGGTCGGGTGGACCATCGTGGTACCGCGCAGTTGACGCTTGTTCTTAGTGGTCTTCTTGGTCAGGATGTGACGCTTGAACGCTTTAGTGCGCTTAACGCCGCCACCGCCCAATACCTTCAGGCGCTTCTTGGCGCTGCTCTTGGTTTTCATCTTTGGCATGACAAACTCCTGTGAGTAATATCTGGCACAAGGTGGTCAAACAACTTGACGCTTAAATACCCGGCACCACACTTTTCGTGATGATTGGCTTGCTGCTCACGCAGCCTGCGAGGTTCATCACTACCTCATCCGACAAGCACGCTCGTCAGGATTTCTTTTTCGGTCCCAGCATCATGATCATCTGGCGACCTTCGAGCTTCGGGAACTGCTCAACAACAGCCAGTTCACCCAGATCGGCTTCGATCCGCTTCAGCTGAGCCAGACCGATTTCCTGGTGAGCCATTTCACGGCCGCGGAAACGCAAAGTCACCTTTGCCTTATCGCCTTCTTCCAGGAAACGCACCAAAGCCTTCAGTTTCACTTGGTAATCGTTTTCATCGGTACCAGGACGCAGCTTCACTTCCTTGATCTGCACCTGCTTTTGCTTCAGCTTTTGCTCGTGGCGCTTTTTGCTTTCGCGGTACTTGAACTTGCCGTAGTCCATCAATCGGCACACAGGCGGCTGAGCGTTCGGCGCAATCTCAACGAGATCAACCTCACGTTCCTCAGCCATCTGCAGTGCCTGAGACAAAGTTACAATACCCAGCTGTTCGCCGTCGTCGCCTTGCAAGCGGATTTCGCGTGCGGTGATTTCACCGTTGATCCGCGGCTCTTTTTCTGGAGCTGCTATCGTCGTTACTCCCAAAACATATAGTCGGACGGCGGCAAAATAAATGCCGCGCGCCCGCATCGGCCCTTAGACCAATCGAATTAGATGATCGGGGTTTCGGCACGCCAGCGGGCAATCAACTGCTCCACCGACATCTGACCGAGATCCTCACCACCACGGGAACGCACGGCAACTACGCCGCCTGCTTTTTCCTTATCACCAATCACAAGCTGATAGGGAAGCTTCTGCAAGCTATGTTCCCGAATTTTATAGCTAATTTTGTCATTTCTCAAGTCTGACTCGACACGGAATCCCGCTTCACGCAATTGCGCGGTCACTTCTTGAGCACGATCAGCCTGATGTTCACTGATACTCATGACAACGGCTTGAATCGGCGACAGCCAGAACGGGAAGGCCCCAGCATGGTTTTCGATCAAAATACCGATGAAACGCTCCAGCGAACCGAGTGCTGCGCGATGAAGCATGACCGGCCGTCGGCGGCTGTTATCGTCAGCCACATATTCACAATCCAGATTCTCCGGCATCATGAAATCGAGCTGCATCGTACCGCACTGCCATGAGCGCCCCAGCGCATCCTTCACATGATATTCGATCTTGGGGCCATAGAATGCCCCCTCGCCCGGCAACTCGATCCACTCGACACCGCAGGATCGCAACGCCTCACGCATACCCTCTTCCGCCCGATCCCAAGTCTCCTCGGTACCAAGACGCTTTTCCGGGCGCAGTGCGAGCTTGATCTGGACATTATCAAAGCCAAATGTGTCGTACACGCTCATGGTGAACTGGTGGAAGCTCTTCACCTCGGCATTAATCTGCTCTTCAGTACAGAAGATATGGCCATCATCCTGCACAAAGCCACGCACGCGCATGATGCCATGCAGTGCACCACCTGGCTCATTACGGTGACACGAACCAAACTCGGCATAGCGCAGCGGCAGATCGCGATACGAATGATGACCTGAGCGGAAAATCTGGATGTGGCCGGGGCAGTTCATCGGCTTCACCGCATAGTCGCGCTTTTCGGACTCGGTGATGAACATGTTTTCTTGATAGTTCTGCCAGTGACCCGACTTCTTCCACAGAGTCACATCCATCATCTGCGGTGTACGCACTTCCTGATAGTCGGCTTTGCGCAACTTGGCACGAATGAACTGCTCAATGGATTGCCACAGCTGCCAGCCTTTCGGATGCCAGAAAACCATGCCCGGCGCTTCATCCTGAAGGTGGAACAGATCGAGCTGCTTACCGAGCTTACGGTGATCGCGCTTTTCTGCCTCTTCCAGCATAAACAGATACTGGTCCAGATCTTCCTTCTTCGCAAAGGCAGTACCGTAAATGCGCTGCAACATCTCATTCTTGCTGTCGCCACGCCAGTACGCACCCGCAACCTTCATCAACTTGAAGACTTTCAGCTTGCTGGTGGAAGGAACATGAGGGCCGCGACAGAGATCGGTAAAGTCACCCTCGCGATACAGTGACAAAGCCTCATTACTCGGGATGCTTTCAATGATCTCGGCCTTGTACTTCTCGCCGATACCATTGAAGTAGGCAACCGCCTCATCACGAGACAATTCATAGCGTTCTACAGGGATATCCGCCTTCGCAAGCTCAGCCATCTTCTTTTCAATGGCGAGCAGATCCTCCGGCGTAAAGGGGCGCTTGTACGCAAAGTCATAGTAAAAGCCATTTTCAATGACCGGACCAATGGTGACCTGAGCTTCCGGGAACAACTGCTTCACTGCATAGGCAAGCAAGTGGGCGGTCGAGTGACGAATCACCTCAAGACCATCCGCATCCTTGTCCGTCACAATCGCAAGCTGAACATCACGATCAATCACGTATGACGTATCAACCAGCTTGCCATCCACCTTGCCTGCCAGCGCTGCACGTGCAAGGCCTGCACCGATGCTGGCGGCCACATCAGCAACGCGCAGCGGTTGATCATATTGACGTTGCGAGCCATCCGGCAAAGTAACCACTGGCATGATATTTCCCCGACTCTGAAAGATTTTAAAAGCTTTGGACGAAAAAAAAGTGCGGACTAGCCGCACTTTTTTGAAATTCAGACAAACGACTCCGCGCGACTTTTTAGCCAACAACGGATGTTGTAGTTCGTAACATTTCTGAATTTCCTATGTTTGGTAGGCACGATTGGACTCGAACCAACGACCCCCACCATGTCAAGGTGGTGCTCTAACCAGCTGAGCTACGTGCCTGAGGAGCTGCGCATTCTACACAACACTTTTGTATCGCGCAAGCATATTTTCAACATTTTTTCCTAAAGACAATCCAATAACATTTAATTCAATGACTTAGCAAAAAGAAACTTCACCTTACCCTTTGTCTGTGCGCTTCCAGAAATAGCGCCAAACAAACCCTGGCCATGCAAATACGATGAAAAGTGCAAAGGAAGTAGCATAAAACTGCCAATGCTGGGTTTGCACAGGTCCAAGCCGACTTTCCAGCCAGATACCGATCAATCCAACGAACAGATACAGAGACAGCATCTCGGCCAAGCGCCACGAAAAGGCCTTATGCCCACTTTCGGCGGTATAGACGAAGAATATTTTCTCGCTGAAAAATGGAAAATTGGCGGCCAAGGCCGCCAATGTAATGAAGATTGCACCAGTCACGCTCAGAGCATCCCGAGTGATTGTCGAACAGATTCGTAGCACAGGCTCAGCAATGGCTGTGGAACCAGACCAAGCACCAGGATCAGCAAGACGTTCGCCGACAGCACAAGGCGCATATCCAGCGTCACTTGCAGCGGAGCATCATCAGTCGCCTCATCCATAAACATCACCTTGACGACACGCAGATAGTAGAACGCACCAATCAGGGAGAAGATCACAGCGACAACAGCCAGCCACTTGATACCAACTTCGACAACGGCCTGGATGACTGCCAGCTTGGCGAAGAAACCGGAGAAGACCGGAATACCTGCCATCGAGAACATGACGAACAGCACCATCAGCGCAAACCATGGGCTTCGCTTGGCCAGCCCCTTGAAATCAGAGATGTTGTCAGCCTCGAAACCCGCGCGGGACAGCAGCATGACCGAACCAAAACCTGCAGCGGCCATCAGCATGTAAACAATTGCATAGAACATGGAAGCCGCATAACCATGCGCAGTACCCGCCAAGATACCCAGGAGCAGGAACCCCATGTGGGAGATGGTGGAGTATGCAAACATGCGCTTAATATTGGTTTGCGAAATGGCGACAATATTACCAATACCGAGAGATAGCACTGCCAGCACAATCAGCATGCCCTGCCAGTCTTTCTGCAACGCACCCAGACCCACAACCAGTAAACGGATGACGAAAGCAAAGGCAGCGAGCTTGGGCGCCGAACCCAGCAACATCGTTACAACGGTAGGCGCACCTTGGTACACGTCAGGTACCCACATATGGAACGGCACATTGCCCAGCTTGAAAGCGATACCTGCAACCAGAAAGACCAGACCGAACACCAGCAAGGTACGATTGGCACCAGCAGCGATATGCTGTGCAATCACATGCAGGTCGAGCGAACCGGTGGCACCGTAAATCATGGACATGCCATACAGCAACATACCGGAGGCCAGCGCACCCAGTACAAAGTACTTCATGGATGCTTCGGTTGCCGTCGCCGAGTCACGTTGAATTGCAACCAGTGCGTAGAGGGACAGAGAGAGTAACTCCAGACCGACATACAGTGTCAGCAGATTATTGCTCGACGCCATTACCATCATGCCAAGCAGCGCGAACAGTGTGAGTGTAAAGAACTCACCACGGAAAATTCCGCGCGCCTTTGCGTAGGAGCGGCCGTAAATTACCACCAGACCCACGCCAACATACATACCCAGCTTGAGAATATCGGACATTGCATCGGCGACCACCATCCCTTCAAATGCTGGGCGTGGCACCAAACTGTAGCCATTGGCGGTCAACAGACCCGCTACACCTAACGTCACGAGCGTGAGCAGAAAGGTCACGTCCCTTTGTTCATCACTAATGAACAGATCAATCAGCATGATCGCTGACGCCGCGCACAGCAGCCAGATTTCCGGCAGCACAGGCATCAGATTCAAAGTAGCCCACGTCATGTTGTTTGTTTCCTTATTCGCTTATCTAGCCGCCGGTTACTGATGCATGCCAGGTGCAGGCAACTTGCTCTGCTGAACCTGCCAAATCAGGGAATCCACGCTTGTATGCAGCTTGGAGCTGATCACTTCCGGATAAAGACCCAGACCCAGCACAGCGACTGCGAGGACAGCCAGTACCGCAAATTCGCGGAGATTAACATCCTTCAACTCGGCAACATGTTCGTTTGCCACTTCACCAAACACAACGCGCTTGTACATCCACAGTGTGTAAGCTGCACCGAACAGCAAAGTGGTACCGGCCACGAATGCGTACCAGAAGTTCACCTTAACTGCACCGACGATTACCAGGAACTCGCCCCAGAAACCGGAGGTTGCCGGCAGACCGCAATTTGCCATGGAAAACAGCAGGAAAAATGCTGCAAACTTCGGCATGGTATTTACCACACCACCGTAATCCGAAATCTTGCGGGAATGAACACGGTCATACATGACGCCAATACAGAAGAACATCGCGGCGGATACGAAGCCGTGGGAAATCATCTGGATCAGTGCACCTTCAAGGCCATATGTCGTCGGCGCACCATTCAGGAACATGAACATCCCCAGCGTGGCAAAGCCCATGTGCGAGATTGAGGAATATGCAACCAGCTTCTTCATGTCCTTCTGCACTAAAGCGATCAGACCAATATAAGCAATCGCAATCAGTGACAGTACAACAATAATCCAACCCCATTCACGCGCAGCATCCGGTGCAATCGGCAAGCCAAATCGCAGGAAACCGTATGCGCCAAGCTTCAGCGTAATCGCTGCCAGCACCATGGAACCACCAGTAGGTGCTTCAACGTGCGCATCCGGCAACCAGGTATGTACCGGGAACATTGGCACCTTCACGGCAAATGCCAGGAAGAATGCAATCATCAACCAGCCTTGCTCAGTCAGGCTCAGTGGCAGACGGTGGAATGCGTATACGTCGAAGGTATTGCCAGCCTTGAAATACAAGTAGATAAACGAAACCAGCAACAGCAGCGAACCCATCAGTGTGTACAGGAACAACTTGATTGCCGCATACACACGATTCGGACCTCCCCACACACCAACAATCAGGTAGAGCGGAATCAGCATCGCTTCGAAGAAGCAGTAAAACAGAATGGCATCCAGCGACGCGAACGCGCCGTTGATCAGACCAGACATGATCAGGAAGGCGGCCATGTAATGCGCGACTCGCTTCTCAATCACCTGCCACCCAGCAATTACAACCAGCAGTGTTGTGAACGCATTCAGGATCACGAAGAACATGGACAAACCATCAACGCCAAGATGGTATTTGACGTTAAAGGCTGGAATCCAGTCCCGAACGAATTCGAACTGGGGGCCACCGTGCAAAGCGGCAAATTCGGTGAACAACGGGAACGTCACCACCAAACCCGCAAGGGCGCCAAGCAAGGCCAACACTCTGGCAATACCGGCGTTGCGATCACCCCCGGTAGCCAGAACCAGCAGACCGGCCGCTATCGGTACCCAGATCGCCAGATTCAACAGATGTTCAGACATATCCACTCTTACCCAGGTTTATCAATTTTCGATTATCTAGCCGGTCAGAAACCCAGCGCGAAATTGCCATGCCACAGCCACCATCCCAAGAACACCAGCACACCCACAATCATGGCCGATGCATAGTGATAGATGTAACCGGACTGCAGGCGACGGGTAACGCTGGAGAACACCGCAACCAGTTTGGCTGCGCCATTCACGAACAATCCGTCGATCAGCATGGTGTCACCAAGCTTCCAGAAGACCTTGCCAACACCTCGTCCGAAGGCAGCAAAACCCTGAATATACAGATGATCCATGTAGTACTTGTTTTCCAGCAGCGTGAACAGCGGCCCGGACATTTGCTTAATCTTGGCAGGAATCTGCGGTGCCTTCAGATAGAAGAACCATGCAACCAACACGCCGCTCAGTGCCAGAATAAACGGCAGGCTGGTGAATGAGTGCAGAGCCATACCCGCAGCATCATGGAATTGATGATGGAATTCATGAGTCATTTCTTCCATCACCGGATGCGCACCGCTATAGATGATGTTCTGGAAGAAATCGCCATACAGCATCGGTTCGATTGCGAAGTAGCCAATCAGCAGCGAAGGGATTGCCAGCGCAATCAGCGGTACAGTCACCACCCATGGCGACTCATGCGGCTTTTCGCCCGGAGCCAGACCGTGGTGATGGTCATCGCCATGATCGTCGTGACCGTGATGGTCATCATGTGCTTTACCGAAGCGTTCCTCGCCATGGAAGACCAGGAAGTACATACGGAAGGAATAGAAAGCAGTAACAAATACGCCAATCACAGCTGCAGCATACGCAAAGGACGAGCCGGCGAGATGCGAAGCCTTGACTGCCTCAATGATGGAATCCTTCGAATAGAAGCCGGAGAAGAACGGCGTACCAATCAAAGCGAGCGAACCAATCAGTGAGGTGAACCAGGTAATGCGCATATACTTGCTCAGACCACCCATGTTACGGATGTCCTGATCGTGATGCATACCCATGATGACGGAGCCGGCACCAAGGAACAACAGTGCCTTGAAGAATGCGTGAGTCATCAGATGGAAAACCGCTACTGAGTAGGCTGAAGCGCCAAGAGCGATCGTCATGTAACCAAGCTGAGACAACGTCGAATACGCTACCACGCGCTTGATATCGTTCTGGATGATCCCCAGAAATCCCATGAACAACGCTGTAATGGCACCGATCACCATCACAAAATTCAGTGCAACATCGGACAGTTCATAGATCGGCGACATACGAGCGACCATGAAGATCCCGGCAGTTACCATTGTTGCAGCGTGAATCAACGCGGAAATTGGAGTTGGACCTTCCATCGAATCTGGAAGCCACACATGCAGCGGAAACTGAGCCGACTTACCCATCGCGCCGACGAACAGCAAAATACATGTTACTGCGAGCAATGGCCATTGCACGCCTGAAAATATGGAGATTGTCTTGGCTTGCCAGATGGCAGCCTGGCTACCTTGCAGCTGATCGAATACCTGTTTGTAATCAAATGTGCCGAAATGGGTCAGTACAAGACCAATGCCCAGCAGGAAACCAAAGTCACCAACGCGGTTAACCAGGAACGCCTTGAGATTGGCAAAAATGGCTGTCGGGCGTGTATACCAGAAACCGATCAGCAAGTAGGACACCAAACCCACTGCTTCCCAGCCAAAGAACAACTGCACGAAGTTGTTACTCATCACCAGCATCAGCATGGAGAAGGTAAACAAAGAAATGTAGCTGAAGAAACGCTGATACCCAGGATCGTCATGCATGTAGCCGATGGTGTACAGGTGAACCATCAGTGATACGAACGTCACCACAACCATCATCATGGCAGTCAGCTTATCCACCAGGAAACCGACATTGACATCGATCCCATCAATAGTCAGCGCGGTATACACATTGCCATTGTAAGCAGCACCACCGTGCATCAAATCCCAGAGGACGTTGATCGAGCATACGCACGCGGCGGCCACACCTAGAATCGTGACAGTGTGCGCACCAGCTCGTCCGATCAGGCGGCCAAAAAGGCCAGCCAGAATCGCCCCGAACAGGGGAAAGAGTGGGATCAACAAGTAAAGCGTCGGTTTATCCATGATTGCAGGCAATCTAATCTGTTTTCTTCAGGCCACTTTCGTGGCCACGTTTCGCTGCAAGGTGCTGCTAGAAGCAACACCGCCAAAGACCGGGTTATCCCTTCAGGGAACCCAGATCCTGCACGTTGATCGAACGCAGGTTACGGAACAGCACCACCAGAATCGCCAGACCAATGGCAGATTCCGCTGCTGCAACCGTCAAAATAAAGAACACGAAAATCTGTCCGTCTACGTTGCCGAGGAACTTGGAAAACGCGACGAAATTGATATTCACCGCCAGCAACATCAACTCAATCGCCATCAGCAACACAATGATGTTTTTGCGATTCATGAAAATGCCAAACACTGCAACGGCAAACAGCAATGCTGCAAGTACAAGGTAATGGGTCAAAGTCACGATAGGTATCCTTGTGCTTTCCAGTTACGCAGCCGGCTTATCGGCATCGACTTGTTCAACCACTTCGACTTCAGCGGCCATCTTGACGATACGCACTCGATCCGCCTTCTTGACCGCAATCTGATCTGCCGGGTTGAGATAGCGAGTATTTTTCCGCTTACGAACCGTCAAGGAAATCGCAGCAATGATCGCCACAACCAGCAACACCGCAGCCAGTTCAAACGGGAACAGGTAATGGGTGTAGATCGGCACACCAAGTTGATGCAGATTTGTTTCACCGGCTGGAATTGGCGCCACTGCACCATAACCGCCGAGACCAGTGTCACGCGTCAGAAGAACTGCCAGCATTTCAACTGCCATGATCCCACCAACAACTGCTGCAGTTGGCAGATAGCTCCAGAATCCCTTACGCAACTCTTCGAAATTAATGTCCAGCATCATCACCACGAAGAGGAAAAGCACCATCACCGCGCCCACGTAAACAAGCACAAGGGAAATGGCGAGGAATTCAGCCTCGATCAACATCCACAAAACAGATGCGGTGAAAAACGATAGCACCAGACTCAGTGCAGCATGCACCGGATTGCGCGCAGTAATCACTCTGAGGGCAGAGCCCAGCAGGATGGCTGCGAACAGGTAGAACACGGCGGTAGTAAGCGTCATGATATTCCGCTACGTCCCATAGTTAAAAGTTGAACAGTTTTCCACTCAGCGATACTTCGCGTCAGCCGCACGTGCTTTCGCAATATCTGCTTCGTACCGATCGCCAACAGCTAGCAACATCGGCTTGGTGTAGTACAGATCACCACGTTTTTCGCCGTGGTATTCGTACACATGCGTTTCCACGATGGCATCGACCGGACAAGCTTCTTCACAGAACCCACAGAAGATGCACTTGGTCAGATCGATATCGTATCGGGAGGTACGACGAGTGCCATCGTCACGCACCTCGGACTCGATCGTAATGGCCATCGCCGGACAAACTGCCTCACACAGCTTACAAGCAATGCAACGCTCTTCGCCATTGGCGTATCGGCGTTGTGCATGCAGACCACGGAAACGCGGGCTGTAAGGTGTTTTTTCTTCCGGAAACTGCACCGTAATCTTGCGCTGGAACAGGTAGCGACCTGTCAGTGCAAGGCCCTTGACCAGCTCGAACAGCAGGAAGGACTTGAAGAAGTGATGAATCTTTTCCATGTTTCAGTCTCGTTCCCGATTACCACAGTGAGTAAGACGTTTGCATCCAGGTTGCCACCACCACGATCCATACCAGCGTGACGGGGATGAAAATCTTCCAGCCCAAACGCATCACCTGGTCATAGCGATATCGAGGGAAAGTCGCACGGAACCACAGGAAACAGAACAGAATAAACGCTGTCTTGAGAGCAAGCCAGACAAAACTCGAAGCACCCAGCATGCCCATGCTTGCAGGCAATGGTGACAACCAGCCTCCAAGGAACATGATCGATGTCATGATTGCAATCAGGATCATGTTGGCATATTCACCCAGGAAGAACAGGGCAAAACTCATGCCTGAATACTCGATCATATGTCCGGCAACGATTTCCGACTCACCTTCGGTCACGTCAAATGGCGCACGATTCGTTTCGGCAATGCCCGAAATCAAATAGACCAGAAAGAGCGGGAACAGCGGCAACCAGTTCCATGAAAAGATCGAGCCACCGGCAATACCCTTGGCCTGACCATTCACGATTTCAGTCAGATTCAGACTGCCTGACACCATGAGTACGCCAACCAGTGCGAAACCCATCGCCAGTTCGTAGGAAATCACCTGAGCAGAAGCTCGCATCGCACCAAGGAAGGCATATTTCGAGTTTGAAGCCCAGCCCGCGACAATGATGCCATACACACCGAGTGAGGTAATTGCCATCACATACAGCAGACCGGCATTCACATTAGCCAGCACCACTTCCGGAGCAAACGGTACGACTGCCCAAGCAGCGAGCGACGGCGCCAAAACCATGATCGGCGCAAAGAAATACAAACCGGTCGACGCTTTGGTCGGCGAAATGATTTCCTTCAGTAGCAGTTTGATACCATCGGCGATCGGTTGCAGCAAACCGAACGGACCCACACGATTCGGGCCAATACGGATCTGGATGTAACCAATCACCTTACGTTCTGCGAGCGTCAGGTAGGCAACACAACCAAACAGCGGGGCAACAATCAGAATAATCTTGATGAGCGCCCAAGCGGTCTCACCGCCCGTAGCGCCTAACATCGAGATCAAGCCATTATGCATTGTTTCGATCATTGTTCTGTTCCTCACGCACCAGCAACAGTCAGATTGCCGAATGCAGCTCCGAGTACAGCCGTAGCAGGATGTCCGGCGGCCACACGAACCACACCTTCAGGCAGTGTCGTATCGATTACAAGTGGCAGTACAACTTCACCATCCTGCTTCACACGCACCTGCTGGCCATCCTTCAGACCCAGCGTCGCAGCAGTAGAGGCAGACACCCCCACCACAGGCGCAGCAGCATCCTTAGTCGCCTGCAAGGAAGGCGCACGGCGCACCAATGCATCAGACTGATAAATCGGGACTTCACCCAAGCGAACCAAGCCAGATGTGGCATTCAACTGAATACCGACTGAATTAACCGCATTATTCAGCAGTGACTTAACAGAGTCCGCACCTTGCGGCAGCGCTTCAACGCGTACAGCTTCAGCCGTTTCATAATCGAAGCCATTGAGCCCCAGCAGGTTGCCGAGAACGCGCAATACCTTCCAACCTGGACGGGTATCACCAAGCGGCTTCACCACACCATTGAAAGACTGCGGCAAACCTTCCATATTCACAAAGGTACCGGCCGTTTCGCTAAACGGTGCAATTGGCAGCAGCACATCCGCGACATCCAGGCTGTGCTTGAACGGTGATGCGACAACAACCATTTCGGCCTGACTCAGTGCGGTCTGAGCCTGGGCAGTATTTGCCGCATCGATTGCCTCAGCGCCAAACAGTACAAATGCCTTACGTGCTTTTGCAAAAGCTGCAGGCTGTTTGGACAGGCTGACAATCTGTGCACCAACCGTGTTTGCTGCAGCCGACATCCAGCCGAACGTTGCACCAGTCAACTCAGACAGTTGATTACCAAGCACCGCAAGTTCCGCGGCACGGGGATGGTTTGCGGCCAGATTGCCGAACACCACACTGGCATGCTTACCTTCAGTTTGTGCGGCTTCAATCAATGATTGAGCGATCCGACGCGCCGTATCGGAAACGTGTGCCGATTCGACACCCGCCGGCAATATTGCGCCTTTGATTTCCGCAGCCGCCTTCACAACTGACGCGAGCGACTCAACCAGTTGGTCTGCGCGAACGATCAGTTTGTTTTCGACCTTGCACAGCAGGTTGTCGTCGGCCAGTGCCAGAATGGACAGCTTGCCGCCATGCTTAACAGTATGACGCAGACGCTGTGCGATCAGCGGTTGTTCCTTGCGCAGGTTCGAACCAACAACCAGCACAGCACTCGATGCTGCCAAGGAAGAAATGGTTTGACCCAGCCAGCTCACACCGGCCTGCGCAGAAGCCAGACGGCTATCCGACTCACGACCGCGTGTGTCGACGGCATCCACACCAAGACCGCCACGCACCAGCTTATTCAGCAGGAACAATTCTTCGATGGTGGAATGTGCGGAACCTACTGCGGCGACCGAATCTGCTCCATGATCGCGCACGACGGATTTCAATCCATTAGCAACGTATTCCAGCGCTGTCTGCCAGTCAGTTTCAATCCACTGACCGCCTTGCTTCAGCATCGGTTTTTGCAGACGATCCGCACTGTTCAGTGCTTCGTAGGAGAAACGATCACGGTCGGCAATCCAGCATTCGTTTACCGATTCGTTTTCTAGCGGCAGCACGCGCATCACGCGATTCTGCTTCACCTGAACCACCAGATTTGCGCCGAGACCATCGTGCGGACTCACACTCTTGCGACGTGACAGTTCCCACGTACGCGCTGTGTAACGGAATGGCTTGGAGGTCAGCGCGCCTACCGGGCACAAATCGATGACATTGCCGGAGATTTCTGAATCGACCGTCATACCGACAAAGGACATAATTTCAGAATGCTCACCACGATGAGCCATTCCAATTTCTTGCAGTCCAGCGATTTCCTCGGTGAAACGTACACAACGCGTGCAATGGATGCAACGGGTCATGTCAGTAGAAATCAGCGGACCTAGATCCTTATTGGACACAACACGCTTGTCTTCTTCATAACGAGAAGCACTGCCGCCGTATCCAACTGCCAGATCCTGCAACTGACATTCCCCACCCTGATCGCAGATCGGGCAATCCAGCGGGTGATTGATCAGCAGGAACTCCATCACACCCTGCTGGGCCTTAACGGCCATGTCGGAATGCGTGAATACCTTCATGCCATCCGTGACTGGAGTAGCACAGGCAGGCAGCGGCTTTGGTGCCTTCTCAACTTGCACAAGACACATGCGGCAGTTTGCCGCAATTGACAGCTTCTTGTGGTAGCAGAAATGCGGAATATAGGTCCCGTTTGCGCGGGCTGCCTCGATTACCGTGCTACCGTCAGGTACCGTCAGTTTCTTACCGTCGATTTCGATTTCTAGCATGATCGGTCGGCCAGGGCTTCTTCGTAAGTTTCAGAATGTGCCGGCTCAGAAGCCAGGCACAATGCATTTCTTGTTGTCGATGTGGTACTGGAATTCGTCACGGAAGTGACGCAGCATCCCTTGTACCGGCATCACAGCAGCATCACCCAGGGCACAAATGGTACGACCCGCGATGTTTTTGCCAACTGATTCGAGCAGCTCCAGATCTTCCGGACGACCCAAGCCATTTTCGATGCGATCGACCACACGGTACAGCCAGCCAGTACCTTCACGGCACGGCGTACACTGACCACAGGACTCTTCGTAGTAGAAGTAGGACAGACGACGCAGCGCCTTGACCATACAAACTGTTTCATCCATCACGATCACGGCACCTGAACCCAGCATCGACCCCGCTTTGGAGATGCTGTCGTAGTCCATGGTGCATTCCATCATGATGTGTGCAGGCAGAACCGGCGCAGACGATCCACCAGGGATCACTGCCTTCAGCTTCTTGCCGCCACGCATCCCACCGCACATTTCCAGCAATTCGGAGAACGGGGTGCCCAGTGGAATTTCATAGTTACCCGGACGATTCACATGACCCGATACCGAGAACAGCTTGGTGCCGCCATTGTTCGGTTTGCCAAGTTCCAGGAACTTCTGACCACCTTCACGGATGATATACGGCACCGATGCAAATGTTTCGGTGTTATTGATGGTGGTAGGCTTGCCATACAGACCAAAACTTGCCGGGAAAGGCGGCTTGAATCGCGGCTGCCCCTTCTTGCCTTCAAGCGATTCCAGCAAAGCTGTTTCTTCACCACAGATGTACGCGCCATAACCATGATGCGCATGCAGTTCGAAACAGAAGTCTGTACCCAGAATATTCTGGCCTAAGAAGCCAGCTTTACGCGCCTCTTCCAGCGCAGCTTCAAAACGCAGGTAATCTTCAAAAATCTCACCGTGGATATAGTTGTAACCAACCTTGATACCCATGGCGTAACCCGCAATGATCATCCCTTCGATCAGTGCATGCGGGTTCAGCTGAATGATGTCCTTGTCCTTGAAGGTGCCAGGTTCGCCCTCATCTGTATTGCAGACGAGATACTTGTCGCCCGGAAAGCTGCGGGGCATGAAGCTCCACTTCAGGCCAGTCGGGAAACCTGCGCCGCCACGACCACGCAGGGATGAAGTCTTCATCTCTGCAATCACAGCGTCCTGCGTGATTTTTTCATCGAGGATTTTACGCAGGGCGGCATAACCACCACGCTTCACATAGGCGTCGAGAGTCCAGCAATTCGGATCATCGAAATCAACGCCTTCGAAAATGATGCCTTTAACGTAAACGGTCATCGCGCTATCCGTCTTACTCGAGTTCAGCCAGCTTGCGATCAATCGCATCTGGCGTCATGTGATTGCACATGGAATGGTTGTTGACCAGCATGACCGGCGCATAACCACATGCACCCATGCACTCACCCTCAACCAGCGTATAACGACCATCAGCCGTTGTTTCACCAAAGCCAACACCCAGCTTTTTCTTCAGGTATTCACCGGCATCGGCACCACCTGAAAGCGCACATGGCAAATTGGTACACACAGTCAGCTTATGACGACCAACTGGCTTCTTATCGTACATATTGTAGAAAGTCGCCACTTCGTGTGCAGCCATGGGTGCAATGCCCAGATAGTCTGCTACGAACTTGATGGTGTCTGTCGACAACCAACCCTTTTCAACCTGCGCAATCCGCAGCGCGGACATGGTGGCCGAACGCTTCTGGTCTGCCGGATACTTGGCGACCTCGCGATCAATCTGGGCAAGAGAATCTTGGGAAAGCATCAGCGGTCAACCTCACCAAATACGATATCCTGGGTGCCGATAATCGCCACCACGTCTGACAGCATGTGTCCACGCGCCATTTCATCCAGCGCAGCCAGATGGCAATAGCCCGGCGCACGAATCTTCAGGCGGTACGGCTTATTGGCGCCATCAGACACCAGATAGATACCGAATTCACCCTTCGGATGTTCCACACTGGCATATGCCTCACCAGCCGGGACATGCATACCTTCAGTAAACAGCTTGAAGTGGTGGATCAGCTCTTCCATATTGCTCTTCATCGACTCGCGCTTAGGCGGTGCAACCTTGTGGTTGTCTACGATGACCGGGCCAGGATTCTTACGGAGCCAATCAATACACTGCTTGATAATTCGGTTGGACTGGCGCATTTCTTCGACACGCACCAGATAGCGGTCATAACAATCGCCATTGACGCCAACTGGAATGTCAAAATCAAGCTTATCGTACACTTCGTACGGCTGCTTTTTGCGCAAATCCCAAGCCACGCCAGAACCACGCAGCATTGCACCGGTAAACCCGAGTTGCAGGGCGCGCTCCGGAGACACCACGCCGATCCCTACGGTACGCTGCTTCCAGATACGATTGTCGGTCAGCAGGGTTTCGTATTCGTCGACGTATTTGGGGAAGCGATTGGTGAAATCTTCGATGAAATCGAGCAAGGAACCCTGACGATTCTCATTCAGACGCTTGATTTCTGCAGCATTTCGCACCTTGGATGCTTCGTACTGCGGCATGCTATCCGGCAGATCACGATAGACCCCACCCGGACGGTAATACGCCGCATGCATACGTGCACCGGAGACAGCCTCATAGCAATCCATCAGATCTTCACGTTCGCGGAAAGCGTACAAGAAGATCGTCATTGCGCCACAATCCAGGCCGTGCGCACCAATCCACATCAGATGGTTCAAAATCCGGGTGATTTCATCGAACATCACACGGATATACTGAGCGCGCACCGGCACATCGATACCGAGCAGCTTTTCAATTGCCATGCAGTACGCGTGCTCATTCGCCATCATGGACACATAGTCCAGACGATCCATATATGGCACGGATTGCAGGAATGTCTTGTGCTCTGCCAGCTTTTCGGTTGCACGATGCAGCAGACCGATATGCGGATCTGCTCGTTGCACCACCTCACCATCCAACTCAAGCACCAAACGCAGCACACCGTGCGCTGCCGGGTGCTGCGGGCCAAAGTTCAGAGTGTAATTCTTGATTTCAGACACCGTAGTTCTCCTCCCGGATGATGCGCGGTGTATTTTCCCGGGGCTCAATGCTGACAGGCTGATACACGACACGGCCAAGCTCTGCGTCGTAACGCATTTCCACATGGCCGGACAGCGGAAAATCTTTGCGGAACGGGTGACCAACGAAACCGTAGTCAGTCAGGATACGACGTAAATCCGGGTGACCAACATAGACGATGCCATACAAATCAAACGCTTCACGCTCGTACCAATTGATGGACGGCCATACCGTAACCATAGAAGACACGGTAGGATACTGGTCGTCATCACTGAAAACACGAACGCGCAAACGTTGATTGTGCGCAACGGAGAGTAGATGATAGACCGTTGCGAATCGCTTGCCTTCCCATGCACCGTCACCGTAAGCGGAATAGTCTACACCGCAGGCATCAACGCATGATTTGAAGAGAAACGATTGACCGTCACACAGGACACGGGCTACATCATCCCAATCCGTTGGACGTACAACCAGGGTCAACTCACCAAGACGGCTGGTCAGCGAAACAATCTTGTCGCCCAGCGATTGCTGGAGGGACTGTTGCAGGGTTTCTAGTTTGGTCGCCATGATATTCTGTGTCGGTTACAAGGCTTAGCGAGCGATTGTATTGGTACGCTTGATCTTGTTTTGCAACTGGATCAGACCGTACAACAACGCTTCGGCGGTCGGCGGACATCCCGGGACGTATACATCAACCGGAACAATGCGATCACACCCGCGAACAACCGAGTAAGAATAATGGTAGTAACCCCCACCATTTGCGCAAGAACCCATGGAAAGCACCCAGCGAGGTTCTGGCATCTGGTCATACACCTTGCGCAGAGCCGGAGCCATCTTATTGCACAGGGTGCCGGCAACGATCATCAGATCGGACTGCCGCGGACTTGGGCGAAACACAATACCGAAACGATCAAGATCGTAACGGGATGCGCCTGCGTGCATCATCTCAACCGCACAGCATGCCAAACCAAATGTCATCGGCCACAGCGAGCCTGTGCGGGTCCAGTTGATAACGGTGTCAAGGGTCGTTGTTACGAACCCTTTATCCATTACGCCCTGAGAGACGGGATTTTCTGCTACTCCCATTCCAGTGCCCCCTTCATCCATTCGTACACGAATCCCACCACGAGAATCCCGAGGAATACCATCATGGCCACATAACCCGCAAACCCGACGTCCTTGATCACCGCCGCCCATGGCAACAGGAATGCAACTTCAAGGTCGAACAGAATAAACAGAATGGCCACAAGGTAGTAACGCACATCGAACTGCATGCGCGCATCCTCAAAAGCTTCAAAGCCACACTCGAATGGAGATAGCTTCTCAGCATCGGGCTTATTAGTGCCCAGGATGAGACTGACAATTTTACCAAGGGCGATGGGTGCAACACCCACCAGCAACCCAACCAGCATGAAAAGCAAGACCGGGAAGTAGTTTTCGAGCATGGATGCTCCCGCCTGATTAAAACAATGCAGTGCTGCTTGCGCTATGGAAGTGTAGGCTGCGTTCGCCATACTTCCAATGAAATCGCCGCAAATTTATTGCGGCGATGATTTGAACTTGGTGCCGACAGTGAGACTCGAACTCACACAGCTTGCGCCACTACCCCCTCAAGATAGCGTGTCTACCAATTTCACCATGTCGGCATTAAAGAACTGACAGATTTTTCAATCTGATATTACAAGCTTACTTTGGAACAACAGGTTGATCCGCAGGCTTGGCCGGAGAGGTCGCCGGCTGGACAGTTGCGGGTACATTAGACATCACACCCAAACCGTCGTTTTTCTTGACCGTAGCAGCATCGGCATACACCAACACCAGCAAGGTCGCGAAGAAAATAGTAGCACAGAATGCTGTCATGCGACTCAGGAAACTTGCCGACCCAGACGAGCCAAACAAACTACCTGCAGAGCCACTACCAAATGCAGCACCCATATCAGCACCTTTGCCATGCTGAAGCAAAACGAGCACGATCACCGCCAGCGCTGACAGCACATTGATGACCTGGACAATCCCTTTGATTACTTCCATCGCTCTTTAACCTGCATTGCGGCAAAGGTTTACAAACTCTTCCGGAACAAGTGAGGCACCACCTACCAGCACGCCATCAACATCTTGAACCGACACAATTGAAGCCACATTAGATGACTTCACACTACCACCATACAGAACCGGCACATTTACCACCGATTTAATGAATCCGTGCATTTCTGCAATCTGACTCAACTCGGCAGTCCTACCTGTACCAATTGCCCATATTGGCTCATACGCAATCGACACACAACTCAGATCCGTCAAACCATTCAACACTGACAACTGCTCAGCGATAAATGCCTTCTCAGAACCCTCATCTCGCTGCTTCAACGCCTCACCTACGCACAATACAACGCGCAACCCAGCAGCCAAAGCAACCTTAATCTTTCGCGAGACAATTATATTTGTCTCAGCAAAGTATTCCCTTCGCTCAGAATGACCCAGAATGACCAGATCACACCCAACCTCATCAAGCATCGCAACCGAGACCTGCCCAGTATACGCACCCGACTCACGCTCATCACAGTCCTGCGCACCCACCCCAATCGGATGATCAGCCACACGCGACCGCACTTGCACAAGGTATGGAAACGGCACGCACAATGTCACATCAACATCGAAACTGGAACTCGACAGCCGATCAACAATTTGATCCACCAACAAACTGGAGCCATTCATTTTCCAGTTTGCTACGACATGCTTGCGCATTCTGTCGACTCCTTGCCGCCTGCAAAGGCTGCGCATTGTAGCCGCTTGTCGGCCTGACGTCAAACTTTTCATCCACCCATTTCTGCATGAGCGGATTTGTAATATTGGCGTAATGTTGCATTCTTAGTATTACCGGAACGTTTGCCATACACACCGGATCATCTCTTTATAGCCCGGTTTACAGGCACACACGTGGATTGTTCAACGGGAGAGACTCACTATGTTTATTCAATTTGGGCGCAAATTCGCCTTGGGCGTTGTCGCAGCAGCCATTGCCTCAGCTTCTTTCGCAGCTGACATTACCGGCGCAGGCGCAACCTTCCCGTACCCGCTCTACTCCAAGTGGTCCGAGGTATATAAAGCAAAAACAGGTACGGGCCTGAACTATCAATCGATCGGCTCGGGTGGCGGCGTCAAACAGATTGAAGCTAAAACTGTCGACTTCGGTGCAACTGATGAGCCAATGAAGGCAGACGACCTCAACAAGAAGGGTCTGGTTCAGTTTCCAACCGTCATCGGCGGTGTTGTTCCCGTTGTAAATATCCCAGGTATCACACCCGGGCAAATCAAGTTCACACCTGCCCTGCTTGCAGATATTTATCTCGGCAAGGTTAAGAACTGGAATGACCCGGCCATCGCAGCCCTGAACAAGGGTCTGAACCTGCCGAATCTGGCTATTAATGTCGTACGTCGCGCAGACGGTTCGGGTACCACCTTCAATTTCACCAACTACTTATCCAAGGTCAGCCCCGAATGGAAGGAAAAGGTTGGTGAAGGCAAGGCCGTTCAGTGGCCTGTTGGTGTAGGCGGTAAGGGTAACGAAGGCGTGTCTGCTTACGTACAACGCCTGAAGGGCGCCGTTGGTTACGTTGAATACATCTACGCAAAGCAGAACAAACTCAGCTACGTGCAATTGCAAAATAGCGAAGGCCAATTTGTTCTGCCGAGCGAAGACTCCTTCCGTGCTGCCGCTGCAGGCGTGGACTGGAAAGCTGCACCCGGCTTCTACCAGATCCTGACCAACGCGAAGGGCAAATCAAGCTGGCCGATCGCTGCTGCGACCTTCATTCTGGTTTACAAGAAGCAAGACAAGCCTGCCAACGGCGCGGAAGTGCTGAAGTTCTTTGACTGGGCACTGTCACCTGAAGGCCAGAAGATTTCCCTGGATATGGACTTTATCCCTATGCCAAACGAGACCGTTAACTTGATCCGCGCCAGCTGGAAGCAAGTGACCGACACAAACGGCAAGGAAATTCGTTAACCAGCACTTGCTGGACTCCATGGCACCTCCAATACGGAGGTTCCATCAGGCGGCAGGCTCCTTCAACGCCTGCCGTTTTGTACGTTATCGAGGTTGTAGTGCATATGTCAGACACTCACGCACGTCCACGCCGCCACTTCGGGGATACCTTATTTGTTTGGGTTACCCGATCTGCAGCCACACTAGTCCTGCTATTGCTGGTCGGCATCATGATTTCCCTGATTCATGGCAGCCTGCCCAGTCTCCAGAAATTTGGCATCGGTTTTCTATTCAATACAGCATGGAATCCAGTGACGAGTGAGTTTGGTGCCTGGCGTCCGATTCTAGGTACGCTGCTGAGCTCTGCCATTGCACTCTTGATTGCTGTGCCGACCAGTTTTGGGATTGCACTGTTTCTGACAGAAATGGCTCCTGCCTGGATTCGTCGTCCGCTCGGCATTGCGATTGAGCTGCTTGCAGGCATTCCATCCATCATTTACGGGATGTTTGGTTTTTTTACCGTTGCGCCGCTGCTCAGTGACTACGCACAGCCTTGGCTCACATCTAGCACTTCCGGCATCCCGTTAATAGGTCATCTATTCGATGGACCACCTTTTGGTATCGGGATTTTTACCGCAGGCTTGATTTTGGCCGTGATGATTATTCCGTTTATTGCCGCCGTCATGCGCGACGTGTTTGAAGTGGTACCTGCCATGCTGAAGGAATCAGCGTATGGCTTAGGTGCGACCACATGGGAAGTTGTCCGTAATGTCGTACTGCCCTACACCAAGGCTGGCGTAATTGGTGGCGTCATGCTCGGCCTCGGCCGTGCCCTTGGTGAAACAATGGCCGTAACCTTCGTCATCGGTAACTCTTACGATGCAGTTGAATCGCTGTTCCACCCCGGCAACTCTATTGCATCGAGTCTTGCCAATGAATTTAACGAGGCTCAGGACGAAATTCACCTCGCCTCGCTCATTAGCCTCGGCTTGATCCTGTTCCTGATCACCTTTGTGGTGCTTGCCCTGTCCAAACTGTTGCTGCTTCGCTTGCAAAAAGGCGAAGGCACCCACTCCTAAGGTCTGGTCACACAATGAACAACATGCTTTACTCCCGTCGCCGACTGGTGAACTACATTAACCTCACCCTGTCCTTTCTGGCCATGTGTTTTGGCTTGTTCTGGCTAGGCTGGATTCTGTTCACGCTGTTAAAGAGCGGATTTTCGGCCTTGAATGCGAATGTATTCACGATGTCGACACCCGCCCCCGGCAGCCCCGGCGGTCTGATCAATGCCATTTTCGGCAGTGTGATGATGTCCGTACTGGGCACGTTCATCGGTACGCCCATTGGCATTCTCGCTGGTATCTATCTTGCGGAATTTGGTCATCGGGGCTGGCTGGCACCCACAACCCGTTTCATCAACGACATTTTGCTCTCGGCTCCTTCGATCATTATTGGTTTATTCATCTACACCGTCTATGTAAAGCAGGTCGAGCATTACTCCGCATGGGCCGGTGCGATCGCCCTAGCAATCATTGTCATTCCCGTTGTTCTCCGACAAACCGAGAACATGTTAAAGCTGGTGCCTAACAGCATGCGTGAAGCTGCAGCTGCCCTCGGCACTCCGCAATGGAAAATTGTGGGCTATGTAACATTGCGCGCATCACGCGCAGGGATCCTGACAGGCATTTTGCTCGCCGTAGCGCGTATTTCAGGCGAAACAGCCCCCCTGCTCTTTACGGCATTTAATAACAAATTCTGGAGTACCAACCTGAATGCACCCATGGCAAATCTACCCTACGTGATCTCGCAGTTTGCCATGAGTCCTTACGAAGACTGGAAGCAGCTGGCATGGGCCGCATCGCTTCTGATTACTTTGAGTGTGCTGGGCATCAATGTGGTTGCCCGTGTTCTGCTCAAGCAAGAAAAATCTCACTGATATCCGCCAGCACAGGAAAGTTTTCTCAACATGGCACACCAAGATTCAAACATTGCCCTGGCCGTTCGTAATCTGAACTTCTTTTACGGCAATTTTCACGCGCTGAAAAACATCAATCTGGAAATTCCAGAGCGCAAGGTTCTTGCTTTCATCGGCCCATCAGGATGCGGCAAGTCCACCTTGCTGCGTACCTTCAATCGCATGTACGACCTGTATCCGAAATTGCGGGCAGAAGGTGAGATTCTGCTACACGGCAATAATATTCTCGATCCAAAAATTGATCTGAATATGTTGCGTGCAAAGGTGGGCATGGTATTTCAGAAGCCTACCCCTTTCCCCATGTCGATTTACGACAATATTGCGTTCGGCGTAAAGCTATACGAAAACCTGTCGCGATCTGAGATGGATGACCGTGTAGAGTGGGCGCTGCAAAAGGCGGCGCTGTGGAATGAAGTGAAAGACAAGCAGAAACAGTCCGGATTGGGACTGTCTGGCGGTCAGCAACAGCGTCTGTGCATTGCCCGTGCCGTTGCGGTCAAGCCTGAAGTGCTGCTTCTGGACGAGCCGACATCAGCTCTTGATCCGATTTCCACCGCACACATCGAGGAACTGGTTCACGAATTAAAAGACGATTACACAATCGCCATCGTGACGCACAATATGCAGCAGGCTGCCCGTGTATCTGACATCACCGCTTACATGTATCTTGGTGAATTGATTGAAGTGGGCGACACCGACATGATCTTTACCAAGCCGGGCCGCAAAGAAACGGAAGACTATATCACTGGCAAATTCGGCTGATATCTCCATGCAAACAAAAAGCGGCCAACAGGGCCGCTTTTTGTTTTAGCCAAGTGGAACTATCCAACTTCCGCTTGAACGACTTCAGCCAGGCGCTGCGCCCATTTCTCGGCCAAGCTGGCATCATTCGCTTCAACCATCACGCGCAGCACAGGCTCCGTACCGGACGGACGAAGCAGTACACGACCACGCTCTTTCAGATCCACCTCGGCCTCGACAAGTGCGCCTTGAATAGCGATGCTGTCGCGGAAATTAAATCCAGGGCGGGTCTTAACATTTTTCAGCACCTGAGGATATACCATCATATCGCTGACCAGCGCTGCTAGACTCTTTCCCGACGCACGTACTGCAGCGAGCACCTGAAGCGCAGAGACGATGCCATCGCCAGTTGTATGCTTGTCCAGGCATAGCAAATGACCTGAGCCCTCTCCCCCTACGTGCCAGCCATGCTCACGCAGCAACTCCAGTACATAGCGGTCACCGACTTTAGCACGCAAAAATGGAACATTCAGCTTGGCCAGGGCATGCTCCAGACCCAGATTGCTCATCAGCGTTCCGACTACGCCGCCATTGAGCATGCCCTGATCGTGGCGGTAACGTGCGATGGCGTAAACCAGACGGTCCCCATCGTACAAGGTTCCTTGACTGTCCACGATGACCACACGATCACCGTCACCATCCAGCGCAATACCAAAGTCTGCCTTTTCGGCAATCACGCGAGCTTGCATGGCTTCCGGCGCAGTCGCACCACAATCTTCGTTGATGTTCACGCCATTGGGCTGGTTTCCAATGACGATCAGATCAGCCCCCAACTCATGGAACACATGCGGTGCAATCTGATATCCAGCACCGTGCGCGCAGTCCACAACGAGCTTCAGACCACGCAAATCCATTTCCGCAGGAAATGTACTTTTACAAAATTCGATATAACGACCAGCGGCATCCGTTACACGCCATGCTCGACCTAAATCCGCAGAGTCTACACAGGAGATGCCTTTTTCCAGCTCTGCCTCAATTTCCAGTTCGACCGCATCATCCAACTTATGACCGCCAGCCGCGAAAAACTTGATCCCGTTATCGTAGTAAGGATTGTGCGAAGCTGAAATAACCACGCCCGCAGCGAACCGGAAGGCTCGCGTTAAATATGCGACACCAGGCGTCGTCAACGGACCGCACAGATGCACATGCACACCAGCAGCTGACAACCCTGCTTGCAGGGCTGATTCCAGCATATAGCCAGAGATACGGGTATCCTTGCCAATTAATACAGCGGGATGACTATCCCCGCTACGTTTTGCCAAAACTTTACCCGCTGCATACCCAAGTCGCATGGCAAATAATGGGTTGATGGGTTCTCCGCCCACACGTCCACGTACGCCATCCGTCCCAAAATACTTTCTGCTTGTCATACCGAATATTCCCCTCACATCCGTAAACTGCAGTTTACCTGCAGATCATGAAATTATTGCAATGCATGCAAAACCTTTAATGCATGTACGGTAGGCTCCACGGCGTGCACCCGAATAATGGAAGCGCCCTTTTGTGCTGCCATGATACTACTCGCAACCGTTGCCCAATCTCGCTGGGCCGCGGGCACGCCACCCAGGATATGCCCCAGCATCGATTTACGTGACACGCCAATCAACAGGGGCGAATTCAGCGCGAGAAATGCGGACAGATGACGAAAAAGCTCGGCGTTATGCTCGAAACTTTTTCCGAAACCAAATCCAGGATCGAGTACAACGCGCTCAGGCGCAATACCAGCAGCACATATCGTTTGTTTGCGTTGCGCCAGCCAAGTCAGCACATCACCCAATACAGAGTCATAACGAGGCGATGCCTGCATGGTTTGCGGGTCACCCTGCATGTGCATGAGGCAAATGCCTACAGAGCTATTTGCCACGGCCTCAATCGCACCAGCATCTCCCAGAGCGGCAATGTCATTCACCATATCTATACCTGCAGTGACGGCCGCACGCATGACCTCCGCCTTACTGGTATCGATTGATAATGGCACACCGGATGTAATCAGTGCTTCAATTACGGGCAATACGCGATCGAGTTCTTCGGCAACCGAAACGGCAGGTGCGCCAGGACGCGTTGACTCCCCTCCGATGTCAATGATATCCGCGCCCTCCTGAATCAATCGCTCTGCCTGTACCAGCGCATGATCGACGTGCTGAAAACGACCACCATCTGAAAAAGAATCTGGTGTGACATTCAAAATACCCATCACCAGAGGTCGTTCGAGTTGCCACTCAAAGCGGCCGCACCTAAAAACACGTGCCATCTGACTTCCATACAAAATCAAACATCATCGGACAACTGTTTCAATAAACGGCTGTATCACCACAATGCAAAAAGGCTGCCGGCACTCGGCAGCCTTTCGGCAATTCACCCTTTACACTTCAGGTGCGGGTGTTGTGCTCGCCGCAGGCGCACTGGGCTGATCCGGCCCACCTGACGTACCCGGCATACCACCCGCGGGACGAGGCGGACGCGGTGGCTTACCAGCCATGATATCGGCAATCTGATCTGAGTCGATCGTTTCCCACTCCAGCAGCGCATCGGTCATCGCTTCAACCTTGTCGCGATTCTCCTGCAGCAGCTGGCGAGCCAGCTCATACTGGGTATCGATGATGCGGCGAATTTCTGCATCGACCTTCTGCATGGTCGCTTCAGACATACTCTTATGGGTTGTTACCGAGCGACCCAGGAATACTTCGCCTTCATTTTCGGCATACACCATCGGGCCCAAGGCCTCACTCATCCCATATCGGGTGACCATATCGCGCGCAGTTTGTGTAGCGCGCTCGAAGTCATTGGAGGCACCTGTCGAGATATCGTCAGTGAAGAGCTCTTCCGCAACACGACCGCCAAACAGCATGGCGATATTGTCGAGCATCTGATGCTTGTACAGGCTGAAACGATCAACCTCTGGTAACGACCATGTCACCCCCAGTGCGCGGCCACGCGGAATGATGGTGACCTTATGCACAGGATCACACCCCTTGAGCAGTTCACCAATAATGGCGTGTCCCGCCTCGTGATAGGCCGTTTTCTTCTTATCCTCGGGCGTAATCACCATGGACTTGCGTTCAGGGCCCATGAAGATCTTGTCCTTGGCCTTCTCGAAGTCGTTCATGTCAACAAGTCGCTTGTTGCCACGCGCAGCAAAGAGCGCCGCTTCGTTCACCAGATTGGCCAGATCGGCACCGGACATACCGGGTGTACCGCGCGCAATCACGCTAGCACTGACATCATTGGCTACCGGCACTTTGCGCATATGCACGTTAAGAATCTGTTCGCGTCCGCGGATATCGGGCAGCGGCACAACGACCTGACGATCGAAACGACCCGGGCGCAGCAAGGCGGGATCCAGCACATCGGGACGATTGGTCGCAGCGATCACGATCACGCCCATATTGCCTTCAAAGCCGTCCATCTCGACCAGCATCTGGTTCAGTGTCTGTTCGCGCTCGTCATTACCACCGCCGAGACCTGCTCCACGCTGACGGCCGACTGCATCGATTTCATCAATAAAGATGATACAAGGTGCATTCTTTTTGGCATTTTCGAACATGTCGCGGACACGGGCAGCACCCACACCCACAAACATTTCGACGAAGTCAGAACCGGAAATCGAGAAGAACGGTACTTTTGCTTCGCCTGCAATCGCCTTGGCCAGCAACGTCTTACCTGTACCGGGCGAGCCCACCATCAGAATGCCGCGCGGAATGCGACCGCCCAGTTTCTGGAATTTGGATGGATCACGCAGGAAGTCGACCACTTCAGTCACTTCTTCCTTGGCTTCATCGCACCCTGCCACATCGGCAAAGGTAATGGCGTTGTTGTTTTCATCAAGCATGCGCGCACGGCTCTTGCCGAAGCTAAACGCACCACCCTTGCCACCGCCTTGCATCTGGCGCATGAAGAAGATCCATACGCCGATCAACAAGAGCATCGGGAACCAGTTGATTAGCAAGTTCGCCAGGAATGATGGCTCCTCAGGCGGATTCACCTTGAAAGTCACATGGCGTTCAAACAGGGTATCGATCAGCTTGGTGTCGTTTGGTGCGACAGTTTGAAAGCGCGTGCCATCTGAGTATTCGCCACGGATGACGGGCGGAATCAGATGCGGTGAATAGTCAATCACCACCTCTTTGACTCGACCGGATCTGACTTCCTGTATGAAATCAGAGTATTTGATCGGACCTTGCTGCTCACGCGATCTTGAAAATTGGTTGAACACCGTCATCAGTACGACAGCGATGATCACCCAGATCAGTACGGTTTTGCCTACATTATTCACGGCATGACTCCTTGTGCCGACAGTTCCTGTTTGCCGCCATCGGCCGCAGCAATAAACAACCTGATTGTAAACGTGAGCGCGCAGGCTGTCAGCTTACCTTACTTTTTCCCACGACCCAGCAGATAGATTTCACTGGAACGATCGCGTGATGCAGACGGCTTTCGCGAAACAACGGTCTGAAATTCTGTACGCATGTCTTTCAGGTACTCCTCAAAGCCACTACCCTGAAAGGTTTTGACCAGAAACTGTCCGCCAGGTTTCAGCCAGTCACGACAGAAATCAAGCGCAAGCTCGCATAAATGAAAGCTGCGCGCCTGATCCATCACGGCCATTCCACTGATATTGGGTGCCATATCGCAAATAACAAGGTCTACAAGACGTCCATCGAGCAAATTCAGGAAAGCATTTAAGGTTTCCTCCTCACGGAAGTCGCCCTGAATGAAGTCGACACCAGCCAGCGGCGCCATTTCCAGAATATCCAGCGCGAACACACGCCCGGAGGGGCCTACCAGATCCCGAGCCATTTGCGACCAGCTACCGGGTGCCGCACCAAGATCCGCCACCCACATCCCTTGCTTGAACAGTTTATCTTTGTCGTTGATTTCGCTGAGTTTGTAGGCTGCACGTGAACGATACCCATCTTTTTGTGCTTGATGGACATAATGATCATTCACATGTTCTTGAAGCCATGCTTTACTGGTCTTAGAGCGTGCCATAATGTTACTATCTTGGGTTTTTTGCGATTTTCGAGGTTGAACCAAATGTTAGAACTCACCAGAGACGAGCGCATGTTTTTGCGCGCGCAAGCACATGGCCTCAGTCCTGTCGTTATGATAGGCAACAATGGGCTGACCGATGCCGTGATTCGCGAGATCGCCATCAACCTCGATGCACACGAACTCATTAAAGTTCGTGTCTTGGGCGATGATCGCGAACAGCGCAACACTTGGTTTCAAGAAATTTGCGAACAGTTGGGCTGTGCCCCTGTTCAGCACATCGGCAAATTGCTGGTTTTGTATCGCCCAGGCGAAACACCGCGCATCGAATTGCCGAAGCCTGCGCGCAAGAAGCGTTAAATGTTCAGTGTATGCTGCACATTTAGAAACAACAAAGCCGGCATATGCCGGCTTTGTTTTGATCAAGCGACTCGCAGGTCAGCTATTTTCCTTGAAATCGATCTGTCTTTCCACCGTAAACTTCTCACCAGTGGACTCAAAACGCCATTTGGAGAGCGCGTTGACGACTGAACGATCAAACACACGGCGTGGTTTGGACTCGATGATATCAACCTTGGTTACCATGCCTTGCTCGTTCACCGTCATTCTTGCACGAACGGTGCCCGAGGAAATATCCTGACGTGCAGCTTCCGTTGGAAACTCTGGGCTGACACTCGAAACCAGCTTGATCGCTGCAGGCTTTGGTGCTTCAGGCTTAGGCTGAGGCGCAGCCTGAGCAACTTGCTGAGGCACCGGTGCAGGTGCTGCAACAACCGGAGCTGGTGCTGGGGCAACTGCAACAGGTGCCGGCGCAGCAGCAACCGCCGGGGCTTGAGCCACTGGCTTTGCATTGCTCACAACCGCAACAGGTGCGGGCGCAGCTTTGCGATCTTGCTTGCTGTCAGCTTGCTTAGTCTCTACTGGCGCTGGCTCAGCCTTTTTGTCTGCAGGGGAGAACCAACGGCTCGGATTGGGCATCACACCCAGAATCTTGTCGTTTGATTCGGTCTCAGCTTCGCTGATCGTCACGGTTTGACCTGCTGCATTTGTGGTAACCATGACTTCTTTGCCATGCTGCCCGGTAAATGCATAAAGACCTGCACCCACGGCAACCGCAACACCCGCAGCGTACGCCCACACAGGCAAACCGCTCTTTGTTGCTTGGGCCGCCTGACTATTTTTGGCGACACTTTCACCTATTGCCTGAAGCAGTTTGCTGCTTTCCAGCTTTTCGATATCGCGTGCCACACGCTCAATGTCGACAGTGTGGCCAGCGGCCAGTTTCCCTGCCAGATCTGAAACCGTTGCAGAACCATCCGCCCACTGCAACAGTTTGCGCTGATTCAGACTCAATCCGTGATTGGGTGTCTTGAGCTCAGACTCGCCTTGCTCGGTGCGGCGATAGACCGCTTGAAGATTCAGTTCACCCATGATTTTTCCTCAACTTGCTAATGCGTTTGCCCTGAGTGTCCTGACAAAATTGGACAACTCATTGTTGAGGTCGAGAATAACGGGGAATGGTTGCAACGTCACCACAAGATGCACAAATGCGGCATTTTGCTGTCAATAATGCGACAGTGTGTTTGACATGCACAGCCGTACCAAATCCGCAACAGGTTAGCCGATCAACGGCGTGTTTCCTGACGGGAAATATAGACGAGCGCAAACAAGGCTTGAATCAGATAGACGAGACTGGAAAGGGTGTGCCAGCTTTGGAATCCACCACCAAACACGCCTTCTGCGGCGTGATGCAATTGATTCTTCAGGTCAGCGATCACGGGAAAAATCAAGAAATGGTTCAGCAGAGTCAGACCCAGCATGGCAAGTAGAAGCCAGAACACAGTTTGTTTGAACGCGGCAAACCCATGCTCAATAAAGGACTGCAGAATGAGGTAGACCCCTGCCACCATTCCGACCCAGGCCATCATACGAAACATGACGCCGGCCACCCTGCCAGCAGTTGCGCTATCCAGCTCATGGAAGAGGATAGGCGCGACCAGCAATCCAGTGACCCACAAGCCCCCCATCCAGAATACAGTCAGAATGGCTGCAAGCGAACGTGACAAGGATGGCATGCGGGTCTCCTGCTACAGATCAGATGTATTTGACGTTCAGGACTTCGTATTCACGCAGGCCGCCCGGTGCAACGACTTCGGCTACATCGCCTTCGGACTTGCCAATCAGGGCACGGGCAATGGGTGAACTCACGGAAATCTTGGCAAGTTTAAGGTCAGCTTCATCATCACCCACAATCTGGTAAGTGACATGATCACCGGTTTCCAGATCCTCAAGATCAACCGTGGCACCGAAGACAATGCGGCCATCTGCATCGATTTCTGCCGGATTGATGATCTGGGCGTTGGACAGCTTGTATTCCAGTTCCTGAATACGACCCTCTACAAAGCCTTGGCGTTCCTTGGCTGCATCATATTCAGCATTTTCGGACAAATCGCCATGCGAACGTGCCTCTGCAATCGCCGCGATCACATTCGGGCGCTCCACGCTCTTCAAGCGCTGCAATTCGGCCTTTAACAAATCAGCGCCCACAACGGTCAGGGGTACTTTGATCATTTTATCTCTTCTCCCGGATGAGCGGATTTTGTCTCATCCTTAATACACTGTCGCATTGGCGACAGTCTCAGTAACAAGCCCGGCAACCTTTCAGTTGCCGGGCAAAAACAGAGCCGCCACGTTACCGCGGCGGCCAGGAGGGAATGGACGCTACCGCTTAAGCAAGCTGACGATGCAGGTCTTGCAGCGGGTACACACGCCATTCCTTCATATGCGCAATGCCATAGGCAGCAGCACGGGCACCAGCGATCGTGGTGTAGATCGGAACACGGCCCTTGAGTGCTTCATGGCGGATCGAATACGAATCCTGAATCGAAGCGCGGCGTTCGTCAACCGTATTCACGATCAAGGCGATTTCGCCGTTCTTGATCATATCCACGATATGCGGGCGGCCTTCCTTGACCTTGTTCACTGCAGTGACGGCTACGCCGGCAGCTGCAATCGTTGCAGCAGTGCCACGAGTAGCGACCACTTCCAGACCGGAATCGACCAGCATGCGCGCCACCTCAATGGCTGCGGCCTTGTCGGATTCACGCACGGAAATGAAGACCTTGCCGCTAGTCGGCAGACGTTCGCCTGCGGCCAGCTGAGATTTGGTGAAGGCCTCGGCGAACGACTCGCCAACGCCCATCACTTCACCGGTGGACTTCATTTCCGGTCCAAGAATTGTGTCAACGCCAGGGAACTTGATGAACGGGAAGACAGCTTCCTTCACCGAGTAATACTTCGGAATCACTTCACCCTGCACGCCTTGCGACGACAGCGACTGACCCACCATGCAGCGCGCTGCAATCTTGGCCAGCGGACGGCTGGTGGCCTTGGAAACGTACGGCACCGTACGCGAGGCTCGCGGATTCACTTCCAGCACGTACACGGTCTCGCCCTGAATGGCGAACTGCACATTCATCAGGCCGACGACGTTCAGACCCTTGGCCATCGCCACGGTCTGACGGCGCAACTCATCCTGCTTATCTGCGGACAGGCTGTACGGGGGCAGCGAACAGGCTGAGTCACCGGAGTGAACACCTGCTTGTTCGATGTGTTCCATGATGCCGCCAATAATGACTTCGGTGCCATCACTCAGCGCATCCACATCCACTTCGATCGCGTCGTTCAGGAAGCGATCCAGCAACACCGGGCTGTCGTTCGACACCTTCACGGCTTCGCGCATGTAACGGGTCAGATCATCTTCGCTGTGAACGATCTGCATGGCACGACCGCCGAGCACGTAGGACGGACGCACCACCAGCGGGTAGCCGATCTCTGCGGCCAGCACCAGCGCATCTTTTTCGTTGCGTGCAGTCGCATTTGGCGGCTGCTTCAGGCCGAGTTCGTGCAGCAGCTTCTGGAAGCGCTCACGGTCTTCAGCGGCGTCGATCATGTCTGGCGTGGTGCCGATGATCGGAACGCCATTTGCTTCCAGCGCGCGCGCCAGCTTCAGCGGGGTCTGGCCACCGTATTGAACGATCACGCCAGCCGGCTTTTCGACATGCACGATTTCCAGCACATCTTCCAATGTCAGCGGCTCGAAGTACAGACGGTCGGAGGTATCGTAGTCGGTCGACACGGTTTCCGGGTTGCAGTTGACCATGATGGTTTCGTAACCATCTTCGCGCAGCGCCAGTGCGGCATGCACACAGCAATAGTCGAACTCGATACCCTGACCGATACGGTTCGGGCCACCGCCCAGAATCATGATCTTCTTGCGGTCGGTCGGCTGGGCCTCGCACTCTTCCTCATAGGTCGAGTACATGTAGGCGGTATTGCTGGCGAATTCAGCCGCACAGGTATCGACACGCTTGTAGACTGGACGCACATTGAAGCTGTGGCGGCGGTTGCGCACGGCAGCTGCTTCAACGCCCATCAGCGTACCAATACGGCGGTCGGAGAAACCCTTGCGTTTCAGGCGACGCAGTTCGTCACCATCCAACTGATCCAGCGTGGAGGTACGCAGCGCAGCCTCATCCTTGAGGATGTCTTCGATCTGCACCAGGAACCAGCGGTCGATGCTGGTGTGCTGATGCACTTCTTCCAGCGTCATGCCGATACGGAAAGCATCTGCCACGTAGAGGATACGTTCCGGGCCTGCCGAGCGGATTTCCGCCAGAATGACATCGCGATCCGTGCTGCGTTCGTCAAAACCAGCCAGGCCGGTTTCCAGACCGCGCAGGGCCTTTTGCATGGACTCCTGCTGGGTGCGACCAATGGCCATCACTTCGCCGACCGACTTCATCTGCGTCGTCAGGCGATCGTTCGCTTGCGGGAATTTCTCGAAAGCGAAGCGTGGAATCTTGGTGACTACGTAGTCGATGGAGGGCTCGAACGAAGCCGGGGTCAGACCGCCGGTGATGTCGTTCTTCAGTTCATCCAGCGTGAAGCCCACGGCCAGCTTGGCGGCGATCTTGGCGATCGGGAAGCCAGTAGCCTTGGACGCCAGTGCGGACGAACGCGACACACGCGGGTTCATTTCAATAACGATCAAGCGACCATCAGCCGGATTGACCGAGAATTGCACGTTTGAGCCGCCGGTATCCACACCGATTTCACGCAGCACCGCCAGTGAGGCGTTACGCATGATCTGGTATTCCTTGTCGGTCAGCGTTTGCGCTGGCGCGACGGTAATGGAGTCACCGGTATGCACACCCATCGGATCGAAGTTTTCGATCGAACAGACGATGATGCAGTTGTCGTTGCGGTCACGCACGACTTCCATTTCGTACTCTTTCCAGCCCAGCAGCGATTCTTCGATCAGCAGCTCGTGAGTTGGCGAGAGGTCAAGGCCGCGCGTACAGATTTCCACGAACTCTTCGATGTTGTAGGCGATACCCCCGCCCGTGCCACCCATGGTGAAGCTCGGACGGATAATGGCCGGGAAGCCGACCTTGGCCTGAACTGCCAGCGCGTCTTCGAGGCTATGGGCAATGCCGGAACGCGCAGAACCCAGGCCAATCTTGTCCATGGCCAGCTTGAATTTCTGACGGTCTTCTGCCTTGTCGATGGCTTCCGGTGTCGCACCGATCAGCTCGACCTTGTACTTGTCGAGCACGCCATTGCGCCACAGATCCAGCGCACAGTTCAGCGCAGTCTGGCCACCCATGGTCGGCAGGATTGCATCCGGGCGTTCCTTGTCGATGATTTTCTCGACCACTTCCCAGCTGATCGGCTCGATGTAGGTTACATCGGCCATGTTCGGGTCGGTCATGATGGTGGCCGGATTGCTATTGACCAGAATGACCTTGTAACCCTCTTCGCGCAGCGCCTTGCAGGCCTGTGCGCCGGAGTAATCGAATTCGCAGGCCTGGCCGATGATGATCGGACCGGCGCCAATGATCAGGATGGACTTGATGTCAGTACGTTTTGGCATGGCGAGTCCTTATTGTTTTGCGGCGGCCATGGCGGCCGTGAAGCGGTCGAACAGGTAGGCCACGTCGTGCGGACCCGGGCTGGCTTCGGGGTGTCCCTGGAAGGAGAACGCAGGACGATCGGTCAGCGCGATACCCTGAACGGTGCCGTCGAACAGCGAGCGGTGCGTCACGCGCACATTGGCGGGCAGACTGGTTTCGTCGACCTGGAAGCCGTGATTCTGGCTGGTGATCATCACGCGGCTGGAGTCGAGATCCTGAACCGGGTGGTTTGCACCATGATGGCCGAATTTCATCTTGCTGGTTTTCGCACCGCTGGCCAGACCAAGCAACTGGTGCCCGAGACAAATGCCGAACACCGGCAGTTTCTTTTCCAGGAAGACCTTGATCGCGGCAATTGCGTAATCGCATGGCTCTGGATCGCCAGGGCCATTGCTGAGGAATACACCATCCGGATTCAGTTTCAGCACTTCTTCTGCAGACGTTTGCGCCGGCACGACGGTCAGCTTGCAGCCGCGTTCGGCCAGCATGCGCAGGATGTTATGCTTCACGCCGAAATCGTAGGCCACCACATGGAACTGGCTGCTGGCTTGCTGGCTATAGCCGCCTTCCAGTTTCCACTCGCGGGTGGTCCATTCGTATGCAGACTTGCAGCTCACTACCTTGGCAAGATCCTGACCAGCCATCGAGCCAAAGCCACGTGCAAGTTCAACCGCCTTCACCGGATCAATGTCGCCGGCCATGATGCAACCGGACTGAGCACCCTTTTCGCGCAGGATACGAGTGAGCTTCCGGGTATCAATATCGGCGATTGCAACAGTACCGGTACGCACCAGATAGGCATCCAGTGATTCTTCCGAGCGGAAATTCGACACCAGCAGCGGCAGGTCGCGCACAATCAGGCCGGCGGCGAACACACCGCTCGATTCCATGTCTTCCTGATTGATACCGACATTGCCGATATGCGGGTAGGTCAGCGTGACGATCTGCTTGCAATAGGAGGGATCGGTCAGAATTTCCTGGTAGCCGGTCAGTGCGGTATTGAATACCACCTCACCTACGGTATGTCCCGTGGCCCCAATGGCCGTACCATGAAACAGCGTACCGTCGGCGAGCGCGAGCAATGCTTTTGAACGTTTTGACACCAGCGGCTCCTGCATACAAAAAGGTGAACAAAGGGTCTTCCCCATTATAGGCGTGGGTAAGCGACTGGCAGATACCAGCAGATTAACGCGTGCATTTCGCGCGCGTAGCAAAACGGGACAGGCTTCCACCTATCCCGTTTGAGTCGCCGAAGACCTTGTATTGGATGGCGCGTATTTTAGCGTTTTTGCAACTTTTCGGCAATCAAAACCCGCTGAAACTTGACGCAAGACCTCGATCTAATTCATCAACTTGCGTGAGGTGCAGGTAATACGCGCTTAAGTTGCGGGTGCATCGAGTAATCGCTCGATGTCCGAGACAATCGATTCCGGTTTGGTGGTCGGCGCGAAACGGTCGACTACCTGTCCATTGCGATCAACTAGAAATTTGGTGAAATTCCACTTGATGCCCTCCGTACCCAGCACGCCTCTGGCAGATGACTTCAGGAACTGCCACAGCGGGTGCGCTTCGGCGCCATTGACATCCACTTTGGCAAACATAGTGAAGCTGACGCCGTAGTTCTTCTGACAGAAAGCACCAATCGCCACCTCATCTCCCGGCTCCTGGGCTCCAAACTGATTACACGGAAAACCCATAACAACCAGACCACGATCGGCAAACTGGCGATGCAATGCTTCAAGCCCCTCGTATTGCGGCGTAAAGCCACACTCGCTGGCCGTATTGACGATCAGCAGCACTTTGCCGCGCCACTGATCAAAGTCAACCTGACTACCATCCAGCATATTTGCTGAAAAATCATACACAGTTTGCGCCATCGCTCTTTCCCTTATCGTGTCGAGTATCACAATTTCGAACATTACCACATAGACTTAAACTGTCCCCAGACGGAACAGACTGCTACAATCGACGGTTCTGTTTGTATGCCCGCCGGTGCACCCATATGTTCAATCCTTCCCGTGATCAGGCTCGCCAGTTCCTGTTTGATGCCTGGCAGAAGTTCCGCGCCCAGCAAGCACTGACCGACTTGGAAAAGATCGCTGCCAGCATTCTGGCTGAACATCCCGAGTATCACGCGATTTTCGAGCATCCGGATCGCACATCGGAACGCGAATATCACCCGGAATCCGGTGAAACCAATCCATTTCTGCATATCTCCATGCATCTGGCCATGGAAGAGCAATTGTCGATTGACCAGCCTGCGGGTGTGCGTGCGCTATTCGAGCAGCTGTGCGTAAAAACCGGCAATCGCCACGATGCACAGCACGAAATGATGGATTGTCTGGCCGAAATGATCTGGCATGCGCAACGCAATCGTACGGAGCCGGATGCCAATATCTACCTAGGTTGCCTGCGCCGCAAGTGTGGCCTGTCAACCGAGGCCTGATCGCCCCTAGTTTCCGTCCCCGCCGCGCCGCTTTTTGCCATTTTTGTCGTCATCACGGGTCGGATCATCTTCCGGACGCAGGTGCCTGTCGCGCTCAACCAGTTTGCGCCAGTCTGCAATTTGTGCATCCACTGCCGACATCTGGTAAAAATCGCTGCCAAGGCGACGGGCAATCTGTAGTTGCTCGATTGCGGGTACCCACTGCTTGCGCGCCGCATAGAAATCGGCCTGCGCCTTGTGCATGCGGAAAGTGTCTTTCATCCTGGAATAAATATCGGCCAGACGCTTGTAGAGGTCGGGCTCATCCAGTTTCTGGTCGATAAGGTGTCGAAGCCGATCTTCGGCGTCCTGCAGCTTACCCTGCTGAATATCGACATCCACCAATCCATACGATGCCGCTAGCGATGAAGGAAAGCGTTCGTGTGCGTCCTTGTAAAGTGCACGCGCCTCATCCCATTGGTGCTGTTGCAACCGGATCTGCCCGGCCAGCGTCATCAGCATGGGATGACGACGTGGCGCCGCGTTGCGAGCCAACTCCAACTCCCGCCAGGCCTCTTCCAGCCGGTTTGCACGACTCAAGGCATAGGCAAAGCCATAGTGCTGCGCGGCTTCATCTGCGTATTTCTTCTGAGCGGTTGTACTGGTGTAAAACGTGAGTGCATCACTTCTACCGAGATAGAGCGTACGCACCTTCTCCCGGACATAACGATAATCTTCGCTGTCCGGCACCTGCTTATACGGGAACTGCTCGGCACGCTGCAAGCTGTCGGAAATACGCTCGCTATTGACCGGGTGAGTACGCAAAAATGCCATGGCGCCATTATCGACTGCCGCATAGAAACGCTGCATTCTGTCAAAAAAGGTAGGCATGGCGCGGCCATCAAATCCGGATTTTTCCAGGACTTGCATACCAATGCGATCTGCTTCGCGTTCGAAATCACGCGAAAATGAGAGGTAGCTCTGCATCACAGCACTTTGCGAGGTCGCAATTGCTGCTTCGGCAACTGCACCGTTATTGCGCGCAGCCATAATGCCTGCCACCAGTCCGGCCAGCGCCAGATACTGTGTCCCCTTCTGACTTTCAAGCATCCGGGCGTAATGATGCTGCGTCACGTGAGATACTTCATGTGCCAGCACTGCAGCCAATTCGGACTCGTGCTGAGTCAGCACAATCAGCCCGCTATTCACGCACACCACCCCACCGGGAATGGCAAATGCATTGATCTGTGCATCGTTAAGCACAAAAAAGCGGAAAGGCTGACGGTTATCAGCACTTGCGGATACCAGTGCATACCCGAAACGCTGCATGTAACCCGCAATTTCTGGATCATCGACGACATCGCCGGACAATCGCAATTCGAGCGTCACCTGCTCAGCAATTTTTCGTTCATCGTTACCAGATACATCTGCCGCCGCACTGTCCCCCAGATCGGGTAAATCACCAGCAAGGACAGCGCTGACCAGCAGTGCCAGCATCAGCATACGGGTAGACTTGGTTTTCATGCTGCTTATGATAAGTTCACACTCGAATCGGTTCCACCTTTACAACGATTCCGGATGATTTTGCAAAAGCGCATGCGACTTCCCGACATTCAAGCAAGCAATCAATTTACAATCAAATCCTCCTTCGCACACTGATTTGCCTAACGCCATGCGCACTCATCTGCCCGCAGCCCCCGCCTCAACCTGCCTGAATGGTCAACCTGCGTTTACTGCTTTTTCCGGCACCATGCGCGAGGTGAGCTGGCCGGTTCAGGGATTGGGATCTTGGTCAAAACGCTTTCATCATAAGCGCTGGCAATACGCCGCCATCGCGCTGGAGAGCCACTTTATCGGATTGGCGATTGTAGATGTCGGCTGGACATCCAGCGCTTTTGCCTACGTCTTTGATCGGCAAACACGCGAAGTGGTGGCAGGCATATCCGCGCTGGGAACCCCGCTTGCATCGACAGTTGTCGGTGATATACCGTTCAGTGATTGCACCTTTACAAAAGGCAGTGAGCAGATCTCTTTTAACCGTGACGGATGTGCACTGGATATCCACCTACGGGGGAAAAATCTGGTACTGGATGCGCGTGTCAGCCTAGGTAGTGCGCCCATTTTCGGCTGTATTGCACCCGCAAACTGGTTAGCTCATTCGACACATAAATCCGGCGGACTCAGTACAACTGGCTCACTGGTGCTGCATGGTCGAGATATTGATTTAGATGCTGCAGTCACCAGTCTCGACTATTCGAATGGCCTGCTCGCCCACCGCACCCAATGGCAATGGGCCAGCGCACATGGCAGGGAGATCGGTTTTAATCTGCAGGCGGGCTATATGGGTGAAGCGGAAAATGCAGTATGGCATGCCGGTCGAGTGTGGATGATCGGCGAGGTCGCATTTTCCTTCGATCCAGTGCACCCGCTGAATCCTTGGCAAATACGCGCCGATGATGGCAGCCTGGATCTAGTCTTCCATCCCGAAGGGGCACGTCGGGAAAACAAGAATCTGATCATTGCCGCCAGCCGCTACATTCAGCCGATCGGCACATTTACGGGCACACTTCGCGATCCGGACAACGGGCATACCATACAGATAGATCGGCTATGCGGGGTCACGGAAGATCACTCGGCGCGCTGGTAGGTTTCGGCGCGGGATTGCGCAATGGCGAGCGCGCCTATGAGGTCATCCTGCACTCCTGCCTCTCCCAGCAGAGCCGATACCCCCGCCTCATCCAGTAAGGCGTGCATTTCCCAGCCTACACTGGCCAGTATCAGCCGCTTTTGCTGGCCGGTTAGCCTTAAAGCCAATTCTTCTAGCGCCAGCATGCCGGATGTATCCAGCAGCGTCATCCGGTGCAATTGCACGATGACGGTATGGATGTCATTTGCCCTTGCAGACTGCATGACTTCGTCCAGCTTGCCAGCTGCACCGAAAAACAGCGCACCTTCCACGCGATACACCAGTGTGCCGGATGGAATGATCTTGCCGTGAATGGAGTGATGCTCGAACAGATGTGAATGCCCCACATCCAACTGCTGGATAGTGGTTTGTGCGGCCATGCGCTGAATGAAAAATACCCCCGCCAGCAAGAGTCCAATTTCAATCGCCACAGTTAGGTCAAATAGCACGGTAAGCGCAAAGGTGAGCGCCAGCAGGAAAGTGTCGCGAACGGGGTAATGCCAAGCCTTGCGAATATCCCAATCGCCCATTTTGATTGAGACGGATACCAGAATCGCAGCCAGTCCGGCGAGTGGAATATACGCAGCCAGCGGTGCTGCCAGCAGCATCACCAGCAAGACACTGAGCGCATGAATGATGCCCGCAACAGGTGTGCGACCACCGTTGTGAATATTAGTGGCCGTGCGGGCAATCGCACCCGTTGCTGCAATCCCGCCCAGCAACGGGCTGGCAATATTGGCGATACCCTGCGCAACCAGCTCCTGATTGGCATCATGTCGGTCACCGGTCAGCTGATCTGCCACCACCGCACACAATAATGACTCAATGGCACCCAGCATGGCGATTTTGAAGGCCGGAGACAGCAATTCGGAAAAATGGTGAATATCAAACACCAGCGGTGTAAGCGGCGGTAATCCCTGTGGTATGCCGCCAAATCGACTACCAACGGTTTCAACTGGCAACTGCAGTCCCCACGCCAATAAAGTTGAACCGATCAGAGCAACAAATGGCGCAGGTAGAACAGCATTCAAGCGCTTCGGCCAGAGCAGAATCAGCAGGAGGCACGCACCCGCCAGCGCTAGCGTGACAGGTTTGAATGCAGGTATTGCCGTATGCAACGCGGGAAGCAAATGCCAGACGTCGGAAGGAAGCGGGGTGGGTAAGCCAACAAAATCACGAATCTGGCTCAAGAAGATGATGACAGCGATGCCGTTTGTGAAGCCTGTAATGATTGGCATCGGGAAAAATTTCATCACATCGCCGGCACGCACCAGCCCCATGACCAGCAGCATTACCCCTGCCATGACAGTCGCAACCGCCAGATTGACGATACCGTACTGCACAACAATGGCGTGTAGCACCACGATATAGGCGCCAGTTGGTCCACCAATCGACAGGCGCGTACCACCCAGTGCGGAAATCAGGAAACCGGCAACAATCGCCGTAAACAAACCTGCCTGCGGCGGAACGCCACTGGCAATCGCAAAAGCCATGGCAAGCGGCAATGCCACAATTGCTACAGTTAGTCCTGCCCAGAGATCCCCGCGGAAATCCATGACCGAATAGGCATGCAGGTACCGGCCAATTGCAGGACGCAGGCCGGGTAATGTAGAGAGTCGTTCGGATAAAGGTGTCATCGTACATCCCGTGGACGTCGATCAGAATGCGCCAGCTATATAACAGGCGCGCTTACGTACCCTCTGTCTAGCATAGCGCCGAAACCAATAAAAAACGCGCGGTCAGTTACCGCGCGTACTGAGTTGTTGCAGGATTGCCGCTTAAGGCTTGGCAGCCGACTTTTGTTCGCTTGCCGGATCAAGTGCACGGTTAAGCATGACTGCGATACGTGCACCCGCTTTGACCAGCTGCATACGGATGACCGGCAGTGCCTGCTGGATATAGGGTGCAGGCAGCCCCGTCAGATTGTTGATCATGGTGTACGGTGCCTCGCACGTAAAATGCGGCAGTGCTCCATAGACGCGTTCACGCCCAAGTGCGTTATTTTCCTTGAGCCAGGTCGCCACATCATTTGCCTGATACAGCGCAATTCTATCCTTGCCCTGCTCCATCAGTTCAGCCACATATTCGCCTTCATTCCGGCCACGCATATCGGTACGCACCAGTTGAGTATCCCAGGCGCTATGCAGGTTATCCCAGTTTTTTTCGCCAAATTTGACCGAATTCCCACCCTTGTCGTGGTTATCCGACGCGTGCAGGGGCTGCTGGATGTCACCGACCATATGCACGATCATTTTCAGGGCTTCGGTACGATCTTCTTTGCTCTGACTGGCATCTGCCAGGATCGCCATGCTCACCTTGATCCGCTCACTCGCACAGTTGCCGTCCTTGCACTCGTGCGGCTCGTTGCTGCACACCTCGATATCGTCATAATGCCATTGCGGAGAACCGGGATATTTCCTTGCCAGCGCGGGACGCTCTTCATCCATCCAGGTTGCAGCAGTTGCCAGATCCGGCACACCGCCCAGCAAATCGGCCACGGCGACTTTTGCGCGCGGTGTCAGCAACTGCTCGGCAATCTGGCCGGTGGCGCGGTGTCCTTCCCGTCCCCAGGCCAGTGCAGCAGGAGATATCGCGGCGCCAATCAGCGCCATCAGCAAGCCTGTCGCAATCTTCACTTCTAACCTCTCTGCAATTTCATGCATCATTCATGTTGATTGCGTATTGTTGCATTTGTACTGACGCGTTACCATGCGCAATTGCGCGCAATATTTGCGGCGCTGTTTTTACTTCTGATACCGGATTGCCGTTTATCCATGAAACTGATTGCTTCGCTGACTAGTCCCTATGCCCGGAAGGTGCGTATCGCTTTGATTGAAAAGCGAATCGAATGCCCGCTAGAAGTGGATATTCCCTGGGAAGCAACCACACATGTGCCTGAGCACAACCCGCTGGGCAAGGTACCGGTGCTGGTATTCGACGATGGCAATACGCTGTTTGATTCGCGTGTGATCGTGGAATATCTGGATGCGATTTCGCCAGTGAATCAACTGATTCCGAAGGATCACCGTCCCGCCATTGCTGTCAAACGCTGGGAAGCCCTGGCTGATGGCATTTGCGACGCTGCCGTGGCAGTCTTTCTGGAGCGCAAGCGCCCGGAAACCCTGCGCAGTGAATCGTGGATCGAACGCCAGTTGAGCAAAGTAAATGCAGGTCTTGCCGCGATGTCGCGCGATCTGGACGACAAGCCGTGGTGTAACGGCGAATCGTTCACGCTGGCGGACATTGCCGTGGGCATGTGTCTGGGTTATCTGAATTTGCGGTTCAGTGAAATCAACTGGGCCGAGCAGTATCCGAATCTGGCAAGGCACTATGAGAAACTGATGCAACGCCCAGCGTTCATCGAGACTCAACCGCCAAGCAACTAAAGCCAGACTGCAAATAAGATCGAAACAGCCGATACTGCAAGGGCCGCCGTTTGCGGCCCTTGATCATTCGGGCGTTGCCAATTGGCGCACGTTTAATGCGCCATCCACTCGCAGCAGGGGTGCTGCACTGGAGAACATCATGAAATTCCGCTTCCCCGTCGTCATCATTGACGAAGATTTCCGCGCCGACAATTCGAGCGGCTTTGGCATTCGCGCGCTGGCGCAGGCCATTGAAACCGAAGGCTTCGAAGTCATCGGCGTGACCAGCTATGGCGACATGACAGGCTTCGCGCAGCAGCAGTCGCGCGCCAGTGCCTTCATTTTATCCATCGACGACGAGGAGTTCGTGGGCACCGTGCCCGGCGAAGAAACCCCGGCCATCCAGCAGCTGCGTGCCTTCATGGAAGAAATCCGCTTCAAGAATGCGGATATCCCGATCTTCCTGTACGGCGAAACCCGCACCACCCGCCACATCCCGAATGATGTGCTGCGCGAGCTGCATGGTTTCATCCACATGTTCGAAGATACGCCGGAATTCGTGGCGCGCTCGATTGTGCGCGAAGCCCGCCACTATCTGGACTCGCTGGCACCGCCCTTTTTCCGCGCCCTGCTGCATTATGCACAGGATGGCTCCTACAGCTGGCACTGCCCGGGTCACTCGGGTGGCGTGGCCTTCCTGAAGTCGCCTGTTGGCCAGATGTTCCACCAGTTCTTCGGTGAAAACATGCTGCGCGCCGACGTGTGTAACTCGGTTGATGAACTGGGCCAGCTGCTGGATCACACCGGCCCGGTCGCTGCATCCGAGCGCAATGCTGCGCGTATCTTCGGCTCGGATCACCTGTTCTTCGTCACCAACGGCACGTCGACCTCCAACAAGATGGTCTGGCACGCCACCGTGGCGCCGGGCGATATCGTGGTGGTGGACCGCAACTGCCACAAGTCGATTCTGCATTCGATCATGATGTGCGGCGCAACGCCCGTCTTCCTGATGCCAACGCGCAACCATTACGGCATTATCGGCCCGATTCCGCTGAGCGAATTCCAGCCGGAAACCATCCAGAAAAAGATCGAAGCCAATCCCTTTGCACGCGAGGCACTGGCCAAGCGTCCGGGCAGCAAGCCGCGTATTCTGACCATCACGCAATCGACTTACGACGGCGTGCTGTACAACGTGGAAATGATCAAGGAAGTGCTGGGCGACACCATCGACACCCTGCACTTCGATGAAGCCTGGCTGCCACATGCGGCCTTCCACGATTTCTATCGCAATATGCATGCGATTGGCCGCGACCGCCCGCGTTCCAAGGACGCCATGGTGTTCGCGACGCAGTCGACCCACAAGCTGCTGGCCGGTCTGTCGCAAGCCTCGCAGATTCTCGTGCAGGAATCGGAAACCCGTCAGCTGGATCGCCATCGCTTCAACGAAGCCTACCTGATGCACACCTCCACGTCGCCACAGTACGCGATTATCGCCAGCTGCGACGTGGCCGCTGCGATGATGGAAGCCCCTGGCGGTACCGCACTGGTGGAAGAATCCATCGCCGAAGCACTCGACTTCCGCCGCGCCATGCGCAAGGTGGATGCCGAATACGGCGACAGCTGGTGGTTCAAGGTCTGGGGTCCGGAGTATCTGGCAGAGGAAGGTGTAGGCTCGCGTGAAGACTGGGTACTGCACGCAGGCGACGACTGGCACGGCTTCGGTAATCTGGCCGACGGCTTCAATATGCTCGACCCGATCAAGGCCACCGTTATCACACCGGGCCTGAATCTGGATGGCGCATTTGACGCTACCGGCATTCCGGCAGGCATCGTAACCAAGTATCTTGCCGAACATGGCGTGATCGTGGAAAAGACCGGCCTTTACAGCTTCTTCATCATGTTCACCATCGGCATCACCAAGGGTCGCTGGAATACACTGGTGACCGAACTGCAACAGTTCAAGGACGACTACGACCAGAACGCCCCGCTGTGGCGCGTGCTGCCGGAATTCGTGGCCAAGCATCCGCGCTACGAGCGCGTCGGGCTGCGCGATCTGTGCCAGCAGATTCACGAAGTCTATCGCGACAACGACGTGGCGCGCCTGACCACTGAAATGTATCTAAGCGATATGGTGCCGGCGCTGAAGCCTGCCAAGGCCTTTGCCAAGATGGCGCACCGCGAAATCGAACGCGTGCCGCTGGACGAACTGGAAGGCCGCATCACCGCTATCCTGCTGACCCCTTATCCGCCGGGCATTCCGCTCTTGATTCCGGGCGAGCGTTTCAACAAGACAATTGTGGATTACCTGAAGTTTGCTCGCGCCTTCAACGAACGCTTCCCCGGCTTTGAGACCGATATTCACGGTCTGGTGAAGGGTGACGACGGCGTGTACTACGTGGATTGTGTCAGTCAGGAAAGCTAAACCTGATCCCCTGCACCGCAACGCAAAAGCCCGTCTATGACGGGCTTTTTGTTTGCTGCCGAGTACGCCGCTGCGCATGCCTATTTGAATAAATGCTTAAATAATCCGCTATCAGGGCAGGTCACCATTGTCTGTGGTCTAGGGCCAAGCCCGAACGGGTGATTGTTCTCAATGACCACACAACTCGTTTTGTTTCCAGTCTTTGTTACTGCAAGCACCTGTCCATTCTGCATCTTCAATGTTCGGACTTCGCTATCAATCGTTCCAAATACTTCCTGGATGTCGGCTGCAAGCTTTTTCCTGCTTTCCGGTTCAGGCAGCGCCTCAGGCTGGCTAGGCAGGCGCGCGCGGTTCCGCATGCCCGCATGAAAGTCCTTCTGGGGTGCCTCGCCACCAACAGGACTGGCAGGCTGTGCAAATGGATCTTTGATCGTAAACAAGCGCACATTGGGGGCAGTCTCTTGCCGGACTGAATCGCCTGGCGAGTTTTCCGGCGGCGCATTCTGAACAGGTTGGCTCAGGTGCGCGGGCTGGGATGCCCGTTTCACTGGATGTGACGATATGGTCGTTTCTACTTGCCGGACAATCCGGGCGACTTCGTGCACCGGCACCTGAACTGCCTCGTCTGGCGCAGCCCTTTTATCCAGCGTCACGTCAAAGCTTGTTTCCTTACCGATCTGCACAGTGGGTGTCCAGCGCACATAGGCGAGCAACAGCCCGTGCACAATAACGGACAACGCCAGCGTCAACCAGACCCGGCGGGGGATGGACTCAAGGGGAAAAGGGGCGGTTGCGGACATGATGGACTTGGAATCACATCCGCCTGACAAGTTCCGGAAGATTAGTCCTGTTCAAGCAAAACAGTTGCGATTGCCGTATTGCCGCCATTTCGGTATTCGAGCGAGGAAAAGCTCATGACCTTTGCCATGGAAATGCCGCGACCATTTGGATCAAATGCCCGCGCCGGATCAAAATCCATGTATTTCTGCCAGTCAAAACCCTTGCCCTCATCGACCACTTCGATTTGCAGCGCATTCGCAAGACGGCTCAAGGCGACACGGACAAATTTGCGCGAGAACTCTGGCAAATCGAGCCGAGCATTGATTTCATCCGCCCATCGACCTTCGTGCATCAGCTGCTTTTTCTCGTCGTAAGTCACGCCGAGATTGCCATGTTCGATGCCATTGATGATCAACTCGGTGAGACCTAGCGCCACCCGTTCTGGCTGTCCGGTCATCTTGCCGATCAGCACCGCAACGCGCTGTGCTTCGTGCAACCTGGAAATCCGGAACTCGGCGGAGTGTAGCGTCGCCAATCCCTCAAGCGGCTTTTCAACTGCTTCGCGTACCGTCTTGGCTGAGCGGAACTGCCCCACTGCGGCTGCGACAATCGCCAGCAGCATTTCCCGCTCGAAGGGCTTCGTCAGGTAGTAATATGCGCCTGCTTCCATCCCTTCGCGAATGGCCTCGGGCGCACCCACAGCAGTCTGCAGAATCACTGGCAGTATCGTGAGTTCTGCATGATTCTTGATCCGCTGCAGCACTTCCAGCCCGTTCATGCGCGGCATCATCCGGTCGAGCAGAATCGCTTCGTAGCGACTGCCGTGATCCTGAAGCATCTGCCACGCAGATTCGCCATCTTCCGCTGTCTCGATTTCGTATCCTGCATCACCCAGATGCTCGGACAAGATCTCCAGATTGAAAGGCTCATCATCGACAAGCAGCAGCTTGGCTTTTTCCATCTTGTACTCCAGGCAAACTCGAATCAGGACGCAGACGTCCCATACCTACTCTTGTTATCGCATTAAATGCCAGCGCTTGCCAGCCTGCGCGCTACGCGGCAGCTAGAGCGTCATGGTCTCTGCCGCCGCACCTGACTTCTGCCCACGAACGGGGAGACAGACCACCAGCCGTGCCCCCTGCTGCTCACGGTTTTCTGCCTCGATTGTGCCTCCATGCGCCAGCACTATTTCGCGACAGATTGCCAGTCCAAGTCCAGTTCCACCCGCGCCCGTATGGGTTTTGGAGGACTGAATAAACTTATCGAATACGGCCTCCAGCTCTTCGGGCGGGATACCCACGCCCTGATCTTCGACGAGCAGCATAATACGATCACCCACCTGACGAATGGTCAGATCAACCACGCCACCATCCGGGCTGTACTTGATCGCATTCGCAACCAGATTACGAACAACTTGAGCCAGACGGAATGGATCACCCCACATCGGTGACTCCTGTTCATTGGCATGCACTAGCAATTCGACCTGTTTGGGTCGGGCTATCGTGCGCAACTCCTCACAGACTTCACCAACAACATGGCGTAACAGGAGCATCTGCATTTCATAGCGCATTTTGCCTGATTCAAGCTTGGCCAGATCAAGTAGATCATTCAGGATATGCAAAAGACGCAAACCACTCTGATGGATGCGTTCGAAGAAGTGGACAATTTTCGGTACTTCGAGCGTACGCGATTTAGTTTGCCCCAGATCCGCAAAACTCAGAATGGCATGCAAGGGCGTGCGCAATTCGTGTGACATATTCGCCAGGAATTGTGATTTTGCACGATTGGCCGACTCGGCTCCCTCTTTGGCTTCCTTGAGTGCGGCCTCGGCAGCACGCTGCTCACCCACATCCTGATAAATCCAGATCGCGCCATTATGCGGATTTTCATTATCAATTGACTTGCCGAAGGCATCGCACAGGATGTCCCCACCGTCTGCGGCTCGGAAAATCATTTCAACGCGGACTACCTCACCGGTAATCAACTGAGTATATAAGCGCTGTTCCGTTGCCTCGAATTGCGTTGGGTCAGCCAGTAGATTGCGCGCCGACTGATTTTCCATTTCCTCGCAGCTATAGCCAAACAGCGTTTCAAAGGCTCGATTCACTTCAACAAACCGACCTTGTGACTGCAGCGCCATAGGCAATGGACTGGCAGCGAAGAGCGAACTCAACTCGGCGGTACGATCCCGCACCAAGTCCGCAAGGTGATCTCTGTGCTGAATCAGTTCGGCCTCGATCCGTTTGCGCTCGGTGATATCACGCACCATAAGCAAGGCTTCGCCATCCGGCATGGGTGTGACACGCGCTTCGAAATACCGCTGACTATCTTCCTGTTTCAGCACGTATTCGAATGTCGCCATCTGGGCGCGATGCATAAGCGTGGCATGCTCAAGGCGGTTGGCTGCCTCAATCGGGAATGCCCATTTAAAATGGCTCCCCTCGCAACTATCCGGCAGACCAAAATGCGATGCGGGTACTTGTGATCGGCAATCAGTAATAATGCCATTGCCGTTGAGCTGCATCATCAGATCGGGAATGGCCTGCAGCATCGCCAAATTACGGCGTTCGGCACGTTCCATGGCAAGTTCGGCCGCCTTCCGGCCCGAGATATCGAGTAAAGACCCTGCCACCCCCGGTCGGTTGTCGAAAATAATGGGCTTGGCTGTCAAAAGCGCGTGGAAGAAGGAGCCATCATGACGACGCATCAATAATTCGGTCGGTTTGCCCGCATCTTCATGATCCATATCGAGCGCATCGACCAGCAATCTCTGCCCTTGCTCGCTCACCAATTGGGCCAAGTCCACCTTTTCTACGAGCGCAGCAGGTGCCAGCCCGAAGTAATTGCCAAACGTCGGATTGACGTAGCGGAGTACACCATCCTGCTGAACATAGATGCCAATAAAGGCTGCATCCAGAATGGCCCGGTGCTTGTACTCGCTCTCGAACAGCATGCGCTCTGCACGTTTGCGGTCGGTGATATCTCTGATCAGCACCACATAATGCCGTGAATGCGATAGATTCAATTCGTTGAATGACAATTCAATGGGGAATGCCCCTCCAGCCTTGCGCCTCCCCAGCATTTCCCGGACATTGCGCCCACCGGGCACCGCCGATCCGCCACTTAGAAACTGAATGATCGTGTCGTCCTGACGATGCCGGTAAGACTGGAATAATGCGGTCAGCGGCGTGCCCAGCATTTCCTGACTGTCGCAACCAAACATTTCCTCGGCAGCATGATTGAATAGCTGGATATTGCCGCGATCATCGACCAGTAACAGCGCATCGACTGCGCTGTCGATAATGGAGCGCAGCCGAAGACTATCTTCGTCGCTTTCCGAGAGGCGCGCTTGCATCTCCGTCATGCGTGCTGTGTTTGCCTCGTGCTGCTCCTGCAAGCGAACCAGATTGGGATCTCGGCGGGTCACCCATGCATAGGCCATGGCAACCGCGAAACTGAGCAGCAGTCCGGAAACCCTTAGAGCCAGCGAATCTGCAGACATACTGTCCGATAAACGGGCATCGTCTGTTCGCGACTCGAGACGCAGAGTACGCCCCCCGATCTCAATGTGCTGCTTGGCAATGACCGAGGCGGGCAAATTGGCATTGTCGACATCGCGCGGTACAACCGGTTCGACCCGATCCCGATCGGTGACATCAAACCAGAAATCACCAATTGGCTGCTTAGTTGAATCGAGATGCTGGAATACTGCTGGCGTGAGGATCACACCACCAATCAAATCCGGCGCCTCCGGACTGGCATACATCGCGACATAGACAATCTCGCCCTGCAGGGAATGAATCGGAGCACTCAGCACCAGCTTGCCTGGCTTCATTGCAGCAATCGCGGCCGCAAATTCGGGCTCGACAGCCAAATTCTGGCCGTTTGCCAATCGAATCCGATCAACATCATGGCCATGCATAATGGCAACATAGCGCGGCCGGGTTTCATCAATCACCATCGCACCGGCACGGTTTCGCATGCGGATGACGTAGGATGGATAGACCGTCCGCATACCGGCCTCAAATTCACGCCGGTTGTCCCCGTTTACAACATGCGCAACAAATACGCCTCCGACGCCTGTGAGTCGTTCAAGGGAAGAGGAAAAGCGCTGCAGGCCGTCACGCTGCTTATGTACCTGCTCGGTGGCGGCAAAGCGCGCCAGTGCTTCGGCGGTAGAGGTGCTCGACAAAAACAGGTTTGCGCCGTTGCGCAAGCGCATTTCGCCCTGCAATCTTGCAGTATCCAATAGGCGGGCTTCACCCTCGCGCTGACGCCACGCGTCGAGCGCAAAAGTCAGTCCGACGCCGAGAATAAAAATCAGCGAAGCCGAGCGCAACCGCGTCCTCAAGGTGAACGACCCTCCAGCTCCTCGTACAGCGCAACAAATTGTTGGGACAATTTATGCTTGGGATCGAGGTGAATCATGGGTTTGCCATACTCATGTGATTCGCGAATTTTCACGGATGAAGATAACATCGCGTTGCATACGGGCAATCCTTCGGCTCGTAGTGCCTCCACCATGCGAACCGGCAGACTGGCTCGTGGCTGGTATTGATTCACCACAATCCCCTCAATGCTCAGATCAGGGTTATGATCAGCCTGAATCTCGCTCACATTGCTCCTCAAGGCATATAAGGCCTGTCTCGAAAACTCATCGCAATCAAATGGTATCAAGCACCGGTCTGCAGCAATGAGTGCTGATTGCGTAAAGAAATTATAGGCAGGCGGCGTATCAATGAAGATACGATCATAGTCATCTGACAGACCGTTTAGCGCCTCGCGCAGCTTATATATTTTGTGCCGGCTTTCCAGCTTGGCCTGTAGATCATTGATTTCGGGGTGAGAACAGATCACGGACAGATTGTCCCAATCGGTGGTGACCACATACTCACGTGCGGGTCTCGGCCGCAAGGTCAGCGCCAGGGTCTGCTCGAAAAAATCAGCAATGGTGAGTTCAACACCTTCAATTGCATCACCCAGCAGATAGCGGCTGGCATTACACTGCGGATCCATGTCAATCAATAATGTCCGCTGTCCCTGACTGGCGGCAATCGCGGCCAGGTTAACGGCGATCGTAGACTTTCCTACCCCACCCTTCTGATTAAAAATGACGCGCTTCATATCGGCCTCACAACTCATTCTGGTTTGACTGCGGGAGCATGCAATTCGCTTCCCGCATCTTGCCAGCCTTGCTGCAGTGCGGCAAACCCGATGTTGCGTATCCGGAACGGGTAATGGTCGACACGTAAGCAGCACCGTGGCAAAGTGTTGCACCCTCGATATCCTGCGGTTTTTACCATGTCTTTTCTGCAAGAACCTGCATTTCAGCATGGCCGGTCGCCCAGAACCGGGATTCTGCTGATCAACCTTGGCACGCCGGATGCGCCCGACGCAAAAGCGCTCAGACCCTATTTGAAGCAATTTCTGAGTGATCAGCGGGTGGTCGAGATTCCGCGCCTGCTTTGGTGGCCGATTCTGAATCTGATCATATTGAATACCAGACCCGCTCGCAGCGCCGAAAAATACCGCAGCATCTGGACGCCGGAGGGCTCGCCTCTAGCCGTTTACACTCGCCGATCTGCCACCCTGCTTCAGGGACGCATGGGTGAAAGTCTGTCGCCAACCATCGCGGTGCGCTATGCCATGCGCTATGGCAATCCGTCGGTGAGCGATACGCTGATGGCCATGAAAGCGGACGGGGTGGAACGCGTACTGGCGGTACCGCTCTATCCGCAATATGCGGCTTCATCGACAGGAAGTGCCATGGATGCGGTGGCGACAGCCATCCAATCCATGCGGAATCCTCCTGAAATCCGCCTGATCAAGCATTTTCACGATCACCCCGCCTATATTCGCCTGATGGCCAGCCGTATCGAAGAGCATTGGCAGCAGCATGGCCGTGGCGATCATCTATTGATGAGTTTTCATGGCGTGCCACGGTTTTCGCTCGACAAAGGTGATCCGTATCACTGTGAATGCCATAAGTCTGCGCGTCTGATTGCCGAAGCACTGAGGCTGAACAAGGACGAATATACGGTGTGTTTCCAATCCCGCTTTGGCAAAGCCGAGTGGCTCAAGCCCTACACCAGCGAGGTACTCATGCGCTTGGGGCAGGCGGGAACACGCGCACTGGATGTCGTCTGTCCGGGATTTGTCGCAGATTGCCTGGAGACGCTTGAAGAGATTGCCATTGAGGGCAAGGAAACCTTCCAGCATGCCGGTGGCGGCGACTACCGCTATATTGCCGCCCCCAACGATGGACATGACTGGATTGCAGCCTTGTCCGATATTGTCACGCCACATCTGGGTGGCTGGGTACTTGATGCAGACAAAAGCGAGCTGTCCCGGCAACAGTCGCTTGCTCGCGCACTGGGCGCCAAGCAGTAGTGATCGTGGGATGGTTTATTTAACAGGCACACCTCTAAACCACGCGTGATCCGCGCGGGCGATCATTTCTCGGTCGCCGCGCGTATCGCCATAGGCATGTAAAACAGCCGGCGGATGATCCCCCCACCACGCAGCGAGACGACTCACCTTTTCCGGCCCCCAGCAGTTACGCCCTGCCAGATTGCCGGTGAACACTCCGTTTTGCCATTCCATTTCGGTAGACAGTACCGTTTCAAATCCATGCCTGGCCGCCCAGTAGCGCAAATACAGACTGGGCGACGCAGAGACCAGTACGACGCGATGTCCCTGATTCTGATGCCAGCGAATTCGCTCACGCATTTCCGGACGCACCATTGACTCAAGCGTGCCTTCTGCAAATTGCTTTGCAGCCGCATCCAGATCAGCATATGACCTGCCCTTGAGCATTGCCCCCAAAAGCTGCTCTTTGGCGGAATGACGGCTAATAATCTTCAAGAAAGCCAGACACAGCCAGGGCGAAGACTGAAGCGCCCCGCCAATCAACCCGTGCCAGCCAGACAGCTCGCGCAAAAACACCTGCAGACTGTCACCGGTGGTAATCGTGCCATCGAAATCAAATGCGGCCAGTGTGTAGGGTGGACAGGATTCGGTCATGTTGGATGCCTCGTGTGCGTTGAACGGAAAATGCCCGCCAGTAAGGCGGGCATTTTGCTGGTATCGACCGTTCGCTTAATAGACGTAAGGTGTAGGCATTACGTTATTGGACTTCAGCATCATACGGCCAATCTGACGATAATTGGCCAGACCCTGCACAGGCTGGTCAACCGGGCTGCCAGAGAAGGTCAGAATGATGTTGTAGTTGTCGTACTGGCTCACCGCTGGAGAGGAGATGCGACCCAGATAGAAGTTATTCGACGCAGGTGCTGTCACAACCGGAACGGTAGCAGGGTAAACCGTGGTACCTACCGTCACATTCTTGATCGAAGCAATCGGCTTGTCGGCACCATTGATGATCGTCCATGTCAGAGTGTCGGTACTTTCTGCATAAGCGACAAAGTGCTGACCATCCGAATTGGCATCCAGACAGTTACCGCCCGTGAAGAACAGACCATACTTGCCATTGCCCATATTGACGACGGTACCGTTGGAACCCACATAGCGGATCTTGTCGTATCCAACAGCGGTTGAATCATTCAGGCCAGTTGCTACGCCACGATCAACGAAAGTTTTGCCATCATAGGTATCAGCAACGCGAACCGTGATGATGTCATGGTTTGGCTGGGCAACAGCTGCCGCACCTGCCGGCGCAACCGGCTGAACAGGGCACTGCAACTTCGGATCCATGGCGGTGACGCCAGTATTGTCGCCGTTCACAATCTTGGAGAGATACAGTACACGGGTACCGCCAGAGCTAGCAGCAGGAATCACAGCCAGAATACCTGCCGGGTTCAACAGGCCAAATGTGCGTGTTTGCAGGCTGGCTGCAGTCGCACCGACCCATTGCAGCGGCGCAGCAGGCTGAGCGGCCAATGCCGCAGTCGACAGACCCAGAGGCTGAACCAGCAGTTGCGCACTGGAATCAGTGTTGTTTGTCGAATGATCCACGGCATACATATAGGCAGATGTACCCACGGTCATGACGTAGGGCTTGCCCACGCCGCCGTCAGTCGGGTTCAGGCTCGCGCTATTCGCCGGACAGGCTTCGGTCAGCACTGCAGCTTCCTGCTGATACTTCCAGGTCTTGCCACCATCGGTCGATGCTGCAGCCACAATGCTCTCGTTCAGACCATAGGGGCGGTAATCGAAAAATGCCTGCAAAGTCAGGCCGGTTCCGACGACTTGAACCGATGCATAAGGATTCATTGCCGCGACGCCCGGATTGCGCGTGCGCAGGCCATTGGCATTACAGTAACCAAACGATGGATTCTTGGCGATATCAGTATTGCCGGTCGCCAGTTGGGTCAGCGTCCAGGGGCCACCACCGATCGTCGATGCCGTCGGTGCCTCTACCACGCTCCATGCTGTGGTTGGCGTAGTGGTATTCGGATTATCCGGCGAAGTTGTCTTGGAATTACAACCAGCAAGCAGCGCGCCCAGTACGGCAGCTGCACACAGCGTTCTTTTCATCATGACTCCCGATTGCTCCCCGGCATCCATTGCCGTGAGTTAAGTGTCTGCTCTTCAGCGCGCATTCTCACCGTTTGCGGCCTGTTTAGGCAAGAAGAAGCGCACTATATACCAACAAGGGCAAATGTCGGTTGACATCTGCCCCTGAAACATTTGATTTTTACACTTTTTGCCTGCTGAACGGATCAGGCGGACAAATAGGCCGAACGCGTTAAACCTAGACGCAAGGCATCCAGATAGGTCGAGCGCTCATGCTCGCTCAACTGGGCTGTTGCAACTTTGTCACGATAACGCGTCATAAGTTCCGCCGGTTCCAGATGCACATAGCGCAGCATATCTTCGATGGTATCGTGTACTTCGATACCACTGATCTGCACACTGCCATCTTCACGCATATAGACGTTTACCGAGTCGGTATCGCCAAACAGATTGTGCATATCGCCGAGAATTTCCTGATACGCACCCACGAGGAACATACCTAGCACGTATTCCTGCCCGTCTACCAACTGATGCACCGGCAGATTGGGCTCGATACTCTGTTCGTTCACGTACTGCTTGATCTTGCCGTCCGAATCGCAGGTCAGATCCTGCAACACGGCGCGACGAGATGGTGCTTCGTTCAGGCGATGCACCGGCAGAATCGGCAGCACCTGATCAATCGCCCACGTATCCGGCAGACTCTGGAAAACGGAGAAATTACAGATGTACTTGTCGGCCAGCTTGTCGTTCAGCTCGTCAAATACCTGACGATGCGAGCGCTGGGTGGCCAGCAGCAAGCCTTGCAGACGACGGCAGATGGCAAAGTAGAGCTGTTCGGCCAGTGCTTTCTCGGCCAGCGTAATCTTGCCTTCGGCAAACTTGCTCGATACTTCGCTCATGTAATGCGTGGCGCGGTGGTAGGTTTCCGTCGCCATTTCGCTGTCGTTCTGCCCGAACAGCTCGTACAGCCACTGAATCACTTCCGGCAGCAAGGCCACATCACCCAGATCCGGCATCTCGTCGTGATGACGTTCGACGTCGGTCACCTGCACAATGAGCACGGCGTGATGCGCTGTCATGGCGCGGCCGGACTCGGAGAAAATATGCGGATGCGGCAGCGCATTCTCGTCGCAGAACTCTTTGAGCATGCCGACTACCGTATTGGCGTAGTCGTCCATGTCGTAATTGATGGAGCTCGGATTACGGCTGTGTGTGCCATCGTAATCGACCCCCAGACCGCCGCCCACGTCGATCACTTCGACAGGCAGGCCCAGTGCACGCAATTCGCCGTAGTAGCGGATAGCCTCGCGGAAACCGGCCTGATAATCGGCCAGATTGGCAATCTGCGAGCCCATGTGGAAATGCAGCAGACGGATGCTGTCGCCCATGGCGGCATCCTTGAAACGATCCACCACGCTGATCAATTGCGCAGCGGACAGGCCGAACTTGGCCTTTTCACCGCCGGTATCCGCCCATTTGGACGAGGCAAGCGAGGACAGACGCACGCGAAGGCCTACATTTGGCGTCACGGCCAGCTTGCGCGCCTCTTCGATCACGAAAGTGACTTCGGATTCTTTCTCGATCACGATAAACACACGGTGACCAAGCTTCTGGCCCATCAGCGCCAATCGGATAAATTCGCGGTCTTTATATCCATTGCAGACAATGGTGCTGCCATGCGGCGCCAGCGCCAGCACAGCCATCAGTTCTGGCTTGGAACCGGCTTCCAGACCAATCGATACCCCTTGCGTGGCGATGATGGACTTCACCACGGCTTCCTGCTGATTCACCTTGATCGGGTACATGGCGGTGTAGTGATTCTCATAGCCATGCTTGTCGATGTTATCGCTGAAGGCATTGCACAGATCGCGCACGCGGTCTTGCAGAATGTCCGGGAAGCGTACGATCAGCGGGAGCGCCAGTCCGGACTGCTTGAGCTGACCAATGAGATCATGCAGGTCGAGCGCTTTGCCCGTGTCGTGGTGCGGACGGACCAGAATATGGCCCTGATCATTGATGTCGAAATACCCGGCACCCCACTGACGGATACCGTACATTGCACGACTTTGCGCCACCGACCAGTTCATCCCTACAACTCCTTGCCCAGCCCGTTGAAAAGGGGCGGATTGTGGGACTGTTTTGCGTCCCTGTAAACCACGAATGTACTGTTTTTTTCATTCATGGAAAAGCGCAGGCAGTGCATGCGATCCGACGCACTGCCAGATCACGCTAACTACTTGTTTTTCAGGCAGCTACTCATAAACTGCTTACGCTCATCGCCTTTCTTGCCTGTCGCCTGTGCATTGCAGTCTTTCATGCGTTGCTGCGGGGTGACGGGTGCAGCTTCCGGTGCGGCGGATTCACCCTTGAGACAGGCGCTCATGAAACTCTTGCGCTCATCGCCTTTTTTGCCACTTGCTTGCGCGTTACAGTCCTTCATGCGCTGCTGTTGCGGTGTCACCGGTTTATCCGCTGCGATTGCCCCCAGCGATATGCTCAACACTGCCATCCAAAGCCATTGTCTCATCGGTTTCTCCTGTTGAATCTAGATTTGATAGAGCCTGACGATTGCTTCACATACTCGCTCACCACTCTACTACTAAATAGTATCAGCCTTTGCGATGCAATCCAGATGACAAGCGGATGGCATGCCGATAAACACATTTTGGCGAAGCGACCTTTCCTGAATGCAAAATAACTATCGAAATTTTTAAATCGATTGCTTCAATATCATGGGGATTTCGAGCATGACCCCGTTATAATCACGGATATCTAATGTTCAGCACTCAAGACAATGATCCGTAAATTAATTGGACGCGTTCTGGGCCTGAAGAAGCGTCATGGCGGCGGCAGGGTAGTGATTCCCTTGAAACGTCATGGCGTCACTCGGGACAAACTGCCTTCCTTCGCACTGAAAACCACTGCCCGCCTGCAGGAAGCAGGATTCGAGGCTTTCGTGGTAGGCGGCGCCGTCCGTGATTTGCTGCTGGGCAAGATTCCCAAAGATTTCGATGTCGCCACCAATGCCACGCCGGAAGAAGTGCATCGCATTTTCCGCCGCTCACGCATTATCGGTCGCCGCTTCCGTCTGGTGCACGTGCTCTATGGCGACGAAGTGGTGGAAGTCTCCACCTTCCGAGGTGCCAGCGATGCACTGACAGACGACGCTGGCCGCATCATCCGTGACAACACCTGGGGTAGTCAGGAAGATGATGCCAAACGCCGCGACTTCACGGTCAATGGCCTCTTCTACGATCCGAGCCGTGAAGAAATCATCGATTATCACGGCGGCGTAGCCGATATCGAACGCAAGCGTCTGGTAATGATTGGCGCGCCCATGCTGCGTTATCGCGAAGACCCGGTGCGTATGCTGCGCGCAGTGCGACTGTCTGCCAAGCTGGGCCTGAGCATTGACGGCCCGACACGCAAGCCGATTCGCGAGATGGCGGGTCTGCTGAGCAACGTGCCGGTTTCGCGCCTGTTCGACGAAATGCTGAAGATGCTGTTCTCCGGCCAGAGCTGGCAATGTCTCACCGCTTTGCGCGAAGAAGGTCTGCATCAGGGCTTCTTTCCCCTACTGGACAAGATGCTGGCAGCGCCTAATGGCGTGACTTTCCTGCGCACGGCGCTGGAGAATACCGACAAGCGTATTCAGGAAGACAAGCCCGTCTCGGCTGGCTACGTGTTTGCGGCATTGCTGTGGCTTGAAGTACTGGACAACTGGCGTCAGCGCAAAGAAGCAGGCGAGCGTCCGCTCCCGGCACTCTTCGATGCCATCGACGAAGTCGAAACCGTGCAGGAACAGAAGCTAGCGATTCCGCGCCGCTATGGCACTGCCATGAAGGAAATCTGGATGATGCAGCCGCGCTTTGAACAGCGCAGCGGCGCCCGTCCTTTCCGCCTGCTTGAACAACCGCGTTTCCGCGCTGCATACGATTTCATGTGTCTGCGCGCATCCTGTGGCGAAATCGATCAGGAAATCGCCACCTGGTGGACCGAATTCCAGGATGCCGACAATGCAGGCCGCGAGGCCATGCTAGTACGTCCGGAGGCTGGCAAGGGTGAAGGCAATAAGCGCCGTCGCCGTCCGCGCCGCAAGCCATCCGGTAACAGTTCGGGTGAAGGCACAACAGAATGACCCGTGCGTACATCGGCCTGGGGGCAAACCTGGGCCATGCTGCAGATGCGGTACAGCAGGCAATCAATGCACTGGATCAGATTCCGGACACCGTGCTTGTCGCCGCTTCGCGCCTGTATCACAGCGCCCCGGTCGGCTATGCCGATCAGCCTGATTTTGTAAATGCAGTGGCTTGTGTAGATACGCAACTTGATCCACACAGCCTGCTCGAAGCACTGTTCGACATCGAGCATCGCTTCGGACGCGAACGCACCTTCCGTAATGCGCCGCGTACGCTGGACATGGACGTCCTGTTGTATGGCGACCTATCCATGCATGACGACCGCCTGACCATTCCCCATCCGCGCATGCACGAGCGGGGTTTTGTCCTGCTGCCGCTACAGGATATCGCCCCCGGCCTCACCCTGCCCGGTCACGGCGACAGTCGCACCCTGCTGCAAAAGATTGAGACCAGTGACCTGCGCCCTGTCGCAGACAATGGCAATCAATAATCCCTACGCAATACCACTGAACTATCACGTAAGTGGCCTGACCAAGTCTGCGAACCCGGATGGTGTCGGCACGCCTGCGGAATTGACATACGCCCGTCAATTTCCCGCGTAAGACTGCTCGTCTACCCATTCATGATCAGAAACGCGTCTCCATGAGGACGCGCCTGCCCCCATTATCCAGAGGATGAGGATTCGCCCATGCACGCCAGTATCAAATCTTTCCCGTCTATGCTTCGGCCTATATCGTTGCTGATTTGCGCAGCCATGGCCACGGTTCATGCGGAGCAAGCATCGACACGAGACACACACGATGATCAAACGCGCGTAGACACCATTGCGGTCGAAGCCAAACGCCTGCCGGCACAAACCAGCAAGCAAACCCTATCAGGCGCTGAAGCGACGCACGTTCCCGGTACGGGCGGCGATCCGATTCGCGCCTTACAAAGCCTGCCCGGAGTCGTGGCAACAAGCGATGGCAATCCTGCACCTGCCGTGCGCGGTTCCCGTCCAGAAGACAATGCCTATTACGTCGATTCCCTGCCTGTTGGCTATGTCTTCCACATGTATGGCAACAGCACCATCCATGGTGATCTGGTCAAGCAGTTTGATCTATACACAGGGTCATTCGGCCCGGAATACGATGATGTCCACGGAGGGGTCGCTGACATTACCCTACGCAAACCCAAGACAGACAAGCTGCATGGTGCAATCAGCCTCGGGTTGCTAGGGGCGGAAGGTCTGGTCGAAGGCCCGGTTACGGAGAACCAGAGCTTCTATTTCGCCGCCAAGCGCAGCTTCTTTGATCTGCTGGTAAAAAAGGAGCTGGAAAGTGACGAGGGCATCAAATTCCGCCTTCCCTCCTATACCGATTATCAGGGTAAATATACTTGGCAGGTGAATGCGGAAAATGAACTGAGCTTTCATGTACTCGGTGCTGCCGACAAGATTAACGGCAATATCCCTAAAGCTACCGATACGGGTAAGCAGGAGCCCGCGCTCGTCGGTAACTTTGATGACGATCAGTCCAGCCACACCGAAGCCATCGTACTGGACTCCAATCTCAATAGTTTCATGCGCAACAAGCTGTCGCTCGGACACATGCACTATCAGCAAACCAGCCACACGGGTACCGCTGCAGACGTCGGCATGAAACTGGACTCAACCTTCCTGCGCGAACAACTGAAAATTCAGGCAAGCGAGGCACATGATCTGACGCTGGGTGGCACCTTCTTCCGCTCCAGTTACGGGCTAAACCTGAATCTGCTGGATGCAAAATGTACCGAATTCGAGCCACGATGCGATATCACCAGCGCCCCGCGCCATCGTTTCAATGGCGGCATTGATGTCAATTACTCGATTCTGTACGTGAAAGATCGCTGGCAGCTCATGCCGGATCTGACCGCAGTTCTTGGACTGCATCACAGCATCGACGGCTATCTGCACAAAAACTACACCGAGCCGCGCGTCGGCCTGGAATGGAAGACAAGCGAAGATACCGTATTGAGCCTCGGTGCAGGCCAGCACAACGAATTCCCCAATGGTTTGCAGGTACTGAAAGACTTCGGCAACCCGGCACTTGGGCATATGCGCTCGAAGAGTGTGGCGCTTGGCATGACACAACGGCTGCAGGATGGCTGGTCATTCAAGAGTGAAGCCTATTACAAGACGTTCTCGGACTTCGTGATTTTTGACCCGGTATCCAACTACCGCAATGGCGGCAGTGGCCACGCCAAGGGCATGGAGTTCTTCATGAAGAAAGACCCGGCAGGTGGTGATTTCTCCGGCTGGGTGTCGCTCAGCCTGTCCGATGCGAAGCGTAAAAACGATCTGACCGGACAATCCTTCCGATTTGAATACGATCAGCCGGTGGTACTGAATGTCGTCGGCCAGTATCGCTGGTCTGATACTTGGCAGTTTGGCGCAAAGTGGAGCTACCACAGCGGCTCGCTGATTACCCCCATCATAGGCAAGGGCAAATACCCGGATGGACGTGTGCAGCCGCTCTACGGCGAGCTGAATTCCGAGCGCCTGCCAGCGTATCACCGCCTTGATCTGCGTGCCGACCGCAAACTGTCCGAGCGCATGAGCGTCTGGTTTGAATTGATCAATGCCTATAACCGCGAAAACGTGCAGGGTTACACCTATGACGGCGACTACACTACACGTAAGGCAGACAAGGGCTTTGGTGCAATGATTAATGCAGGCTTCACCTACTCGTTCTGATCACGGGGTCACCAGTGATATAGTCCCGATCAGTCGATATGCATGATCGGGACCATTCTGATGCAGATTTCTATCCATCACGAACAAGATGCCGCCACTTTCGATGCACTGGTGACGGGCGTACGCGCCTACAACGCCGAGCATCTGGGCGCAGAGAAGTCCCAACCGCTGTCAGTGATCGCCCATGACGAAGCAGGCAAGCTGATCGGCGGCGTGGCCGGGCGCACCATTTACAAGCAGTTTCTGATCGAAGTGATGTGGGTGGATGCCGGACATCGGGGCACAGGTCTCGGTCGCACCCTGATGCAGCGCGCCGAAGACGAAGCCCGTGCGCGGGGCTGCGTGGCGGCACAGGTCGACACCCTGTCATTTCAGGGGCCGGTGTTTTACGGCAAGCTGGGATTCGAGGTCATCGGCCGGATCACCGATTTGCCGGGCGGGCATGAGCGCTTGTTTATGCTGAAGCGCTATTGAGCATCTTCACACCCCGAAAAACTTCCTGATCCGCACCAGCATTTCCTCGCCCGCCGGCGCCCCACCCTGCACTGGTGCGAGGTTGCGCGCCACATTTTCAGCCTGACGCTTGGCCAGTACACGGGAAATTTCCTCTGCAATTTCCGGGCGAGCCGAGATGATGGCCTCGAATCCATCGCGATCCAGTCGATAGCATTCCACGCGCGATCCAGCTACCACTGTTGCCGTGCGCGGCGCACCCGTCATCATCCCCATTTCGCCGAAAAACTCGCCCGCCCCCAGCGTTCCCAGATGCACACCACCCGGCGTACCATAACCGCGCCAGATATCCACCTTGCCGTTGATGATGAGATACAGCCAGTGTGCCACCGCACCTTCGCGACTCATGATATCTCCGGCCTCAAATGGGGCGTAGCGCAGATGCGGCGCAAGCTGTTCGCGTTCTGCAGCCGTAATGCCGGAAAACAGGGCGACTCGACCCAGCATATCCAGCCTGCGGGAAATCTCGCGTTTTGCACGGATTTCCTCTACGCGCTCATTCTCCTTGGTGGTGGCGATATTGAAGTTCTCAGTCGTCAGCTCCATGCCATGTCGGCGCAGAGCAGCCAGTGCGTGTGCCCTGACGCGGGAATCCGTTGCATCGTCGGCCATGAAGTTGGTCAACCAATAACGCAGCGCATAGCGAGCGACGCCATGTTTCAACTCCATCAGTACCGCTTGCGGAGGCGGCTCTAGCGCAATCTCCTGAATCTGTGCATCAAGAATCGCCCGTTCCAGCACACCGGTAACATCCAGCGGGGGCAAGTTCCAGTTCAGTTCGAACCATACCCAGCGACGCCAGCCTTCCAAGCCATTGGCCAGTGGCTGCCCGATGGCCTGAAAGCCATTTTTCATCAGCCATGAATTGGGCAATACAGTCGTTTCACCATTGCGATTGAGGATTAAGGTCGAGCGCCAGCCCACCTGTATCACCTTGCCACTGACATCGCCGATCTTAATCCACTGTCCGATCTTGATTGAATCATCCAGCTGCACCGCCAGTCCGGACAGCAGATTCCCCAGCGTATCCTGCATGGAAAAACCAATGACCGCAGTGATGATGGTGGACGTGAGCACCAGATGCGATAGCTCTACTCCGCCCTCGCGCATCCGCCACAGCCCCCAGACTGCATACCCCAGCATCACAATGATGTCTTCCAGAATGCGAGGCACATGCATTTTGGTCATGGGCAGGAAGAGCCGGAATACCACCAGCCCCCACAGACGGATCACCACTAGCCCGACCTGAATAATGGCCGCCTCATGCAGGATGCCCGTGCCTTCACTGATACCCGCACGTTTCGCTGCGGCCAGAGCGGCCATGGCAAACAGTCCGAGCACCAGAAAGCCCAGTGTCAGTACCACACTTCGGCGATCTTCGCGGCGAAATACATACAGCAATGTCGCCATCAGCAAGCTCAGGCTTAGCAGCCAGGGCCAGACTTCGTGGCGGAAGGTATCGGGATCAATTGAAAACATGGCAGCCCTTTTGGTTCTTTTGCATTTAAGAATACGCGACGAACGGCGCGAGCTGCTAAAATTCCGCCATTGCCAACTCAAACTGGACGCTTCTCCATCATGGCTCAATACGTCATGTCCATGCTCCGCGTGAGCAAGGTTGTCCCGCCCAAACGCCAGATCATCAAGGATATTTCCCTGAGCTTCTTCCCCGGTGCCAAGATTGGTCTGCTGGGTTTGAATGGCTCGGGTAAATCCACCGTGCTGAAAATCATGGCTGGTGTGGAAAAAGAATTCGAAGGTGAAGTGCAATGGCAGCCGGGCATCAAGATCGGCTATCTGGCACAGGAACCACAACTGACCGCAACCAACACTGTGCGTCAGGAAGTCGAATCCGGTATGGGCGAGATCTTCGAAGCCAAGCAGAAGCTGGAAGAAGTCTATGCCGCTTACGCAGATCCGGATGCTGACTTCGACAAGCTGGCCGAAGAACAAGCGCGCTGCGAAGCCATTCTGTCGGTAGCTGGTCAGGATCTCGATACCCAGATGGAAATCGCTGCCGATGCGCTGCGCCTGCCTGCCTGGGATGCTGTCATCGGCAATCTGTCTGGGGGTGAAAAGCGCCGCGTCGCACTGTGCAAGCTGCTCATGTCCAAGCCGGACATGCTGCTGCTGGATGAGCCGACCAACCACCTGGATGCTGAATCCGTGGACTGGCTGGAACAATTCCTGGTGCGTTTTCCGGGCACCGTGGTGGCCGTTACCCACGACCGCTACTTCCTCGACAATGCTGCCGAGTGGATTCTCGAACTCGACCGCGGACAAGGTATTCCGTGGAAGGGTAATTACTCCAGCTGGCTGGAACAGAAGGAAGGCCGCCTGAAGCAGGAAGAATCGCAAGAATCTGCCCGCCAGAAGACCATCGCCAAGGAACTTGAATGGGTTCGCCAGAATCCGAAGGGCCGTCAGGCCAAGTCCAAGGCACGTATGGCCCGTTTCGAGGAGCTGTCCAGCCACGAGTACCAGAAGCGCAACGAAACCCAGGAAATCTTTATTCCGGTGGCCGAGCGTCTGGGTAACGAAGTCATCGAATTCGAAAACGTCACCAAGGCCTTTGGCGATCGCTTGCTGATCGACAATCTGAGCTTTAAGGCGCCAGCAGGTGCCATCGTCGGTATCATCGGCCCGAACGGTGCCGGTAAGTCGACACTGTTCAAGATGATCGCCGGCATGGAGCAGCCGGACAGCGGTACCGCCAAGCGCGGCCCGACTGTACAGCTGGCCTATGTCGACCAGAGCCGTGACAATCTGAATGCGGACAAGACCGTGTTCGATGACGTGGCCGAAGGACGCGACATCCTGCAGGTGGGTCGCTTTGAAATGCCAAGCCGTGCCTATCTGGGCCGCTTCAATTTCAAGGGCGCCGATCAGCAGAAGATCGTCGGCAACCTCTCTGGTGGTGAGCGCGGCCGTCTGCATCTGGCCAAGACACTGCTGCAGGGCGGCAATGTGCTGCTGCTGGATGAACCGTCAAACGATCTTGACGTGGAAACCCTGCGCGCCTTGGAAGACGCCCTGCTGGAATTTGCCGGTACCGTGTTCGTGATCTCTCACGATCGCTGGTTCCTCGACCGGATCGCCACGCACATTCTGGCGGCCGAAGGCGAATCGCAGTGGACATTCTTTGACGGCAACTACCAGGAGTACGAAGCCGACAAGAAGAAGCGTCTGGGCGAAGAGGGTGCCAAGCCAAAGCGGATTCGCTACAAGCCGATTACACGCTAAGCACCTATCTGCTCGTCACAAAGAAAAAGCCAACCGGAAGGTTGGCTTTTTGCTTACCTCAATACTGGCTTACGACTTGGGAATGTTCAGATCCGTCAGCTTGCTGACAAAACGAATGATCCACAAGCGGCTGGCACGCTCGCTATCCGCGCCACGGGTGACTCGGGCGGTATTACCTGCGACACAGCCTGTCGCGCCGGCTGTCGTCGTCATGGCACCATTGGCATCTACCGTACACTTGGTGATATCGGCGCCTTCAACCACTTTGCCATCCGGCGTGTACACATTGGTCTTCAAGCCAAAGTCGTTATCGTTTGCCAGTGCGAGGGTATGGTCATCCACCAGTGCCAGCCCTTCGGCCTTTTCTGCCAGCCAGCCTGCAGCATTCAGATCAAAAAGCACTGTTTTCTTCAGCTTGACCACATCCGCGAAATTGACACCATTGACCGCCGCACCGGTCATGCTGCTCTTTTCCAGATCAGTCCCCATCGCTGCAATATCACTGACGTTCGTCGGTACTTCCACCAGCATCAGACGGTTAAAGACCTTGCCATCTACACCCGCACCTTGTTCGATGGCAATAAATTTGCCATTCCCCAGCGAAACCAGATCACCCAGTTTGGCATTGCCGGTTTTTCCGGATGCATACCAGGTGCTGTCGATCGGATAGGCAAACAGACGCGTTTTTTCAGTTGTCGGATCGAATTCTACCCAGCGAACAAAACCTGCATAGTCCTTGATGCTTTCGCTGCTGGTCTGCGTTGCGCCCGGCACCTTGTACGCAGCCTTGCCATCGTCCAGGGGGCTTTGAATAAAGCCATTGAGCTTGCCGGATGCTGCCTCGAGCGATAAGCCTTCCATGCCTCGATTGGCACGGCGCTTCGCCAGCACGGCAGGCAAGTCACCTGCATTGTTGCCGGGCTGATACTTTTTCAGCACCACCCCACTTGCAGCATCCAGCTTGACGATAAACGGACCGTACTCATCGGACACCCAGAACGCGCCACGTGCCTTGTCAAATACGATGGACTCGGTATCGAGACCATAGTCGCTGAAGGTCGTCTTGCTGCTGGCGTCATACTTCAGTGCGTCATTCAGCGGTGCTTCTGCCGAATTTCCAACCTTGCCCGGCGCAATCGGCAGGCCATTGGCATTGATCGAAGTGGAGAACTTGATCGGCATGCTGCTCTTCAGCACCGCGCCTTCCTTGCTCACCGAGATCATGCCAATCGAGGGCGTAAAGCTCGGGGATGGAAAGAGCTTGGCATCGCTGGTACCTGTAGCGCCAGCCTTAAGAACCGAGGCAGGCACTTTCGGGCCGTCGCCATTCGGACCACGATCGGTTATGCCATAAAACTCCAGCGAGCCATCTGCGGCCACGCCCTTGAAGGTGAGCCCCGACCCGTAGGAGGGCAGAAATCCCTTGGGAAAGTCAGCTTTGATGCGCGCATCCGTTCCCTCATATGGCACATAGAAGCTATCTGCCGCCTTGATCTGATAACGGGATACTCCGGCAATGATGGTGCCCAGTGACTGCGTTTGTGAAACAGTTTCACTGACGACCAGACCGGTACGTGAGCCCAGCGTGTCCTCGAAATGCTCGCGCGCCATCATCCGGCGATCTACATCTGCAGTGCGGCCCTGATACGCAGCCGGCAGTTTGGCGATCAGTGCATTCAGTGCCGCATTAAAGGAAGTAGATGTCGCGTTGAAGTCCAGCGATTGCCCAGCCAAAGCAGTTTTCACTGCGTCGCTCAGCTTGATACCATTTACAGGGTCATTATCTTCGTCCAGTAATTGCAGGGCGATGAGTCGGTTGACCAGCTTGTCATCTTTCAATTCAGCAGCATTTACCAGGGACAGCGGCGTAATCAGGCTGGCGCACGGTGCAGAGCCGAAATTGATACCGCCCGCAGTAAAGGTAAGCGACTCACCGCTTTGACAGGAAAACCCGCCATCGGTACTGGTCAGCACTTTGCTTTTCCCATTGGATACTTCAAGCCCGGCCACAGCCGAATCGAGGAAAACTGCACTGACAGGCGCTACCGGACTGGGAGCGCTTGAATCAGAACCGCCACACGCAGACAAAGCTGCCGTCATTCCCACCAAGGCCGCAAACGACCACTCTCTGCGCAATTGCATGTTTCTATTTCCGTTTGAAGTGTGAGACGCCACATTGACGCCCTCCGCAATCCTCAAACTTATCGCGCGATCATGACTACAAGATGACAAGTCATCCGACGCGACTTGGCTATGTGTTCCATAGATAAATTTAAATTGCACACAATTTATTTGCATGCAATTATTCATCCATCGCAAACGCGCGACCCACCCACTCAAGGAGTTAAATCATGTCTGTACAAGTTCTGTATACCGCTGAAGCCCGTTCCACCGGTGGCCGTGATGGCCGCGCAACCTCCAGCGATGGCGTGCTGGACCTGAAGCTGGCCTTGCCGAAGGCGCTTGGTGGAGCAGGCGGTGAAGCCACCAACCCGGAGCAATTGTTTGCTGCAGGTTACTCGGCCTGCTTTGAGAATGCAGTGCGCTTTGTGGCGCGTAGCCAAGGCATCAGCCTGACCGAAACGTCAGTGAATGCGCGCGTCGGCGTAGGTCCGCGTGCAGCAGGCGGATTCGGCCTGACCGTCGAACTGGATGTGTATCTGCCGGGCGTGGATCGTGCTGTTGCGGAGAAATTGGTCGCCACCGCCCACAATGACGTCTGCCCCTACTCCCACGCTACGCGTGGCAATATCGATGTGAAACTGGCGGTGATGTAATCAGGTCGTACGCGCAACAAAAAACGGGGCACATGGCCCCGTTTTTATTTGAAAGCACTGAAGCACTACGGCTCCCGTCGCAACTTGTTGGTATTGTGACGACGAATCTGCCCACCGGGCTGCTTTCCCTGATGCCCCGCAGCCCCCGACCTTTGTGACGGACCAGACGCTGCTGGCGCCCCCGGTTTGGCAGAGGGTGCCGATCTGGTCAGCGTACCCGTTGTCCGCTCGCGAGGACCGCCACTCGACTGTGCAGTCGCTGGCGTGCTGCGCTCTACACGCGGGGTGGGTGGCAATGCCACCGTCAGCTTGCGCCACTCGCCCGGTGGCACATCATGCACTTCCCAGTCGCCAATTTTCACCCGGATCAGGCGCAGGGTCGGCAGCCCCACTTTGGCGGTCATCCGGCGTACCTGACGGTTTTTGCCTTCTGCAATGGTGATCGCCAGCCAGCTATCCGGTATAAATTTTCGCACCCGAATCGGCGGCGTACGCGGCCAGATATCCGGCGCATCAATCCGCTCTACCTTTGCAGGCTGGGTCACGAAATCGACCAGATCAACACCCTGCCTCAGACGATCCAGTGCTTCTTCACTTGGCACACCTTCTACCTGCACCCAGTATGTTTTTTCCAGTTTGTGCCTGGGATGGGAAATCCTTGCCTGCAATGTTCCGTCATTGGTCAGCAGCAAGAGTCCTTCCGAATCCGTATCGAGGCGTCCGGCAGGATAAAACCCCGGCGCTTCGATGAAATTCGACAGCGTTTGATGCAGTTCATGACTGGAAAACTGGCAAATCACGCCATAAGGTTTATTAAATAGAATGAGCTCTGGCATGTGTGCCGCACCTCTCGCACCATTTGCCGCCTTGCGGAAATATGGGCTGTCATTGAATGAATATCGGGATGATAGCAATGACAGTCAGTCATGTAGCATAAAAAGTGCCATTACATAGCGAACCAAATGGAAGAGCAGCGTTATAATTCACCCTTTGACAGACTGCCAGCAGTTGCCGGAGCACTTCCCGACACACGGTCGGGACGGGAAACGGCTGCAGGCAGACGCACCCAGTACGGCCTGCGATTCCGGCACCCCAGCATATCGCACCTTCGTTCTGTCATCACAAGACAACCAGGAGATTGAAGTCATGCCTGCAGAACAATCGAAGATCATTTACACGCTGACAGACGAAGCACCTGCGCTCGCCACCAGCTCATTCCTGCCCATCGTTCAGGCGTTTGCTGGCTCTGCTGGCATCCAGGTCGATACCGCAGACATCTCCGTGGCCACCCGCGTGCTGGCTGAATTTCCGGAATTCCTGAGCGACGCACAAAAGGTGCCGAACACCTTGGCCGAACTGGGCAAGCTGACCCTGCATCCTGATGCCAACATCATCAAGCTGCCAAACATCAGCGCGTCTGTTGCACAGCTGATTGCCTGCGTCAAAGAATTGCAATCCAAGGGCTACCCTCTGCCTGACTACCCGGAAAACCCGTCGACCGATGCTGAAAAATCGATCCGCGATCGCTACGCCAAGTGTCTGGGCTCTGCTGTCAACCCGGTGCTGCGCGAAGGCAATTCCGACCGTCGCGCCCCGCTGGCAGTCAAGAACTACGCCAAGAAGCACCCTCACTCCATGGGCGAGTGGAAGCAATGGTCGCAGACCCACGTCTCCCATATGCACCACGGCGACTTCTACCACGGCGAAAAGTCGATCACGCTCGATAAGGCGCGCGATGTCCGCATGGAACTGGTCACCAAGAGCGGCAAGACCATCGTACTGAAGCAGAAGGTTGCCCTGCAGGACGCCGAGATCATCGATTCGATGTTCATGAGCAAGAAGGCGCTGTGCGAATTCTACGAACGCGAGATGGAAGATTGCCGCGAATCCGGCATCCTGTTCTCGCTGCACGTCAAGGCCACCATGATGAAGGTGTCGCACCCCATCGTGTTCGGCCACTGCGTCAAGATCTACTACAAGGAAGCCTTCGAGAAGCACGGCAAGCTGTTCGACGAACTGGGCATCAATGTCAACAACGGCATGGCAACCCTGTACGAAAAGATCCAGACTCTGCCAGCTTCCAAGCGCGAGGAAATCGTCCGCGATCTGCACGCCTGCCAGGAACACCGTCCGCGTCTGGCCATGGTCGACTCGGCCAAGGGCATTACCAATTTCCACTCGCCAAACGACATCATCGTCGATGCTTCGATGCCTGCCATGATTCGTATGGGCGGCAAGATGTGGGGTGCCGATGGCAAGCCATACGACTGCAAGGCAGTGATGCCTGAGTCGACCTTTGCCCGTATCTATCAGGAGATGATCAACTTCTGCAAGTGGCACGGCAACTTCGACCCGCGCACCATGGGCACCGTACCGAATGTCGGCCTGATGGCGCAAAAGGCCGAAGAGTATGGCTCACACGACAAGACTTACGAAATCCAGGAAGACGGCGTCGCCAACATTGTGGATATCGCCACAGGTGAAGTGCTGCTGAGCCAGAACGTAGAAGCAGGCGATATCTGGCGTATGTGCCAGGTGAAGGACGCCCCAATCCGCGACTGGGTGAAGCTGGCTGTGACCCGTGCCCGCAACTCCGGCATGCCGGCTGTGTTCTGGCTGGATCCGTATCGTCCGCATGAAAACGAGCTGATCAAGAAGGTGCAAACCTACTTGAAGGATTACGATACCACAGGTCTCGATATCCACATCATGTCGCAAGTGCGCGCCATGCGTTACACCCTGGAGCGCGTTGCCCGCGGCCTGGATACCATTTCTGTCACAGGCAACATCCTGCGCGACTACCTGACCGACTTGTTCCCGATCATGGAACTCGGTACATCGGCCAAGATGCTGTCCATTGTGCCGCTGATGGCTGGTGGTGGCATGTACGAAACCGGCGCGGGTGGTTCGGCACCGAAACACGTGCAGCAGCTGCTCGAAGAAAACCATCTGCGCTGGGATTCGCTGGGCGAGTTCCTGGCACTGGCCGTATCGCTGGAAGATCTGGGCATCAAGACCAGCAACCAGAAGGCCAAGATTCTCGCCAAGACGCTGGATCTGGCCACCGGCAAGCTGCTGGATGAAGACAAGTCACCGTCACGCCGCACTGGCGAGCTGGACAACCGTGGCAGCCAGTTCTACCTGTCCATGTACTGGGCACAGGCACTGGCCACCCAAACGGAAGACAGCGATCTGCAAGCCCGTTTTACGCCGATTGCCAAGCAAATGGCGGACAACGAGCAAACCATTCTGGCCGAACTGAAGGCCGTTCAGGGCAAGCCAGCTGACATTGGTGGCTACTACATGCCGGATGCCGCCAAGTGCAGCGCCGTGATGCGCCCAAGTGCGACATTCAACGCTGCCATTGCGGCGGTATTGAGCTAGTTTACGGCGCAAGAAGCGCACCAGCCTGAATATCAGGCCGGTGCGTCGCCTGCAAACAACAAAAAAACGACCCTTGAGGGTCGTTTTCTTTATTGGAGCAGACCGGAATCTGCAGCCTATCAGGCACCCTGAATATTGGAAGCCTGCTTGCCCTTCGGGCCTTGGGTCACGTCGAAGGAGACCTTCTGGCCTTCCTTCAGTGTCTTGAAGCCATTCATGGTAATGGCGGAGAAGTGTGCGAACAGGTCTTCGCCACCATCGTCCGGAGTAATGAAGCCAAAACCCTTTGCATCGTTAAACCATTTCACGGTACCAGTTGCCATTGATGTTTCCTCTGTTAGGATATTGCTGTTGAGGCGCTTTGCCTGTTTACTTGTTTGGTTCAACGTCAGCGAGCGGCCCCGTACTGCCATCGGCTTAGGTACTGCGTGGTGCTTGTGCTGTAACGCTTTGAATCCAGAACAGCCCTAGTTTTACGATCAATTACTTTGCTTCGTCAATCAAACGCCTGTCGCCTGACCCTAGTTGTCGCAAATTCATCACTTGAAATGCGTCGTTGTGGCACCACAATGAATAAGGTAACGGTAGCGATTTGATCGACTGGCACGAGACGACATGGCCACTCAGAATGATGATGGCGTTCAACTTGCGCCCACTCGGCTCAAGGCGCCGCCCCTGTACAAGGTAATGCTGCTGAACGATGACTACACACCAATGGATTTTGTGGTTATCGTTCTACAACAGTTTTTTGCACTGGATAGAGAACATGCCACACGCGTGATGCTTCAGGTCCATACTGAAGGGAAAGGTGTCTGCGGTGTCTTCCCGAAAGACATTGCCGCCACCAAGGTTGAACAGGTGACAGACTTCTCTCGCCAGCACCAGCATCCACTGCAATGTGTCATGGAGGAAAACTGATGATTGCTCAGGAACTCGAAGTCAGCCTCCATATGGCCTTTATGGAGGCGCGCCAGAAGCGCCACGAATACATCACGGTTGAGCACCTGCTGCTCGCCATGCTCGACAATCCGTCTGCAGCCGACGTGTTGCGCGCATGTGGTGCCAATATGGACCAGCTACGCCGTGAACTGACCGATTTCGTCACCGAGCACACTCCGCTCGTCGGCGGCACGGCAGAAGTGGAAACCCAGCCCACCATCGGATTTCAGCGCGTCATCCAGCGCGCCATCCTGCATGTGCAGTCTGCCGGCAAGAAGGAAGTCACCGGCGCTAACGTGCTGGTAGCGATTTTTGGCGAAAAAGATTCCCATGCCGTGTATTTCCTGCATCAGCAGGGCATCACCCGCCTGGACGTCGTCAATTTTATTTCCCACGGCATCAGCAAGGTGCAACCGCAAAGTGGCGCCGCACCAAGCAGCAACGGCGCCAGCAGCCAGCCCAAGCAGGATCAGGATCACGAAAGCGATACCGAACAACACGCTGGTGGTGCACTGGAAAGCTTTACGCTCAACCTGAACCAGTCAGCCTCACAGGGGCGTATCGACCCCCTGATCGGTCGCGAACACGAGCTGGAGCGGGTGATTCAGGTGCTGTGCCGCCGCCGCAAGAACAATCCGCTGCTGGTGGGCGAAGCTGGCGTGGGTAAAACCGCGATTGCCGAAGGGCTGGCCAAGCGCATCATTGAAGGCGACGTGCCCGATGTATTGGCAGATGCCACCGTATACGCGCTCGACATGGGTGCCCTGCTCGCCGGTACCAAGTATCGCGGTGATTTCGAGCAGCGCCTGAAAGCTGTGATCAAGCAGCTGGGTGAAGATCGCAACGCGATCCTGTTTATCGATGAAATCCACACCGTGGTCGGTGCAGGCGCGGCGTCCGGCGGCACACTGGATGCATCCAATCTGCTCAAGCCGGCACTGTCCAATGGCACCATGAAGTGTATCGGTGCAACCACCTACGGCGAATACCGTGGCATCTTCGAGAAAGACAACGCGCTGTCGCGTCGTTTCCAGAAGGTGGATGTGGTCGAACCAAGCGTCGAACAGACGGTGGAAATCCTCAAGGGTCTCAAGTCGCGTTTCGAGGAACACCACGGCGTGAAGTACACCGCCGCAGCGCTGGCGTCCGCCGCCGAGCTGTCCGCAAAGTACATCAACGATCGCCATCTGCCCGACAAGGCCATTGATGTGATCGACGAAGCCGGTGCCGCACAGAAAATCCTACCGAAATCGCGTCAAAAGAAGACCATCGGCAAGGGTGAAGTGGAAGAAATCGTCGCCAAGATTGCGCGCATTCCACCGAAAAATGTGTCGTCCGATGATCGCAATGCCCTGAAGACGCTGGATCGCGATCTGAAGAATGTGGTGTTTGGTCAGGACAAGGCCATCGAAGTGCTCGCCACGGCCATCAAGATGAGCCGCGCCGGTCTGGGCAATCCGCAAAAGCCGATCGGCAGCTTCCTGTTCTCCGGCCCAACCGGCGTCGGCAAAACAGAGGTGGCGCGCCAGCTCGCTTACATCATGGGGATCGAACTGATCCGCTTCGATATGAGCGAGTACATGGAACGGCATGCCGTCTCGCGCCTGATCGGTGCGCCTCCCGGCTATGTCGGCTTTGATCAGGGTGGCCTGCTCACCGAAGCCATCAACAAGCACCCCTATGCGGTGCTGTTGCTGGACGAAATCGAGAAGGCGCATCCGGATATCTACAACGTGCTGCTGCAGGTCATGGATCACGGCACGCTGACCGACAACAATGGCCGCAAGGCTGACTTCCGCAATGTGGTGATCATCATGACTACCAATGCGGGTGCCGAGTCACTGAACAAGTCCAGTATGGGCTTTACCAGCAGCAAGTCGGTTGGCGACGAAATGGGCGATATCAAGCGCATGTTCACGCCGGAATTCCGTAACCGTCTGGATGCGATTGTCTCGTTTGCGCCACTATCGCAGGACATCATCCTGCAGGTGGTCAACAAGTTCCTGATGCAGCTGGAAACCCAGTTGCACGAGAAAAAGGTGGAAGCCACCTTCTCGCAGGATCTGGTGGCCTATCTGGCACGCAAGGGCTTCGACCCGCAGATGGGTGCGCGCCCGATGTCCCGCCTCATTCAGGACACCATCCGCCGCGCACTGGCCGACGAATTGCTGTTCGGCAGGCTGGCAGGCGGTGGCGATGTGGCCATCGGCATCGATGCCAACGACGAAATCGTGCTGGACATCAAGGAACCGGCGGCAGAACCCGCTTGATGCGACATCTGCATCCACTCACAGAAGCCCCGGAAGGGGCTTTTGTTTTTCCACCGACCTACCCCCGCGGATGATGTTGCTGATGCAACTTCTGCAGCCGCTCTTTGGCAACGTGGGTATAAATCTGGGTCGTGGTGATATCGGAATGCCCCAGCAGCAGCTGCACCACCCGTAAATCGGCACCATGATTCACCAGATGCGTGGCGAAGGCGTGGCGCAATACATGCGGGCTCAGACGAGCCTCGTCAATTCCGGCGCGCACGGCATAGCGCTTGATCATTTCCCAGAAGCCCTGCCGCGTCAGCGGTTCGCCCCGAATGTTCACAAACACCTGCGCCAGCGTACGGCCCGCAAGCAATAGCGGACGAGACTCAGCCAAATAACGCCCCAGCCAATGCCCGGCCTCCTCGCCAAAGGGCACGATGCGGCTTTTGTTCCCCTTGCCGCCCTCCACGCGCAAGGCACCATCGCTCAGGCTCAGCAAGGCCAGCGGCAGCGTCACGATTTCGGATACGCGCAAGCCACTGGCATACATCAGCTCCAGCATCGCCCGATCGCGCAAGCCCAGCGCATCCTCGACATCAGGGGTCAGCAACAGCCGCTCAACTTCGCTTTCAGTAATGATCTTCGGCAAAGGCCGATGCAAGATGGGCTGCTCGATCTGCGCAGTCGGGTCGGTCATTGCAGCGCCTGACTCGGTCTGATGCCGGTAGAAGCGTCGCAGCGCCGCCAGTAATCGTGCTCTGGATGCCGGATTCTTGCCGCGTTCAAGAGGCGGCAGCTCGCGCACTTTCGCGGGCGTCAGATGCCGGTTGTGCTGATACAACTGCTCCAGCCCCTGCAGACAATCGCGCAAATCCGCCCCATTGCAGGCATCGATCCGCTTGCCTGCCTCCGCCAGCCAGACCTGCCAGAACAGCAAATCACGGCGATAGGCATCCAGCGTATTGCGCGATACGCCATCGGCAAACAGCGTATCCAGAAAGCCGTCGATCAGCGGATCGACCTCAATCGATGAGACTGAGCAGTTTGCTTTGGCCGTCCGCGCCATTACACTTCGCTCCATGTATACCTTGCTGCAACAGACATCCGACTTCCTCGTGATTCATAAATGGCCCGGCATCAGCGTGCATCGCGATGAGGGTGATACCTCGCTGATCGACCAGATTCGCGCCGACACCGGTATCGCCGACCTGCATTCAGTTCACCGGCTGGACAAGATGACCTCGGGTATTTTGCTCTACGCTATCGGTGCCGCCAATGCCCGCGCACTGAGTCAGTCCTTCGAGCATGGTGAAATCGAAAAATACTATCTGGCGATTTCCGACAAGCGCCCGGCCAAAAAGCAGGGCGCGATCATCGGCGACATGACTGCCGCGCGCAATGGAAGCTACAAACTCCTGCAAACACGCAACAACCCGGCGCGTACGCGATTTTTCAGCCAGCTACTGCCAGATGGCAAGCGCGCCTTCATTCTGCGCCCCCTGACTGGCCGCACCCACCAGTTGCGTGTTGCACTGAAAAGCCTGGGAAGCCCGATACTGGGCGATGAGCGATATGGCGGCACGTCTGCCGATCGCGGCTATCTGCATGCCTATGCGATCCGCTTTACCTTACATGAAACCGTGCATGCATTCATTTGCCCTCCAGATTCCGGCACGCACTGGCCAAGTGCAGATCTGCTAACCGAATCCGGCTGGCATACCCCGTGGAGCCTTCCCTGGCCGCAATAGCCAGCAAGGCTGTCAACCTCCGTTCGGCAATCGCTACAATCCTGCATGGAATTCGCGAATTAGCCGCGATTTACATCGCGAATCCCACTATAATTGGCTGTTTTGAAATCTGTTGAGCCCCATCCGTATGGAACTCGCGAAAAGCTTTGAACCTGGCGACATCGAACGCCGTTGGTATGCACACTGGGAACAATCCGGCTATTTCAAGCCGTCGATGGATACCACTCAGCCCTCATTCTGCATCCAGCTGCCGCCACCGAACATCACCGGCACCCTGCATATGGGGCATGCCTTCAATCAGACCATCATGGATGGCCTGACCCGTTACTACCGCATGAAGGGCCACAATACGGCCTGGATTCCGGGCACCGACCACGCCGGTATCGCCACACAGATCGTGGTAGAGCGCCAGTTGGCCCAGGACGGCATCAGCCGCCATGATCTCGGCCGTGACGCCTTCCTGGACAAGGTCTGGCGCTGGAAGGAACAATCCGGTGGCACCATCACGCAACAGATGCGCCGCATGGGCTGCTCGGTCGACTGGTCGCGCGAATACTTCACCATGGACGACACCCGCGCCGGCATCGTCAGCGAAGTGTTTGTCCGCCTGTTCGAGCAAGGCCTGATCTACCGTGGCAAGCGTCTGTCCAACTGGGATGCCAAGCTGGGTACCGCTGTATCCGATCTGGAAGTGGTTTCCGAAGAAGAAGATGGCCACATGTGGCACATCAAGTATCCGGTGGTGGATAGCGACGAGTTCATCACCGTGGCAACGACCCGTCCGGAAACCCTTCTGGGTGATGTGGCCGTAGCCATCAACCCGAGCGATGAACGCTACCAGCATCTGCTGGGCAAGCAATTGCACCTGCCGCTGACAGGACGCCAGATTCCGGTGATCGCCGATGATTATGTCGATGCTGCGTTTGGCACCGGCTTTGTCAAGATTACGCCCGCACACGATTTCAACGACTATCAGGTTGGCAAACGCCATAATACCGCGCTGATCAATGTGATGTCGCTGGAAGCCACCATTCTGCCGCGCGCGCAGATTTTCGGGTTTGACGGTAGCAGCCAGGGCACCATCGAACTGCCCGCTGCCTACGTTGGCCTCAGCACTGCAGCAGCCCGGAAAGCCATGCTGGCCGATCTGGAAGCACAGGACCTGTTGCTGGAAACCCGCAAGCACAAGCTGATGGTGCCACGCGGCGACCGTACCGGTACCGTGATCGAGCCGCTACTTACCGATCAGTGGTTTGTGTCCATGGATCGCGTTGCCAAGGATGATCCAACCGGCCAGTCCATCGCCCAGAAGGCGATCGAAGCCGTGACATCCGGCGAAGTGCGTTTTATCCCGGAAAACTGGGTCAACACCTACAACCAGTGGATGAACAACATCCAGGACTGGTGTATCAGCCGCCAGCTGTGGTGGGGTCATCAGATTCCGGCCTGGTACGACGAAGATGGTCAAGTATACGTGGCGCGCACTGAAGCCGACGCGCAGGCACAAGCCGGTGCTGGCAAGACACTGCGCCGCGACGACGACGTTCTGGATACCTGGTTCAGCTCGGCACTGGTGCCATTCTCCACACTGGGCTGGCCGGACGAAACCGCCGAACTCAAGGCCTTCATGACCTCCAATGTGCTGGTCACCGGTTACGAAATCATCTTCTTCTGGGTTGCCCGGATGATCATGATGACCAAGCATTTCACCGGCAAAGTCCCGTTCAAGGACGTATACATCCACGGCATCGTGCGCGATCACGAAGGCAAGAAGATGTCCAAGTCCGAAGGTAACGTGATCGATCCGGTTGACCTGATCGACGGCATCGCCCTGCCGGAACTCGTTGGCAAGCGCACCACCGGCCTGCGTCGCCCGGAAAAAGCACCGCAGATTGCCAAGGCCACGGAAAAGCTGTTCCCGGAAGGCATTCCGGCATTTGGTACCGACGCCCTGCGTTTCACCATGGCCAGCTATGCCACGCTGGGCCGTAACGTGAACTTCGATTTCAAGCGCGCCGAAGGCTACCGCAACTTCTGCAACAAGCTGTGGAATGCCTCACGCTTTGTGCTGATGAATGTCGAAGGCAAGGATTGCGGTCAGGACGAAAGCCTGCCGCTGGAATTCAGCTTTGTCGACCAGTGGATGATTGGTCGTCTGCAACAGGCTGAAACCGAAGTTGCCGACGCACTCGACACCTATCGCTTCGACCTGGCCGCTCAAGCCATCTACGAGTTCATCTGGAACGAATACTGCGACTGGTACGTCGAAATGGCCAAGGTGCAGATCCAGAACGGCAATGAGGCACAACAGCGTGCCACTCGCCGCACCTTGGTTCGCGTGCTGGAAGTTGCCCTTCGTCTGATTCATCCGATCATGCCGTTTATTTCGGAGGAACTCTGGCAAACTGTCGCACCACTGGCCAACGCCAAGAAGACCGACAGCCTGATGCAGGCCAACTGGCCGCTGCCGCAAGCAGACAAGATCAACGCCACCGCCAATGCCCGCATGGAAACCTTCCGTGCGCTGACACTAGCCGCGCGTACACTGCGCGCCGAAATGAATCTTGGCCCGGCGCAAAAGGTTCCGCTCTTTATTGAAGGCGGTGATGAACTGTCCGACTTCACCCCATATCTGGCATTGCTAGGTCGTTTCAGCGAAGTGAAGGTGGTCAGCCAGCTGCCGGGTGATGACGCGCCCGTACAAGTGGTCGGCAATACCCGCCTTCAGCTCTTTGTAGAGATTGATCGAGATGCCGAACGTGCTCGCCTGAGCAAGGAAATCACCCGACTCGAAGGTGAAATCGCCAAGGCCAATGCCAAACTGTCCAACCCGGCGTTTGCCGACAAGGCACCTGCCGCCGTGGTCGATCAGGAACGTCAGCGTCTCGCGCAATTTGGCGAGACACTGGAAAAGAATCGCGCCCTCCTCGCCAAACTGGCTTGAAGCGCATGAACCCGGCCCCATTTATCAGGGGCCGGTACACTACAGATGGCCACAGGCCAACCATTGATCCAGAGGGACAACATGTTTCACAAGCAAGAAAATATCAAGCCGGTTAACAGCGAAAGCCACAGCAAGCTCAAGCTGGGCCCGGTCACCGATTTCCGCTTTGCCGCCGAAGTACACGCTATTCCGGTGATTGGCTCCGAATTCAACGATCTGGCTCGCGAATTCCCGATCGTGTTCGCGCAAGCGGGCGACAACAGCTACGTGCCCACCGTCATGGTTGGTCTGCGTCCAAACCAGAACCTGTTCATCAAGGCTGACGGCAGCTGGGACGCACGTTACGTGCCGCATTTCGTGCGCCGCTACCCGTTTGTGACCGTCGAAGTGGAAAACAACGACGCACTGATCTGCATCGACGAAGCCGCTGCTGACAAGCTGTCCGCCGAAGATGGTTTTGCCCTGTACGAAGCAGCCGAAGACGGCAAGTTCAAGCCGACTGAAGCCATGCAGCAATGGGCATCGGTTCTGTTCCGTATGCGCGACGAAGGCAAGCAAGTGGCCGAATGGACCAAGCTGCTGGCCGATGCCAACCTGTTCAAGCAAGTGAGCGCCAGCGCTGACCTGCCAGACGGTGAAAAGGTATCCATGGACGGCATGTTCGTGATCGACGAAGAAAAGCTGCGCCAACTGCCTGCCGACAAGGCACACGCATGGTTGAGCAATGGCCTGCTGGCTCTGGTTTATGCTCACCTGGTATCGCTGGCTAATCTGCAAAATCTGGCAACTCGCCTGGTTGAAGCGGAAACCGCCAAGTAATCCGGCGACTTGCATGCAAACAAAAAGGGAACGTGTTCAACACGTTCCCTTTTTTATTTACGCTGGCCGGGCAGTGAACCGCCCGGCCAGCTCACTTCGATCAGAACTTGTAACGCAGGCCCAGATAGTACTGCGCGCCGTTCTTGTAGAACGAGTTCGGACGACGCTCACCCTTGGCATCGTACACATAGGTACGCAGCAGCGGATCGTTGATGTCCTTAGCGTCGAAGTTGACCGACAGGTTATTGTTGATCGTGTAACCCAGCGATGCCATCAGCGAGCCAACTGCATCTGAATTCACACGATCGTTACCTGCCATACCCATGTAGTAAGCCGAACGGTAGTTGTAGGCAATGTGCGCACTGAAGCCGTAGCCTTCATAAAAGGCGCCGACATTGTACGAATCCTTCGATGTACCGAACAGATCACATGCGTGGGAGGTACCTGCGCGCTCAGCTTGTCCGCACTTATCGCTGGTTTCCTTGCCATCGGCGGAGGTGTAGTTTGCATTCACACCAAAGCCATTACCCAGCGGCTGTTCGTACGACAGCTCGAAGCCCTTCACCTTACCAGTGGTATTTACCGGACCGGAGAAGGTAAAGACGCCGTTGTACCCCGGGAAGTTAGCCTTGCTGGATGCGAAGCCCACGTAAGTGGTCAGGTCCATGTAGTACAGACCAGCCGTGACACGAGACTGCGGTGCAAAGTACCACTCCAGCGAGCCTTCGTAGTTGTTCGAACGGATCGGCTTGAGGTTCGGATCACCACCGCTTGCTTGCTGGTTCAGCTGGTCAATCTGGAAGGAGGCCAGGCTACCGAAGTCCGGACGGCTCATGGTCTTGGCAGCACCCAGACGCGCAATCACGTCGGTCGCCACATCCATCTTCAGGTTGAAGCTTGGCAGAGTATCGCGGTAGGTGTTCGAGAACGATTTCGCCACATACTGGCTGGTCTTGGGATCAGCCTGATAGTTGCTGACATTCTCTTCCGAGTTCACCAGACGCACGCCCACATTACCGCTAAAGCCCTGACCGGAGAAAGAGCCCATCACGTAGCCAGCGGTGACCGGCTCATCGATGTTGAATTCCTTGCTCTTGATATGATCGCCGGTTACCAGGTACTTGGCTGCCCAGGCTTGCAGATTGGCAGTGGTAAAGGTAAACGATGGGCTGAATGAGCCACCCAGCGAATTACCCCAGTTGCCCGGATACATGTCGCCACCCGGTGTCGGAATCGCGCCGGTCTGATAGTGCTCGCGATCTGTCGCAAATTTCGGGTTCGGCAACAGAGCAATCACGGAATTGCTGCGCTCGTGCTTGCTGGTGCGCAAACCAGCCTTGATCGACTCGAACGGGCCGCCATCCAGACGCCAGGTTGCATCTACCTGAGCATAGCGTTCCTTGTCTTCGGAAGTGGAAGTCGCATTGTTCGGGTCGGTATTGAATCCACCCAGATCTGCCACCTTATACACAGCAGAATTGGTGAGACTGACATTAGCCGGATTCATGCCGTTGAACTTGTAGCTACCAGCACCACCGCCGCCAATCGCTTCGATACCGATATCGTCAGAGGAACCGGTGCCTTTGGTCGTACCGGCCTGTGCGCTGATCGACAGCGATTCGTTGATGCGGAACTTGCCGACCACATCTACAAAGTTGGATTCGGCATAGGCATTCGGACGTGCATAGGTATCATGCACCCAACCCACATTCTGGAATGCGATGCTGCTGATGTAGTTACCCGTCACGCCAGGCGTACCCACTGGCAGAACTGTGGCACCGGCACCATATGCAGGAATCATGTTCTGCATGTGGTTCTGGTTGGAGTTGGCGGCCTTCAGTTTGGAGTTGAATGCGGTCACTTCCAGATTGATATCGTTGCTTGGACGGAATTGTGCCGACACCAGACCGCCATCGCGCTTGCGTTCCTGCTCGAAATACACTGCACCGGTCAGCAGGGAGATATCCTTGCCAGCCAGAGCCGGATAGGCCTTGCCCATGGCGCTGGCCGGATCAACCTTATCCCACCACACACCTTCCTGACCATCGCGACGCAGATGACGCTTTTCGCTGAATGCTTGCAGCATCAAGCCAAAAGTGTTGGTGTCGTTTTTCCAGTTGAAGTAGCCACTCAGTTGCGGATCAGTTTTAGCAGCCAGTTGAGTGTAGGCAGCTTCAACCGACACCAGGCCGGAAATCTGTTGCTTTGCATCCAGCGGATGACGGGTCTGGATATCCACTGAACCCGATGCACCACCTTCAACCAGATCGGCACGCGAGCTCTTGTACACGGTGACGCGATCTACCAGTTCAGATGGCAGCAGACCAAAGCTCACGCTGCGGCTGGCGCCACCGATGTTCTTGGTATACCAGTCGCCACTCCCCACCACATGACCATTAATGGTTGTGAATGTCAGGCTGGGCGGTGTACCGCGCAGGCTGATGCGGTCGTTTTCGCCAAAGCCGCCTTCCAGCGCCCCGGAGGTGGCTGTATTGACGCCCGGAACACGTTGCAGGGAGTCGGCAACATTCTTGTCCGGCATCTTACCGATGTCTTCCGCTGATACCACTTCAACTACAGTGTCTGCATTCTTCTTAGCAACAAGCGACTTTTGCTTTGATGCCTTAATACCAGTAACCGTGATGGACTCCACAGACTGCACGTCCTTGCCTGTATCAGCAGCATAGGTCGTACCTGTCATGGAAAGCAGCGCTAGCGTGATCGCCGATGCTGTAGGTGTAGGTTTGAATTTCATCATGTATCCCCTCTGAATGATCTGGTTCAGCAAAGCTCCTTGCGAACGCAAAACCGGAACCAGTACAGCAGCTGTGCTGCACGACTGACCATGCTAAATCGAAGTCAAGACATCCGTATTGCAATTCACAGGCGAATGTTGCTACCAATACCAGTAAAAGACAAGACAAATTCAATTGCTTACATAACCGAACCGAATTCTCACTCAAACCTACTACACACCGTGACAGGCAATCTGCCTGGATTAAAGACGTACAAGCATCTCAAGCACCTGCTGCAATGCCATTCAGCGTATCCGCTCATTCAATCCAAACATGTCTCTCACCTTCCATCCAGTTTATAGTGGTATTAACATTCCCCCCCCTACACCCGCCTGCCACCTGAACACATTCAACACCCCAATTAATCTACCTAGCGATCAATCGGTCTAATTGAACGATCGACACGCACACACACACACCATGCACACGCGTTCATGAGCAACCACCCAACTCATCCACACGCAATGCCGCTACACAGCAATACCACTATGAATCTCCCCTCCCAGCATCCGCCATTTAGCTAATCACACCCTTCTATTCAGCAATACCACCTCAGCCCAATCGACATAACGAGCAAACAGAAACGCCGCGCATATCCCAGTCATCGCCGAAATCCCCGCGTACTTCCAGCCAACACTCTCGTTCATTTTTTGCAACATTAATACCAAATTCCCACACTGGTATCGGATTTGTCTTGTATTTCACTGGTATTTAATTGCAACATCTCAATCGTGAAATGCGACTCCAAACAGCAATGAACCAGTGCAGTCTCAAACGCACGTATGCCAGGGGGTTTACCCACCCCCAAAGTCAGACGGGGAGAGTAGAGCAAATAAACCACAGAGGCATGTTTGCTCGGCCGATTACAAGGATCCGCATTTGCCACCAAAGCAGTCAGACATTGATTAAATAAAGGGGATTTGCCATGAAGTTCCAGCCAACACCCGCAGCATCCGCTATTGCGCTCGCGCTGCTAGCACTGAGTGTACCCACCTTCGCAGAAGAGTCCGCCAAGGGCACCCAGGAAGCCAAAGATTCGACATCCGTCGAAGCCATTACAGTCACAGGTATTCGTGCCTCCAAGCAGCGCTCGCTGGCAGCAAAGCGCAACGCCGAATCCATCGTGGAAGTGGTGACCTCAGAAGATATCGGCAAGATGCCGGATAAAAACGTCGCCGACACCTTGCAGCGCGTTCCCGGCGTGAATACCACCGCGGGTGGTGCAGCTGGCTCGCTGGGCGAAAACGAAAAAGTGTCGATGCGCGGCATGTCTGATGCCTACACCCTGACCACCGTTAACGGCCATGGCATTGCCACTGCAGATTGGTTCTGGGCTGACATTGCAAATGGCGGCCGAAGCGTGAGCTACAGCCTGTTGCCATCCGATATCGTTGGCAGCATCGTCGTCCACAAGTCCTCGCAAGCCGATCTGCCTGAAGGTGGCCTGTCTGGCTCTGTCGATATCCAAACCCGCCGTCCGCTGGATTTCAAAGATCAGCTGACTACCATGGGCAGCGCGGGAGGTGCGTATCAAAGCTTTGCGCGCAACTGGGATCCGCAACTGGCCGGCCTGGTTTCGTGGAAGAATGACACCAATACATTTGGTATTACCATGCAGGCATTCTCGCAAAAGCGCAGCCTGAAGCGCGAAGAGCAGGAAAATGTCTGGTATGTATACGATGACCTCAGCTGGAACGAAAATTCCAACAAGGCACTGGCTGCTGCTGGCGTCGACATCACCAAGCCACATCGCCTGGCACCGCTGACAGGTAGCGCCGTATTTGAGCAAAAGCGCACACGCGAAGGTGGCGTGCTGGACGTTCAATTCAAGCCGAGCAACGAACTGACCCTTGGCTTGAATGCATTCACCAGCACATTGAAGGCATCCAACTCCAATATCAACTGGATGCAGGATCCCTGGGCGTCTCTCAATCAGGGCATTGTTCCGTCAGTCGCTCACGTCAGCAATGGTGTCATCGATCAACTGGCATTTGATGGCAGCTGCAAAATCGCAACTGGCGCAACTGGCAAGTGCTCAGATGCGGCATCCAGCGCAGTGGACATCGCGGTCCGTCCGGATGCAAAAACAGAAACCAATTATTTCGCAGGTGACTTCAAGTATCGCCTGAACGAAAATCTGGACATCAGTGGTCAAGCGGGACAATCCAAATCCACAGGTCACTCAAAAGACATTGGTTTCGAAATCTTTGGCCCCCACGTAGCCAATAGCTACAAGATCAATGGCGGCGACGCAGGTATTTCGGTCAACTTCCCGTCGGCAACGGTATTCCAGGCACGTTATGGCAGCAACACCGATCTGAATGATCCAGATCATCTGCCAGTTGGTGGCTGGACCAATATGATGGACACAACCGATACCGAATCCTTTTTCAATGCTGATGCAAAACTGAAACTGGATAGCGACGTGTTCAACTGGCTGAAAGTCGGCGTTCGTTCCGTTGAGCACAAGCGCGACTTGAACTGGATTGCAGGTGCTCGCCCAGCCGCTGCGGGATTGCTCTCAAACGCACCGGCCGGCGCGGTGTCGACCTATTCGTTTGGCGCATCTGGCCTGCAAAACTTCTGGACGATCGATCCGTCCGCGATTACTTCGTGGTCTGATCGCTGGACCAGCTTCCCATCGCAAAATCACGATTACAGCAAAGAGTTCTCGTTCAAAGAGACGGTGAATGCAGCGTATGTGATGGCTGGATTCTCGGGTAACCACTTCAGCGGTAACATCGGTGTTCGTTTCGTTCAAACCAAGGACAACGTAGACGCTTATCGCCTGAATAACGAAAGCGGTACCATCGCGCAAGGCGTGCCTGGCTCCAAGGATAAGTACTCCCCGTTCTCATCGTCGGTTACCTTCAACAATACATTACCGAGCGGAAACATTTCCTTTGATCTGGCTGATGACACCAAGATTCGTGTAGCTGCAAGCCGTACGCTGTCCCATCCGGATTACGGCCAGTACGCTGGTTTGAATCTGAACGACTACACCCTGACCGGTACAGGCTCTAATCCAAAGATCAAGCCGGTGCTGTCTGACAATCTTGACATCACATACGAATACTATTTCGCACCACGTTCGATTGTGACTGCAGGTATCTTCAGCAGTAAGCTGGACGGCTATGTTACCAACGGTAATTACACCCTCAATGCCTACAATGCACTGAACAAGAAGAATGAGGATTTTGCGGTTGCAGGTCCTACCAATACCACAGCCAAGGTATCTGGCATTGAATTCTCGGCTCAGTATGCACTTGGTGGCGGATTCGGTGTTGACGGTAACTACACCTACGCCGATGGCAAAGAAACTGGCAATGTTGCCAACTCGCTGTGTGCTGGCGCCACCCATGATTGCCACTTGCTGGGCACTTCGAAGAACACCTACAACGTAGGCGTGTACTTCGAAAACGAAACCTTTAATGCCCGCATTGGCTACACAGAACGTTCCGACTTCCTCTTCGGCACCAACCCGAAGAAGGCTGTCTATGTTCACAACGGTGGCAACCTGTCTGCTGCGTTCAACTACAACGTCAGCAAGAGCCTCACCGTGTCCGTGGAAGGCCAGAACCTGCTGGATCCAAAGCTGTACACCTACGCACCAAATGGCGACTTTGGCAGCGCCGGTCATCAAGGTCGCACTTATTTTGTGACCTTGCGCGGCAAGTACTAAGCAGTCGTAAAGCGTGGCCCTCCCGGGCCATACTTAAAATAAAAGCGGCCAATAATTGGCCGCTTTTTTCATGCTATTCATCATCGCTGCACCTTCCACAATCATCTACCCCACATTTAATTACTTATAAAAACGCAATTAAATAGTAAATTCAAAACCGGAACCGTCTTTGTAAGCTATTCGACAACATTTTCAGCCTCTTGTACTGGCACAGGCGGAACAACCACACAGGTCGCATCAGTAACTGTACGAAATATTCGTCCGCCCTGCCTCACATCCGGCCAAAACATACCGAAATCGGTCGCCTCTAGCTTGTCGAATGCAGGGATTGATGCCACGTCTATTGCAGTTTGCCCTGCGCCGGTGAATCTAACAGGAAGTGGAGAAAAAGATCTGATTGTGATTGATCGCGTGCGCAATCTGCGCGTATATCATGCTTAATCGTCATGGCAGCTATCCCAAAATTGACCGCACCATTCCCAACATCAGCAGCCTGAGCCAGATTAAGTCTGTCTTTATACCTTCCAACGGAAAAGACGAGATTCAGGTTATCGTTACATGGTAAATCGCCCATTCCGGCCGAACATAACGAGGACAGATTAGGCAAGTGAAAAAATCCCTTGGCTTATAGTCAAGGGATTTTTTCATGCTCAGCGTTTCATTTTAAACAAGCATCCTGAATTATTTTTTCTGATTTGCTTTCGCATCTTCTTCCTTGAAAGAATCTAATAACTTGCTGAACGCCTGATACTCTGCAATGAGCGATTGACCCTTTGCTTGCGCCTCTTCCGCCAATTTACGCTGAGTCGCCAATGCATCTTTCATACATGCGGTGTAAGCAGTCACACCTTCATTGAACACTTTGCGCTCTGCAGTCGTCGCTTTCGGTGTAATCATAGCCGGAGCCTGACATACAACCGATGTCGCTGCTGGTGACACCCCTTCTGCAGACACACCTACAGCGGACAGAAATAATAGAATAGCCACATATGAATTTCGCACGATCAATTCCCGGAAGGTGATTAAAATGTTCAGGCTATCATACGACTCAACGAGCACACTTTCAATACCATTTAAATACCTATTGAAAGACGAGCGCTCAGAATAATGTGTACCTTGCACTTTCATGTAAAAACGGGCTTCATTCTGCCTTTCGGCACACCAAGATGTGTCCTTCATAAAAGAGACCAACCATGACCCAAAGCTTAAATCGCCGCACCTTGATTACGCTAGCCACAAGCCTTGCCTTGTCTATTCCCTTTGCCTGCGCAGCCGGATCTGCCGTGGTCAAAATCGGCTTTGCGGGTCCGCTGACTGGACCACAAGCTCACTATGGCGAAGATATGAAGTCCGGTATCGCGTTCGCCATCGATGAAGCAAATGCCAGTCAGCCTAAAATCGGTGGGCAGCCGGTGAAATTCGAGCTGGTCGCTGCCGACGATCAAGCCGATCCACGATCCGCGACAGCCGTCGCCCAGCGATTTGTCGACTCGGGCGTCAACGGCATCATCGGCCACTTCAATTCCGGCACATCCATTCCCGCTTCACGCATCTATTCGCAGGCAGGCATCCCGCAAATTTCAATGTCCACAGCTCCCGCCTATACGAGCCAGGGCTTCAAAACAACCTTTCGAGCAATGACAAGCGATACGCAGCAAGGGCCAACACTTGGCAATTTTGCTGTCAAGAAGCTGGGGTTGAAGCGAATTGCAATCGTGGATGATCGTTCGGCATACGGACAAGGGCTTGCCGATCAATTCGAAAAGGCTGCAAAAGCTGCAGGCGCTGACATTGTTCAGCGCGAGTACACCACAGATCGTGCGACTGAGTTCAGTGCCATCCTCACCAATATCAAAGCGAAACGTCCGGATGCCATTTTCTACGGCGGTGCAGATACCCAGTCTGCGCCGATGGTGAATCAAATGCGCCGCTTAGGCATGACCATGCCACTGATTTCGGGCGAGATGACCCGCACCGATAACTTTCTAAAGACAACTGCGGCCAATGGTAATGGTGTGATGGTATCGCTTGCGGGTTTGCCCATTGAGCAGGCACCGGGCGGCGCAGCATTCATGGGCAAATTGAAGGCTAAGTACAAGGCAGCCGACTTTTATGCGCCTTTCGCTTACGACGCCACGATGACCATGATCCGTGCCATGCAGAGTGCCAATTCAGCCGACCCGAAAAAGTATCTGCCAGTGCTGGCCGCGTCCAATGTCCCCGGTGTAGCCGCTAAAACCATCGCCTGGGATACAAAGGGTGACCTGAAAAATGGCGACATCACTATTTACAAAGCATTCAACGGTAAGTGGGTGCCAATCGAGAGCGTGACAGCCGGCAAATAAGCGCACGCCAACGACACAAGGCCCGACAGTGTCGGGCCTTGCTTTATCTATCATGCAAAGCTAATTTCACAACGATCAAGCGGGCGTCTCCTCCGCCACTTGCGACTTAACCGGCGGAACAAGCACCGTTTCCTGATTGGCTGGTTCAGCGGACGCCTCTGGCTGGAGCGTATCAGGTATCTTGACGATGCGTGAAAGCAATAAAACCGGAATGGCAGATACCACGCACCAGATGAAGAAATCGTGGTAACCCAGCCATTTCTGAATGGCGCCACTCTTCATCGAAAACAGCACAAAGCCAAGCTGCATGATACCCGTGCCAAGCGCGTAGTGCGCTGTTGGATACTTACCGGGCGCAACAACCTGCATGATGTACAAAATCAGACCTGTGAAACCAAATCCATAACCAAACATTTCAATACTGAGAATGGATGTAATAAACATCAAATTACTAGGTTGAAACTGACTGAGGTACCAGAAGGTCAGGTTCGGAACATTCATGGCCAGAATCAACCAGAATAAGGCTCGCTTCAATCCGAGCTTCGCTGCAAACCAGCCCCCGCCAATGCTTCCGCCAATAAAAGCCAGCGTAGCCACTGTGCCATAAGCAATGCCTACGTCACTTGTTGTCATACCAAGACCGCCAATGCCCTTTTCATCCAGCAGAAACAATCGTCCAACTGATTGAACCTGCCCTTCACCCGCACGGAACAGCAATATAAACAAGATAGCCAGCCAAATGCCCGGCTTTTGAAAGAAGGTCACAATCACATCAACTAGGGTGCGCGACACTTCACCCACACTCGCTGCAGTTTGATGCGTGCTCACTGTTTTTGGCATCGCCCACATATGGTAGAGACCCAATGCAATCAAGCACACGCCAGGAATTGCCATTGCGACGGTCCATGCACCAGAGACGCCCATTCTCCCTTCCAGCTCACCAGCCAGCCAAACCAGACCACCCTGAACAAAGAGTTTGCCGCCATTCCAGAAAGCGCCCAGCCATCCGGAATATAGCGCCTGCTTATGCTGATCCAGATTGGCGATATATGAACCATCTGACGCGATGTCATGCGTGGCGGAAGCAAACGCCACAAGCGAGAGGAGCGCAACACTAAACGTGAAAAAGCCCGGAAGATGAAGGGATGATGCCGTCAGCAAAAGCAATATGCCACCAATGATCTGGAAGGCGACCACCACTGACTTTTGGCTACGGAACATTTCCAGAAAAGGGCTCCAGAGTGGCTTGAACACCCAGGCGAATCCCATCATGCTGGTCCACCAGGTAATTTCCTCGTTGGAGATACCCATCTTTTTGTACATGAATCCGGCCATGATACCTACGACAGCAAAGGGCAAGCCCTGCGCAAAGTACAATGTCGGCACCCACACCATAGGATGGCGCCTGGATTGAATACCACTCATATACATCTTCTCCGGATTTTCGTCATATTATATGACCATACAGATACCAGATTCGCCATGTCAAGGTAAGTGACTGAGACTGGCGTATTGCTACCACGCCCTTGCCGGTCCACAGTTTACTGTTACGTGAAATTGCGCCACATCGCCTTGCAATTCCCCCTGATTGTGCAGGAAGCCCGATATAATCTTTTTACCTTTCGTCATCTTGTTCTCATGGATTTCAATATGCGCCTTCTCACCGGTCTGACAGGGACTGCCTTGGTGGCAGTGCTTGCGGCTTGCACCCAAAGCAATGGCGTCGATAGCGGCGGCTCGAGCAATAATGGCAACGGCGGCGTCGTGCCCCCTTCCGGAAAAGCGACTGGCTATGTCACCGCCATCGAAGGCGCAAAGGTGTGGCTGGATATCAATGGCGACTTTGTCGCAGGCAGCGATGAGCCGATTGCACAAACCGCAGCGGACGGTGGCTTTACGTTTCAGAATGTCTCCGCAGTGCAACTCGCCAGCTATCCGCTGATGGCCTGGGTTCCGCCCGGCGCCATGGACCGCGATGCCAATCGCAAGGTGGTGAATGGCTATTACCTGACCGCACCGGCCGGCACTACTCAGGTGAATGTGTACACCAGCATGGTGGCATCCGTCATGCGCAGCTACCCGGAATTTACGCCAGAAGAAGCACAGAGCTATGTACGCGCAACGCTGGGTGTATCGGATACCTACCCCATCTTGCAAAACTATACGGTTGACGCCAATACCACGACCCTGACAGACAGCACCTATCTGCGCATGATGGCGCTGCGCTACACGTTGCGGCTGGGGGGCGATTTCCAGATCACCGGGCAGCTGAATGCCAGCACCGGTGCCGGCATGTTTCACCAGATTTATGCAGGTGAAATGGCCATGACGCCCTATCTGGCCAGTTCGGCTTTGAACGATGCGGATACATCGGCGCTTGCCAAGCTCCCCAATGTCAGCACCTACACGCTGCAAACCAGCAATAGCCTCTTTGGTGCCAAACCTGTCCTGAGCAATGCGGCGGCGCTGATTAATAGCGCCAGCGGCATGCATCAGGTGGCCTATAACGTGGGCAGTCTGTATGACTATAAAGAAACGCTGACTGCACAGGGTACCTTCCTGATCGACCGTTTTGCGTCCCAGCAGTACTGGGATGGCATCGCACTGGCCTTCAAGCCGGTGACAGGATACAGCCCGCAGCAGATTGACCTGCCACGCAACGAACGCATGTACTTACCGAATGCCAACGATAATGGCGGCAACTGGGTTTGCCCGAACGGCACCAATACCGCCAACACCTACAACCCTGCCTGCACCGAGGTGAACAAGGAAATCCCGTCGCCTGCGGGATTCACAACGGTGAGCGGCAACCGACTTCAGCGCTATCTGAGCAACCGGAAAGCGGTGGACAGCCAGATGCTTTACCTCGGATTTGATGTGAGCGGCCTGTCGGTCAGCGCGGTTACCCGCGCACGCAACTGGGGCGAGCAGAGCTTTCTGGGTAAGTCCGGCGTACTCTCTCACAACCCCAACGCCGTCTTTCCAGCGGGAAGTCAGGTTTACACCACGGTCCAGAAGAATATCAACCCGGTTTGGGGTGAGTATAGTGATCGCATCGTGCCGGTGAGCAATGCCAGCGGTGCCATCGGCAGCATTGTCTATCCGAGTCTGGTTTATCCGGGATCGAATCTGGTCAAGCTGATCCTGAATTGCCAGCAATCTGCGGGCGCCAGTTGCACACTGAATCTGACTGCCGCGGCACAGTGTATCGACACCCAGAACAAGGCCATTTCCTGCGGGCAGCTGGGCGTCACGCCCGCCGAGCCACAGCGCATCAATATCACCTTCCTGGGCGATCCGAATGGCGCCACGCCTGCCGGTACCTTTACTTCCAGCAGCCTCACTTATCCGAATCTGAAGTGGACAGGTAACTGGTCGATCAAGTACCGCGCAGACGCCAAATTTCTGGTGCTCGATTTCCCGCGCATTTTCAGCATTGTCCAGCCCGGCGAACGCTTTTCAGCCGTACCCGGTGTCGATCCGATGCCGATGCGGATGGATACCGGTCTGCGCTATGCGTTTACCGAGCGATCGGAAAACCTGTACAGCGGCTATTACCGTCCTGAAGGTGCATTCATGAGCACGCCGGGCGATGTCAGCAGCAACCCTACCAAGCTGTGGATGAACGACATCGCACTGAACGCTTTCGCGCAGGCTTATTGATGCGCCCCCTACCGCCCTGACTCGCTCAGGGCGGTGCCACCTGTCTCAAATTCCTTAAACATATATCTAATCGGTTTTTATATTCCGCAGTCCGCTCTGTTTAAATAACACTTCCGCAGCCCTGTGCTGCCGATTGCGCAGCCCCCCCGACTGCCAGACTACGGAATATACGCCGAGCATGACTGACCTTTCCCTGAAGCTGGACAGCCAGCGTCTGACCCACCTCCGCCAGCTGGAGGCCGAGTCCATCCATATCATCCGCGAAGTGGCCGCCGAGTTCGAAAACCCGGTGATGCTGTATTCGATCGGCAAGGATTCGGCTGTGATGCTGCATCTGGCCAAGAAGGCCTTTGCGCCGGGCAAGCCCCCTTTTCCGCTGATGCATGTAGATACCACGTGGAAATTCCGCGATATGTACACCCTGCGCGAAAAGCAGGCGGCGGAAGGCTGGAAGCTGATCGTGCATGTGAATGAAGAGGGCGTGAAAAATAACGTCAATCCGTTTACCGTGGGCTCGGCCAAGCATACTGATGTGATGAAGACGGAAGGTCTGAAACAGGCGCTGAATAAGTACGGCTTTGACGCGGCCTTTGGCGGTGCCCGCCGGGATGAAGAGAAATCGCGCGCCAAGGAGCGGGTCTATTCCTTCCGTGACCGCAATCATCGCTGGGACCCGAAAAGCCAGCGCCCCGAGCTGTGGAACATCTACAACTCGCGCATCGACCGTGGTGAAAGCATCCGCGTGTTCCCGCTGTCGAACTGGACCGAACTCGATATCTGGCAATACATCTTTCTGGAAAGCATCGAGATTGTGCCCCTTTACTTCGCAGCGGAACGCCCGGTAGTGAACCTGAACGGTACACAGGTCATGATCGATGATGATCGCATCCTCGAATATCTGACACCCGAGCAGCAGGCCAGCATCGAGCACAAATCCGTGCGTTTCCGTACGCTTGGCTGCTATCCGCTGACTGGCGCGGTGGAGTCCACCGCCAGCACACTGCCGGAAATTATTCAGGAAATGCTGCTGGCCACCACCAGCGAGCGGCAAGGCCGCGTGATCGACCATGACTCGGCCGGGTCGATGGAGAAAAAGAAGATGGAGGGATACTTCTAATGAGCCACCAATCCGACCTGATTGCCAGCGACATCCTCGCTTATCTGAAACAGCATGAAAACAAGGACATGCTGCGCTTTATTACCTGCGGCAATGTCGATGACGGCAAGTCCACGCTGATTGGCCGCCTGTTGCATGATTCCAAGCTGATTTTTGAAGATCAGCTGGCGGCGATCCAGCGCGACTCGCAGAAGTACAACACCACAGACGAAGAGATTGATCTCGCTTTGCTGGTGGATGGTCTGCAGGCCGAGCGTGAGCAGGGCATTACCATTGATGTGGCCTACCGCTACTTCAGCACCGACAAGCGCAAGTTCATTATTGCCGATTGCCCGGGTCATGAGCAGTACACCCGCAATATGGCGACAGGTGCATCGACCAGTAATCTGGCCATCATTCTGATCGACGCGCGCCGGGGCGTGCAGACCCAGACCCGCCGTCACAGCTTTATCGTGAGTCTTTTGGGGATCAAGCATGTGGTGGTGGCGATCAACAAGATGGATCTGGTCGACTTTGATGAGGCCGTCTACACCCGTATCCGCGATGAATATCTGGCTTTTGCCGGTCAGCTGGCTATCCCGGACATCCGCTTTGTGCCGATTTCGGCGCTGCGCGGTGACAATGTGGTGAACGCCAGCCAGCAAAGCCCCTGGTATCAGGGCCCGACCCTGATGCAGCTGCTGGAAACGGTGCAGATCGACCACGATGTCGCGCTCGATGCCTTCCGTTTGCCGGTGCAGTATGTGAATCGCCCGAATCTCGATTTCCGCGGCTTCTGCGGCACCATCGCCTCCGGTCGCATTGCGCCGGGTGATGCGATCACCGTGTTGCCATCGGGCAAGCAATCGACGGTGAAGGCCGTGGTGACCTATGAGGGTGAGCTGGCAAGCGCGGGCACGGGTGAAGCGATCACACTGACACTGACAGATGAAATCGATATTTCGCGCGGCGACTTGATCATCAGGACGGGCGAATCCAGCCCGGCTGTTTCACAAGCCTTCGATGCACACATCGTGTGGATGAATGAAACGCCACTGGAAACTGGCAAGGAATATCTGTTCAAGCTTGCCGGCAAGCAGGTATCGGGCCGCATCGAGCGTATTCTGAGCCGTATTGATGTGAACTCGCTGAACGAAAGCGAAGCCAGCCAGTTGAGCCTGAATGAAATCGGCCTATGCCGCATTCAGGTGAATGCACCGGTGGTATTCGATGCCTATCGTGCCTGCCGGGCGACTGGCAGCCTGATTGTGATCGACCGCTTGAGCAATGCCACGGCGGGTGCCGGAATGATTGCAGCAGCGGCGCAATCGACAGGCAGCACCGATGATCAGGATGAACTGACCCGCTTGCGGGCGTTTGAAGTCGAGCTGAATGCGCTGGTGCGGAAGTATTTTCCGCACTGGGAAGCGAAGGATGTGAGTGCGCTGTTGAAGCGATAAGTACTCGGCATCCTGCACCCAAGAATCGCCCGCCAAGTAAACACCTGGCGGGCTTTTTGTTATTTGACAACATATCCGGCGCATGAGCGTAGTTCAACACGCCCGAAATTCCGCCTACAACCGGAAATATCGATGCACCTGTAAAAAATATCAGATATGAATATTTTGTAGCTTAATTACACTAAATCACCTTTCATGCTGCGATGCTTGCAGATGCCGAGGTGATCGCGCGCGCGGTGCGTGAAGCCTCTGCACGCTCAGTGGCCGCACCGGAGCAGTCGTGATCAAGTTTTGGTACCTAACCCAAACAGGAGTCACGCAGTGAAATTGTCGTCTTTATTTGCATCTCTTATTGCAGCCACTGCCATCAGCAGCCCAGCTCTCGCACAATCCGTTGCTGCGAGATTCACACCTGCCAATGCAGCGCCCGGGCAATCCGTTACGTTCAGCTATCAGGCATCTGTTGCCGTCACTGGCGCCTCGATTACCTGCACCATCGAGGGTGTTCCCGGTTTCAACGGCATCATTTCTGGACCATCCCGTTCCTATACTTTTCAGGCAAGCAACAGTCTGAACGCCACTGTCACCTGCACTGATCATATTGGCGGTGGAAATGATACGGGTTCTGCGCAAGCCTCCCTGACTGTCGGCCCGCAAGTGCCCGCGTTTAGCTATTACGCAAGCCCCAGTGTGCTCTCCGCAGGCCCGGACTACACGACCCTGTATCTGACCAATGCGCAGAACTCGAACAGCTGCTCTGGCACAATCGGACAGGTATACGTTGCACGCACCACCACGTACTCGGCTTCGTGTACCGGCGATGGCGGCACAACCACCCGTGTTGCCACTGTAACGGTCAAATCCTCCACCTGCCCGAAACCCAATCTATGCAACCTGCCACTGCTGAATCCCTCAAGCAAGCTCGCACTGAATCTTTATAGTCTGGGCATTCAAGCTGCCAGCCCATCGATCAGTCATCATCAGCTGAGTCTTTCCGGGATTGGCGCGAAAGATTTGATCGTAGTGGACGCAGTACGCAGGGAAGCCTATGTTCTGCTCGAACGCGATGGCGCCTACACCAAAATCGATCATAAGATTCCGAATGTCAGCGATATCAGCCAGATTCACTCCGTCTTTATCCCAAGCAATCGGAATAAGGCGATTGAGGTGGATGTTCAGCGTTAACCGTATCCATCGCCTCTAAGCCTGATCATCCCGCCACATCACGATGTGGCGGGTTTGCCTCCCGCCGCATTTCCGGCATCATGCCGTCCTCGAACTCCCTTGGTCAGCATGGCTTGCATGAACTACCTTACCCATCTCCGCACGCAACTTCCTGATGTCCCACTGCACGCACTGGCGCTGTGGATCATCGACACGCAGGATCGCCTGATCGCCACCATTCAGCCGGAGCCGGACGATCATGTGCTGGCGGAATTAGCTGACCACTTCCTGGATGCACAGTTTGTTGGCGTACTGACTGATCTGGATGGTGAGGCGCAACAGCATCGTACCGTACTGGTATATCGCACATCGTCGATGCAAGACGATGTAACCGTTATCCGCGACGATGCCGAGTTCAAAGCTGCCATTCACCAGCTTAACGGGCTACTCCCATTCACGATGCTGGGTACAGGTCTCTCGGCTCAAGCGGATGAATACTGGCGCCAATGCCGCAAGAAGGTGGGACACGACCTTTTGTTTGTCCCGTCTGCAGGTACGATGGTGCAGGATGACACAGGCCGAGTCCTCTTGCAGCGTCGCACCGACGACCATACCTGGAGTATTCTGGGTGGCTGCGTGGAGATTGGCGAGACACCGATGGATGCGGCCATCCGCGAAACGTACGAGGAAAGTGGTCTGCGCGTAAAACTGGATCGACTGTTATCGATCGCGACTGGGGATGATGGCTGGATCAATTACCCTAATGGCGACTCGCTGCGATTCTGGGGATTTCTGTTTCTGGCGACGGTGGTGTCTGGCGACATTCACGTCAGCAATGATGAAAGCGCAGAGCTACGCTGGTTTACACCTGCGGAGCTGGAAGCATTGGCGCCACTCAATGTCTACGCCCGCTTCAATCGCATGAATGCTGCGTTGACAGATATCGCCATCACCGACATTTGCATGCCCGAACTCAAGTGGGCTTAACTGCGGCCACGGGTGACGCAACCGGGCAACCCTTGCCGCGAGCCACGCCTTTGAGGAAAGCCCGGCGCGCGGTACCCGCGGCGATCGAGGCTGAGACTTCTCGCGAATGCTTTTCCGCGCCGGACAATTTACGCAACCAGCTACGGAACGGGATCAACCCCTCAGCCGTGCGCTGAACAGCACCAATCGCCGCATTCTCGGCCTCCTCTCCACCTCGCTCGACCAGACCTGGCTTATCCGGATTTTCCGGGGCATCCAGATCGGGTCCCAATACGTCATCCAGCGCTTTCACATCTGCCACAAGTGCGTCACAGGCCAGCTCGTCAGTCAGCGCATAGGGCTGCTGGCGTGCTGAGGCAAGCACCAGTGGAATATCATCGCGTACGAGATTGATATCACTCAGTGGCGTAGTGGCTGCATTGCCGAGCCGTTTGGACGATGTGCTTGCGCACCCTGCCAGCACACAGCCAAGCAGACCGATTGTCAGACATCTTGCCAAGCAATCCATAGAATGCGCCCGTCATATGTGTTTCATGTCTTTTCAGTATGCAATGCCCGGACAATTTATGCCACACTAGGCAATCTACTCCAAATATGAGGATGTCATGAGCAAAGCGCTTCGATTGTCCGAAAAATGGTTCCAGCGTGGCTTGTGGCTGGTGGCAATTGTATTTGCAGGATTTTTAAATGGGCTGGGCAGCAATATTGTCAGTGATCTTCCCAAGGTTGATCCTGGCGTGTCGCTAGAGTCTTTCATGCCAGCAGGGCCAACACAAGCTGCCCGTGCCGCGATTCGGGAAGCAGAAAAACAAACCGTTGCAGCGAACGAAGCGCTGGCACAAGCTCAACTGAAACGGCAGACCGCACAAGCCGACGTCAGCGCCAAACGCGAAACCTTCAGTAATTGGCTGGCAACACGTCATGTCACAGAGCAATCTTCGCAAGATCCGGAGGTGATCAAGCGGACACAGGAATTGGATGTACTGAAGGCCACCGAGCGGACGACGCAGGCCAGAGTTGAATCACAGCAACAAATTCTGCTCGATGCAACACAGGCACAGGATCATGCCCGCAGGCAACTGGCCGAACTGGAGGATGTCGCCCGCGTTCAATGGTACACCGCCAAGCGGCATCAGGAACTCCGTGTTTTCCTGTACCGTCTCGCGTTGACACTCCCCTTGCTGATCATCGCAGGCTGGCTGTTCCGCAACAAGCGCAAAAGCCCCTCCTGGCCCTTTGCCTGGGGCTTCATTCTGTTTGCACTGAGTGCCTTCTTTATTGAACTGGTACCTTATCTGCCCAGTTACGGCGGTTACGTCCACTACATTGTCGGGATTATTGTGACCGTACTAATAGGCCGCAGCAGCATCAATGCGCTGCAACGCTATCTGGAACAGCAAAAAGCCGCGGAGTCGCAACCAGATGTGGTCAGGCGCCAAGAACTCAGCTACGACACCGCACTTGCACGCATGACAAAAGGCGTGTGTCCCGGATGCGAGCGAGCTGTAGATCTGAAACATCCTCACATTGATTTTTGTCCGCATTGCGGCATTGGCTTGTTTAACCATTGCACACATTGCGACACGCGTAAAAATGCATTTTCGCATTTCTGCCATGCATGCGGTACGGCTGCGTCTGGCGCTCGTAGTGATTCGCCATCCGCCTAGCGTACCGTGAGTCGGGGTACCTGTCCGCCACGAGGCAATTGACGATTCGTCTCATTGCCGAGCGAAAAACGCGACACTGCTGACACCAGTTCATTGGCTTGTGTTTCAAGCTGGATGGCGGCGGCAGTGGCCTCTTCTACCAAGGCAGCATTTTGCTGGGTGGCCTTATCCATGATGGCCACCGCCTGTGTGACCTGAGACACGCCTTCGGATTGCTCCTTGCTGGCATTGGCAATCTCGACAATGGCTTCGCTGACCTTACCGATACCGCCGACAATTTCCTCAACCGTATCACCCGCCAGATTCACCTGATGGCGGCCGACTTCTACACATGATAGTGACGCCTCGATCAGTTGCTTGATTTCGCGAGCGGAGTTAGCTGTTCTTTGTGCCAGACTGCGTACTTCGGATGCCACCACTGCAAAGCCACGGCCTTCTTCTCCTGCACGTGCGGCCTCAACAGCCGCATTCAAGGCCAGAATATTGGTTTGAAAGGCAATGCCATCAATGACACCGATAATGTCAGCAATCTTGCGTGATGACGCAGCAATTTCGCCCATAGTCTCTACTACCTGCCTGACAGCACTGCCGCCCTGCTCGGCTACTTCCCGCGAATGTATGGCCATTTCGCTCGCCATGGTGGCATTGCCGGCATTCTGACCGACTGTGCCGCTCAGCTCTTCCATGCTGGTAGCGGTTTCTTCAATGCTGCTCGCCTGCTGCTCGGTTCGGCGTGACAGATCCTGATTGCCTTGTGCAATTTCCTGAGACGCTACATTGATGCGGTCTGCCGCAATTCGAATGCCACCGATCAACTCGCGGAGGCTGTACACCGTTTCATTGAGCGAGTCCTTCACTGCACCGAATATACCCGGATACTGCGAATCGACCGTCCGCGACAAATCCCCCTTGGCCATGGCTTCAGCCTGAACCGATAGCTCACCCAGACAATGCAGGGCATCCAAAGACGCATTGATATTGCCTTTTAGTACAGCAAGCTCCCCTTCTGCAGTTGCCGTCACATGCTGACCCAGTTTGCCATTGGCCAACTGCGCCATTACATCGCCGATATCTTCAAGCACGGCTTTCAGATTCGCCACCGTCGAATTCATGGCCACCTTGACCTCTGCAAATACGCCTTGGTAGCTGCCAGTCATTGACTGATCCAGATCGCCTTTGGCGAGCGCGCGTGCAACATGTGCCATCTCATCGAGGCAACGCAGGGCATCCAGAGTGCAATTGATATTGTCTTTCAAAGCCGCCAATGCGCCTTCGCCTTGCGCACTCACCCGATGGCTGATATCCCCGCGCGCCACTTTCGCCATGACCGCGCCAATATCGCCAATCATGGTATCCATCACTGACATGGCCTGATCCACTGACCGACGGAAATCACCTGCCACACGCGGATCAACACGCGACGAGAAGTCACCATGAGACAAGCTATCCATGACCTGCACAACCGCACGGGTCGACAGATCAAGGGTATCCACAGATACATTGACGCTTGTTTTTAATGTTGCAAGATCACCCACCGCATCGACTTCGATCCGCTTCGAGAAGTCGCCCGAAGCCACGGATGCCATCACCTCATTAGTTTCAGCCAGTGTGCCTTGTACGGAAGAGAGCAAGTGATTGAATGCTTGAGCAGTTTTGCCAATTTCATCCTGAGCAGCGATGGGAACCGACAGAGAAAAATCCCCTTGCATCTCTACACGGACAATCGTCTCCTGCAGTTTCTTCAGCGGCTTCAGCAGGGCATTCACCAGCGCAATGGCACTCAAAACGGCAACCGCAAATGCGCCTACCATCCACACGGAAAACCAGATTGTGAGACTGTGCGAGGCTGCAATGCTCGACTCCCGCCGAGCACTCATGTCCTTTCGCGCATCCTCAAAGAGTGTAGTCAGTTCTCGATTCGATGCGGAGAAGGTGGTATCTGCCGATTGCAGCATCATTGCAGTCATATTGACGTCTGTTGTCACCATATCCAGCGCATCGGTAATATCCTTACGGAAGGCCTTCGTCGCCTTAGCCAGTACCGCAATATTGGCTTGATCCGCTTTACTCCAAAGACTCGACTTTTGCCAGGTATCAAGCTGATTGGCGGCTAAGTCGAGCCGTTGAATCTGTTCCTGAGCAAACCTGTTTGCCTTATCTGCATCTGCATTGCTTTGCAGCATGGCTGACAAAGAATAAAGATTATTCCGCGTCAGCCCTAGCTCCAGTGTGAACTGACTTACTAGATCGTATTGCTTGAAATCTTCTTCGAATAGCGAGTTCAGGGTCGATGTCTGCTGGCGAATGCCGTAAAGCGCCATGATGCCGAGTAGCAGCATGAGCACGGCGGTCAGCATAGCGGGCAGAAGAAATTTGATCCGAATGGGCAAATCAGCAAAGCGTTGACGCAACTGGGTGCCTGAGGTCTGCATGGCCATTGTCTCGAAAAGCTAGATAGACAGTAAAAACGCTCCGAACAGCCGGAAAATCGGTTGTCCTATCAGCATAGACGAGCAGACTTCACCTCCGCCTGCGCCGGATATACGGCAATAAAAAAACCCGCCATATTGGCGGGTTGTTGATGGAGCACGGCGCTTACCAGACTCGGCAGCGCTTTTCCGGCACCATTGCATCCCCTTTATGACAGGCGAAGGCTTGCTCGAACTCAGGCATATTCACCATCAGACCATTCACACGGTATTTCCCCGGTGAATGCGGATTTGTCAGCGCATGCACACGCTGCGTTTCCGGACGGGTATTTTCACATGCCCACTGTGCATAGCCTACGAAGAAACGCTGCTCAGGTGTGAGACCATCGACATCGGGCAAATTCTGGCCGACCACTTCGGCCTTCCAGGCCATCCAGGCCAGAATCAAGCCGCCCAGATCGGCAATGTCTTCGCCCTGAGTCAGACGGCCATTGATCTTCAGCTCATCGATAATGGTGTAGGTGCTGTATTGCTTAACGATGCAGGCTGCGTGTTCGTTAAATGCCTTGGCATCATCCTTTTCCCACCAGTCTTTGAGATTACCCTTGCCATCGAACTGGCGACCGCTGTCATCGAAGCCATGGGTCAGCTCATGCCCGATGGTCGAGCCTGTGTTGCCATAATTAGGTGCGTCATCCATCTTCGGGTCGTACAAGGGCGGCTGCAAGACGCCCGCAGGGAAGTTGATATCGTTCATCTGCGGGTTGTAATAGGCATTCACTGTCGGCGGGGTCATGCTCCATTCGCTGCGATCAACCGGCTTGCCAATCTTGGCAAGCTGGCGGCGAATTTCGAAGACTGTGGCACGATCGCTGTTGCCGAAGAAATCGTCGGGGCGAATCTCGACGCTGCTGTAATCGCGCCAGCGATCCGGATAGCCTACCTTGTTGGCAACCGCATGCAACTTTTCGATCGCACGCTTTTTGGTTGTGTCACTCATCCAGCTCAGCGCCTTAATATCGGCTTCCATTGCATCTTCGATCTGGCGCGTCATTTTCTGCGTGTCTGCCTTCAGCTTTGGCGTGAAGGCGCGATCAGTGAACTCCTTGCCCAATGCCTCACCCAGCTGGTTATCCACATTCTGGACGCAACGCTGCCAGCGTGGTGCCTGCTTGGGCGTACCCATTAGCGCAGTGCCATAGAAATCGAAGTGTTCACGATCGATTGCGGCAGTCAGGCTGCTCGCGGATGCACGCATGACATTCCAGCGCAGATAGGCCCGCACCACATCAAGCGGCAGACTCGACAGTTCGCGATTCAGCGCCTTCATGTATGCTGGCTGACCGACGTTCAGCTCGGCAAAATCGGGCGCACCCAGTTGCTTCAGATATTGATCCCATGCAAAGGCGGGCGTCATGGCCTTGAGCTTGTCCAGCCCCATCTTATGCGATGTCTTGTATGGGTCGCGCAGATCGACTGCGCCCAGCTGCGCTTTGGCCAGACGGGTTTCCAGTGCCAGAATCGCGGCTGCATCACGTTTGGCGGCAGCCTTGCTGGTGCCTGATTGAACCAGTACACGTTCAATGTGCTGGATGTATTTAAGGCGCAGCGCCTTCGACTTGGGATCTGTCTTCAGATAGAAATCGCGCTCGGGTAAACCAATGCCACCGGCACCCACACCCGCAATCACATTGTCAGAGTTGGTATAGTCCTGCTCGGAGCCGAAATTGAAGAACCCGCTCACCCCACGGCCATGCAGCGTAGCCAGTAGGGCTGGCAATACTTGCCGATCTTTCAGCCCGGCAACTTGATCAAGCATGGACTGTGCAGGTGCGAGTCCGCGCTTTTCAATACCGGACTCATCCATGCACGCGCCAAAGTAGTCGCCGATTTTTTGCTGGCTGACGGTTCGGCCTTCGGTTTGCTTGGAAAGCGAATCGAGTATACCCCACAGATAGCGCTGGTTTTCGTGCGCCAATTTACCGTATACCGACCAGCTGGATTTATCTGACGGAATAGGGTTATTTTTGATCCATCCACCGCAGGCGTACTGGTAAAAGTCCTGACATGGATTCGCCGTCCGATCCATCGACTGGTTATCCAGACTGGGCGTATACGGCAACGAAGTAAATGGCTGGTCTGCGCTCGCATCAGCAGCAAGTGCAGACGCGGTCAGCGGGTAGAGCCCTGCAGCACACAAGGCAAGTACGAGGCGACGCATCGGATAAACCTCCCATGGGTATTCTGTCTATGTATTGGCGCACATTGCCAAAACAACAGTATACCGACGGGAAGGTTATCCTGTACAAGATTTGCTGAGGCTACCCCGGAACCAGCGTGTTGACTTGCACAACTGGCTGACACACCTTCGGCGTATCGATAGCAAGCCGGTAGTTCAGGATCGGATGATCAGCCGGTGTGAGGCGAACAAATCCATGACGAACCGCCAGGCGTATCATGCGATCATTGCTCCGCAAGCATCGCGCAAGCAGTCCTCGCAAACCACGTGACCGTGCACTGTCAATCAACGCTTGCATCATGATGCTGCCCACGCCCATGCCATGCCAGTCATCTGAAATGAGAACCGCCACTTCGCCGGTTTGCGTCTCGGAATCGATGACATATCGCGCTGATGCCATGACACGTAAGGAACCATCACGATCGCATGTCATCACAAAGTGGGTGACCTGATCCGGATCCGGCGTGCATAAGGCATCCAGCTGCGGACGCGAAGCGGAAAAGTCGCCGTCGCCGAAACGAAAATACCGACTGGCGTATGAGAGACGGGCGATAAATGCACCCATCAGGATGGAGTCACTTGGCGCAATGTGCCGAAGTTGCATACCGGAAGCAGCAAGATGACAGACTTGCACTACGGGGGACTGGATAGGCTTCATGGCCCACCTCCTGTCTGACAGGATAGAAAACTACACAGCATCCAGCGTAACAGTTAAATATTTCAATCCCGTTACAATTCATTCATATTTATTTACATTTCACCTTGCATTGCGCCAGATCAGCTTTCGTTCACTTTATGATATCGGTGCAGCAAGGCAGGCAAAAAAAGCGCCCGAACTCGGTCGGGCGCTTTTAAGGTAAAAATGGACTGACTCAGCTTATTTGCCAGCGTCACGCATGCTTCGGGATACACCCAGTAAGTTGTTGCGCAACTCCGCTGGCGTTTTTCCGCCCACATACATACGCAGGAAGATCTTGCCCATTAAATCGCTATTGATGTAACGCGTATTGGTGCCGGGTACCATGATGGGATTGCCATTGATGGTCGCGCACACGCCTTTTCCGGGTATAACATCGATCGCGACGATATCGCCTTTCTTGATCTTAGGCAGCGAGTTATAAATCGCACCCATCTGGAATACCTCATTGATCACCTGACCAAACTCTTCCTTGGTCGCAGAGGCTTCAAAATCATTCAGAAAATAGCGCGAGGCTGTCGAGCCGGAGATTTCCTGCAAGAGCGCCAGCTGAATACGCTTCGGACCTGGCATGGCTTCGAGCGCTTCCAGTGTGGTGGCTTTTTGCGGCAGATACAAGCCGGAGATATCTACCTTGTTATATCCGCGCTTGCGCCAGCCCACACCATTGAGCTGCAATTTAACAGACTCGACCGTCACGGTGTCCTCAAAGGACATCCCATCCAGTTCGACCGCCGCATGCACGACGGGCAGCGCAAAACAGAGCAATGCAGCAGTCTTGAAATGACGAAGCAGTGATTGAATGAACATGATGTGTCTCACTTTCCGGGGAGACGCACAAAGTGCGGTCTCGACAGCGGGATGCACTGGGGAAGATGCATGCCCGCTGGTTTCATAAGCGCCACCCGGTATTCAGGCAGCGCGGCTCAGCTTAGAAGGGAACAGACAGGTTGACCCAGAATGCGCCGCCTTGCGGACGGTTATCTGACGCGAATTCGCGCACATAGCGTGCATCCAGCATAAAGTCACCGGCCCCCTTGATCCAGGCGATTTCCGGGCCGATACCGTAGTCGTACCCCTTCTTGCCCAGTGTCAGATCCTGACGCGCGGCCATGGCAGCATTCGCGGAAGGTGCATTCACGGTATCTTCGGTGAACTGGTAGACGGCATAGGCAGCCAGACCCACACGGGTGGCATCATTCACCGAACGCATCAGGGCGGCGTCCAGATTCATGTAGTTGCCATTGCGGAAATGGGTATCGCGATTGCGGCTGTTGAAAGCAACGGAGGCTCGCACACCAACATCCCAGCCGTCGCCTATATAGCTGTACTGCACCAGCGGACGGAAGGTGTAGAAATTACCCGAGCCCGGATTGGCTGCCTTGTCGCCATCGTACTTACCCGTAGGCAGAACCACGGCCGGAACAAACATCCACTGGCTGGTTTCATTGCTCCAGCGCAGCACAGGTGCAAGCTCCAGATCACCCACACCCGAACTGGCGTTGGAATTGGCTGCGGCGACAGCCTGACCAGAAACGGTCGCAGCTGCATTCACTTTAGGCGCGTATGCCTGTAGCGCAGCCACATCCACCTTGGTGTTCACAGCATTCAGGCTGACATCTGTTTTTTTACGCAGGAGCGGCAGCAGCGCCGTAAAACCGACGTTGGCGCCGAGGAACTGAGTATTGCTCAGGTAGGTCAGGCGTGGCAGTACGCCATCCACATTGATGCGGATTTTGCTGTCCATTGCTGTCGTGGCCGTACCGGCAATCGGCGCGCCCAGCAAAGCCAGATTGGTCGATTTGAAGGAGGTGTGATCAATGCTGCCACTATACGAATACAGCGGCGTTTGTACGACCCAGCCCGGCTCCATCGGTGCGGACATATCGGCACCACCTACGCCCGGAGCATAGCGCAAATCGTAGTTTTCAGATGCGTTTACGCCTACAAGCGCCGCAACCAGCAGAGCCCCACCAGCCCTGAGTGCTTTCACTGCCATCATGTCGTCCTCGTATTGACTGCATATAAACATTACAAGTGTGCAATTTACCTGAAATCATATACAAAGCAAATGCTTGCTTGATCGTTTGACAAGATGACGGTGTACAGATACCGACTTTCTGCGGTTTGTGTACTGATACTTTTGCGCAACTTTTCCTGGCTCGTGATCAATACATGCCAAGGATGCGCCTAAACCGTTAAAATCAGCGGTTATATCCCAAGTAGACGGAGACACCCCGTGAACATCAAGTCCACCTCCCTGCGCAACACCGTATTGCGCGCTGCACTTCTGGCTGCAGGCCTGACGCTGGCGACACCCGCCACTGCACTGGCCGCTGCCAAGCCCACGGCCGCCGAAGCTGAAAAATTTATCAATGATGCCGAAGCACGTCTGGAAAAGCTCGGCATCAATGCACAGCGTGCCGAATGGGTGGCTGAAAATTTCATCACCGACGATACCGAAGTCATTACCTCGCAAGCGATGGAACAGCTGATCAAGGCCTCGGGCGAGATCGCACTGGCATCGCGTCGTTACAATGGCGTCAAGCTGTCTACCGACTACGCGCGCAAGCTGAAGCTGCTGCAACTGAGCCTGAATCTGCCGGATGACAAAGAGCGCGAGCGCTTTACCCGCCTGCTCGCCGGTCTGACTGGCTCCTACGGCAAGGGCAAGTATTGTCCGAAGAACACCGATGGTAGTGCTGGCAAGTGCATGGCGCTGGGCGATCTGGAAAAGGTGCTGGCCGAAAGCCGTGATCCGGCCAAGCTGCAGGAAGTCTGGCTGGGATGGCACGATGTGGCACGCGGCTACAAAAAAGAGTACGCCGAATACGTCTCGCTGGCCAACAAGGGTGCCCGTGAAATGGGCTTCAAGGACAATGGCGCGCTGTGGCGTTCCGGTTACGATATGTCCGAGCAGGCATTTGGCGAGGACGTCGAGCGCGTGTGGCGTCAGGTAAAGCCGCTTTACGATTCGCTGCATCAGTATGCCCGTTACAAACTGCGCCAGACATACGGACATGACGTTGTCCCGGCATCCGGCCCGATCCCGGCCCATCTGTTCGGCAATATGTGGAGTCAGAGCTGGGAAAACATCTACCCGATCCTGAAGCCCTCCACCACGCGCAGCGATTACGATCTGTCCAAGGTACTGGAAGAGCGCAAGATCAGCGCGCAGGATATGGTCAAGATCGGCGAAGGGTTCTACACCTCGCTGGGCATGGAAAAGCTGCCAGCCAGCTTCTACGAGCGCTCGCTGTTCGTGAAGCCGCAGGATCGCGAAGTGGTCTGCCATGCGTCCGCCTGGGATATCGACCAGCTGGAAGACGTGCGCATCAAGATGTGTATTCGCCCGACCGAAGAAGAGTTCATCACCATTCACCATGAACTCGGCCACATCTACTACGATCTGGCATACCGCAAGCAAGCCAACCTGTTCCGTGGCGGTGCCAACGATGGCTTCCATGAAGCCATTGGCGACACCATTGCGCTGTCGATCACCCCTGAATACCTGAAGAAAATCGGTCTGATGGATGCCAATGCAGAAGCAGGCGACGAGATCACCCCGCTGCTGCAACAAGCGCTGAAAAAGATCGCCTTCCTGCCGTTCGCCTATCTGGTCGATAACTGGCGCTGGCAAGTGTACGGTGGCAAGGTGAAGCCGGAAGATTACGACAAGGTGTGGTGGCAACTGCGCGAACAGTATCAGGGCGTGAAGCGTCCGGTTCCGGCCACTGCAGGCGGCTTTGATGCAGGTGCCAAGTTCCACGTCGCCAGCGATACGCCGTACGCTCGCTACTTCCTGGCGCACATCCTGCAATTCCAGTTCCAGCGTGCATTGTGCAAGGAAGCTGGCTACAGCGGCCCGCTGAACCGTTGCTCGATTTATGGCAACAAGGCAGCAGGTGCCAAGTACCAGGCCATGCTGACCCTGGGCACCAGCAAGCCCTGGCCGGAAGCACTGAAGACCCTGACTGGCGAAGACAAGCTGGATGGCAGCGCCATCATCGATTACTTCGCGCCACTCAAGACCTGGCTCGACGCACAAAATGCCGAGCTGGCCAAGGCAGATCCGGAAGTGAAGTCTTAATTCGTCCGATACGTCCGGCAAAGGCGACCTCGAGCGAGGTCGCCTTTTTTATGTACTCTGTTCGACGCCGGCCATGACACCTGCCACCGTGGCATCCGGTATCGACGTCAACCGATTATCGCCCGCACTTCACCATCGTTCACTGATGGAACACATCTTGCTCGGTTAGCTCACCGTTCATGCGCGTTTGCCCTTTTCCGGCACACGCAAGAAACCAACCCGGTGAGATCTGCCATGGCTGCTACTTCCATTATTCCTGCACTCACAACCGCCCAGATTGCGGGATTGTCGACTCAGTCGATTGCGCTGTTTACCACGCTGGATATCTCGCTACTGAACTCGGCGCAGACGCAGGCGCTCAACACAGCGCATATCCAGACACTGGATACCCGGCAGGTTGTCGCACTCACCAGTAATAGCCTTACCGCCTTTACCACCGCGCAGATTCAAGCACTCACTACCCGCGAAATGGTGTCCCTCAGTACCAGCCAGCTGCTGCGGTTTAACAGCGTGCAACTGCAAGCACTGACCAGTACAGAAGTAGCAGCGCTCAGCACAGCACAGATTAATAAGCTAAGCACCTTTACCTTGAATGGCATGGGGACTAGCCAGCTGGTGTCGCTCACCACCAAACAGCTGCTGGCACTCAATAGTATCCAGCTCAATACGCTGAATACCGACCTACTCGACAGTCTGACTACCGCACAAATCGCTAATCTGGCCACCAACCAGATCGCGGCGCTCAGCTCAAGCGTCATCATCAATTTCACGACAGCACAGCTGCAGGCAATGACCACACGGGAGTTTGCGGCACTCAAGGTAGAGGGCTTAAATGCCTTGAGCTCTTCGCAATTACAGATTCTGGAAACGGCAGATGTCGCCGCCCTGACGACGGCACAAATTGCCGGAATGAACGACAATCAGATTGCCGCTTTCACCACGGCGCAACTCGCCGTATTCAGTACAGCCCAGATGACTGCACTGAGCGCCGCCGATCTGAGCTTACTGAACAGCACTCAGATCGATACCTTTTCGGCAACACAAATCCGCGCGCTGACGTCGACCCAGCTAAACGGCATGAATGCCTCGCAATTGCAGGTGTTCACCACTGCACAAACTGCTGCGCTGAGCACACGCCAGATATTCGGTCTTGGCTCGGATCAACTGTCCGCACTCACCACTGCTGCGCTATCCAACCTGAATACCAGCCAGATTGCGGCCATCAATACAAATGCCTTATCCGGACTGAGTACGGCACAAGTTCAGTCGCTGACGACGAGTGAGTTTGCCGCCCTGACGACTACACAGCTCAATGCCTTGAGTGATGCACAGATTAACAATCTGACCACAGCAGAAGTCACCGCGCTGACGACGCGGCAGCTAGCCGGTTTGTCCGGGCGCGCATTGGGTGAAATTCTCGACACGCTGGCAGGCTCGCTTACCACGTCGCAGGTTAGCCTGATCACCACCACCGCGCTGAATAGCTTGAATTCATCTCAGCTCGATGCCCTGAGCACCAGCCAGATTGCTGCCATGCGTACCACGCAACTGGCGCTCCTGAATACGCAAAGCTTGAACTGGCTGACCACAGCACAAATCGCCGCCTTTACCACCAGCCAGATGGCAGGGCTATCGGTATCGGGCGTCAGCAGCTTATCCAGCAACCAGATCCAGATCCTTGGTACCAGCCAGATTGCTGCATTGAAAACCAGCCAGCTGGCGGGCCTCAGTCTGAGTCAGCTGGATGCGCTGACCACCGCTCAGGTCGCCGCGTTGAATACCGCCCATATTGCCAGTTTGAGTCTTGCCAGTCTGAATAGCCTGGAATCCAATCAACTCGCGGCATTTACCACCAGTGAAATCGCAGCGCTGACAAGCAGTCAGCTTGCCAATTTGAATACCAGTTTGCTGCAAACATTGCTTACCAGCCAGATTGCCGCACTAACCACCACTCAGGTGGCCAGCTTGTCTGCAGCGACCTTGAGCAGCCTGACTGCCACCGAATTACAGGCAATGGAAACCGTGGATATTGCCGCGATTCGCAGCACAGTGCTGAATGCGCTGGATAGCAATGTGATTCAGGCGCTGACCACGGCGGAAATTGCAGCGCTCACCACACGGCAGATTTATGGCCTCACCAGCCTGAGCATCAATAACTTCAATACGACGCAACTGGCGGCGCTCACCACCGGCCAGACACTGGCGCTGAATAGTATCGTTCTGAACAATCTGGCCACCACGCAGCTGCAAATCATGCCGACCAGCCAGATTGCCGCGCTGAAAACTTCCCAGATTGCCGCACTCAGCACACAGGCCTTTACCGGCCTCAGCAACAGTCAGCTTGCTGCACTAACAACCATGCAGATGGGAGCCATTTCCGGTGCTAACCTGAATGCGCTGCAAGCCAGCCAATTACAACTTTTCAATAGCAATCAGATTGCCTCGCTATCGATTAGCCAAATCATTGCGTTGAACACCACCGCCTTTAGCGCCCTCACGACAGCTCAAATTTCCGCACTGACTGCCGTACAAACTGCAGCCATTGCCACGGATGATCTGGTGAGCCTGGGTACCGCGGACATTCAGGCTTTCCAGACGACCCAGATTGCAGCCCTGACCGGCAAGCAGTTGGTGATGCTCACCTCTGCACAGCTTGGCATCCTGAACAGTGCGCAAATCGGTGCCCTTACTGCCGCCCAGATTGCTGCCCTGAACAGCACTAATATTGATGGCCTCACCACGACCGGGCTGCAACTGCTGACAACATCGCAAGTTGGATCGCTGAATTCAATGGTGATCACTACGCTGGATGCATCCGAGCTGACGGCGCTCACCACCAATCAACTGAGCGCCCTGAGCGCCAGCCAGCTCAATCGGCTTAACTCCACGCAGCTGCAGTCCTTGCTCACCAGTCAGATGGCTGGACTCAACACCAATCAGCTGCCCGGCTTATCGACATTTGTGATTGCCAATCTCACCACGGCGGAGCTGGCAGTGCTGGATACCAATCAACTGACCAGCCTGACTGCTACGCAATTTGGCGCCATGAGCAGTACGGCAATTGTGTCACTGACAACCATGCAACTCAGCGCCATGACCACCCAGGATTTGCCGGGATTGAATACGGTTGATCTGAATGCGCTCAGTGCCGCGCAGCTGCAATTGTTCAACAGCAATCAGATTGCAAGCCTCACCAATGCCCAGATCGCAGGTCTGAATAGCGCCCAAATTGCCAATCTACTCACCTCGCAATTTGCCGCACTGGCCAGCAGCCAGATCGCTGCACTGAATACGGTGACACTGGGTTACTTGTCGACTGCCGATATTCAGGCGATGACTACCGTTCAGATCAGCGCGATCAACTCGACGGATCTGAACGCACTCACCACGACGCAGCTGCAATCCTTCCTGACCAGTCAGATCGCCGCGCTCAGCAATAGCCAGGTGGGCACGCTAAATACCACGACCGTCAGCAATCTACTGATCGCAGAACTGGATGCCCTCACCACCACACAGATGAGCGCCTTGAGCTCGGGTGCACTGAATTGTCTGAATTCTGCACAGCTGCAATCATTGTCCACCGCCCAAATCGCGGCATTATCGACCGCTCAGATCGGCCAGCTGAGCCAGACGCAAGTTCAGACCTTGCTCACCGCACAAGTCAGCGGTCTGACCACTGCACAGATTGCCGCACTCAATACGGCCACGGTGTCGTGGCTTGCCGCAGCGGACTTCAATGTCCTCAATAGCAGCCAGGTGGCCGCGCTTAGCGCGACCGGGCTGAATGTACTAAACAGCACGCAGTTGCAGGGGTTGAGCACTCAGGTGATCTCGGTATTCAACACTGCGCAGATTGCTGGCTTGAATCTGACACAGGTGCAAACCCTGCTGAGCAGCCAGCTCGCAACTATCAACACCGCCAGCATCATGGCACTCAGTACGACGCAATTGCAGGTATTGAACAGCAGCGCCATCAACGCACTCAACACGGCACAGATCGTCGCTCTGACCAGCACCCAGCTGGCCAGCCTGAATACCGATCAACTGGTCAGCCTGAATACTGCACAGGTTGCTGCTGTCACCACCACCGATTTGCTGAGCCTGGGCAATACCCAGCTGCATGCACTGCATACAGATCAGATTGCCGCGCTGACTACCGCACAGATTGCGGTACTGAATACTGCGCTCCTGCCGGCCCTCAGCATTGACCAATTGGATGCACTCAATAGCGCACAGGTTCAGGCACTATCGACCCTCAGCCTGAACGCGCTGGATGTCAGCCAGCTGCAAGGTCTGCTGACCAGCGAAATCAATGTGATGACGACTGCGCAGATTAATGGCTTGAATCTCACCTTGCTACAAAGCCTGACACAGGATCAAGTCGCGGCCTTTAATACGCAGCAGGTGGTTTCATTGGGTGCCATTGGCCTGAATGTGCTGACCGCCACACAAATCGCTGCTTTGGAAACGGGTGATGTTGCCGTGCTGACAACACAGCAGATCAGCAAAATTGGCTCAACCGCACTGGGAGCACTCACTCAGGATCAGATTGCCGCGCTGACTACCGGCCAGATCCAGTCCATGACCACCTCAGCCTTAAACGCCATGCAGTACTGGCAAGTGCAGGCCATCAACACCACCGATATCGCAGCCTTGAGTACGACACAGATTGCGCGCGTTGGCACCAGCACCCTGAGTAACCTCAACCAGGATCAGATTGCTGCATTGACGACCACACAGGTACAGGCACTCAGTACTACTAGCCTGAATAATCTGGCGGACTGGCAGCTGCGAGCCATTGAAACCACCGACATCGCCGTACTGAGCAGCAACCAGATCAAGGCTTTGAATTCGCTGGCAGTGAGTAACTTGAATACCCAGCAGATTGCAGCCCTTTCAACCATGCAGGTGAGCGTCATAAGCACGCAAGGTATCAATGCCTTGTCGCAAACCCAGTTGCGTGCGCTGTCGACTGCCGATATCGCCGCGCTGACGGCTGCACAACTGAATGCCTTCACCACGCAGACGATCAGCAACTTCAATGTGGCACAGATTGAGGCACTGTCTACCGCACAGCTGGTGACACTGAATACGACCTTCCTCAATACACTGGACGTGCTGCAGATCCGTGCGCTGGACAGCGTAGACCTGCAGTCTCTCAGCACGGCGCAGGTATCGGCGCTGAACTCGAGCGCGGTCGGGAATATGCTGGGTAGTCAGCTTGCGGCGCTCACCACCACGCAGCTTACTGTTTTAAGTACCGTGCAACTCAATGCGCTGGCAGCCCCGCAGTTGACCGCGCTCTCAACAGGACAGGTCGCTGCCCTGACCACAGCGCAGATCGCGGGCATCAATACCGCCACCCTCACCAGCTTGAGCCTCACTCAGTTGGCCTCGCTCACCACCGCGCAAGTCGTGTGCCTGACCAGCGTCGAGCTGAATGCACTGGATGGTCAGCAGTTACAAGCATTCACCACAGCCGAGCTCGCCGCACTGACCACCACACAGCTGATGAGCATGAATACAGCAGCGGTAAGCGGGTTTAGCGGTGCGCAGTTTGCTCTGCTGAACACCTCGCAGTTCACATCGCTCACGGCAGCACAGCTGAACAACCTCAGCGCCAGCCAGCTGCAGTCGCTGACAACCACTGAAATGTCGATCCTGACCACCACACAACTGACCGGACTGAGCTCACAGATGATCGGCAATCTGACCACTGCCGAAGTCGTGATGCTATCGACGACACAATTGAGCGTACTGGGCAAAGTACAGTCACAGGGCTTCTCGGTCGCCGATTACAACGCCATGAGTGCGGCTCAACAGGCCATTATCGACGCCAACCTGCTCAAGCCATCCGGCCTGGTTGCAGCTGGCACATTGCTGATGAGCCAGCAAAGCCTGCTGGCCGGTAGCGAGGATGGATTCAGCATCCAGAGCCTGCTTGCACAAAGTAATGCCACCTCGGGCGCGAGCCATGATGGTTCAACGCTGACGGGCACCGCGGTACACAACGGGGAGCTAAACAATGTAATGGGCAACGGGGCAGGTTCGCTCGGTATACAAAGCATGCTGGATAAGCTCAATAGTAGCCTGGCTGCGCATGCCACACCACACGATGGGCGCACGCTGTCCCTGCCAGATAGCTGGGACAAGCAGCTTGGGCTGCAAACGGCCAGTCTCGCCGAACTCGAACGCACCGCCGGTAATGCCGGGTCACTGGGACAACTGGAGCTGAAATCCGGTCAGGCACTGGTGAGCCTGAACGCGGGAGACGTGCTGCACTTTGGTTCAACGCCAACCGTACATGCAACCGGAAGTAGTGCCACCCAGCAGATGATCGTGCAAGGTACCCAAGCGCACACCCTGCAATTGGCCGATGGCAACTGGCATCATGCAGGGTCGGTAATGATTGATCAGGTGCACTATCAGGTCTTCCAGCAGGGAGATGCACAGGTGCTGGTTCAGAACGGGGTACATTTGATGTTTTGATGGCACCCCATGCGCCTCAGGCAGCCAACCAATCGGATGGCTGCCTTTCCTTTTGTATGCAACTGGCGAATTGCACCAAGCACCAGTATCCTGATGAAATTACTCAAGGAGATGCCGCAATGAACCGTCGCACCCTGCTTCAAAGCTCTGTTGCCCTCGCCGTTTCTTCTCTAGCTGTACATGCTGCAGACGCCGCAGACAAGCACAAACACCATCACCACGAAGCTGAATCCGGTGGCAACCCCTACGCTGCGCTGATCCACAGCACCGCCCATTGCCTGATGGCCGGTGAGGCCTGTCTGGCACACTGCATCAAGCTGATGGCCGATGGTGACGGATCGATGGGACCTTGCGCCACCACAGCCAATCAGATGCTGGCCCTGTGTGGCGCGCTGCAAAAACTCGCTTCGCAGCAATCTCCGCTGACGCCAGCACTTGCCAAGGTTGCACTGGAAGCCTGCAAGGCCTGTGAGGCCGAGTGCAAAAAGCACGAAAACCATCACAATACCTGCAAAGCCTGCCGCGAAGCCTGTACCGAGTGCATCAAGCAGTGTGAGGCTGTCGCCAAGGCTTAAAGTGGACATGCTACCTTCACAGCATGTCCCCTATCGCCCCTCAAGGTAAAGCGTATCGATCATCAGAACGACACACTTGCCCCCAGTTGCGCCCATCGTCCCGGCATAGGATAGCCGGGACGATAGCCATAATGCCTGTCGAACATATTCTCAATTGAAACAAAGATTTCACCCGTCTTGCCCAGCGCGGCCATTGGATAGGCAACCCGCGCATTGGCCACCGTAAAGCTGCCTACCTGTTCGGTATTGACCGCACCGGCAAATCGGGCACGATTCAGTGCCCAGACCTCAGACTGGTATTGCGCATCCAGCGCAACCGACACCACACCCACTTTGCCATTGACACCAAGCGTCAGTGCGCGCGAAGGGGTATAGGGCAGATGATCGATATCCGGACTCAGCCGCGTGAAACCGGCAAAAGCCGACCACTCTCGGGACAGCGTATAGCGCAGCGATGCCTCGAGCCCCTTCATGCGATAGGCACCCAGATTGATGAATTGTGGTGGCGGCGGCACATCCGGCGGAAAGCCGAATACATAGCGATGCTCCACCTTGTCCGAGAACAGGCTGAGATCCAGTTGTACGCCTGATTCCGGTTTCAGGCGGATGCCGGCTTCCGCATGCTGAAGGGTTTCCGGCTCCAGCTGCTTCCAGCTCTCGCCAAGCGGCGGAATCAGCGACGCCAGTAAAGGCGTTTCAAGGCCGGGGTAATTGATGCCCTTGGACACATTGGCAAACAGGGTAGTACTGTCAGACACCAGTGATACGCCGAATTGCCCGCTGGAGGCGGACTTGAACACATTGTGGCTATCGTGCCGGATTGCAGCCGATGGAATCACCTGCCACTGATCATTCAATTGCAATTGCTGACTGAACGCCGCCCACACCGATGTACGGGTAAAGTCAGGCGCGGTAAATCGGGCTTGCGGCGCCGGCGCAATGCGCTTGAACTGTGCCTCTCCGCCTAGCCGTTCATAATCCACGCCAGCCATGAGCAAGGCACCCTGCCAAGGCTGCAAAGATTCTTTCCAGCGCAATCCATTCATGGTGAAGTGGCTCAGCGTATCGCCATCTTGAGCGGGTTGATTGAGCCAATCGCCATCCCCTTGATTGCGGTATACCTTCACTTCGCCAGACCAGTCGCCATGCTGATGCGACATCTGCACCGATGCCAGCGTGGCACGCGTAACGTACTCAGGATGAACGGCTATAGGTGCGGCCCGCTCGTCACCCGGATCGCTGGCGGTATTGTCAACACTGAGTAAGTGGACGGCCATTGCCCAGTGATCATCCAGCCTGTAGGCAAACCTGCCCATGACATTCGCCAGCTTGCCGTTAGCGCCGTTTCGGTGTCCATCCGAACGCGCATATCCTTGTGCCAGCATAAAGTCAGTATCGCCTTGCTTACCAAGCAAGGTCGCCTGTTCTACGACCGTCGAAAAGCTACCCGCTGACAGGCGTGCATCCCCCTGAAATCCCTCGGTGCTTGCACGGCGAGACGTCAGATTCAAGGATGCAAAATGATTCCCATTTAACTGCAATTGCGGACTTTTAAAAACCGTAACCGACTGCATCCCGTTAATTGGTAGCAAATCCAGCAAAGGATGATTCCACAGCCCCATATAAAACGGCACGCCATCAATATAGGTTTTGATTTCGCTTCCCGGACGGCTCACGCCCATCCCGCGAATAAACACTGCGCCCCCCTGATCTCCGCCAAACGCCCCCACCGGGTTGTAGCGGGAAATCTGTACGCCGGGCGTTCGCCGCAACGCGGAAGCGGCATCCACCGCATTTTGGTCTCTCAGCTGCTTATCACTGACCACTGCGGATGTACCGGAAAATGCATCCAGACGAATGTCCTCGACAATCGGCCGGGCGATGACTTCAATCGTATCAACCGTCTGCACGTTGGGAGTCGAAGCAGGTATCTCTGCCACTGCAGGCAGCGTGATTGCGCACAGCGCAAGTGTCATGGGGTGAAGCTTGAACATAATGGATTCGCTCTTAGGCTGTAAATTAGTGATGCGCTTGATGGTGTGAATGGTCTACCTGAGGGCTGCCGAATAATGAAAACTGCCGGACACGCGCCGGATCGAATCGCTTTTCCGCTTCATTCAGCTGCTGAATCAAAGTCTTGGCATCAGATTCCGGCAGGCCGGCATCCTTCAGCTGTGCAAGCACTTTGAAGCCATCCCCGCCACATGCCACGATCGCCCACTTGCCACGATCCTTGCGCAACAGCGCCCGGCCACCGTGACTGCCCTGAATCCAATCGGCGAGCGCATAGGCAGCGGTATGCACCACAGGATCGATTTCGACCCGGGCATCCGGACGATCATAGGTATGTGCGATCAACTGGCGAATCTCGCCCGCCTCGTTGGCAGTCGCAGCATGGGATACGGGCATGCAGCAAAGCGCAGCCAGCACCAAAGCGGCACGGCCGCTGTGCAAAAGCAGTTTCATGGTATTTCCCGAATGGGACCGGCAACACGTGACAGCGCGAACGCCGGTCAGGTGGCAAAATCAGGGATGGTCCATATGGACTGCATCCCCGGACAAAGGCTGGCAGGGTTAAAGCGGAGGGGCACGACCCGGCGGCTGCAGGAATCGTGATAATGAGCGCACAGCAGGCGCAGCACGCTCGGCCGGATCGAGATGACGAAGGACATCATCCGGAATCCAGACATTGGACGGGGGCAATAATGCGTCGGATTGCGCATGCAGCATGCACCAGGGACAGACATCCCCGTGATCCAAGCCCGACGAACCCGATGAAGAGATGAGTTCATTTTTGCCGGAAAGGCTTTGGGTCACCGCTGTTTTGCCACCCACCACAGGGCTAGTACACATCGACATGCGCAGATACTGGGTGCCCGAGGTACGGGCGAGCGCAGGCATCACACTTGCAGACAACAGTGCGATTAGCGCTAACCAGCGTGCGAGGTGGGCGGGGAAACGGTGCATGGGCGTAGATTCTAGGTAAGGACAAGCTCACTTGTCCACGCCCATCTCAGCCAAACCGCCATTTCGCCACCAGGATGGCGCTCGACAGCACAAAGGTAATCGCGTTGTAGATGATGACAGGCCACGAAGCGATGTAGCAGCCATACACCAGCCACAACAGCAGCCCGGCATCAAGACATAGGTACATCGGCAGCGACAGATCGCGGGTATTGTGCGTGCGCCAGACGCGAATCACTTGAGGTACGAAGGCGATGGTGGTGGCAAAGCCCGCCACCATGCCGATCCATTCATACATCGGCATCTGCCATTACTCCGCCAGCAAGGCAGCAATGCGCCCGCGCGCGTCGGCGAATGCCGTATCCAGTGCGGTCAGTGTGGCTTTTCGGGCTGCGGGATCGGTCTCATCCATCATCACGCGCTCGATCACGTCAGACAGCATAAAGCGGCGCGTGAGGGTCAGTTCGTCGTCCGATTCCAGCCACCGCACCATTTCTTCGACGATGGCCTCGTCTTCGTAGTTGTTGAAGCTGACGCCCAGCTGGACAGCAGGTTGCGTCCAGACCTGCACAATGCCGTCCCGCGTTTGAATATCCTTGCTCATGATCGATGCCTTCTGTGAATAGCAACGCGCATCTTACCCGTAATTTGCGATACATCATGAAATCGCCACGCAAACCGCTCAGATCATGGACAGGTTCATTTGTTCCCGCCTAGAATGGTCGCCATGTCCAAGTTTCCCCACGCCCTTGCCCGCTGCCTGGCACTGATCGCGCTGATTGCCGCGAGCATGCTGCCTGCGTTTGCGCAGATGCGGAGTGGCGGAAACCAGTCTTTCAGTATCAGCTACTGCTCCAGCACGTCCACACGTGCCATTGCCATCGTGATTCCCGGCAAGCAGCAGGATGATCATACCGTCGACCATTTCGGCCAGTGTCCTTTCTGCGCTGCGCATACACACCTCGATGGGCTGCCTCCTGCGCGATCTGCATGGATTCCGCCAGAAGTACTCGATCACCTGACGCCTGAAGTCTCCGTCCTTCCGCTGCCGCTTGATGCGGTGCGCTACCGGCTGCCTGCCAGTCGAGCCCCACCTGCCCTGATCTGATTCCATAGCCTTGCTTTACCTGACTATCCGGCTGGAACCGGCTGGTTGCGTGAAGCCATGTCCATCTTGCGCCCGCCGGTTTCGCCCTGATGCAACCCGGCCTGCGCACGCAGATCAGAGGTCATATCATGTCAGATACATTTACAGGGCTGACTCGCGCCGTCCTACCCGGCGACATCCTGTTTCAGGCCGGCATCCACACACCGCCCCTGCTGGTTCAGTCCGGCCAGATCATGCTCGAAGACGCGGACGGCATTTTCGTACACCTCGCCCATCCGGGCGATGTGCTAGGCATCGAGTGCTACGGTGGCTTCACCAGCCGTTTCCGGGCGATTGCGATATCGTCCTGCATCATTTCCTCGCTGCCCGACGACCAGCGGCTGGCTGAAACCGGCTACCTGTTCGAAGCCTTGATGCGCCAGCAACAGCGTACGGCAGAGACCATGCGCCTTCGCACTGGCACCGCAACGGAGTGGGTGAAGCAGCTGATCTGCCAGCTCGGCCAGCGTGACGATGGCGTCGACCTGAGCCAGTGCCAGCTGCCCTCCCTGAAAACCATCTCGCACATGATCGATGTCGCGCCGGAAACCGTCTCCCGCATTCTCAGCGGGCTGCGCCGCAGTGCCGTACTCAAGGGCACCGCACGTACCGGCGCGACATTTGATCCTGATCATCTGAGCAACTACGAGCTGCCCAGCGAACAAATCTGGAAGCCCGGCACCCGCCGTCTGGCAAAACGGGCATCCGCCTCTCCCCTGTGTATTTAAGAAACGGTCTGACCATGAAGCACACCCCTCTTGCACTCAGCGCACTCGCGCTGGCCCTCCTGACGCTATTCGCCCATTCCGAAGACGATACCCGGCGAGTCGAACCCATTATCATCAATGGCGCCGTACCGGCTGCACCGCTCGCCAGCAGCTTTGGCGGCAGCGACAGCAATGCGCTGTTCAAAGGCACATCCGGCTTCGCCGCCTGGAGTGCGGGCGGGGTCGCCAGCCTGCCAGTTTTGCGCGGGCTGGCTGATGATCGCATCAAGGTGCTGATCGATGGTGCCGAAGCCACCTCCGCGTGTGGCAACCATATGAACCCGCCCCTATCCTACGCCGACCCAACCCAGATTCGCAGCGCCAAAGTCATTGCGGGCATCTCCCCCGTCAGCATGGGTGGCGATGCCATTGGCGGCGTCGTGTCGGTTGAAACCTTGGCGCCTGTCTTCGCACAGCGCGGCCTGACCACCAGCCAGACCATTATCGGACTGGCGCATCACAGCGTCGATCATGGTCACAGCGAAACCATCCATACGTCACTGGCCAATGATCACGTCAGCCTGAGCTACGCAGGCAGCCATCATGAAGCCAGCAGCTACAAGGATGGTGCGGGTAACAAGGTGCTGGATACGCTATTTGAAAGTACCAACCAGCAGCTGGTGCTCGGTGTGCGTGATGACAACTTCACCTATACGATTCGCGCTGGAGACCAGCACATCCCGTATCAAGGCTTTGCCAACGAGTACATGGACATGAGCGACAACAGCAGTCGCTTTGTTCAGGCCAATATGGTGGGCAAGTTTGCCTGGGGTACGCTGGACATCCGCGCCGATGGCCGCAATACCTTTCACGAAATGGGTTTCCCCAGCAATGAACGCATGGGCATGATGCCAATGAACACGCACGGCAGCGACGCGGGCTATCAGATCAAGGCCGAACTGCCCGCTTACGAGGGCACACTGCGTCTCGGCACCGAACTGCATCGCACCCATCTGGACGACTACTGGCCGGGCATGCCCATGTCCATGATGATGGGCCCGGACACCTATGAAAACATCAATGATGGCAGCCGAAACCGCACCGCCCTCTACGGCGAATGGGAAGGTAAAACCGGCGCTGCCCGCAGTCTGATCGGGGTAAGGTTTGAGTCGGTAGATAGTGAGACCGGCACCGTGCACGGTTACAACTGCGGCATGATGTGTGCGGGCGACGTCAAATCAGCCACCGCGTTCAACAGTGCAGATCGCCACAAGCGTGATAGCAATGTCGATCTCACCGCAATGACCACGCTTACGCTGAACGACAGCCATTCTCTTGAACTGGGTGTGGCGCGCAAAACTCGTTCGCCAAATCTGTACGAGCGCTATACATGGGGTCGCGGCCAGATGGCCATGATGATGACCGGCTGGTTTGGCGACGGCAATGGATATGCAGGCAATCTCAATCTGAAGCCGGAAGTAGCAAACACCCTGAATGCCAGCCTGATTCACAGCGCCAGCAACAGCGATCTGATGATCCGGATTTCGCCGTTCTATACCCGCATTAAAGATGCCATCGACGTCGATGTTGTTGGCACATTCAATCCTTACGGCAAGAAAAACGCCACCCGTGCCCTGCTGCAGTTCGCCAACCATGATGCCACCCTGTACGGGGTCAACCTGGCCGCATCCGGTACGCTGGCCAATCAATCGGCTATGGGCACAGTCGGTTTCGATCTGCGCATCGACCTCACCCGTGGCAAGCGCGATGATTCGGGCGACCTTTACCACATCATGCCCGCTAATATGCGGCTAGCGATTACCCAGACTGCAGGGGACTGGCATAACCATGTGGAATGGCAGCTGGTGGCCCAGAAGGATCATGTCGATGCACGTCGCTTCGAAGACAAAACGGCCGGATATGGCTTGCTGAATGTCGGTACGGAATACGCCGCCAGCAAAGACACCACCCTGATCGCGGGCGTACGCAATCTGCTTGATCGCAACTATGCATTGCCGCTGGGGGGGAGCAATCTGGCAGGATTGAAAATGAATCCTGCAGAAGGCTTGAACAGCTTGCGCGGACAGGGCAGATCGATTGATCTGGGCTTGCGGATCAGGTTCTAAGCGCGGGCGCTGCCGGGAGTGGATGCCAGATAGCGGTCCATTTCTGGCAGCAGCTGCAACAATTCATTTTCCAGACTGACCAGCAGCGAAGGGAGCCTATCAGCCTGTTTGCTGTTGGCGGCCATCTCCAGCGCAGATGCAGCATGAGCTGCTCGCTCGGCACCAATATTGCGCATGCTGCCTTTAAGGGTATGAGCTTGCAGGCGCAGTACCTCATACTGTCCTTCCCGAATCAGGCGCGCCAGTTCAACCGGGAAATCGGTGACCTGAACACGCGCCATCTCCATAGTCATGCGCAACAGATCATCCGCCTGATCCATGGTGGCCAATGCACTGCGGATATTCAGCACCTTATCAACGCCGGCCACTGGCGATGTCATGGCACGTGAAGTATCGCCTCCGGTTTCACGTTTGTCATCGCAGTGACGAATGGTCTGCAGCGTATCGAGCAATTCGCGACTTTTCACGGGTTTGGACAGATAGGCGTTCATCCCTGCGGCAATGCACGTTTCACGGAAGCCTTTGATCGCATGCGCCGTCAGGGCAATGACAGGCGTTTTCACGCCCATCTCCCGGATCGCCTGGGTCGCTTGAAACCCGTCCATCACAGGCATCTGCACATCCATCAGAATCACATCAAATCGCATCGCCTGAACGGCTTCCAATGCTTCCTGACCATTGCGTGCAAGCGTCACTTCATGCCCTGCTCCCTCCAGCACAGCCACGGCATAGGTCTGATTCACCGGATTATCTTCGGCCAGCAAGATGTTAAGGGGGCCACACACCTCTTGCTGCCGCGCCGTCTGGACAGTCGCACCTTGCACGCCGGAGGTATCGGACAATTCGCTCTGCTGTGACTCACTGACTCGACCAAAGCGCGCCATAAAGCTGAATGCACTGCCCTGTCCCGGTATGCTGTTCAGAATAATGTCCCCCTCCATCATCTGGACAAGTCGCCTGGCAATGGCCAGACCCAGCCCGGTTCCTCCATAGCGACGGGTGGTCGAACTATCTGCCTGAGTAAATGCATCAAAAATGCTCGCCTGACGCTCCGGTGCAATCCCTATACCCGTATCACTGACCACGAAGGACAGCAAGACGGCTTCGCCTTGTATATCGCCCAGATGCACACTGATATTGACCTCACCGTGCTCGGTAAATTTGATTGCATTACCCACCAGATTCATCAGAACCTGGGTCAGCCGTGTCGGATCGCCGAGGACATAGTCAGGCAGCCCCGGATCAAGCGTCAGATTGAGCCTGAGGCCTTTATGCTCGGCGCGCAGGCGTAAAGTCCGCCAGATCTGATCCATAAGCGCGGCTGGCATAAAGGGGATGATTTCCAGCTCGATCCGGTCTGCTTCGATTTTGGAGAAATCGAGGATGTCGTTGATCACCGCCAGCAAATTGTTGGCTGATAACATCACCAGATCGAGAAACTCGCGCTGCTGGCTATCCAGATCAGTGTCGAGCACAAGCTCGGTCATCCCCAGAATGCCATTCATTGGTGTGCGGATTTCATGAGACATCGCAGCGAGGAACTGACTTTTGGCCACATTGGCAGCCTCAGCCGCTTCCTTGGCTTTTTGCAATTCCAGCTCGTACTGCTTGCGCTCACTGATATCTTCAACAATCGACCAGACAAAGCGCTGGCCATTGCTACCGATCACCGTCACGCCGCTTTGCTGAACGGCCACCAGACTGCCATCGCGACGGATAAAGGCTTTTTCATACGGCCCGTAGCGTCCGGTCATTTCCAGCCTGTCCAGCTGCTCGGCTTCGGCGCGGGCAAACTGAGAAGGCGTCAGGGCCCAATAGTCCAGCTCGGCCAGTTCCTTTTGCGAATATCCGGTGATCTGCTGAAAGGCAGCGTTGAACTCGATCAGCCGGCCACTGACGTCATTGAGCGCAATCCCTACAGGTGACAGCTCGAATAGGCTACGCAGCTTCTCCTCACTCGCACGCAGGGCGAACTCGGTCTCTTTAAGTGAGGTAATGTCATACACAATTGAGTAAAACCCCTCGACCTCGCCATTCACCAGACTAGGAATAATTTCCGCTAGCAGATGGATGCATGCCCCTCCCGGCTGCACCACGGTTCGCTCGAAACGCTGTGGCTCTCCCCCCAGCGCCGCTAGGACATAGGGCAGACTGTCCTGATAGCGCGCTTCTCCCAGCAGTTCGGCCATGGATTTGCCGCAAATGTGTTCGCGCGGCATCTGAAACCAGCGTTCGTACTCACGATTGCAAAAGCGATTGATCTGATCGCGCCCCCAGTAGCCGATCATAGCGGGTGTATTGTCCAGCAGGGTATTCAGGTCATGCTCGTTTTCACGCAGACGCTTGCGTTGCAGCTCACTTTGCCGAAGGGATTTCAACAGCGATCTCCCCAGCAGCAATGAGACAAACGCCATAATCAGTATGGTTGATGCAGTGGCGCGGACTTCTCCATACCAATCTGCAAGGTACTCTGCACTGGCGACGCCCACCGTCACACTATAAGGAGACTGATGGACACGATGATAGGAATAGGTACGCTCGATGCCATCTGCAGGCGAAGCTGTTTTGTAGGTCAGGGAATCCAGTCCGGCCGCAAACGCGTGCTTCAGTTGCTGTGACGGTTTGCGGGAGTATGCATCAAGCTCTTGCCCTCTCTTGGGAATCGGGGCGCGGCTAATCATGGCAAGATCAGGATCGCGCATGACCACGACCCCCTGCTTACCCAGATCCACGGTGGTCAGGCGGCGCGCAAAGTAAATGCGCGAGGCCAGCGCCATGACCATGCCTGCCACGCTACCATCGGCGCGACGAAACGGCCGCACAAACACCACATGCAAGTCTTCTGCCCGCCGGCCGAGCACCACCTTGTGAATCAACATGGTTCGGGCATCGCCGAATTGCTTCATCAAAGGCTTCAGCCCGTATCGAGGCCAATCGACTTCGGCAGGCAAATCGGCACCCGGCAGAGGTGAATTCGCTGCGCGCGCCTTTTCTAGCGCAGCCTCATCCACCACGACAAAGGCCTCCAGCTCAGGCATGCGCAGAGCATGCCAATGCAGACGGGCACGCAGTCGATCCTGACTGAACTGGCCGCGCTGAAGCATATCTTCAATATCGTCGGCGAGTGCATCCAGGCTCAGATCAATTCGGTCGATATTGGCGCGCAGCCCTTGCTCGAGGGTGGCAGCGACATTTTCCGTCAGTTTGCCCGCACGGAATTCATATTGCCGCTTACTGGTGTACAGGGTATAGCCGCCAAACAACCCGACCAATACATTGGCCGTTACCAACGCCAGAATAATGATCACGCGCAGCTGCCGACCAGGTTTCATCTGGCAGCGCACCCGTCAATTGCTACACACAGGCTGATGATCGTACTCCTCAAACCAACTGTACAGTGCCGCTCTCCCCCTTTGAGCTTATGTCAGCCGGACAAATTTGCAATTCACATCCACGCTTGCCCTACAGTTTCCGGCGCAACGGTCGATATAACGGTCACGATACCGACGTGCGCCCATCATGCAGATTGCAAGCTCCACATCCAGCCTTGTGCCTCAGACCCAACTGACCACAAGCACACAACCCAAGTCCACCGGGGATCGCACACAGGCCAATCCATCGGATGGATCGCTGTCGAGTATTGTTGCGCTCAATCAGCCACTTGGTGACAAGCTGGTATATAGCCTGCCAAGTGCGGCACCGGTCAATGGGCAGGCATTGGTGTACGAGTCGGCCAAAGCCACTGGACTGGATGACAAATTAGGGGCAAATATCAAAGCAGGTACCCTGTCAGATCGATTCGCCGGATTGGGCAGCGCCATGCTGAGTGCACTGGCCAATGGGGAAGATCGGTTACAGCAATCCGTGGTGCGCTTCACCCCCAACCAGCGCGGCACTGAGCTCGACGATAGCTATAAAGTCAGCCAGCAATCCGTGCATGCCTCACCCGCCGCCAAAGTCGGTATGAGCATCCAGACCCGTAGCGGCACGCGCATCGAGTTACAGATTTCCGCGACAGACAACGCGCTGGCAATCAGCATGAGCAGCGAAGGCTCGCTGACGCCAGAAGAACGACAAGCGGTAACAAAGCTCTCGAGTGCTTTCCAGAAAGCAGTGGACGGCATGGCGCAGGTACCGCCGCAAGTCGATCTGAGTGCGCTGACCGGCTTTGATACACGTGTCATCAGCAATGTTGATCTCAATGCACACATGAACGATGGCAGCGGTACTGTGACCGACCTGCGTTTTTCCGCAACAGTCAGCTATCGCACCGTGAACATTCAAGCGGGTGATGGCAATGTGTATCTCAGCATCGATCCGGCCAGTGCTGCCATGGCAGGCAGCTTGGCGCAGCGTCAGGCCAGCGTAAACTCGCTACTGGATCAACTCACGCAAATGAGCCAGCGCAGCCCTGCGCAAAGTGGGCTCAACAATCTCTTTATGCAGGCATTTCGCGATCTACAGCTTGGAGATGCCAGCCTCGAGCCGCAAAACGGTGCATCCGCGACTCAAGCCACATCGCAGAATGAGGCGATTCCAGACACTGTGCGGCAGGCACTCAGTGGATTGCTGGACTTCCAGTCCAATCTGCAATTGACACCCGCATCGCCCAACCCACTCGATAGCAAGGAAGTTGATTTCTTCAGCTTGTCGTTCTCGCAAACTACGCGCATCAGCGGCAATGGCAGTTCGCTGTCAATCAGCCAGCAGCTGCAGATGAGCATGGAAGCCGCATATCATGGTGCGGCATCGGATCGCACCCCCATGACACTGGGAACCGATCGATCGGGTCAGAACTACGGCTATGTCAGGTTGAATGACACCGCCAGCAGTGCAGTGCGCATTGATCTCTCACCGGGCAATACGGATGCAACGGTGCATCGCAGCGCGACGCGCTGGACGGGCTCGAGTTTCCATGAAGGGGGAGATATCGTGTCGGTCAACACGCGGCCGGAACAGGCCAGTGACACCCGCAGTTTCAACGGGCTGGACGGCTTGCAGCAGGTCGCCAATGCGGCCATGCTGCTGGTAAATCCGGGTCTGCTGTCCAACAGCAAACCCGTTGTGTGATGCAAGGACCTAAAAGGACGCTTACTGGCGCTTGAACTTGTTGGCCAGATCGCTGATCTTGCTCTGCATCACTTCTTTGGCCTTGGCCTCACGCTCGGCTTCACGCTGGGCGCGCTCTGCCTCGCGGCGCTTGTCTGCGGCGCGTTTGGCGCGATCTTTCAGCGTGGTTGCCGCTACATCACGGTGCTCTTGTGTCAGCTCACCGGCCGGTTGGCCGTCCAGATCAAAGCGCTGTTCGGCCTTGACCGTCGCTTTCAGGTAGCGAGTCGAGCTGGTGTAGGCGTGCAGTGTCTTGCGCAGCGCAGGCACATCCACTTCCGGCATGCGTTCGATGATTTGCTTGTGGATACCCAGTGCCAGCGGCAAACCGTCCCGGAATACCGGAAAGGCCTCGATCAATGCGTCGAGCAAGGGATTCGGGCGGGCGGCTTTTGCGCGTGTTTCAGTCATGGACGTGATTGGAAGTACAGTTTCGGAAAGGCAGCAATTCTACACCTGATTCCCGAATTCCAAGCAGCATTTTCGTCGCATGAACTTTGGTTTTGCGACCATCCGGTCAGGCATCACACGGAAACCCGCCCCGTACCTAGTGTCCTTGCCGGGTATATTGCAGTCGTCCAATCTCGAAATGTTGCCGCGAGGCTGTATCCAGCGCCTCAAGCAGCATTGCTTGCGGCATGATCGGTGTCCGCGACAAGATCCATAGGTATTTACGATCAGGGTTGCCGACGACAGCCCAGCGGTATTCCGGATCCAGCCCGATAATCCAGTAATCCCCCCTGAACGGCCAGAAGAAGGTGACCTTCAGCTTGGCATTGCCTGTTCCGTCTTCCACAGTTGCAGTACCACTGGCGTGATCAATTTTGCCTTCGCTGGTTTTACATTCGTTGTCGACGCTGATCTTGCCACTGGGCAGCAAGGCATAGGTGGCGGTTGTATCACTGGCGCACTGGCGCTGGAAAAACATCGGGAACGAAGCAATTTCGTACCATTTGCCCAGATAACGCGATAAATCAACACGAGGAACCGTTTTGACCGGCTCGGTAGCCAGCACATTGCAGTGCATGCCGATCAGGCACGCCCCTGCCAGAATCATATTGCGGAGGTGACGCATGTAAAGCTTCATTCGAACCGGGTGGCAGACGGCGGAAAGTGTGCACGAAGGTTGCACTTAACACCACTCCAATACCAACTGTACTGTGGCAGATTACATCACTTTTAACAGTAAAATATTCTGGCTTCATATTTCATAAATGCAACACAATTTCACATCTGAAACATCACCTTCTCACCCCGATTTCTGACGCCCATCGCCACCCGCTTTAAATCAAGCACTTAGCCACCTATCCTGAGCACACCACCCGCTGGCACGCCCCTTGCAGTATCCCCGCATCGCGCGCCGACCTGACAGGCGCATCCAACCCAAGCACAGGAGCATCACCATGGCTCAATCCTCTGCAGGCCGTCGCTTTAGAGACGCGGTCGCTGCCGAATCCCCGCTGCAAATTGTCGGCGCCATCAATGCCTATGCCGCGATGCTGGCCGAACACAGTGGCTACAAGGCGCTGTATGTATCAGGCGGTGGCGTGGCCGCGTCCTCCTGCGGGATTCCCGATCTCGGCATCACCACGATGGAAGATGTGCTGATCGACGTGCGCCGCATCACTGACCGCACCCAGCTGCCAGTACTGGTCGACATCGACACCGGCTGGGGTGGCGCGTTCAATATCGCCCGCACCGTGCGTGAAATGATTCGTGCCGGCGCCGGTGCCGTGCATATCGAAGATCAGGTGCTGGCCAAGCGTTGCGGCCATCGTCCGAACAAGGCCATCGTCAGCCAGACTGAAATGGTCGACCGCATCAAGGCCGCTGTGGATGCCAAGACTGATTCAGAATTTGTGATCATGGCCCGCACCGATGCGCTGGCGGTGGAAGGCCTGAACGCCGCCATCGACCGTGCCTGCGCCTGCGTGGAAGCCGGTGCCGACATGATTTTCCCGGAAGCCATGGAAAGCCTGGAGATGTACCGCGCCTTTGTAGATGCCGTGAAGGTGCCGGTGCTGGCTAACATTACCGAATTCGGCAAGACCCCGCTGTTCACCCGCGACGAACTGGGTGCATCGGGCGTATCGATGATCCTCTACCCGCTGTCGGCCTTCCGCGCCATGTCGAAAGCTGCACTGAACGTGTACGAATCCATCCGCCGCGACGGCACCCAGCAAAACGTGGTCGACACCATGCAAACCCGCATGGAACTGTACGATCACCTCGGCTACCACGAATTCGAGCAGAAGCTGGATGCGCTGTATACGAAGGATGGGCAGTAAGGATTGCTCATGCAGACTCAATTGCCACTTACGCAACTGATTGATTTAGCCCTGTCCGGCGACATGACGTTTGAACGACTTGAGCAACTTGCCAGTCAATCATCGACTTCCGCACCAGAACTACTCAATCAATTGTCGATCTACGTGGCTAAATGTTATGCAACCGAGCAACTGGCGTATGACGAAGCAGATGCAGTGATGAACGCTGCATTCTGCCTGGCGACGAGCCCTGAGCTCTGGGCAGCTTATGATCGAACCGCCCCGGAGGACGTCATGAGGGTATACATGGCATTTGATGAGGGTGAATACCATCACCCTGATGATGCTCGCGACATAGACCCCGAAATTAAGTACACCAAGCCATTGATCACGCAGTTTTTACGCGACAAACAACTCACTTCCAAACACCAAGTCATCGAATAATCAAATTCAACCGGAGACCACCATGTCCGACACCACCTCCACCCTGCCGAAGCCCAAGAAATCCGTTGCCCTTTCGGGCGTCGCAGCGGGCAATACCGCGCTGTGTACCGTAGGCCGTACCGGTAACGATCTGCACTATCGTGGCTACGATATTCTCGATGTGGCGGATGCCTGCGAGTTCGAAGAAATCGCTTATCTGCTGGTGCATGGCAAGCTGCCGAACCAGGCTGAGTTGATCGGGTATAAGAAGAAGCTGAAGGCCCTGCGCGGCATTCCGCAATCGGTGAAGGCTGTGCTGGAAGCGCTGCCAGCCAATTCGCATCCGATGGACGTGATGCGCTCGGGCGTATCGGCACTCGGTTGCGCGCTGCCGGAAAAGGATGATCACAATACACCGGGCGCACGCGATATCGCTGATCGTCTGATGGCTTCGCTGGGTTCGATGCTGCTGTACTGGTACCACTTCAGCCACAACGGCAAGCGCATCGAAGTCGAAACCGACGACGACTCCATCGGCGGCCATTTCCTGCATCTGCTGCACGGCCAAAAGCCGAGCGATGCCTGGGTAAAGGCCATGCACACCTCGCTGGTGCTGTACGCCGAGCACGAATTCAATGCCTCGACCTTTACCGCCCGCGTGATCGCCGGTACTGGTTCGGACATGCACTCTGCCATCACCGGCGCAATTGGCGCCCTGCGTGGCCCCAAGCACGGTGGCGCCAATGAAGTGGCCTTCGAAGTACAGAAGCGCTATGAAAACCCGGACGAAGCCGAAGCCGACATCCGCGCCCGTGTGGAGCGCAAGGAAGTGGTGATCGGCTTTGGTCACCCGGTGTACACCATCGGCGATCCGCGCAACAAGGTGATCAAGGAAGTGGCGCGTACCCTGTCCGCACAAGCACAGGACATGAAAATGTTCGACATTGCCGAGCGCCTCGAAACCGTGATGTGGGACATCAAGAAGATGTTCCCGAACCTCGACTGGTTCAGCGCCGTGTCCTACCACATGATGGGCGTGCCCACCGCCATGTTCACCCCGCTGTTCGTGATCGCCCGCACCAGTGGCTGGGCAGCGCACGTGATCGAGCAACGCATCGACGGCAAGATCATCCGTCCGAGCGCGAATTACACCGGTCCGGAAAATCTGGAATTTGTGCCGATTGAAAAGCGCTAAACAACTGTAACAGTGAGGCATCCTGCAGTGCTCCGCCCGGGAAACCCGGGCGCATTCAGGATAGCTCAAATTTGACCACGCATTCTCGCTGATTGATTCCACGCCCCCTGACCTCGCCGCCGCGAGGGAGCCTCGCTCACGCGAGTCAGTGGCCCAGCGGGAGATTGCTTAACTAGACAGGCAATCATGATGAACACCCAATTCCGCAAACCCCTCCCCGGCACATCGCTGGACTACTTCGATGCGCAAGCTGCCGTCGATGCGATCCAGCCGGGTGCATGGGCCGGGCTGCCATATACCTCACGCGTGCTCGCCGAAAATCTGGTGCGCCGCTGTGATCCGGCCACCCTCACCGATTCGCTGAAGCAGCTGATCGAACGCAAGCGTGATCTCGATTTCCCCTGGTATCCGGTGCGCGTGGTGTGCCACGACATTCTGGGTCAGACCGCGCTGGTGGACCTCGCCGGTCTGCGCGATGCCATTGCCGATCAGGGCGGTGATCCTGCGCAGGTGAATCCGGTGGTGCCGGTACAGCTGATCGTCGATCACTCTCTGGCCGTAGAACATGGCGGCTTCGAGAAAGATGCCTTCCAGAAGAATCGAGATGTGGAAGAGCGCCGCAACGAAGATCGCTTCCATTTCATCAACTGGACCAAGCTGGCGTTCAAGAACGTCGACGTGATCCCCGCTGGCAACGGCATCATGCACCAGATCAATCTGGAGCGGATGAGCCCGGTGGTTTACGTGAAAGACGGCGTCGCCTACCCCGATACCTGCGTGGGTACCGACAGCCATACTCCGCATGTCGACGCGCTGGGCGTGATCGCCATTGGGGTGGGCGGTCTGGAAGCCGAAAACGTGATGCTGGGTCGCGCCTCGTGGATGCGCCTGCCGGATATCGTCGGTGTGGAGCTATCGGGCAAACCGCAGCCGGGCATCACTGCGACAGACGTCGTGCTGGCCCTGACCGAATTCTTGCGTAAGGAAAAGGTCGTTGGCGCGTATCTGGAATTTTATGGAGAAGGTGCTGCCGCGCTGACGCTGGGTGATCGGGCCACCATCTCCAATATGGCCCCGGAATATGGCGCAACCGCCGCCATGTTCTTCATCGACCAGAAGACGATTGATTACCTCAAGCTCACCGGCCGCGACGATGCGCAAGTGAAGCTGGTGGAAACCTACGCGAAGCAGACCGGCCTGTGGGCAGATAGCCTCACCACTGCGCAGTACGAACGCGTGCTCAAGTTCGACCTGAGCACCGTCGTGCGCAATATGGCGGGTCCATCCAACCCGCACAAACGCCTGCCCACCAGCGCGCTGGCCGAGCGCGGCATTGCCGGCAATCTTGAAGCTGCCCGTGCGCAGGAAGCCGAAGGCCAGATGCCGGACGGCGCAGTGGTGATCGCTGCGATTACCAGCTGTACCAACACCAGCAATCCGCGCAATGTGATTGCAGCTGGTCTACTGGCACGCAATGCCCGCGCACGTGGTCTGACCCGCAAACCCTGGGTGAAGACCTCGCTGGCACCGGGATCGAAGGCCGTGCAGCTGTATCTGGAAGAAGCCAATCTGCTGCCGGATCTGGAATCGCTGGGCTTCGGTATCGTCGCCTTTGCCTGCACCACGTGTAACGGCATGTCCGGCGCGCTCGACCCGCAGATTCAGCAAGAGATCATCGATCGCGACCTCTACGCCACTGCCGTGCTGTCCGGCAACCGCAATTTCGATGGCCGCATCCATCCATACGCCAAGCAAGCCTTCCTCGCGTCGCCGCCGCTGGTGGTGGCTTACGCCATTGCCGGTACTGTCCGCTTCGATATCGAAAAGGATGTGCTGGGCGTGGATCAGGCGGGCAAGGAAGTACGTCTGGCCGATCTCTGGCCAAGCGATGACGAGATCGACGCCGTGATCGCCCGCAGCGTGAAGCCGGAACACTTCCGCAAGGTGTACGAGCCAATGTTTGCGATCTCCACCGCGCAGGCCGAACAGGTTGATCCGCTGTACAACTGGCGCGAGATGTCCACCTACATCCGCCGTCCGCCGTACTGGGAAGGCGCACTGGCAGGCGAACGCACGCTCAAGGGCATGCGTCCGCTGGCGATTCTGGGCGACAACATCACCACCGATCACCTCTCGCCCTCCAACGCGATTCTGGCCAATAGCGCCGCCGGTGAATACCTCGCCAAAATGGGCCTGCCGGAGGAAGACTTCAATTCCTACGCCACCCATCGCGGCGATCACCTCACCGCGCAACGCGCCACCTTTGCCAACCCGACGCTGCTGAACGAAATGGTGGTGGTCGATGGTCAGGTGAAGAAGGGTTCACTTGCGCGCATCGAGCCTGAAGGCAAGGTCACCCGCATGTGGGAAGCCATCGAGACCTATATGGCACGCAAGCAGCCGCTGATTATCGTGGCCGGAGCCGACTACGGTCAGGGCTCGTCGCGTGACTGGGCGGCCAAGGGCGTGCGTCTGGCCGGTGTGGAAGCCATTGTGGCCGAAGGCTTCGAGCGCATCCACCGAACCAATCTGATCGGCATGGGCGTGCTGCCACTGGAATTCCAGCCCGGCACCACCCGCCTCACCATCGGGCTGGATGGCACCGAAACCTTCGACGTGATCGGCGAACGCACCCCGCGCGCGACGCTCACGCTGGTCATCCACCGCAAAAATGGCGAGTCGCTGAGCGTGCCCGTCACCTGTCGTCTGGATACCGCCGAAGAGGTGTCGATCTATGATGCAGGCGGTGTGCTGCAGCGGTTTGCGCAGGATTTTTTGGCGGCGAATAAGCAGTAAATGATACTCACCATGATGAGAGTGATTTGGATACGATTTTCACTTGTCCTTGCGTGTATGTTGATACTCGCAGGTTGTACGTTCAATTTTCCGCAGACCACTTCCGCCGATGTCGAAAATCATCGTAGTGGCGTAATGGTGGAAAAATACGAGCTGAAGGCAAATCGTGTTCGAGCACTCTCAGATTGGTTTTCCCATCATCGAGATGGATGGGAACGCAGCTCGGTTAGTTACGTGCCCAACCTTATTGTTCATGCACAACATGCGGACGGTGACACCACAACAATAAATCTCATGTCAGACATGGTTATTGCGTACAACAAGGCCGGGCAATTCAATCAGCGTTTTGGTGTGGCGGAACTATCCGCATTGCGTGAATTAATAAAGCAAAACTGATTCGACAACGCTCGGGCGACCACAGATCGCCCCTACATCTGATGGTGGACATACATTCGTAGGAGCGAGCTGCGCTCGCCCGATTCGCCAAATTTTAAGGACACCCCATGACCCACTCCCCCCAACTCCGCATTCCCGCCACCTATATGCGCGGCGGCACCAGCAAGGGTGTGTTTTTCCGCCTGCAGGACCTGCCCGAAGCCGCGCAAGTGCCCAGCGCGGTGCGCGATGCGATTCTGCTGCGCGTGATCGGCAGCCCGGACCCCTATGGCAAGCAGATGGATGGCATGGGCGGCGGGGCGTCGAGCAATAGCAAGACGGCCATTGTCTCGAAGAGCACGAAGCCCGATCACGATGTGAACTACCTGTTCGGTCAGGTCGCGATTGATCGCGCCTTTGTGGACTGGAGCGGCAACTGCGGCAATCTCACGTCCGCAGTCGGCTCGTTTGCGGTGGGAGCAGGTCTGGTCGACCCGGCCCGCGTGCCGGAAAACGGCATCTGCACGGTGCGCATCTGGCAGGAAAACATCAACAAAACCATCATCGCCCATGTGCCTGTCACCAATGGCCAAGTGCAGGAAACCGGCGATTTCGAGCTGGATGGCGTGACCTTTCCATCCGCTGAAGTGGTGCTGGAATTTATCGACCCGGCAGATGACGAAGACGCGGGCGGCTCGATGTTCCCCACCGGCAATCTGATCGACGATCTGGAGGTGCCCGGCATCGGCACGCTCAAGGCCACGATGATCACCGCCGGTATCCCCACGATCTTCGTGAATGCCGACGCGATTGGCTACACCGGCACCGAACTGCAAGACGCAATCAATAGCGATGCCAAAGCGCTGGCGATGTTTGAAACCATCCGTGCCTATGGTGCCGTCAAAATGGGCCTGATCAAGCACATCGACGAAGCCGCCGCCCGCCAGCACACCCCGAAAATCGCCTTTGTCGCCCCGTCCAAGGACTACACCTCGTCCAGCGGTAAAGTGGTGAAAGCGGAAGACATCGACCTCCTGGTGCGCGCCATGTCCATGGGCAAACTGCACCACGCCATGATGGGCACCGCCGCCGTCGCCATCGGTACCGCGGCTGCCATACCGGGTACGCTGGTCAATCAGGCTGCAGGTGGCGGCCGCAAGGAAGCCGTGCGCTTCGGCCATCCGTCCGGCACGCTGCGTGTAGGCGCGGAAGCGGTGGAAGTGAATGGTCAGTGGACGGTGAAAAAGGCCGTGATGAGCCGCAGTGCGCGGATCTTGATGGAGGGCTGGGTGCGAGTGCCGTTTGAGGGGTAAGGGTGATATGCTCCCCCTCATAAAAAGAGGGGGAAACAATGAGTCAAATTGTTATTTTTCAGGCAAGCGAAACCGATCCGGTGACAGTCAGACTGGATGGCGAGAGCGTGTGGCTGACGCAAGAACAAATGGCGCAGTTGTTCGACAGAGATCGAACCGTCATTTCAAAACACATCCGTAATATTTTGCGGGATGGTGAGCTCGATGAGAATTCAGTATGTGCAAATTTTGCACATACTGCTTCTGATGGGAAATCATATGTTTGTCGATTTCCTGAACCGGAACCATGCATTGTTCCGCGATGGTCAGCCCGTGATCAATGATATCGGGCTCGCCGCCCTGGCCTTGCTGGTGGCCGAATCTGATCCGGCGCAGAAGGAAACGATGATCCGGCTGATCGAGAATATGCTGGCGTGATCTCTACCAATCACGCCAATGACACTCTGCATGGTCACCGCAATCGCTGGCTGAGCTTGTCGAAGCCGGAGGTTCCAACCACCCTTCGACAGGCTCAGACTACGAAATACAACTGTCATTATCTGATATGGACACGTCGCGCATTCATCCGCACAATCAGTGCGCCAGTATAATTTATTTGAGGAACTTAAAATTGCGTCGAATAGTAATTTCTTCCATCCTATGTACATCTCTCACGACCACTTCTCTTTTTTCAATTGCCAACGGAAAAAATTCAGAAAAGGCATATCCGGGCACAATTTATCTTTACGGAGAAAGCCATGGCATGGAACGCATTCTCAGCAAAGAACTCGATCTGTGGAAATCCCACTACAATAACGGCATGCGCCATTTATTTACTGAAGAGCCCTATTTCACGGCCGAATTTAAAAATATCTGGATGAAAGATAAGGATGACCATATTCTTGAAGAATTAATTAATGATTTCAAAGGCACATTCTTCCAGTCACCATATTTTCAAGCATTTTACAAAAACATCAAGATTTGTTGTCCGGAAACCGTTTTTCACGGGACGGATATCGGCCATAAATATTACGCAACAGGCGCACGCTTCAAGAAATACCTTGAGGATCACGCTTTAACTCACACAGATCAGTATAAATTGACGCTGGAGGCCATTGATCAAGGAGCGCGCTTTTATGATGGAGAGGATGGCATTTATCGTGAAAACCAAATGGCGCGCAACTTCATTCGCGAACTCAAATCGATCAATGGCGCCGATGTCATGGGGATTTATGGTGGCACGCATGTTCGGCCAGGAGGCAAGGACGCTGACGGCGCTGTGATTAACATGCTTGAACAAATCAAGCTTAAATATGGACCATCCATCCAGGTCACGAACCTGGCCTATCCTGACAAACTGTCATCGCCCATTAGAGTCGATCAGATTTCCATTAACGGGAAAATGTATTCAGCCAGTTATTATGGAAAAGTAAATTGGCGCGGATTTAAGAATATCGACTTCAATGAGTACTGGCGACTGGAAGGAGCCTATTCTGATCTGGCTTCTTCTAAAAAAATAAACAGCACCATGGAGTACGATGAATTCCCCATGGCCATCGAAAAGGGACAGGTGATTATTGAGGATGTCGTCACGTCTGACAAAAAGGTGTATCGCAGCATTTACCGAACAGATGGCACGCTATTGAATGGCCAACCCGTAGCAGAAGAATTATCCCTATAGGCGGAGAGTTAATTCTTCCACGTCGACTACCCTTCGACTTCGCTCAGTGTGCGGTACATCGCAGGCCGAGCCCCTCGAAGCCTACCCCACCAACCTGCCGTCATACACCCATCGCCGCACCTTGTGTGCGGTGATGCGGCCAGCGTCCGGGTGCGCCGGGTTGATCAGCACATTCAGTTCTTCCGGCACCACCACGGACGGCACTTTCAGCACCGCGCTGTCCGATGCCCGAATCCAATCCATTCCCGCATCAAGGCTCACCTTGCCCGCAGGCAGGGCGTCCCAGCCAATATGCGCGGCCGGATCAACCCAGTTGGCGTGCTGCCAGAGGTCTTCGGGGATATCGATACGCACCAGATAGCGGTTGAGCGGCAGCGCAACGGCATTCAGATGCACCACGGTTTCGAGGCAAGCCAGCGCGATATTGCTGGCCGCATAAACCACCGGCGTGCCCACGCGATTCCAGCGTCCGCCGGATTGCTTGGCACCGAGGCCGGATAGGTCATCCGCTGTGTAATAGGGGGTATCGGTCGCGATACGCCAGACGGCGTGCGGCACAGGTAAACGGTGTACGTTCACAGATAGGCGCCCGCCTGCATGGCGGTCAGCACGCCGGACACCAGCGTAAAGCCGGCAGACGTGCCCAGATAATCAGCGGGACGTTTGCCATTGAGCGCCGGCAGCGGCGACTCGATCCAGTCCGCCACCCAGCGTGGTGCATCAAAACCGGTTGGATCACCCGATTCATCCACCATTTTCTGCACCTGACCAATCAGCGCGGCGAGATTCACCAGCCGTTCGCTGTCGTCGATGGTGAGGTTTTCCAGACGGCTAGCCTTACGGTTTACTGTCGCCACCGGAATACGCAACACCCGCGCCAGCTCGGCCTGCGGCATGTTCATGTCCGCCACCAGCTCCTTGAACTCAGTGGCCGGCACGCCGTCCTGAATCATCCCGACCCGGTCGATCAGCGGCATTTCATAGACTTGCCGGAAATTGCCTAGTGCGTGTGCCATCGCGATGCTCCCACCCAACCAAAACCACTCATATGAGCACCCAGTATAGCTCAAATGAGCAGATCAAGTGAGAGCAAGTGCGTGCATATCCGTTATGTTAATCTCACACCATACAACAATGGAGGAACTCAGGTTGCGGCTGTCACTTCACGAATCCGCCGGACTCGGTCTGATCATTGCACACCCAAGCGGCGTCATTTACTCGAATCAGGCGGGCGGTACAGCGTGCAGGCAGCCCGAACAGGAGGGCATCTATATCCCGATACGCAATGATATATCCGTGCCAGACGGTAAGTTGCTATCGCCAGAGCATGAGCTGAATGCCTATTTTTCGACGCGGGATACGGATCGACTCTGTGAGTCGGATATTACATACCTGAGTACAGCTTTGGCACGCTATCGCCTTGATCATTGCATCCAGATCGACCTAGCCAGACTAAATGACTCCATGCAGGCTTGGGTCTACGTCTTGATCACACAAGCGGAAAGTCAAAACCATAGTCTGTTCAATCTATCGAGCTATCCGCAAGGCGGCGTACTGGTCTGGGGGAATGGTGATTAAATCATCTCAATTCGTGCGCCTACTCATCCTGATGTCGCTCGCGCTATTAGGCTGGAGAGCAAATGCCACCTCCCTCACGCCACTGAGCCACACACAACTCATCCGCACATCGGACCTCATCGCCGACGCCCTGATCATCAACGTGATCGGCAAAGACAGTTCAGGAACCGAGGTTCATGATGATGCCTTGGAAATCGGCCCAGGCATCAGCAACCAGATCATTTATCAATTTAAGCTGATGCGCATTCTTAAAGGTTCGGGCGCTCGAGCCGGAATGCAGATCGAGGTGACAGAAGCCGGCCTCCGATATCTCAACATGCAATACGAACGTGAATATGAGGGTGCATCCGTGCGCGTTTACCTGCGTAAGAATCGCGAAATGTGGCACTTTACCCACCCTGCCCGTCCTTTTATTCTCAGAGCCTTACACAACAAGGTGAAGAAAAATGGTGTTTAAAGCAAAACTCAATGCTCTACTGACCAAACGAGGTGGCTATCTATATGTCACCCCGTTTGCACTTTGTATCGTCTATCTTGCTATCTGCACCGGTGAAGTGGTGGGCAAATGGATGTACCAAGTCGTCAACGCGGTGCTGTGACCAGACACAGTGCCCATATCGTCGTGAAACTGTTGCATTTCCCTGCACATCCGAGCACCTAAGCCCACCCGCAGGTATAAACGCGCTACCCTCAGGATCACAACGATAAAATCTTACCGGAGCCCCCATGTTCAGATCTCGCCTGATGGCATTTACACTGGCTGGCATGCTTGGCGCGATGGGCGTGCATGTCCATGCAGATGAGCCTGTTGTACCCGTCACTAATGCGCAGTTTCATATTACGCCGGCCAATGATGCCTGGCGGGCGTCGTTACCGCGCGATGCAGACAAAGCCACGCAGGCGTTTATGGATCGAATTCCCGGAGTGGTCCGCACGCGTGCGAACGATTACTTCGAAGGTGGCTACTGGCTGCAACTCTGGAACGTCCTGCTGGGTTTGGTCGTGTCAGCCGCCTTACTCTCGGGCAAGCGATCGGCAAAGATTCGCGTTTGGGCACAGCGTCACGCTCCAAACCGTTTTCTCGGTCATACCTTTTACGGCGCGGCGTATTTGACGGTCAGTTGGACGCTCACACTTCCCCTGACGATATATCAGGGATTTCTGCGGGAGCATGCGTATGGGATGGCCACTCAGGCATTTGGGGCATGGTTTGCCGAGCAGCTGATAGGACTGATCATCACCGTTGTCGTGCTGCCTCTGGCATTTGCCGTGCTGTATGCCACCATCCGCAAAACCGGCGAACGATGGTGGATGTGGGGCACCGGATTAGCCATGGCCTTTATGGTACTGGCCATGGTGATCAGTCCTATTTGGATTGATCCGTTATTTAACACGTATAAGCCCGTTCCCGATGGTCCGATCAGGTCAGCAGTGCTGACCATGGCAAAGTCTAACGGGGTGCCTGCGGACAATGTCTATGTATTTGATGCCTCCCGCCAGACAACACGCATTTCAGCCAACGTAAGCGGGATATTCGGATCTGCTGCAGTCAGGCTCAACGATAACCTGCTTCACAAAACCAGTTTGCCGGAAATCCGGGCAGTCATGGGTCACGAGCTCGGCCATTACGTGATGAACCATGTAGCCAAGGCACTGTTAGCCATGACCCTGCTATCGCTCGTGGTTTTTCTGCTGGTCTCTCGAATCATGAATGGTCTGCTGGCCAAGTATGGTGCAGGATGGGGCATCCATGGCATGGATGACATCGCCAATCTGCCCCTCTTATCGGCTGTATTTTCGGTCATTATTCTGCTGGCAACCCCGGTCACCAACACGATTATCCGCACTCAGGAAATTGAAGCTGATCGCTTTGCGCTGAATCTGGCACGCGAGCCGATTGGTCAGGCAGAGGCCTTCCTCAAGCTGACCGAATATCGCAAGCCAGACCCCACTCCCATTGAAGAATTCATCTTCTTCGATCATCCCAGCACACGCTTCCGGATTCATGATGCGATGCGCTGGCGCGAGGCGATGGGCACCCCCTGAGCAACTCCTCCCGGCATGAATGCGCCCCACCCGAGCGGTGGGGTTGGTTTCGCAGCACAAGCGGAACGACTATGGCTCAACCCGATCGATTGCATCGCGGATTAATTGAGCTTCCTGCTCGCTTGTACGTGCATTTGACTGAGCAACTCGCTCGACACCCGCCTTGCCCGGCTGCGCGCTTGCCACAACCACGGCCTGGTTTCCGGCCGAACGAGCCAGTGATACCTCTGCCGCTGGCACAGTGATCTCTTTTGCAGGATTGGACTGAACGGCCTGCAAGGTATTCGTACTATCGAGCGGAACTGACTCGGTACGGGATGAATATATACCAATACCCATTACTGACAATACCAGTGCAACGAGCGGGGGAGCTAATACAACCATGATCATTTTCCTTGATATTAAAATTCATTCATTACTAGAGCGGGGCTTACGCAGCCTGTACATCCATGCATTCAATTTCATGACATCCGATCCAGCCCAGACAGACACGACATCGATATCTGTCTGGTCGACACTGTCGCGGATCACTGCACGAGCGGCCACTAAACAGTGCTAATTTCACCCTAACCGCTCACTAACCAACCATACAAATCAATCAGTTATACTAATCACAAGGTTTCCATCCGTATTTTCTGGTAGTACATGTCTACGTCCCGGCAGCCATCAGTCAATCGGCAGACAGACCTGACTGATTGCAACCGCAACGTTTTTTTAAACAAACATGCAGATAGCCGGATATCTGTAAGCTGATTTGCCAATACCCAATACAAAAGAAAAGGAATTGGTAAAAATTAAGCATAGCAATGACACCACCGATCTTTCGATGTACATTAATCGCAAGGTGAATGCATGATCACGCGGGTAATATCATGCAGCTGCATCAGGATTCCAATGAATGGATTTACATAGGCGCGCACCTCTTCATTCAGTGCCCGGCCTTGCTGAATCAGTGCTGGATACAACACTTTTAGCGGCGCATCGGATTCATGGTGAATCGAATATTTCCGCCATCAATATTCATATGATCAAAGAAAGATAGCGTACATATATGCCAACAAGCGCATATCTCGATATCGGTTGTTACACCCAATCACGATGAATCACTCAAATTGACATACCCACTATTTCTCATTCCTGCTGTCATATCAGGGGCCGATAAAAAGTCCGCTCGATAGGTCTTCCTATTTACAGAGCCGCTCGAATCATCACCAGCATGCATCCGAGCAATGACTCATGTGCCGATCTCTTTACAGTTTTACCATCCAGACTTCAGAGGTAAGCCATCATTTGCGTCATCACTCATATGATTTGCATTGCCGTTTACGTTGTACTCCGGCAAGCGGGATATCATCATCCATTCACTTATTAAGGTTCTAGATCGAATGATGCATTGCCTGCTTCTTTGCCTATTCAAAAATCAACTTCGCGACATACCCGGAATCTGACAATACCGTCTGGCAATTCACGCGCACAATCAAGGGGGAATGCACTTTTAAGGCATCCATTCCACATTGGAAAGTGGTGACACCACATCCAAACACCGCTCCGGCGCAGTTGAACGGCCAGCACCTCAAGGCCTGGCAAGGCAAGCACGTTCGTGCCTTTATTTATCCATGCCTCCCGGCTGCCAATGGCGAGCAGATGAATCGCCGTGTCAGTGTTCGATCCGTTCTAATACACGTTGACCTGTCACACACCTCACTCAAACCTTTGGCTTTTGCACTCTTGAACTTGAATCGCACCAGACACGCTTTTTAATCGGGCAATCATCAAACTGAATCATGACCGCATTGTTGATGATCGATCTATTGAACCTCCACCTTCAAGCTCATATATACGAAGCAAGATGCCACAGCCGTTGATGCACCAGCTTTATCCGAACAGCTTCAATATCCCGCACATAACTACCAGACTGAAAAGACGCACTCAGCCTATCCCTCTTTCATGCCTAGCAACTTGTACTTTGATACACAGATGGAGTATTTACTCACAATGAAAATCCCTCTACACCTGGCGCATACTTTTAAAATGGCTATATTTATGCAACCCGATCAATCCGCATCAAAAAATACAAAATCACCCAAACAATCAATACATTAACCATCATGTCGCGACATTCACAATGCGACACATGCTATATTCGCCATACCCGAATCCAAGAAACTGAACCTGTCATTTTTGACAGTATGTCCGATATTGAAATTCATTCGACCATGGGCTACCGCAATCAACTCCATGGACCCCCAGAATGAACTTCCAGACCGCATCCGCTCGCAATTTATCCATTTCCACAATTGAATCACTTGCCCGCTATCGCTATCGAGTGTTTGTCCAGCGTCTAAACTGGAGCTTGCCCAATGTGCAGGAGGGATATGAACAGGATCAATTCGACTTACCCGACACCATTCATATCATCGCACGCAATCATTCAGATCACATTGTGGGCTGCGGACGACTTCTACCCACCACCGGGCGCTATCTGCTCGAGTCGGTATTCCCGCAGCTATTAAACGGAATTGAGGCGCCCCGTCACGAAAAGGTTTGGGAGCTTTCACGGTTTGCAGCGATGGATCCGATGGATCAAGGCGCAGAAGGTGACATTCATATGGCAGAGCGCGTACTCCTGCAGGCGCTTCGTTTTTGCAATGAGCAGGCCGTCACGCACTTGATCGCCGTGTCTACTACGCCAGTGGAACGTCTGCTACAGCGTGCAGGTGTCGAATGCCTGCGTTTTGGTCCGCCTGAAATCATTGACGGCAAACCTGTGCTGGCATTCGTGATTGCAGTCACCGCACGGTCGATTGCGGCACTTGAACAGATCGAGGCTGCGGCCATTAAGCGCGAACGTCCGTCCAGACTACAGCGTTCTGATGGGGTACGCGCCATGGAAACCTTGCTTGAGCTGACACAGACCAGACAGGCGCCAATAGCCGCATTGCAAGCATGAAACCCATCACGGAATGATTGGCATAGCCGGCATGCCTCACGTACATTTATTCTTGAACCCGCCAGATTCGGCACCTCAAGAGGTCATCCGAATGAATTTGCATATTTGCATACATCCAAACGAGCTGAAGCACTACACCCATACCCATCTCTACTCGGAGATGGACGAGCTTGATCCCGCCTCTTGCCTGCCTCTCGGCAAAATCAGGGGGTATACCGAGTGGGCAAGCAACCGCCGTCCCTGCGCGCTCAGCTTTTCATGGGACTGGGATTACGACTGCCGACGGCTCAGTATTGATGCACGCTGGGAAACCCTGCGCACCAATGTACGCATGGTGGATCATGAGGGTACCCATCTGAACGACTGGGATACTCGGCGTTTCATCGCCCACCTGATGACCGAACTACAATGGGAACATACAATTTCCAGCGTGCTCGGACTGACACTGATGCCGTCAGTGACGGTGACCCGGTAGGGTCTCTACCATAATAAACCGAGCATAGCGGCTCTCACAGCCGCACTGGTGCGGTTGCAAGCGCCCAGCTTTGCAACCGCACTATTGATATGAAAGTTCACGGTGCGCTCGGCAATATCCAGAATATTGGCGATCTCGGCAGACGTCTTACCCTCTGCGGTCCAGCGCAGCACGTCAATTTCGCGATCTGTTAAGCGGACATCGGTCGACCACGTAAACTCCGCACCGCCAGCCGATTTCATGGCTTCATGCGCGGCATGAACCAGCCATTGCATGAACGGCGTCAGCCGGTAGAGTTCGGATTCGCTTAACTCGCCCTGACTGCGCGCCAGCACCAGTAGACTGTAGGTTCCCTCTGGATCACGACGGGACTGCGCCCATCCGTAATTCAAACCGTAGGATTTTGCTTCTTCCCAGAATGCGGGCACAGCCGCAAAAAATGCATCATTCCAAATGGCGGGTGCCGAACTGCGCATGCCATGGGCAACAGTCGGGTCGATGTCGATATAGCCCCGCTCCTGATAGCGGGCCAGCCATGCTGCTGGGTAATTACTGTACATACTGGTGCGAGGCCGCGTAATCGGCAGCGGCATACGCATCCCATGCGTGCAATACTCAAACCCCAATTCCTGAGCATACACAGCAATGCACTCGAAACAAGAATCCGCATCGGCAGAATTCGCCAATTGATCCAATAGCGCCAGTTGCCTTGGGTTCACAATCCCTCCGTCATACTTATTTTGTAGAGCCATCGTCCAAACCGAGACAGTGCAATCGCGGGCACGTTGCCAAGCGAGGCCTGACACCATCTTGTTCAGTTTTGACAGGGGTTCTTGATTGTACGTATTGTTTGTACTTGTTCTGACGATGTTGGACGAGGATGGCAGCTAAGTCAATTCATGCCATCGGCATGATGCTACCCAGAACGCTCAATGAAATAATGCGACAAACCGACTTACCGCCGGCTGAGCACTGCTCATTTCCCCAATAAATCATCGCAATACGATTTTCATAGTTTTTTTTAATTATACATCGACATTCAATAATATTGATAGCTAGCATTGCCTGGCCTGCCCGGACCATCAGTCGGTAGGCTTACATCTGAAACAGCTAGGAGGCTTAACTCATGATTGATCACACCGGCGTTGTCGTCAGCGACTTCGAACGTAGCAAAATGTTCTATCAGCAGGCACTTGCACCCATTGGCTACACCATGCTGATGTCTTTCCCTGCCGAAGTGACCGGCCACACCGATGTGGCGGGCTTTGGCGAGCCGTCTAAACCTGATTTCTGGATCAGCAAAGGCACGCCGAATCGTCCCGCCATCCACGTTGCATTTCGCGTCAACACACGGGCCGAGGTCGACGCCTTTCATGCCGCAGCCCTTGCAGCTGGCGGCACCGACAATGGGGCACCCGGATTACGCCCGCATTATCATCCCGATTATTACGGTGCATTTGTACTCGACCCGGATGGACACAATATCGAAGCGGTATGTCACGCACCTGTTTAATGCGTGCCGGATGATCGATCTTTCGAGCCCGGCAGCAACCACATCAGGCCATGGGTATACGTGATCGGATTGACTGTGAGGTGATCTTCGCCTGCGATCACCTCGTCCAAAATCTGAAGATTCGGGAATCGTGCCTTGCGCAGTGTGCGTGCAAAACGCTTCACTTCGTCCACCATGTCCGTATCACGATTAAAGCGCGGGTCTGGTTTGTGGGGATTCGGGTTGGGGCGCTCAAACGATCCGATACCCAGATAGATTCTTGCACTCAAATCATGTCTAGCATCCAGCATCGAATGAAGCCGTTTGAATATCCACTCCTTGTCGTACCACAGTGACGGGCTGCTCAGCAGGTATTGCTGGAACATTTCGGGGTCAGACACCAATACATAGGCACCGAACAAACCGCCAAATGAATGCCCGATCAAGGTTTTGCTGTTCATATCAGCCCGGTAATACTTGCTGATCACGGGAAATATCTCCTGCTTGATATGCTGGCGATAGGCCTCTGCTCCACCGTGCGGCCAGACAGTTTCTCCCGGTTCGGTTTCATACCCGCTTGCAGTGGGGGTGTAATCGCGGTTCCGGCTTTGTTCTGGCGTGTTACCGGCTGCATAGGACAAGCCCACCACAATCAAGTCGCTCAGATTGCGCGACTCGTGATGCAGACGCGCCACCATCGCGCGCACGAGGGGAAAGCCGTAATTCGCATCCGTGACAAATACGACAGGATAACGGCGTGTGGACGATTCATATCCTGCTGGCAAACTGACGAACACTTGATAGTCGCGCTTGAGCAAGGTCGAATGGATGTCGCGGACTTCGGTACGGCTTAATGAATACGCAGGCACAGATTCGCCCGCACTCGCGGCCACGCCACACAGACTCAGACAGATACTCAGCAATTCAGACAACATTCGCATGAAACAGGCTTTCGTGTTGGAATGCTGACTAGCGTAAATCAATATAGAAAACTTTGTCTAGAATGATTTTTCTACAATGACTCACCTGCTCGGCCGTATTCTCATTTCTCTATTTGCATGTGGCATCAATCTGTCTGTTGGCGCGGTGTCCGCATGGCAGCCTTTTGAGTGGGTGTCGGCGCGACTGTTCGGCCAGACTGAGCCTCACGCAGCCATCCTGCTGCGCATTCCATATCAAGGAAAAACCTGTCTGGTTCAGCTGGACACCGGATTCCACGGTATCACCTCTGGGTCATCACCTGCACATTTGCGTGAGGCCGTGGATCAATGGTTCGATGGTGCCGAGACTGGCCCAATTGGTGAGCACATGCGCTGTGGCAGCCTTGGCGCGGGGTATTTTGCGGGCAGCACGCTGGCAATCGACTTTAAGGCACAGCGGTTGCGGCGCATCGGACAAACTTCTGCGATTAGCTCACCTGCCGGCGAGCCACTGAAGCTGATCACCGTACCGGACTGGGATGGCTTTTTTCCTGTGGTCGAAGTCGAATTTCCGCCACTAGGCCGGATCCCTGTGATGATAGACACGGGCGCGGCCGCATTTGGAGTGGCCTTATTCGAAGAATCGGACTGGCAGGTGATCACTGCTCAAACCTCAATTGCAACCGACACCGCTGCTCGCGGTCAAACGCGGGCCCAATGCCAATCCACCGTGGAATCCCAACCAGTCTCAATCGGTACACAACTCAGTCGGGAATTGCATCTATCGCACTGCATTGCTGCAGATTTCAAGCCCCCAGCCGGCGTTCGCGGCGTGCTGGGCATGAAAGCCTTCGAGTCGGATGTACTGTATCTGGATTTTGTGAAGGGGCAGTGGCATGTTTCGGCTTCAGATCAATCGGCCCCGGTTCTCTGACCGTCACGTGTACGGACGCATTTCCTTCATCCACACAGGTTATCTCCATGCCCCTCTCCATCTGGACCGCAGTCGACCAATACTTTAGCGATCAGCTTCATCCAAGCGATCCCGTTCTGGATCGCGCTCAGGCACGCGCAGATGCGGCCGGACTGCCGGCACATCAAGTTGCGCCGAATCAGGGTGCATTCTTGCAGCTCATGATCAAACTCACCGGCGCGACCCGCATTCTGGAGATCGGCACGCTGGGTGCTTACAGCACGATCTGGATGGCGCGCGGGTTATCTGCAGGCGGGATCATCCACACGCTGGAAGCGAACCCCGTTCACGCTGCTGTGGCACGCCAGAACATTGCCGACTCGGGTGTCAGCGAGCGCATTCGTCTGCATGAAGGAAAGGCGGCGGATACACTGCCCTCACTCGTCCATGAAGGCCCGTTTGACCTGGTTTTTATTGATGCCGACAAACCCTCAAATCCGATCTACCTCAAGTGGGCACTCGAATTGTCACGCCCCGGCACGCTCATCATTGGTGACAACGTGGTCCGCGATGGCAAGGTAGTAGATGCAGCCAGCGACGATGCAAATGTACAGGGTGTGCGTACCTATATTGACCTGATCGCAGCTGATCCACGACTGGAAGCGACGGCACTGCAGACAGTCGGATGCAAGGGATATGATGGGTTTGTCATAGCAAGGGTATTGGGGTGACATGTGACTGAGCTCTCCCCGCTTCCCGATTCGCCAGATAGCCGCAATGCAACTCGGCATCTCTACGACAATGCACCGGGGTATTTCCGGGCAGTGTATGGCCGCGAGTGGTCGGAAGCGGAAATAATCAACAAGGGAACCGCATCATTTGGACTGACAATTGAATGATGAGGCTGATTGATGAGCTGTGATGTCCGGCCGTGATTGACTTGTATTTCAAGCCTAACCTAACCCGCTCTCACTGAACCTCAACAGATCCACACCAACCGAAGGGATTCGTGGTTTTTCACCATGAATGCTTTTGCGTCGGATGTGCTGTATCTGGATTTTGATAATAGACGGTGGCATGTTCATGCCTTCAGCCCAATGGGATCCATGATGCGATTCGTTGCAATTTTTTTGAGCCTGCTACTGATATCCGGCGCGCAAGCGGCCTCCTCCCCAGACACGCCCGGCCCATCAGTTCATGATCTTTCATCCGTATTCGTAAATTCGTACGATGCCACAAGTACAAGTCCTATTTCGGAGCGAATCCACGCACTCAAACAAGCAATGAATCAACAATTCCCTGGCTTTTATGGGATTGAGCGATTTAATGGCAACCTGTCGGAAGCCGAACTCGACGGGCGGATGCGCAAGGCCCTTTCTGAGTTTGACGCCATACGTAATGATTACATTGAAAAAGCCCGGCAATTTAGCGCCCGCTATCAAGCTGACCTTGTCTCGTTCAAGCAGGCATTTCCGGGCTTCCAGATGACTTTACCGGTATACCTTGTTCATTCGCTTGGCGAAATGGATGGCGGGCCACGCTCCTTCAACGGCCAGACCTATCTCGTGTTTGGTCTTGATGCCATGGTGCGTTATCACAAGGGGTTTCGCAGCGAATCCACTTTCTTTCATCATGAGCTGTTCCATATCTATCACGGCAGTTTTTTTAACAGCTGCGCAGAGCTCTGGTGCAGATTGTGGACCGAAGGACTAGCCGTTCATGTCTCCCGCACACTTAACCCTGATGCGAACGATGCAGAAGCATTGCTAGACTTCCCCCCAGGCCTCCACTCCCGCACACTGGCTGCCTTGCCGGAAGCGCTACATGATCTGCAACCCAAGCTGGATAGCTCGGACCCTGCCGTCATTTCGGAAATCGCAAATACAGGTCCGGAAACTGGAAGGCTACCTCGCAGGCGTGCATACGTTATCGGCTGGCTGATTGCCCGCGAGCTCGGTCAAACACGGTCGCTGGACGAACTGGCCAGACTGCCGGATGCTCAGGTACGGCCCTTGATAGACAGCGCGATACATGCCCTCCTTAATAAACATGAAAACATGAAGCATGACTGAGCTCTTACCGCTGCCCGATTCGCCAGATAGCCGCGATGCAATTCGGCATCTCTACGACAATGCACCGGGGTACTTCCGTGCAGTGTATGGCCGCGCGTGGTCGGAAGAGGAGGTCATTGATCTGTTCGAGGCCTGCCCGCCCGCCGTGGCGCGCACCCGCAAACATGTATTCGGAATATATGACGCTGCCAAACTGGTTGGCGTAGTCGACCTGCTACAGGGATTTCCGGACGATCAGACCTGCTACATCGGCCTGCTGTTACTGGCGGAATCGCATCAGGGCAAAGGTCTTGGCACCCGCGTGCTGACCCAGATCTGCACGCAGGCGTCCCATTGGCAACTGTCGCAATTACGACTGGCCGTGATCGAAACCAATCTGCCTGCGCTTAATTTCTGGCGCAGGGCAGGCTTTGTGAGGCAAGATCGCAAACCCATTGTCGGCTGCATCGCCGATGCGCTGGTGATGACGCGTCCGCTGATAACAAAAATCGATTGATGAGGAAGCTATTGTGTTTGATATTCGTCGCGTACAGGTGCATTCCCTGAAAGAGTTTTTCAAAGAATTCGCCATGATTGTCATTGGTATTCTGACGGCGATTGCCATTGAACATCAGTATACAAAAGTACATAAACGACATGAGGCGGAACTGGCGACTCAGCGCATTCGCGCCGAAATCGCCAGCAATCTCAAATCCGTAGAGGAAAGCATCGCCGCAAATCGCCAAGCATTGCAAACGATAAACGAAGTCGAAAGACAGGTCTTATCCGACATCCGGTCCGGCTTGCCTCAAAGCAAAGTGGCGGCCTTGCTCGAGAAGCATATGGATGGCCACTATGGCATCGGCGCATCCTCGATTGATCCCGCGCAAGATGCCTGGGATGCCGCCATTGCCAGTCAGGCGGTGGCGCATATGCCATCGGAAGAACTGCATACTTTTTCCAAACTGTACGCCCATCAGCGCAGTCTGGTTGAGCGGCAAAGCGCCTTCAAACGCGGCATCAGCGATGTCCTCCATCCTCGCTGGAACGCACTGGTCACCGATCTGGAACTCCACCAGGTCAACCCGGTGGAGTTTCTGAAGGCATTGCGCGAATTTCAGCAGCGGCTGACCAACTTGAATCAGGCTCAGTCAGACTACGCCGCAGCACTCAAAGCGTCCGGCCACAGCGAGCCGGCGTAATCCGGCTCCACCGCCATCGCCTGCGCAATGACCTGCATATCGGATTGCGCGATTTCAACCAGGCCGAAACGCAGCATATAGCCCCAACCGGGCTTGCCCGCTGAAAATGACAGGCGATCCAGCAAAGGCCGAATGGCTGCTTGCACAGACGGAAACCAGTCGACATCCCGGCGGAACGGGTGGAATCCACCGCCCATATCCGCCTGATAGGGGATGCCTTCCCTGACCTGACCGATTGCAGTGAATTGCATCAACCCATCCTTCACGCCCATGACCTGGCTAGGCGAGTAATACACGACAAGATCTCCCGGCCGCATACGCTGCAGGGGCTTGCATTTGCCATGGCACACTTGCATGAAGCCTGCAGCCCGCCCGATGCTGACGTGATCAGCAGATGCAACTGCCAGCCAGCACTTCATTACATTGCCCCCGGCGCAAACACCCGCAGACGATGCCCATCCGGGTCTAGCGCCACGAATGTATAGCCAAAGTCCATCTGGGTAGGCGTCTGTGCCATAGTCAGTCCGGCTGCCGTCCAGCGTGCAAACTGTGCATCCACTTCTGCATCCGATTCAACCGTGAAGCACAACTCCCCGCCGCCGCCCTTCTGGTTCGCAGCAGGCTCCACATGACTGACCGTCCACATCCCCAGCTTGTGGCCATTTTCAAGCACAAAGAGCGCAAAGCCGGGCGAGCACTCTACTGGCTCGATCCCCAATAGGCCGCGATAAAAGTCGGCACTGGACAGGGGATTGTCAACGTACAGCAGGGTATAGCTGGGATGTTGCATGGTATGCCTCCACTCGGTGTATTCCGGCACCACAACGGGCCGGCTGATGAAACCCAGTGTACGCATCACTACTGACAGAATATGTCAGCAGTAGACTACCTCGTAGCGAAATCGCCGATCCCCTCCAGTTCGCGCCATGCCTTGAGCAGCATGAGGCGGCGTTTGGGATAACGAGAATCGGACAACTGAAGGGACTCAATGCGATCGGTACGAAAATGCCGGAATGACTGTCGCAGCTCGCACCAGGCGACCACCACCCGGACTTGATCGAAGAAAGCGAGCGCGATTGGCCAGATGGTACGCGTGGAAGCATCACCCTTTGCATCCCGATAGGCAATGGTGAGCACACGTTCTAGTCGAATCGCCAGACGTATGCGCGGCAGCTCGATATCGCCAGCCATAGGTGCATTTGGCGGGCCGACCAGCAAGCCGGATTGATCGACTTCGCGTCGCAATTCTTCCGGGAGCACTGCCTCGATTTTCGCCAGCGCATTGCGCGCAGCGGCGCCCAGGCCGGGCTCGCTCTTGAAGGCTACCCAGCGTACGCCCAGCACAAGTGCTTCGAGCTCTTCCTGCGAAAACATCAGGGGCGGCAGCATAAAGCCCGGGCGCAGTACATAGCCCAGCCCCGGCTCACCATCAATACTGGCACCTTGCGCCTGAAGTTCGGCGATATCGCGATACAGGGTACGCAAGCTGATACCGAGTGACTCGGCAAGCACTGCCCCCGTCACCGGGAAGCGGTGGCGACGCAATAGTTGAAGGAGATCAAGCAGACGCTGGGCGCGGGACATGCGCATATCCTGCCACAAATTGGCAGCATTCAATACAGGCGATGTGTTTCATTCAACCCACAGCGTTTCATCTACCTGACAGGCGGAAACTATTTGTGCAATGCAAAATTTGTAGATCATGATTGGCTCGACTCAAGCCAGTCCAAAGATAGCGCAATGCACAAAATATGCAATATATGAATCATTGCATTTCCACTTTAGTCCAAATAACTTTCGATTCATTTCACATGCCATTTACCCAAATCTGACATGCGTGTCATGATCCACCCCCGTGCAAACAAGCACTTGTTGTCCTGATATCAATAATCACAAGCATGGAGGATCGGATGAAACCGAAAATCTGCACACTGGCGGTTTGCGGTGCGTTGTCACTCGCTTATGCGCATGCTGCATCAAACTATCAACTTCAGCCGGGTGACCCGCTCGTCAAGGAACAGTGGTACCTCAAAAACACCGGGCAAACCGCCTTTTCGGCGCGTGGGGGTAAGGCAGGTAACGATCTCAATTTGGCCTTCACCCATTTACGCGGTATTCGCGGCGTGGGTATTACCGTTGCGGTGATCGACGATGGCCTCGAAATCGCCCATCCGGATCTCGCTGCAAACGTCAAACCGGGCTCCAAAAATTTTGTCACGGGCACTGATGATCCGACGCCGAGTGGCAACAACGGTCACGGCACCGCCGTTGCGGGTGTTGCGGCAGCGGTAGGCTGGAACAATATCGGTGGCCGCGGCGTCGCACCCAGCGCAGGTCTTAAGGGTTACAACTACCTGCTCAATCAAAGCCAAGATGCGTTCTTGCACTCACACGGTAAGCTCCCCAATGACGCACCGCTGGTGTCTAACACCGACTCACGTGTGTTCAACCAAAGTTATGGTTCCAGTCTCACTGGCGGCGTGAACGCCGATACCAGCGTCAATCTGAGCCTGCGTCTGCAAGAACAGACGTATGAGGAAGTGACCCGCTTCAGTCACTGGGGACGCGGATCGCTATTTGTGAAATCTGCGGGCAATGGTTACAACAATATCACGGTGGGTCTGACTGACGGCAACACCGGCTACGTCTTCAACGACCGCGCCATGCCGCTGCAAGATGCCAACCTTGAGCCAGCCAATAATAACTACTGGAATATGGTCATCGCCGCCCTGAACGCAGATGGTGTGCGCTCGTCCTATTCCACACCGGGCGCATCTGTACTCCTGACCGGTACGGGTGGCGAATATGGAACCGATAGCCCGGCAATGGTCACCACGGATCTAACCGGGTGCAAACGCGGATTCAATGTCACCGGAGCGACTTCAAACTCGCTTCAGGGCGGTACCGCACTTGATCCGAACTGCAACTTCACCGGCCAGATGAATGGTACCTCGGCTGCCGCACCATCCGTGTCCGGCGCGGTTGCATTGGTGATGTCCACCAATCCGGCGCTGAACTGGCGCGATGTTCGCCATATTCTGATCAGCACCGCTCGCAAGGTCGATGCAGACAATGCAGGCGTGTCGCTGGATGTGCTCGGCAAGGATGGCAGCAAGACGCCTTATGTCGCGATCCCGGGCTGGCAGAAGAATGCCGCCGGATACAATTTCCACAACTTCTACGGCTTCGGTCTGGTCGACGTAGACCGCGCGGTCGAGGCTGCTTTGTTCTATAGCAATCCGCTGCCTGCACAGATCTGGACTGACTGGAATAAGGTGAGCAGCAATGCGCGGATTCCGGACGGTAAACTAGACGGCGCATCCAGCACCTTCGAGCTAGCAGACAATATGACCATCGAAGCCGTACAGGTTCGCGTGAATGTCGCGCATACCCGTCCGCGTGATCTGGCTTTTGAATTGATCTCGCCGTCTGGCACCCGCAGTGTCATTTTGTCGCCGAACAATTCTTTGCTGACCACCCGAGCCCTGGCTGAACAGCGCATGCTGTCCAACCATTTCTATGGCGAATCGGGCAAGGGCAAGTGGACCCTGCGCGTCATTGATACCAGCGCAGCTGTAGGTGGCTACTACCTCTACAACGCCGGTTCCGGCGCATGGAGTGCTGCACGCATCAATAACAATGCAACCGATGGCACGCTGCAATCGTGGTCGATCCGCTTCATCGGTCACAAGAAGAGCTAATAGGAGTGTCAATCATGAACAAGACTTCAACATTCCGCCCCCTGCTGCTGGCAAGCCTGACCGCACTGGGTGTAGCGAGCACTGCACATGCTGCCAATACAGTTCGTCCGAGTGCAGCGGCACTCGCAGCCGCACCCACCATCAGCCCGCTGGCAAGCAAGCAATCCGGTCAAGCATTCGTGATCGGCGGCCAGAGATGGTTCAAGGTTGCTGCAAGTAGACAAAACGCGAACCTGCGCGGAACCGGCAAAAGTGCAGCGTCCGCTCCCGGCAATCCTCCTGACGGATTGTATATTGGGGATGAATTGCATAATGAAGATGATGCGGTACCGGGCGTCGTCAGCGGCGGATTGCTGGTCAACCTGAAAGCGGCGGACAGCTATGCCAGCGTTGCCAAACGCTACAACCTGTCGGTGCAATTCCGCACACGTGACATGGTCTTGCTGAAGGCGCCGGCCGGGGTAGAATTGCAGGCACTGACCCAGCAGCTGGCAGCAGATCCGGATGTGCAGGCTGTTGAGCTGGAATTGGTCAGCAACCGCGCGATGGCCAACTAAAGCGGCAGGACAATCTGCAAACGACTCAAGTAAACAAGCCGCTGAGCAACGCCCAGCGGCTTGTTTTATTTGTGCGCCGCTTCACTAGTGATCCAGCCGTTCAATCCCAAGTGATTTGAGCACATATTTCTCGTAAATCGGCTCGGATGTGCCAGCCTTCATCTTGTGCATGAAATACTTTTCGAAGGCGATCTTGGCAAGATGCACCCACTTGCCCTTTTTAAACCAGTTCACGTTTCTGGGTGGAATTTGCGGTAAGGCCACAAAAGCGGCACCGGTATCGCCCATATCTGCAAGGCAGATTGCGTTCCAGCTGCCTTTGGCCGTGCCTGGCTTGCCATCCAGATCAGCCGCAATATTGTGCACAATCGCGGTGACCATGGTTTCGATCATATAGCCTGTCTTTGGTGCGCCCGTTGGTACAGGAGTCACCTCAACAGGCGGAATTGCAATGCACACGCCTGCCGAGAAAATATTGCGATACTTCTTGCTGCGCTGGAATTCGTCTACCAGAACAAAACCGCGCGGATTGCACAGGCCTTCGACAGATGCCACCGGGTCGACGCCCTTGAATGCGGGCAACATCATGCTGAACTTGAACGGCAGTTCGTGCTCCTTTTTCACATTGCCCTGATCATCCATTTCGGTGACGTACATTTTGCCGTCTTCTACTTTGGTAACCTTGGCATTGCAGATCCACTTGATGTCGTTATTGCGGAACTCGCTTTCCAGCATGGACTTGGAGTCGCCCACGCCGCCCAGCCCCAGATGCCCGATATAGGGCTCACTGGTGACATAGGTCATGGGAACCTTGTTGCGTAGCTTGCGCTTGCGCAGATCAGTATTGAAGATAAAGGAAAACTCATACGCAGGGCCAAAGCAGGATGCACCCGGCATGGCACCAATGATGGCCGGCCCCGGGTCTTCCAGAAAATGCTTGTATGCCTCGTGCGTGCGCTCTGCATGATCGACGGTACAGATCGACTGGGTGAACCCGCTATGCGGCCCCGCGCCGGGCACTTCATCGAAGGAAAGCTTGGGCCCGGTGGTAATCACCAGATAGTCGTATGCCAGCGTCGACTGATCAGCCAGCAGAAGCTGACTGGCCTCTGCATCGATTTTTTCCACCCGCTGCGCGACAAAACCGATCCCCTTTTTTTCCAGATAAGGGCGAATCTGGAACGTAATATCCTCGCGTTCGCGCCAACCCACGGCCACCCATGGGTTAGATGGTACAAACTGGAAGTAATCCACCGCATTCACCACGGTGATCTGATGGGATGAGCCAAGCTTTTCGCGCAATTCATAGGCGGCGGGCATCCCGCCCGTCCCTGCGCCCAGTACAACGATATGTGCCATGGTTGTCTCCTTTGAATGCCAGGGCGGATCGAAGGCCGGCTGCTGCCGGTCAGCGGGGCGACTCTATGAATGGTCGCTCAATCGTTCACATCAACTATCAATCGATTCCATCAACTTACTGCGGTATGTCGTGGGAAAAGGCGGATTGCATCCCTTACATGCTTCGTAGCGACTGCCTCACCCATTCCAGCAACGCGCTCGCCTGCAATACGCCTGACTGCCGCGCGACTTCCCGCCCCTGATGCCACAGGATCAGTGTGGGAATACTGCGGATGCCAAAACTGCGGGCAGCAACGGGCGCGGCATCGCTATCGACTTTGACGAAACGGATCATCGGCTCGCTTGCGGCTGCGCTTTCAAATTGCGGGGCCATCATGCGGCAGGGGCCACACCACGCCGCCCAGAAATCAATCACCACGGGCAATTCCGTATTGGCCAGAAATCCAGGGAGCTGGGTATCAGACAGCGCCACGGGTTCAGCCGCCATCAAGGGCGTCGAACACTTACCGCAGTTGGGGCCATCGTTGAGGCGCTCGTCTGGAATACGGTTGGTGGCACCACAATGTGGACACGACAGATGCATGAATCACTCCTGACAAATTGTTTCCGAAAAACGAATGCCGGATATTAGCACCCGCCCCGTACACCCACCTTGCGCAGAATGGTTTCCATCAGGCACCACTTGGTGAGGCCACTTTGTAGCAGATTCACGCCCACAAAGGCAGTAAAGGCCAGCCACCATTGCGACAAGAAAACCGGGCTGCCGGGGATACCCACCGCCAGACTCAGCAGAATGAAGGTACCGGCTACGATGCGGACAATACGCCATGAAGTCATGATGTTTACTCCTGTGTTGCCTGCTCGTACTGACCGCGATAGGCCACGTAATAGAGCAGCGGGATCACCACCAGCGTGAGCAGGGTAGAGACAAAAATCCCGAAGATCAGTGAAATGGCGAGCCCGTTGAAAATTGGGTCGTCGAGGATAAAGAAGGCACCCAGCATGGCGGCCAGCCCGGTGAGCGCAATCGGCTGCGCACGCGCCACGGCAGCGCTGACCACGGCTTCCTTAAAATCCATGCCGCGCCCGGCCTGCAGGCGGATAAAGTCCACCAACAGGATGGAGTTCCGCACGATGATCCCGGCCAGCGCGATCATGCCGATCATGCTGGTGGCGGTATATTGCGAACCGAGCAGCGCATGCCCCGGCATCACACCGACGATGGTCAGCGGAATCGGTGCCATGATGATCAGCGGGGTGAGGTAGGATCCGAACTGGGCCACCACCAGCAGATAAATCAGGATCAGCCCCACACCATAAGCGGCTCCCATATCGCGGAAGGTTTCGTACGTCACCTGCCATTCGCCATCCCACTTCAGGGCATAGCCACGATAGGGGTCGGATGGCTGCTTGATGAAATACTCAGTGATACCAGCACCATCCGGCGTCTTGATCGCAGCAATATCGCCGCGCATGCCGAACATGCCATAGAGCGGACTATCCACCTTGCCTGCCATATCGCCGACCACGAAGGTCACCGGCAGACCATCCTTGTGATACGAAGGCTGCTCGCGCACGGTGTCACTAATGGTCACCAGTTCGCGGATCGGCACCAGACGGCCATCGGCTGCATGTACGCCAAGTTGCAGCAGATTGTCGAGATTGCCGCTCAGCGACTCTGGCAATCGAACCATCAATGGCGCAGCATATTTGCTTTCGTCGTGCGCATAGCTCGCAGCGATGCCAGACAGGCCTGCCCGCAGGGTCGCCACAATTTCACCTTGGGGGACACCCAGCAACGCGGCCTTGTTGCGATCCACCAGCAGCACCTTGCGCGGCGCGTCGACAATGGTGCTGTCGTCGGCATCGACAATACCCGGCGTCTTTTCAAACACCGCGCGCACGGCCTTGGCGACCTGACGGCGACCGTCGGCATCCGGACCATAGATTTCCGCCACCAGCGGCGCCAGCACAGGCGGCCCCGGCGGGACTTCCACCACTTTCACGTTTGCGCCGAAGCGTTTGCCGATCGCCTGCAGGCCGGGACGCAAGCGGGTAGCAATCGCATGGCTCTGTTCGCTGCGATGATGTTTGTCGACCAGATTGACCTGTACATCGCCCACCTCGCCACCGGCACGCAGGTAATACTGGCGCACTAGCCCATTGAAGTTGATCGGCGCGGCGGTGCCCGCATAGGTCTGCCAACTCACGACAGTCGACTCAGTCGAGAGATAGCGACCCAGTTCATGCAGTACAGCCGAGGTCTGTTCCACCGGCGTACCGGCAGGCATGTCCACCACAATCTGGAATTCGGATTTATTGTCGAAGGGCAGCATTTTCAGCTGCACCCAGCCAATCACCGGCAGACCCACCGACATCACAATCAGCGCAAGCACGCCCACGCCCAACTTCTTGCGATTACGCGATCCGGTGTCGTCGGTCAGGAAGGGGTGGAACACTGCGCGGAAGGTGGGTTCAAGGCGCTTCGCCAGTCCATCTTCATGTGCATGATGACCGTCACGCATCCAGCGCTTGGCCAGCCACGGCGTAATGATGAAGGCAATGGCGAGTGACAGCAGCATGCCCATGCTGGCATTGATCGGGATCGGGCTCATATAGGGTCCCATCAGGCCGGATACAAAGGCCATGGGCAGCAAGGCGGCAATCACCGTCAGCGTCGCCAGAATCGTCGGGCCACCCACCTCATCCACCGCGCCGGGAATCAGCTCCATCAGCGATTTATGCGGTTCCAGCATTTGATGCCGGTGGATGTTCTCCACCACCACAATCGCATCATCCACCAGAATGCCGATGGAAAAAATCAGTGCAAACAATGAAACACGATTCAGCGTAAATCCCCATGCCCAGGAGGCAAACAGGGTCACCAGCAGCGTGAGCATCACCGCCACGCCGACAATCGCCGCTTCACGCTTGCCTAGCGCAAAGAACACCAGCGCCACCACCGACGCCGTAGCAAACATCAGCTTGTGGATCAGTTTGTCGGCTTTATCGTTGGCGGTTTCGCCGTAATTACGAGTGAGCGACACCTCGACATTGGCGGGAATAACGGTATTTTTCAGCTCGTCCACTCGCTTGATCAGCGCATCGGCTACCACCACGGCGTTCTGGCCGGGTTGCTTGGTAATCGCCAGCGTCACCGCCGGATATTCGCCGCCATCCTTGCCCGCGACGCCATGCCAGACGCTGCGCACGCTGGGCAGCGGCCCGTCAGTGACGCGGGCGACATCCTGCAGATAGATCGGCTTGCCATTACGCACGCCCACCACCATCTGCGCCGCATCGCGGGCATTGGCGATGTATGGCCCGGCATCAATGGCGACAGATTGATTGCCCGTCACCAGCTCGCCCATGCTGCCACCTGCATTGGCCGCCGCCAGCATGCGCTGCACATCGCTGACCGCCAGACCGGACGCGGCCATGCGCGCAGGATCGACATCAATATTAATCGCTCGCCCCGGCCCGCCGATGGTGCTGATTTCGCGGGAACCATGCACGCGCTTGAGATCAGCCTCCAGGCTCTGGGCAACTTGCTCCAGATTGCGCGGCCCCATCGCCGGATCTTTCGACCACAGGGTCAGCGACACAATCGGCACATCATCAATGCCCTTGGGTTTAACAATGGGCTCCATCACGCCGAGGCCCTGCGGCAACCAGTCGCGATGGCTCAATAAGGTATCGTGCAGGCGAACCAGTGCTTCGGTGCGCGGCACGCCGACCTTGAACTGCACGGTCAGCACCGCCATGCCGGGGCGCGAGACCGACATCACATGTTCGACATCGGCAATCTGGCTGATCACCTGCTCGCCCGGTGTGGCCACCATGGTTTCCACATCGTGCGCCGACGCACCGGGAAACGGCACCAGCACATTGGCCATGGTGACATTGATTTGCGGCTCTTCTTCGCGCGGGGTGACAAGAATGGCGAAGAGTCCCAGCAAAATCGCGGTCAGCGCCAGCAACGGCGTGAGATGGGCATTCAGGAAATACGCAGCGATGCGTCCGGAGACGCCTAGTTTGGTGTGCATGGCCCCTCCTTATTTGCCGCGAGCGGCCTGTTGTGGTTCAAGCGCAACGTGCTCGCCTTTACTCAGTCCGGCTAGCACTTCCACTTCGCCGCCATTAGCCGGACCCAGCTTCACCTGCCGCAGCAGTGGATTGCCTTTGGCATCCAGCACATACACCACACGCATTTCGGCGCGATTCAGTACCGCACGCTGCGGGATATACAGACGCTCACCGCCCGTAGACGCTCCGGCAATCTGTACACGTGCAAAGGTGCCCGGCACAACAGTTGCAGGCGCCTTGCCCAGCCACGCACGCAGCTGCACGGTATGCGTTTGCTGATTTGCTGCCGGGTAGACCACCACACGGGCAGGCACCATCGCTTCCGCCTCCTTCACGCCCGATATTGCAATGCGCACGGCATCGGTCCCGATCGTTGCATCGACCTTGCTTTGCGGCACCGCTGCGGTGACGCGCATCTGGGCAGGATCGTACAGGCTCACCAGCACACGGCCCGGCGCGGCCATTTCGCCCGCCTGTGCCGGCACATCCGCCACGATGCCATCGTAGGGCGCAGTCAGCGTATAAAACCCGGATTGAGTCAGCGCGGCATCGGCACTGGCGCCCGACGCTTTCGCCTGTGCACTGGCAGCCTTGAATTGCGCTTCTGCACGCTCCAAACCCGCCTGACTGATGTAGCCCTTGGCGAAAAGCTGCTTCTGGCGATCGTATTCCTTCTGCGCCGCATCCAGCTGTGCCCGTGCAGCCTCTGTTTGTGCGCGGGAGGCCACGGCAAGCTGACTGGCTGCGCGCGCATCGACCGAAACCAGCAACTGCCCCTTCTTCACCCGGTCACCCGGATGCACTTTGACCTCGGTAATCATGCCCGCCACCTGCACGGCCATCTCGCTGTGGCGTTCGGCCTCCACCACGCCATCGGCCGTCCATGCACTTGCCAGCGAATCACTTCTGACCGGCACATGGGCAAGTTGCCCGGCCCAAACGGGCACGGCGAATGCGAGCACAATCGGTGCGAGACGAAAGAGGCAAGATGGTTTGACTGACATGGTCCACTCCTGATGCTAGTTAGTTCATTATTTGCATACTTACGCAAATTGTCAATTATGAAAAAAACCAAACCTATCAACTTCAATATACTTTTTTAACCCAAGCACTTGCCATTACTAGCAAGAATCAGGGGCGAACACGCATTCAGGGCTTGATTTCAGCCATTTGTCGCTGACAATGAAATGAGTGTGACCATTTATTCACGGTAGATTCATGGCGGGGGAAGCGGGCATGTTTTTCGGACAAAAGCAGTCGGGCGGGGCATCACAGTCGCGTATTCTTGAACTGGAAGCCCAGCTGAGTGCAGCGCAGCGCGCAAGGGAAGATGCGGAACGCGCCCTGCAGGGATGCAGGGAAGCGCAACAGCGGGCCGAGCAGGAGCTGGCAACCCGACAGGCCGTCATGACACATTTCGATCATTTCTCGAAATCCTTGTCGATGGCACAGGGTACGCTGGAAAGGCTGGCCGATCAGATGGTGCAGGAGCGTGACCGCGCTGTCAGTTCACAAGCCGCTTCGCAATCGAGCAGCAGCAGCGTCAGTGCCATCGCCTCGGGCCTTCACCGGCTGGCGAGTGAAAGCCAGCAAGTCACCTCCAAGATTGATGAACTGGATCATCAGGCTCATGCCATTGGTAGCATCGTGCAGCTCATCAAGGAAATTGCCGACCAGACCAATCTGCTTGCGCTCAACGCCGCCATTGAAGCAGCACGCGCAGGTGAAACTGGGCGTGGGTTTGCCGTGGTGGCCGATGAAGTGCGCAAGCTGGCTGAACGCACCACCGGGGCAACATCGGAAATCAGTACACTGGTGAGCCGTATCAGCTCGGAATCGGGTGAGGGCAAGCAGTTGATTGCAGCGCTGGCCAGCCTGGCGGCCGAGTCTGTTGAACGTGGCTCGCAGGCCAGTGCATCACTGGAAACCCTGCTGGGGCTCTCCAAAGCGATGGAAAACGGGGTGGCCGCATCGGCATTACGCAGCTTTTGCGAACTCGCCAAAATCGACCACGTATCATACAAATTCCGAGTGTACCGTATTTTGCTGGGCTTAAGCCATGAGTCCGCCAGCAGCCTTGAGGAACATACACATTGCCGGCTAGGCCAATGGTATCTTCACGGTGATGGCAAGGCCTGTTTTTCCAAGCTCCCGGGCTATGGCGATCTGGATTCACCGCACAAGAATCTGCATCAGATTGCCCGTCAGGCTGTGGAAGCACACGAGCGCGGGCGGACCGACGAGATGACTCGCCTGCTCGGACAGATGGAACAACTCAGCGTTCAGGTGATTGAAGCGCTGGAACGCATGGCGCAGGCGGGCGAAACCCATCATGAACTGATTTGCCACGCCAGCAGGTAACCTTTAATCACCCTTCACCAGCGCACGGTGCAGCCTGGTACGCTGCACCCGCAAGCGCCAGTACAGCATCCCGGCGATCAGCGGCACTGCAACGGCCGCTGCAACCTCGGGAGAGACATGCCAGCCCTTCGCTTCCATCCCCGCCGCCATATGATGTACAAGCTGGGAGCCATAGTAAGTCATCGCGATAACCGATAATCCTTCCACCGTTTCCTGTAGCTGGAACTGCAGCTTGTTGCGCTGGTTCATCTGCTGCAGCAATGCCTGATTCTGCTGCTCCAGGCCGACATCAACACGTGCGCGGAGCAATGCGCTGCTACGTGCGAGTCCAGAGGAAAGCTGCTTCAGCCGTGCGCGCATTGATTGACAGGTCGCCATCGGCGGCGTCAGTCGTCGTTCCATGAACTCGCTAAACGTGGGAAAGCCTGGCACCCGTTCCTCGCGCAATTCGCCAATGCGCTGGCGCACCAGCGCATGATAGGCCTCGCTTGCACCGAACCGGAAGCCGGTGGTGGCATGAATCCGCTCCACTTCGGCCGACAGAGCGGACAGCGTATTCAAGACTGCATGTTCATCTTTCAAGCCATTTGCCGCCTCAATTCGCCCGGTCAGATCCGCCAGCGTACTCTCCGCCCCTCGTATCCACTGGCCGAGTTCACGCGCCACCGGCAACCCCAGCAGGGCAAACAAACGATAGGTTTCGATTTCAATCAGCCGCTGCACCGTGCGACCCGCCTGCCGCGGCGTCATGCCATCATTAATCAGCACAAAGCGGGAAAACGCATCACCCCACGGGCTATCGCCCCCAAACAGGAAATCCGCCGCGATCCAGGCCGCACCATCCACTGCACGCGACACCACCATCTGGCGGCCATCGCCTGCAAACTGACTGATCAGCGCAGCTTCATCGTCGACCGCCTGCCTGCGCATCTCGATACAGCACGCCACCAGCATCTCTCCGGGCAGATTGTCCAGCCACCCTGCTGGCACACCTGCCATGGGGGCCTGCTGCCAGAATGGCGCTGCATCGGTGATCTCCATATGAAAAAAGGTGTAACTGGAGAATTCCGTATGCCGCTCCCAGCGAACACAGCGCTTATCCGAGTACAAAATCGCCAGCTCTGGCGCGGGTTGTTCAATCGATGCCCCCAGTGCACTGGCCAGCACCTGAAAATGGCCACGCTCGCGCTCATCCTGCCCCTGATCGCGCAGACAGGCGACATGCGTCACCATGGCCGAACCATGCAGCGGAATCGGCGGACGGGAATGGAACTCGCGATTCAATCGCGATCTCGATGCTTGATCTGTGAACTGCATGCTGGAATTCCTCCGAACAGACGAATGGAATAGACACTGAGGCAGACCTTGATTCACTATATCACCCGATATACTATTAATTCAGATAATAAATCAATCAGGACTGACAGAATGAAAACCGCTCATGAGCTGGTCATGCAGGCAAAAGCAAGTATCCGTGAAGTAGCACCGGATGAAGCAGCGCAGTGGGTTGCACGAGGCGCGCTGTTGCTGGATGTGCGCGAGCCGGACGAGTATCGGACAGCTCGGGTGAAAGGTGCTGTTAATGTACCACGCGGCATGCTGGAATTTCGAATTGCAGATGTACTGGAAGGAAAACCGAGTGATGCGCCACTTTGCGTCTATTGCAAAACGGGCGGTCGTGCAGCACTGGCAGCCCAGACGCTGCAAGTGATGGGATATACGCAAATTATCTCTATCGCAGGTGGCATTGACGGCTTGGCAAACAGTCCCTTACCTATTGAGCGCGAGTCCTTGCCAGACTTCGAATAGTGCAGCGCATTGTATGAAACGAGGGCAGCAAGAGCTGCCCTGCACAAACAGATAGCTAGATGCCCGCTTCCTTGCGCAGCTTGGTAATCGCCACCCCGGTAGCGGTCGAGGCTGCGGCATAAGGCGTACCCGCGCCCAGCATGCCTTCAGCCTTTTCGTACTCACCTTTGTTGATCAGCTGCGCAACCTTACCTGCCTCAGTATGAAACGCCGCGTGCTTGGCAGTGCAATCCTGAAACGCCGCCAGCGTTCCAAACTGCTTTTTACCATCGCCATACAGCCATTTGCCCAGCTCGCAGCAATTGTCCTTGCTGATCGTTGCGGCATCCATCTGCTCGCCATTGCTGATGGCGGCGCGCAGTTTAGTTTTCCAGTTGGCATGTGCTTCGATCGCGTGCTGCAGGTCCATGATGGTCTCCGGGATTCGATACACTTAATGTATGGCAGCCGACAATCTGGAATGCCATGCTTTTCAGACCTGCGGCTTACGCACAATCCAGTCGACCAGCGCTGACATCCCCGCGTGCGCGCTGCCTTCCTCAAGATGCATTTCGTATGTATCCCGGGTCAGTACATCCCATCCAGCGAACATCTGCTCGAGCCAGCCCAGCGTATAGAGTTGCTCCTTCACCTTAGGGCCACCTGTGCCAAACTCAAGCTGCTTCGGTGTATAACCATGCAGCATCAGCACACCACCAGGCTTTACAGCCCGCTTCATGGCCTCAAATACACGAGGCATATCGGTTTCAGGCACAAACTGAATAAACACGGCCAGAACCACATCATAGGCCTGATCTGGCCAATCCCAGCCCAGCAGGTTGGCAACATCAGCACGGTAATTGGGACCCCCGGTAGCAAATTGGCGCGCCTTTGCAACCGCAACGGCAGAACCGTCCACCGCGTCCACGGTACAACCCTGCCGCGCCGCCCACACGCCGTTACGGCCATCACCATCTGCCACGGCCAGTACGTTCGCCCCTGCAGGCAAATGGTGCGCATGCTTTAGGACAAACTGACTCGGTTTCTCACCAAACAGAAAGCCATCTGCCTGAAAACGTTGATCCCAATGAGCGATGCCCAACACAGAAGGTTGATCCATATCCATACTTTCTTTAGAACTTCTTCTATACTTTATTCAGCAGTATAATATGAAGCGTATAGATGAAAGATGCAATCATGGCTAGCACAGCACAAGTCGCGACTCACTCACCCGTTGAGGTGGATATCACCCGAATGCGTCATTCAGCCGATCAGGCCGTGGACATGCTGAAAGTGCTGGCCAACCCGGAACGATTGTTGCTGCTGTGCCAGATTGCGCAAGGTGAGCGCTGTGTGAGCGAACTGGAAGACGTCCTGCAGATTCGCCAGCCGACCCTGTCGCAGCAACTGGGTGTGCTACGTCGCGCAGGCATCGTCGATACCCGCCGCGCCAGCAAACAGATTTATTACCGCGTGACCAGTCCGCAGGCACTCGCCCTGATTGATAGACTGTATAGCCTATATTGCGCAGATCTGTCCGGGGCTGGCTGCACCGGTACAGCCACGACCTGATGCAGCAATGCTGGGGCGCAGTCTTTATGAAATGCATTTTTCTCTTGGAAATTTGCGCCCTAGTAAGTGCCTTACAGCGGAATCAAACTAAACTGCGTTTCATTTCAGACAATATTTCCAATGACTTTGAAACGTCTTCAGTCAGATCCGTTTCGATCGCTGCTTTTTGTTGCCGAATCCAGCTTAGCGGCTGATTCCACCATTGAATATCAAGTAATTCGGCAATGACTTTTTCATCAAATCTGAAGCGAACAAGTTTGATAGGATTTCCCACATAAACACCATAGGGTTCCAATACTTTTTTTGGTGGCACAACTGAACCCGCGCCAACCACACACCCATTAGAAATCTTCGACTGGCCGAGAATCAAGACATTGTCACCAATCCATACATCATTTTCAATAACTGTATTACCAAGCTGGGGCTGAGGTCTGTAGGGAGCACCGAGCAGCCCCAGCATATAAGAGGATAGGCCCTGGGTATCATGAAGTCCATTTAGAATAATCTTGATCTCATTTCCAGCAGCGACATAGTTCCCAACCTCTAGTATTTGAATACCCCCATCGTATTTAACTCTTGAGCCTAGTCCGAATCCGGAGTTCTTCCCCATCTTAATTGTGACACCCTGCGGAAATTCACCATCCCAGCGCGTAAAAAAATCCTGAGGAATAGAAGTCTGAGATCCATCCTCAAATAAAAAAACATGAAAGCGCTTGGATAGCGGATGTCCTTGCGCAATGCCTTTAATTCCTTCAGGGAACTGAAAGTTAATTTGCATGGCTACAACCTCTTATTAATGAGTTTTAAACCAATCATCCTCAGCTCGCAAACACGCATCAATCGCTTGACGCGTTTGATCTCTGAGCATGGCCACATCTTCCTCTGTCATGCCGACTGTCGGGATGGCCGGTAAATAACACACCCTCAGGCCATAAGGCTGAAACAGTATCTTGCCGAATAATTGGCCACAGCGCATATTGATTTGCACAAAGGGCTGAATGGGTACTTGAGCTGCGATCGCCGCACGGAATGCGCCATCTTTAAAGGCTTGCACGGGTTCCTTGCCACGATTGCGCGTACCTTCCGGAAACACGAGAATAGACTCGCCAGACTGCAAGGCGGCCACCATTGCTTCGGCACTCTGCTTGCGCGACGCAGCGGAATCTCTGCTGACGAGCACACAAAAGCGACTCATCAAGAATCCCAGCACCGGAATCCTGGCAAATTCAGCCTTAGCCAGAACCCGCGTGGGCTGATAAATGGCCGCGGCAGTGACCGGCATGTCCAGTAGATTGCAATGATTGCCCACCATCACCATCGCGCGATGGGTGCGATGTTCCTCGCCGTCGATACTGATCGGCATGAAGGCCAGTACACCCCACAAGCGCATTGATGTGCGGTTATACCAGGCAATCACCTGCTGGCAGGTTTTGACAGACGTAAACGATGCCAGCGCATAGACTGGCATGCCCAGCGTACACAGCACAAGAAACAGAATGGCGACGTACACAGAGTACACAGCACGCAAAAAATTCATCAGGGTACATCCGCGTAATTCATGCGCCGAACGATAATGGCAGTCTTGCGGAGCAGACGCTTATCGTTGCGCGCTTTATCGTAATAGCGTGGGTTGGGCACCATGGCTGCCAATTTGGCTGCCTGGGCGTCACTCAACCGCGCCGCACTTGTCTTGTAATAATGGCGTGCTGCCGCTTCTGCACCAAACACCCCATCGCCCCACTCGATCACGTTCAGGTAGATTTCGAAAATGCGCCGCTTGCTGAGCATGTGCTCCAGCATCACCGTAATCGCTGCTTCTTCAATCTTGCGGAGATAGCTGCGCTTGCCGCTTAGGAACAGATTTTTGGCGAGCTGCTGGCTGATCGTCGATCCACCGGCAGTAATCCTGCCCTTCTTCTGGTTCTTTTCCCAGGCGGCCTGCAGCCCTTCCCAATCAAAGCCATCATGATCGAGGAACTTGGCATCTTCGCTAGCAATCAGCGCACGTTTGAGATGGGGAGAGATGCGCTCATAGGGCACCCATTTGTGCGTGATATCCGCATCAGGATCATCTTTCTGCAAGCGTGCCCGCTGGATTTCCATAAATGCGGTCGTATCGGGATTGTGATCCTGCCACCACCACACATGCGCAAATATCCAGACCTGCCACGCCAGAAATAACAATATCAACGCAAGCAGTATCCGCCAGACCCAGGTCAGCACCATTGCGTCCTCCTGAACGTAAAGGGGCGGCGATTATATACGGAGCGACGCATTACAATGACATCGGATTAAAGTGGCTGTTGCAAGGTTGCACGAATGTCCGCCAAAACAGGCGCAGTATCCGGCCGCACGCCCCGCCAGTGCCAGAACGATTCGGCAGCCTGTTCGACCAGCATCCCTGCGCCATCTACACATTGAGGCACACCCGCATCGGCACACTGCTTCAGAAAACTGGTGGGTTCGGCTGCATACATCATGTCATAGGCAAGATGTACCTGCTTGAAGGCGGTATCCGGCAGGGGAAGATGCTGGCTACCGATACTGGCGGACGTTGCATTAATGATCAGGTCGAACCCTTCACCCGGCTGATCCAGCGTGACGGCCTGCACCCTGTGAGAAGTAGATGCAAACCGTTCTGCCAGCAATTGCGCCTTATCCAGCGAACGATTGGCGATGGTAATACCAGCCACGCCTGTTTCCTGCAAAGGCCCGATAGCGCCGCGCGCCGCACCACCTGCACCGAGCAGCAGCACACGCGCATCTTTCAAATCTACATGGCGCGACAGATCACGCACCAACCCGATACCATCGGTGTTGTCGCCGACCACCCCGTCGTCATCAATCCACAGTGTATTGACTGCCCCCGCCTGCTCTGCGCGGTCGGTCAGCTGATTGGCGAACTGAAACGCTTCCTCCTTGAATGGCAGGGTGACGTTGCAGCCGAGTCCGCCCATGGCGAAGAAATCCGCCACGGATTCGATAAATCCGTCCAGTGGCACCAGAATACGGTCGTAGGTCAGTTTCTGATTGGTTTGTCTGGCAAATGCAGCATGAATCAGCGGCGATTTACTATGTGCAACGGGATGTCCCAGCAGGGCGTAACGATCCATTCATCCACCCCGATCAGGATTGCGACCAGGGCAGCTTGCGCCCTTGCCAGCCGTTGACCGCACCACGCTGGCCATCTGCATTCTTATCGCCTTCGAAGCCTTCGAGGATGTTGTAGCACTCCGTAAAGCCGTGTGCTGCAGCGGCCGCTGCAGCGTCATGCGAGCGCGCCCCCGTGCGGCAGAGGAACAGTAGCACGGACTCCTTATCTACCTGATGCTGGAGCTGCTCCAGAAAATTCGGGTTGGGGACCATCCCGGGCCAGCTCTTCCATTCAATGCGCACCGCTTGCTCGGGCCCGCCGACAAATTGCCACTCTGCAGCTGACCGCACGTCCACCAGTCGGACTGCACCAAGACCGGTCAGCAACGCATGCGCTTCTTCGGGCGTCACGGCACCCGAATAGGGCAAGGCTGATTGGGTTGCACGTTCCCGAGCATGCTGAAGGATGTCGTTAAGCTGACTCATGATGCATTTTCCTGATGGTTGTCATTTGACTAACAAGATTATATGGCAATAATGCTTTGATAAGACGAGCGCACCAAATTGGAGCGCTTACTGCAATGCGCGCACCAAAAGCGCGCACACAAACAGCTCACACACTGTGCAACCCGTTGATCGGACGTAAACCTCGCGCTGGCACGAAGCATGCTTATTACTGCGCCATCGCAATGCTCCCGCTAGCACGGGACTGCACAAAGATATAGTATCTCGCGGTACTTTGATCCCACATGCCGGGAACCCCATGTGTATCCCGGCTGAAATCCTCACAGGAGAGTCTCATGGCTGTGGCCGACGTTCTCAAGCAAATTCAGGAAAACGACATTCGCTTCGTTGATCTGCGTTTTACCGACACCAAGGGCAAAGAGCAGCACGTGACCGTGCCGTCCCACGTGGTGGATGAAGAGTGGTTCGAACGCGGCCACGCTTTTGACGGTTCCTCGATTGCTGGCTGGAAGGGCATTCAGGCCTCCGACATGCTGCTGATGCCGGATGCATCGACCGCCGCCATCGACCCGTTCTACGACGAGCCGACCCTGTTTATCACCTGTGACGTGATCGACCCGACCGATGGCAAGGGCTACGACCGCGATCCGCGTTCCATCGCCAAGCGCGGCGAAGCCTACCTGAAGGCATCCGGCCTGGGCGACACCGCATTCTTCGGTCCGGAACCCGAATTCTTCATCTTCGACAGCGTGACCTGGGGCACCGACATGTCCGGCACCCACGTCAAGATCAAGTCCGAAGAAGCCGCATGGTCGTCCTCCGAAGACTACGAAACCGGTAACACCGGCCACCGTCCGGGCGTGAAGGGTGGCTACTTCCCGGTCGCTCCGGTTGACAGCTTCCAGGACATCCGCTCGGCCATGTGTCTGGCACTGGAAGAACTGGGCATCCCGGTTGAAGTGCACCACCACGAAGTGGCCACTGCCGGCCAGAACGAAATCGGCACCAAGTTCTCCACGCTGGTTCAGCGTGCTGACTGGACTCAGCGCCTGAAGTACGTTGTGCACAACGTGTCGCATCAGTACGGCAAGACCGCAACCTTCATGCCGAAGCCAATCGTTGGCGATAACGGTTCGGGCATGCACGTTCACCAGTCCATCTGGAAGGATGGCAAGAACCTGTTCGCAGGCAATGGCTATGCCGGTCTGTCCGAATTCGCCCTGTACTACATCGGCGGTATCATCAAGCACGCCAAGGCACTGAATGCCATCACCAACCCGGGTACCAACTCCTACAAGCGTCTGGTGCCGGGCTATGAAGCCCCTGTGATGCTGGCTTACTCTGCCAAGAACCGTTCCGCTTCGATCCGTATCCCGTACGTGGCATCCGACAAGGCTCGCCGTATTGAGGCTCGCTTCCCGGATCCACTGGCCAACCCGTACCTGGCCTTCACCGCACTGATGATGGCGGGTCTGGATGGCGTGCAGAACAAGATCCACCCGGGCGATGCAGCAGACAAGAACCTGTACGATCTGCCGCCGGAAGAAGACAAGCTGATTCCGAAGGTCTGCCACAGCCTCGAACAAGCGCTGGAAGCCCTGCGTGAAGATCACGAGTTCCTGACCCGTGGCGGCGTGTTCTCCAAGGACTGGATCGACAGCTACATCGAACTGAAGATGGAAGAAGTCAACAAGTTCCGCATGACCACTCACCCGGTCGAGTTTGAAATGTACTACTCGCTGTAATCCCGACATTCAGTCGCGATTCAGCCCATGCCCCGCATACTGCATGCGGGGCATTTTTGCGTCCGGCACATGAGATGTCGTAATATGCCGTTGGTTTTAAAACAGGTTCTGCCGCATCGATGAAAGCGCATGTCTCCACCATCAGTTTCTGTCTGGCTGCCTTGGCATCCATACACGTTTGCGCCGACATTTACCGTTCCGTGGATGCGGAAGGACACGTCACCTACTCTAATGTCCCCAGCAAAGGGGCAAAAAAAATCGATCTGGGCAATCTCCCTGATCCCATCCCCGCCCCCAAACCGCGTGCCAGCGGCTCATCTGGCAGTAGTGGCGGCAGCACGAGCTATTCCGCCCCCACCCCCAGCAATTTTCCAAGAGTAGATAGCTCGACCCAGAATGCACGCGACCAGAATCGTCTGAGCATCCTGCAAAGCGAAATGGATAGCGAACAGCGATTATTGAATCAAGTTCGCAACAATCTGCAAACCTCCGCGCCGGAGAAGCAGGCAAAATTGCGCGATGAAGTCATGCTGCACGAGAAAAATATCGAAGCGCTCAAAAAAGAAATGAGTCGCGCCAAATAAATGCACCAATATGGTGCATACTATCTCTGTGATCGCCCACAGATGGCACATTCAGGCAAAGCAGGTCACGCAAGTGATTGATGTATATAGCCTCCAGCAAATGCACATCCGTACATGAAGCTGGCCTGCTAATTGCTTGATGCCCAGTGACTATCCGGAGCACATTGCCATCATGCTGCATTTACAATTAGGCGGACTCGAACTGCTGGAAACTGCCGTCATCGTGCTTGATGCCTCTGCTTGCGTGCTCAGCATGAACCCCGCCGCAGAAAGCCTGTTCGAGCTGAATGCACGCGAGACAGCTGGTCGCCCGCTTTCAGCCTGCTTTAGCGAACCGGGCGAAATCCTGGCCGCGCTTGATGCCGCCATGCAGCAGAATGCCAGCGTCACCGAGCACGATGTCGCTCTGGCTCTACGGCTGGGCAGTACCATTCATATCAGCTTTACCATTAAGCAAGTAGAGCAACCTGCCGTCATCATTCTCGAATGTCGCCAGACCGACCAGCAGCGCAAAATCGTCAATGAAGAGCGACTGGCGGCACAACAACACGCCAATCGTCAGCTGATCCGCAATCTGGCGCACGAAATCAAGAATCCCCTAGGCGGTATACGCGGCGCTGCGCAATTACTGCAGCACGAGCTTCACAGTCCGGATCTGCGCGAATACACACAGGTCATCACCGACGAAGCCGACCGACTGCAAAGCCTGCTGGATAGACTCCTGACGCCCAGTCGCCTGCCCCAGGTAGGCGAACTGAACATACATGAAGTACTGGAGCGCGTGCGTACGGTTGTTCTGGCAGAAACGCCCAATGGGCTCGCCGTTCGCCGCGACTACGATATCAGCCTGCCCCCTATCATTGGCGACCGCGAGCAGCTGATACAGGCCACACTCAATATTGTGCGCAATGCGGTACAGGTGATGCATGGTGCGGGTGAAATCATTCTGCGCACCCGGATTGCCCGCCAGGTCACCCTGAACCGCCGTCGCTTTCCACTGGCGATTTGCATGCAGATTACCGATAACGGCCCCGGCATCCCGGATCATATACGCGACACGCTGTTCTACCCGCTGGTTTCTGCTCGACCAGGCGGTACAGGCATCGGCCTGCATCTCGCACACACCTTTGTTATGCAACACAACGGCACCATTGAATTTGAGAGTGAGCCGGGTCACACGACCTTTACCATCATGCTCCCCATCAATGGCTGGACCCACGAAGACACCCCACGGAGCCTTGTGCACCCATGAAACCTGTCTGGATCATTGATGATGATCGTTCTATTCGCTGGGTGTTTGAAAAAGCACTTGGTCGCGAGCACATCCAGCATCGCTGCTTTGAATCGGCATCTGCCGCACTCAGTGCATTGCGCAACGAAACACCGGATGTTGTGGTCAGTGACATCCGCATGCCGGGCGAGTCCGGACTGGCCTTATTGTCGGAACTAAAGCAGCGCTTTCCGAATCTGCCCGTCATCATCATGACCGCGCATTCTGATTTGGACAGCGCAGTGGCAGCATTCCAGGGTGGTGCCTTTGAATATCTCCCCAAGCCGTTCGATGTCGACCATGCGATTACGCTGATTCGTCGCGCGCTAAACGAACGGGTGCGTGACGAAGAGGCTGATGCTGGCGAGCATGTTGCGCCGGACATGCTCGGCCAAGCATCTGCCATGCAGGATGTATTTCGTGCAATTGGCCGCTTGAGTCAGTCTAACGCGACGGTGCTGGTGACCGGGGAATCAGGATCAGGCAAGGAACTGGTGGCGCGCGCGCTGCATCGTCACTCGCCACGTGCTCATAAAGCTTTCATTGCGCTCAACACGGCGGCTATTCCACGCGAGCTACTTGAGTCCGAACTGTTTGGGCATGAACGTGGCTCGTTTACCGGCGCACAGGAGAAACGACTAGGCCGATTCGAGCAGGCCGAAGGTGGCACACTGTTTCTGGACGAAATCGGCGATATGCCACCTGAATTGCAGACGCGTTTATTGCGTGTGCTGTCCGATGGCTACTTCTACCGGGTTGGCGGCCATTCACCCATCAAAGCCAATGTCCGCGTCATCGCAGCCACGCATCAACACCTTGAAGAGCGTGTCAAACAAGGCCTATTTCGCGAAGATTTGTTCCACCGGCTTAATGTCATCCGGCTTCGCCTACCACCGCTGCGCGAACGTCGTGAAGATATACCGCTGCTGGCACGGCATTTCCTGCTCAAGTCCGCGCGGGAATTAGGGGTAGAACCCAAGCGTCTCAGTGAAGAGGCCATGCGCAGTCTGTGCGCCTTCGATTTTCCGGGTAATGTGCGTCAGCTCGAAAACTTTTGCCATTGGATTGCGGTGATGTCACCCGGACAGACCGTCAATCAAGCCGATTTACCACAAGAGCTACATGGGCAGAGCGAACTTGTCCAAGGCGACTGGATCAGTCTTCTGGCGCAGGAGGTTGATCGTCGCTTGAATCGCGGAGATAGTGGCTTTATCGAGGAAATGCAGGATCAGTTCGAATCTACGCTGATTGGCCGAGCATTGCATGCCACTCAGGGTAAGCGCATTGAAGCAGCCGAACGGCTAGGACTAGGGAGAAACACGCTGACCCGCAAGCTGCAGAAATTCGGCATGGATGAAGCGAGCGAGCATATTGTCTAACATTCTGCGCGACGTCATCGAGCAGAGTGATTAGAGGCAGGATGCGTGGCGATGCATGTCAATGGAGAACAAATGATCCAGACTGGTGATATTGAGGACAGACCGAACCGTTCCGCGTACGCCAAATAGGCGAATGGCCCGTCCTTCCAGGCGTTCACGCAGAAGCAGCAACATGCCCAGTGCAGTACTATCAATCATGGGTACTGCACTAAAATCAATGGAGACTTCTTCTAAACCATCATTTTCGCTTAATTGTGCAACCGCGCACTTAAACGCATGATAATGCTCAATTGTGAAGCTTCCACGCAAGGTAATACACGCCTTACCTGCTTCAATCACTACATTCGCTTCCAATTGCTTCGCCCTTCAGACACAGATTCAGCTGCAAAACTACACGTATATCATGATGATTTTTATGCGCGCTGATCTTAACACGCGCTTCATTGCACGCCACTTAAGCAAAATCAAATGAGTACATCGCACAACAGATTTCTTTTGTTCTCTTGCGGTTAAAGAATAATGCCAAATGCATATTTAGCACAATCTTAGCGCTGACTTAACTGCCCCAACTGCTCTATTTGCAACATTCCCCGGCAATGCAGGATAGGAATTCTGTTATTGTTTCGCCCATCATCGCATTTGCCTCCCACCATGTCAGAACACGCTCTCAACTGGCGCACTGCCCTCCTGTCACGCCGCATGCTGGTCTGTGTATTCACAGGCTTTAGCTCGGGCTTGCCACTGTTTTTGCTCCTGCAACTTCTGCCCGCATGGATGCGCTCCGAACATGTTGACCTGAAATCCATCGGGCTGATGACACTGGTGCAGATGCCCTACACATGGAAATTTCTGTGGTCACCGTTTCTGGACCGCTATGCACTGATGTCGGGATGGCTGGGACGACGCCGTGGCTGGATGGTTGTCCTGCAAATCGCCCTGACATGCATCATTCCGGTGCTGGGTCAGTTCAACCCTCAAGTCGATCTCGGCATTATCGCACTGGTTTCCGTCGCCATTGCCTTCCTGTCCGCGACTCAGGACATTGTGCTGGACGCCTATCGCCGCGAACTACTGGACGATGTTGAACAAGGCCTGGGCAACATCATTCATGTAAATGCCTACCGGATCTCCGGACTGATTCCCGCCTCACTCGCCCTGATTCTGTCTGACCACATGCCGTGGTCAAGCGTCTTTCTGGTGACGGCGCTTTTCATGTTACCCGGCGCGTTTGCAACGCTATTACTATCCCCAGCCCCAGCCCATCAAGCGCCTGAACCCAAAGGCCTCAGAGAGTCTGTCATCGGCCCGTTTCGCGAATTTGTTCAGCGCCATGGTGCAGGATCAACCGTACTCATTCTGCTGTTTATGTGCATGTACAAGCTGGGCGATGGCATGGCGACAGCACTCTCCACCGCGTTCTATCTGGATCTGGGCTTCACGAAAACTGAAATCGGCGTGATTGCCAAGCAAGCCGGGCTGTGGCCAGCCATTATCGGCGGCATGGTAGGCGGTATCTGGATGTTGCGTCTTGGACTGAACCGAGCACTGTGGATATTTGGAGCCATGCAATTGAGTGCGGTACTGGGTTTTGCAGTACTGGCACAGATCGGTCACGACCTATGGGCACTCGGAACAGCCATCAGTCTGGAGTATTTCGGCATCGGACTCGGCACAGCGGCATTCGTCTCCTTTATTGCCCGGAGTACACATCCCAGCTATGCCGCCACCCAGCTTGCCCTGCTCACCAGCATTGCATCACTGCCACGCACAGGCATCAATGCAGGAATGGGCTGGGTAGCAGAACATCTTGGCTGGACTGACTACTTCCTGTTCTGCTTCCTGGCGGGCATTCCGGGCATGATCATGCTGATCTGGATTGCGCCATGGAACGGCAGGGAGGCCGCCCACAGCCCGGATGCCTGATCGGCGTTTACTCGAAATCTACAATCAGCGGCGCGTGATCTGAAAATCTCTGATCTTTGTAGATGCTTGATGCACGCGCTTTGCTACCCATCACCGGCGTGACCAGCTGATAGTCAATACGCCACCCGACATCCTTGGCATAGGCCTGCCCGCGATTCGACCACCAGGTATAGCCGGGCTGCTCTGGATACAGCGTGCGCCACGTATCCACCCAGCCCATGGCCTGAATATCCGTCATCCACTGGCGTTCTTCTGGCAAAAAGCCGGAATTCTTGAGATTGCCCTTCCAGTTTTTCAGGTCAATTTCCTTGTGGGCGATGTTCCAGTCACCGCACATCACCACTTCACGACCAGACTCGATCAGCGCCTGCAAAATCGGCTTGAACCGGTCTAGAAACGAGAACTTGACCTGTTGACGCTCATCGGAACTGGAACCCGACGGCAGATACAGCGACACAACCGACAGATTGCCAAATCGCGCCTCGATATAGCGCCCTTCGGCATCGATATCGGCAATACCCAGGCCGACGATCACCTCATCCGGTTTCTGCCTGCAGTAAATTCCGACGCCGCTATAACCCTTCTTTTCAGCGGGATGGAAATATCCGGTCAACCCCGCAGGATTGCGCATGGCGTCGGTCAGATCGGCATCCTGCGCCTTCAGTTCCTGAACGCAGACCACATCGGCGTGTTGAGTAGCCAGCCAGTCGAGAAAGCCCTTGGTTGTAGCAGAACGGATACCGTTCAGATTGGCGGAAATGATTCGCATGCGATCGAGCATCCAGAATGTGTTTGAGGGTGATATGCTATAGGTTTGATTCATTCCGGACAACGATTGCACCATGTCTGACTTCCGCTCCGATTTTATCGACTTCGCCATCCAGAAAAATGTCCTGCGCTTTGGCGAGTTCCAGACCAAGGCTGGGCGCCTGTCTCCTTATTTCTTCAACGCTGGCCTGTTTGACGATGGCGCCAGTCTGGGCGCACTGTCGCGCTTTTACGCCACAGCGGCCATTGAGTCCGGCGTGCAGTTCGACATGCTGTTTGGCCCGGCCTACAAGGGCATCGCACTGGCGGCATCTACCGCGATTGCACTGGCTGACCGTGAACGCAACATACCGTTCGCGTTCAACCGCAAGGAAGCCAAGGACCACGGCGAAGGCGGCACGCTGATCGGTGCGCCGCTCAAGGGTAAAGTCATGATCATCGATGATGTGATTTCCGCCGGAACATCGGTGCGCGAATCCGTCGAATTGATCCGTGCGCAAGGCGCCACACCCGCAGGTGTGCTGATTGCGCTGGATCGTCAGGAAAAGGGCAAGGGCGAGCAATCCGCAGTACAGGAAGTGTCCGAACAGTATGGCATTCCCGTCATCGCCATTGCACGCCTGACTGACCTGATCAGTTTCCTGCAAGGTAAGCCTGACCTGGAACAGAATCTGCAAGCCGTGCAGGCCTATCGTCAGCAATACGGGGTAGTCTGATGCGATTTATGCTGGCTGCTTTGTTGTCGGCTGCTGTCTTTGCGGGCAGTGGCGGACACTATTTCCGCTGGACAGATGAGCATGGGCGTACGCAGCTGAGCGACGCCCCGCCATCGGCCATGCCCAAAGGCGGATATGTCGAGTTGAATGCCGGTGGTCTCGTCATCAAACGATTCACACCTGAGCCAAGCCAGGAGCAAAAGCAGGCACTGGAGAAGGAAAAGCAGGATCTCGCCGAACGTCAGGAAAGTGACCGCCGCGATAAAATCCTGCTCGCCACGTTCAGCCGTACTAGCGAAATCGATGCCATCCGCGATCAGGAAACGGATCTGCGCAAAGCGCGTATTCAAGCCGATCAGATGCGCATCGAAGCAGCGCAGAAGAAGCTGGCGCAGCTACAGAAACGCGCCGATGCTGCCAGCAAAAACAAGCAGCCTGTCAATGCAGAACTGCAAAAGCAGATTGATGAGAAGCAACAGGATCTCGCTGCCCTTGATCAGAATATCAAACGCAGTAAGCAGGAAATAATCGATATTGCAGCCAAAGCTGAAACCAATAAGAAGCGACTGGTTCAGCTGGTTGGCCCCTCTGCCATCAAATAAATTACCCCCCAATAGGGGTAGCCTGCTTCGATCAGTAGATCCACCGTTTCGGCAATCGGCAGTCCGACAATATTGCTCGGGCTGCCCACAATGCCGGACACCAGTACGCCGCCTTGTCCTTGCAAACCGTATGAACCCGCCTTGTCCATCGGTTCACCAGTGGATACATAGGCACGGATCACCGCCTCTGTCAGCTCACGGAATCGCACTTCACTGCGCACCACCGCCGAACGCACGCCATCCGGCGAGGCAACGGCAATTCCGGTAAACACTTCATGATGCGATCCGGACAGGCGTGTCAGCATCGCGACAGCCTCTTCAGTGCTTTCGGGCTTGCCCAGAATCACATCGCCCAGTGCCACCGTCGTATCTGCCGACAGCAGCCAGCGCGGCGTATTGCCTTCACTCACTGCTTTTTGCCATCCTGCATGCGCCTTGTCACGCGCCAGCCGCTCAACGTAGGCCTTCGCAGCTTCATTCGCAAGTGGCGTCTCGTCAACTTCCGATCGAATCAGCTCAAATGGAATACCTGCCTGAGTCAGGAGTTCGCGGCGACGGGGGCTGGCGGATGCCAGATGGATCAGGGGACGGCTAGCTGTAGACATGGCACTTCGCGGCTTATTCGCGGTGATAGGGATGGCCCTGATTGATAGAGACGGCACGATACAACTGCTCGGCGAGTAGTACACGCACCATGCCATGCGGCATGGTCAGGGCAGACAATTGCACCAGATCATCGGCAGTCCGCTTGATATCGGGATGCAGACCATCTGCACCACCAATCACAAAGGCGACATCGCGACCATCAAGCTGCCAGGACTTGAGCTTGGCAGCCAGTTGCATGGAGGTCCATGCTGCTCCTCGCTCATCCAGAATCACCCGGCGCACGCCTTGCGGCAAAGCCTCTTCGATGCGGTCACGCTCGGTTTCCATCGTCTTTTCGACAGAGGTGCCACCACCGCGCACACCCGGTTTGAGCTCGACCAGTTTGATCTCGGCGTCGCGGGGCATGCGTTTGCGGTATTCCTGAAACGCCTCTTCCACCCAGCCCGGCATCTTGTGCCCGACGGCAATGATGTACAGCTTCATGCAGACACAACCGGATTAATCGTCGAGGTCTTCGTGCGCCTGAATGGCGGCTTGCCACGGACGGGTCGGGTTGAAGGTCGGCTTCTGGCCGCCCCACAGCTGTTCGATATTGTAGTAGTCGCGCACGGCCGGCAGCATCACGTGAATGATGATGGAACCTCCATCGACCAGTACCCACTCGCCGGTATTATCACCTTCCATGCCGAGAATCTCGACACCGGCTTCCTTTAGCTTTTCGCGGACATTGTTTGCCAGTGCCTTCACCTGACGATTGGAGTCGCCCGAAGCCACCACCATGCACTCGAACAGTGCGGTCAGATTGGTGGTATCCAGAGCAATGATGTCTTTGCCCTTGACGTCTTCGAGGGCTGCGACGGCGATATCGCGCTGCTGGGCAATGGAGAGTGTGTTTTCAGTCATGATCTATAAAGCAAATGCCGCCCGGCATAGTCTCGCACCGCATCAGACACCAGACCTTCTACCGGGTTGCCCCCGGCCAGACACTGGCGGATCGCGGTCGCCGAGATGGCGAGCGGCTTGGTGGGTAAAAAGGAGATTGTACCGCGTAAATCTGTTTTGGGTAAGGTAAGTGATTGAATTTTTGGCAGGACTTCCCTGACAACCGGTTCCGGCATCTGCTGCTGCCAGCCATCCAGATCGAATCCTGGACGGCACACCACTGCCAGCACACCTATATCTAGCAGATCCCGCCAACGGCGCCATGTACCGATGTTCAGAAAGGAATCTGCACCAATCAACCAGTGAATCAATGTTTCCGGCCCTTGCTCATTTTGAATTTCTTCCAATGTATCAATGGTGTAGGCCGTACCATCGCGGTGAATCTCACGCTGATCGATCTGAAAACCCGTTTCAGCAGAAAAGGCCAGCTCCAGCATGGCCACGCGATGCCGGGCCGGGCTCAGGGTATTGGGTCGATGTGGCGGATTGGCGGTTGGCATCAGGTACACGCACTCAAGCTGGAAGGCATCTCTGAATGCCTTTGCCATGGCCACATGCCCCAGATGCACAGGATCGAAACTCCCGCCAAATACACCAATACGCCGCAAACCAGACCTCCATGGGTCCAGCTCAGATGGACCGCTCGAAATTCGATACCAATTGACGCATCCAGTGCGCCGTCCGGGTCAATTGCTGGGCAGCCGAACTCACTGCCTGCGCTTCCTGTGAGTTGGAATCAACCAGCGAGGCGATTTCTTCAATTGACTGGGCGACATCATGCGATGCCCGCACCTGTTGGCGCAAGGATTCTGCAATCTGACCCGTTTTGTCCACTGTGGTACGTGCAGCCTCCAGCACTTTATGCAGGCTTTCGTTACTGGCCTTGATCGACGCAGTGCCGCGCTCGACTTCTTCCGCCGCACTGTCCATGGTCATCAAGGTCATCTGCGTCACCAGCTGGATATTGGTTACATTGCTGGTGATATCCTGCGTCGAAGAAGCAGTCCGTTCCGCCAGTTTGCGCACTTCATCTGCCACCACCGCAAATCCGCGGCCGGTCTCACCTGCACGTGCAGCTTCAATTGCCGCATTAAGTGCCAGTAAATTAGTTTGATCTGCAATTTCCTTGATCACAGAGGTCATGCTGCCGATACGCTCTACCGCTGCATTCAAATCATTCAGTGTCGAACGCGCTTCTCCCACGACATCGACAATCCGCTGGGTTGACTCCAGACTACCGATCATGTTTTTTTCGTCGCGCAGCACAATGTCACAGGTCTCATTGGCACTCGCCGACGTGCTTTCGGTTGCATCGTTGATTTCACCAATCGTGACACTCATTTCCTGGGTCAGCGCACTCACCTTCATCGCGCGCTCACTTTGCTGGCCGGTCTGCTCGGAGAGGTGTTCGACAGACTCATGCAGGGTATCTGCCTCCATGCTGACGCGAGTGGCAGCGGAGGTAATATCGGCAATCAAGGCACGCAAATGCACAGCAAGAGAGCGGATTGACACAATCAAGTCTGCAAACTCGTCCGTTTCGTCAACCTGTAGCGTAAATTTGAAATTGCCTTCTTCGATTTGCTGAAGACTATATTCGACCTTACGAATCCCTTGCAGGGCACGACTCACCCACCATCCGCCCCCGATAAGCGAAGACAGCATGCCCGTCGTGGCAAATACCCACATCCATTTGCTATCAGCTGCAGCCGCAAGACCCGTCGCCAGAAACAAAATCGCCAGCCCGACAAAGGCGAGCCAAGCGCGCTGCGCAAAGTTGATTTTATTCAGAAGCGTATTGAGTTTGGTCGCTGACAGCGTTTGCCGACCTTCCCGGACGGCACGGTATAGATTTTCTGCAGCGCTGACCTCAGCACGGTCAGGCACAGTACGCACAGATTGATAACCGACGATGCGTCCATCCACCCTTACCGGCGTGACATACGCTTCAACCCAGTAATGATCACCATTAATCGCACGGTTTTTAACCAAGCCGCGCCACGGCTTACCCGCCTGTATGGTTCGCCATAGATCCTCGTATGCAGAGGCAGGCATATCAGGATGCCGAACAATATTGTGTGGCTGGCCTATCAGCTCGGCCTCGCTGAAGCCGCTGATTTCGCAGAACGCCGGGTTCACATAGACAATATTGCCCTTGAGGTCCGTTTTGGAGACGATGGGCTGTCCCGGCTTCAAAAAGCGTTCGACGTTGGTCACTGGCTGGTTGTTTCGCATGTGGCGGCCCCGTGGCTGCGGAACCCCCTGCGACAACACGCCGCAACCGGACAATCCCGCTCTTCTAAAATTAGATGAAGGATCGCCGGTTGCAAACCTGAATGCTCAGTGGATGATCAAACTCAGGTACGAACCTGCCCCTGACCGAACACGACCCACTTCTGCGAGGTCAGGCCAAGCAGACCAACGGGACCCCGCGCGTGGATTTTGTCGGTGGAAATACCGATTTCAGCGCCGAGACCATACTCGAAACCGTCAGCAAAGCGGGTGGATGCATTAATCATGACCGAGCTGGAATCCACCACACGCAGGAAACGATGCGCCCGCGCATAATCCTGCGTGACGATGCAATCGGTATGGTGTGATCCATAGTGATTGATATGTGCGACCGCTTCATCCATATCATTCACGATGCGGATCGCCAGAATCGGTGCCAGATATTCGGCAAACCAGTCGTCCTCGGTCGCAGGTAATGCAGCAGGCAATATGTCACGAGTGAGGGGGCAAGCGCGTAGTTCCACCCCTTTTTCCCCATAAATCTTACCCAGTGCAGGCAACACGTTACCAGCGACATCCCGATGCACCAACAGGGTTTCCATCGTATTGCAGGTGCCATAGCGATGGGTTTTGGCATTATCGGCAATGCGGATCGCCATCTCGATATCGGCATCTGCATCGATGTAGACGTGGCAAACGCCATCCAGATGCTTGATCACGGGGACACGTGCCTCATTCGAAACGCGCTCGATCAGCCCTTTTCCGCCACGCGGCACAATCACGTCTACCCATTGTTTCATGGTGATCAGCTCGCCCACGGCGGCCCGATCTGCTGTGGCTACCACCTGCACACAGGCTTCAGGTAACCCGGCCACACGAAGACCTTCGGCTACACACGCGGCAATCGCCTGATTGCTTTCCAGCGCTTCCGAGCCGCCACGCAGAATAGCCGCGTTGCCAGACTTGAGGCACAGCGCTGCTGCATCCGCAGTAACATTGGGGCGTGCTTCATAGATGATGCCGATCACGCCCAGCGGGACGCGCATTTTCCCTAATTGAATACCCGAGGGTCGAAACGCAAACTCGCTCATCTCACCGACTGGATCAGGCAGGGCTGCGACCTGGCGCAAACCATCTGCCATGGCAGCAATGGATTTTTCGGAGATTGCCAGCCGGTCTAGCATGGCCGCATCCAGCCCGCTATCTTTGGCCCGTGCCACATCGCGCGCATTGGCGTCCAGCAAATAGGCTGCATCTCGCGCCACCGCATCGGCCATCGCCATCAGTGCGCGATTTTTGGTGGCCGTATCCGCCGCCGCCAAGATCGAGGACGCCTGCCGCGCCGCTCGTCCCACCCCATCCATGTACGTCTTGATATCCATTCCTGCCCACCCGCATCCGAATCCAAACATGACTCGGGTCATTCTAACCGGATCAAGCAATATATTGCGTCTCGGGTCGCAGCAATCATTTCTCACATTTTTTGCGTTTCCTGAACATGATTCAGGAAACGTTCAGCTTCACAGGCGTTAAATACGCCTGCACCGAGTGAAAGTGCGTTGCGCACTGAAGGTGAAATGTCACGGAGATGGCCATGAACTGCGCCTACGAAAGCAAGCTGGATCAAGAACGCCCATATGAGCTGGCCTGTGTGCCGGCTCTTGCAGACACCCAGAGCCGTCTGCAGTACCGCTACCTGGACACCGGTGAAACCGTTGAAGTCCCGAACCTCTGGTTCAATCAGACCTACGAAATCCGCGCCCGTGATTTCGAGCGTCAGGCTGAAACCATCATGGTGCTGGCCGAACAAATGGCTCGCCGTGAATCGCACCTGCTGACCGAGGCTCAAATGGCCCGCAAGGAAACCTTCTACCGCGATCTGGCTGCTGCCTACCACGAGCAAGCTGCCCGTTTCCGCGAAGAAGGTCTGCGCCACGCTGCTGCAATGCATGCCCGCGCCGAGCAGATCAGCCGCATGGCGCTGGAAGCTGCCAGCAAGGCCAGCATTCCGGCCTGGCAGATTCCGGCGAATCGCAGCCGCCTGCGCATGACTGCCTGATCACACAGTCTGATGATGTTTTTCCGGCGAGCCATGCGGTTCGCCTACCCAGTTCTGAACCGGTAATCGAGTTTCTCGATTCTTGGGCCCGGATGGTCACATCCGGGCACTTTTTTCGCCTGTATGTCTTGTGTGTGCTACAGGAGACGAGTGAGCGACAGGATCAACGGCCCGCTTGCGACCGCCAGCATCAAACCGGTCTCCACACACTCGATTCCCGCCCCGAGGCAATCGCCTGATACGCCGCCCAGTCTACGTTCCAGCCAGACGCGATAGAGCGCAATGAGCAGCGGTGCCAGCCACAGCGCAGGGTACATCCACCCTGCCGCCATCAGCCCTACGCCCCACAATAGGCGCGCCAGCTTTGGAATACGCCAGCTGAATGCTTCAGCCATACCGCTGACCAGTGGCGGCAACGATTGCCAGAATAGCGGCCCGAGTCTCGCCCATGCGGCAATCCAGATCAGATGTATCAGTGCATGCTGTTTTACCAGCAACATCAACAGAACCAGCTTCCCCGAGGTTTGCACGATGAGCGCCAGCACGCCAAAGGAACCCAGATGCGGATCCTTCATCACCGCCAGTAATCGGGACGTATCACGATGCGCGGCACCGAGCCCATCTGCCAGATCAGCCAGTCCATCGAGATGCAGCCCGCCCGTTACCCACACCCACACAATCAGGCCAAGCCATGCGCCGAGCCACGGATCAATCTGCCCGCCCAGATATGCAGCCAGCACCACGCATCCGCCCACCAGCACCCCCACCAGCGGAAACCAGCGCGCAGAGGCCACCAGCGCATCGGGTGAAAATGGCAGATTGCGCGGCACAGGCAGCCGGGTCAGAAATTGAATCGCTAGTAACAACTGATTCATTCAGATATCCAGTCAATCAGGATGGGCGTGGCAAAGGGCACGGGCACCTGCCAGCGGTCGGATGCATTGCTTAAGCCCGCCTGAAACATCAGGCTGCGAATGGGGCCTGCGTGTGTGATGATGATTGCGCCATGTGGATGAGCCGCCGCAATTTCCGAAATTGCGGTACTGACCCGATGGATCATATCTGCCACACGCTCTCCGCCACCCGGCACGCCGTTCAGAATGTCTTCAGCCCACGCATCCAGTTCGCTGCGCGGGATATCTTCCCAGTGCAGCCCTTCCCATGCGCCAAAGTCGAGTTCGAGCAGGCTATCCATGCAGACCACATCGGGTGATAGCGCCTGCGCCAGCTTCATGCAGCGGCTAGCGGGACTGGCATACACCGGCCAGTCAGGCAGGGTCGAACGCAATGTCTCGATGGCGGTGCGTAATACATCCGGGTCAACCTCAACGTCCAGTTGACCATAGCATCGGCCTGTCATATCGAGCACCGCAGGATGCCGGATCAGCCAGAGCGAACTCATGCTGTATGGCTCGCGGGGAAAAAGTACGTCTCACCATCCACCTCGGCAGCACGCAGCGGATAGCCATAGAGTGCGGACAAATGGGCTTCGGTGAGCAGTTCATCCACCGCACCAGCGCGCCAGCTGCCATCGCCCGCCAGCAGCAGGACATGGGTCGCCAGATCACGGGCGTGATTGGGATCGTGACTCACCATCACCAGCGTTCGTCCGGCATCGCACTCCTCCCGCAGTAACGCCAATGCCTGCTGCTGATGGCGCACATCAAGCTGTGACAGCGGCTCGTCCAGCAACATAAGCGGCGTCGTTTGCATCAGCGCGGTCGCCAGACTGGTGCGGCGCCGTTCGCCGCCCGATAAATCTGCCAGATCACGATCTGCCAGATGCGTCAGATCAAGCCGTTGCAGACATCGTTCTGCCAGCGCTTGATCCTCGGCCGAAGTCCACCCAAAGCGATCCTGCCAGGGATGTCTGCCGGACAACACCTGATCGCGCACGGAAATCGGAAAAGGATGTTCATCCTGCTGTGTCAGCCAGGCCAGTTGCCGGGCGCGCTCGCGGGCGGGCCAGTGACTGATCATCCGGTTTTGCAGCAGAACCTTGCCCTGTGCAGGTACCAGCCAACCCGACAGATGCGCCAGCAGCGTGCTCTTGCCACAACCATTCTCGCCCAGCACCAGCCAGCATTCGCCAGCTGAAATCGTCAGGTCGAGATTGCGCACCAGCGCAGTCTGGCCGCGCACCAGCGAGACTTGTTGCAGCGTCAGCATCAGCGCCTCCCCTGAAAACGCGCCAGCAGATACAGAAACGCCGGTACACCGCAGATCGCCATGACGACGCCGACCGGTAGCTGCTGCGGCGCAAAGGCAGTGCGCGCCACGATATCCGCAGCCAGCAACACCGCCCCGCCACACAGCACACTCGCAGGCAGCAATTGTCGCAACGACGACCCGAGCAATAATCGCAAGGCATGCGGCACGATCAGGCCGACAAACCCTACTGCCCCTGCCGTGGTCACCGCCAGTGCAGTCGCCATAGCCGAGACGGTATAGAGCAGCCAGTGCATCTGCCGCACCGATACACCCAATGCATGTGCACGCGCTTCGCCCTGTGCCAGCATGTCGATATCACGCAGCCACGGCCAGACCAGCGCCAGCAATGCCAACAGCCCGGGTAAGGCATAGTGCCAATCCGCACCGGCCAGATCGCCCAGCATCCAGAAAATCATGCCGCGCAAAATGCCATCGGGGGCAATGCTCAGAATCAATGCGATCAGCGCACTGGCAAAGGAAGCCACCGCCACACCGGTTAGCAGCAGGCGTGTGCGCTGGGTTGAGTGATCGTTTCGTGCCAGTACAAATACCAGCACTGTACTGATCCACGCGCCGCCGCCTGCGGCAAGTGAAACCATCGCGGTGCCTGCACCCAGCAACATCGCCAGTAAAGCACCGACGCCCGCACCGCCAGAGGTGCCCAGTACATAGGGATCGGCTAGCGGATTACGCAGCAACACCTGCTGCAAGACCCCCGCCAGCGCCAGCAATCCGCCCACCGCAAGCGCGGACAGGCTGCGCGGCAGGCGCAGTTGCCAGATCACATCCCGTGTCAGCGCGGCATCGGCATGCTGCCCCCATAATGCGGCAACGCCAACGCCACTGCTGCCCACGCAGACACTCAGCCCCAGCAACAATAGCGGCAAGAGCAGAATCAGGCTCCATACCCAGATGCGGCGACACGGATGCCATGCAAGACCGATCATGGACGGCGAGCTCCGTCGATAGCGGCACACAGCGCTTCTGCCCCCTCGACCAGGCGCGGCCCCATGCGGCTCAATACATCGGGCGGCAAGACTTTCAGTTGTGCGTATTTGACGGCAGGCACGCCGGGATAGCGCTGCCAGTGGGTCAGCCACGACGTCTTGGCTTCGCCATCACCGCTGGTGACAATCAGATCAGGCGCGGCGGCCAGCACCGCTTCCTCATCCACAGTCGGCGCACGCGCCTTGAGTGCGGCAAACACATTGCGGCCACTGCAACGCTGCATGATGTCGGACATCACCTGCTCGCCATTGATGGTCATCAGCGGTTTGTCCCACACCTGATAGAACACTTTCACCACCGGCTTGCCCCCAAAACGGGTCGACAAGGCCTGTTCACGTTTGAGCAGCGTGGCATTGAGATGCTGTGCGGCCTGAGCACGACCGGTTAGCTCACCGAGCCGCGTGAGTGAATGGCGAACATCGGCAAGCGTCTTGGGATCATCGTAATATACCGGCAGCCCCAACTTGGCGACCTGTTCCAGCTGGCGCGGGCTATTGCCCCCCGACCACGCCAGAATCAGGTCCGGTTTGTAGAGGCGGATACGCTCTAGATCCAGATTGTCGTAGCCACCCACGCGCGGGATGGCTTTGGCAGCAGCCGGATAATCGCTGTAGTCCGTCGCGGCGACCAGCAGATGGCCCGCGCCAATCGCAAACAGGTCTTCGGTGAGATGCGGCGTCAGGCTGATGATGCGGCGGGCGGGCTGGGCAAGCGTCACTGTGTGGCCGCTGTCATCCACTACCGATATGGCTTGCGCAGCCGTCATCCACACCATCATCAACGCCAACAGGCAGTGCCTTACCATTCCACACCCTTCTGTGCACGGATGCCTGCCTCGTAGGCATGCTTGGTGTTCTCGATCACGGATACGGTATCGGCCAGGTCCAGCAAGCCCGGCACCGCGCCGCGCCCTGTGACCACCACATGTTGCATCTCCGGCCGGCTGGCCAGATCGCGCAGCACACGCTCGGTATCCAGATAGCCATAGCTCAGACAATAGGTCAGCTCGTCCAAGACCACCAGCTCGTAGCTGGCATCTGCCAGCATCCGCGCAGCGATATCCCACGCTTCTTCGGCGCGACGGGTATCGGCTGTACGATCCTGCGTGTCCCAGGTAAAGCCATCACCCTTTACATGCCACTCGCAATGCTTGCCCAGAAAAGCCTCTTCGCCGGTATCCGTGCGGCCCTTGATGAATTGCACCACGCCCACTTTCATACCGTGACCAATGGCACGCGCCACCATACCAAATGCCGAAGACGACTTGCCCTTGCCATTGCCTGTCAGCACCAGCAACACGCCGGTATCGAGATCAGACGCGGCGATATGTGCATCAATCAGCGCCTTCTTGCGTGCCATGCGCGCTGCGTGTCGCGCATTGCGATCAGCTTCGGCCTGTTGTTTTGCCTGTTCATCCATGTGTCACACCTTCGATTCATTCGCGACAGCGGTACTCACGCCCGCTTCGCCAAACGTTGCCATCTGCGCGTGCAGCGCACAGGCCAGCTTCAATAACGGGAAAGCCGTTGCCGCGCCACTGCCCTCGCCCAGCCGCATGCCCAACGTCAACACTGGGCGACCTGACAATGCCGCCAGTACGCGCGCATGCGCGGGCTCGGCGGATTGATGCGCAAACAGCATCCACTGGCGTACGCCCGGATTCAGGCGCGTGGCGACAAGGGCGGCTACCGTGCTGATAAACCCATCCACCAGAATCGGGATGCCGGTTTGAGCCGCAGCAATATAGGCACCCGCCATCGCAGCGATCTCGAATCCGCCGAGTGCGGACAGGACGGCGTGGGCATCGTTGCTGACCGATGCATGCTTGATGAGTGCGGCATCCAGCAAGGCGCCTTTGCGCGCCACGCCTGCGGCATCCAGTCCGGTGCCGGGGCCGCTTAGATGAGATGGCGTCTCACCAAGCAAGGCCGCTGCCAGAATTGAGGCGCTGCTGGTATTGGCAATCCCCATCTCGCCGGCCATAAAACAATCGGCACCCGCTTCACGCGCAGCGTTCACCGACGCACATCCCGCTGCCAGCGCCAGTTCGCACTGTTCGCGGCTCATGGCCGGACCTTCCAGCAGATTGGCCGTGCCAAGCGCGACCTTGCGCTGCTCAACCCCGGTTAGGCCGGTTGTATCCCCCGCCACGCCCACATCCACCACTTCCAGCGTCGCGCCAATTTCACGCGCCAGTACGCAAATCGCTGCACCGCCTCGGGCGAAATTGGCAACCATCTGCGCCGTAACAGCCTGCGGATAGGCCGATACGCCTGCAACGGCAATGCCATGGTCGCCTGCAAATATGCTGATCCATGGCTTGCGCAAGCTCGGGCAGGCATTACTCTGCATCGCCGCCAGCGCCACCGCAATCGACTCCAGTTCACCGAGTGACCCTGCCGGTTTGGTCAGTACACCTTGCCGTGCGAGTGCAGCCAATCGTGCCGCCTCATCGAGCGGACGCACCTGCTCCTGCCACCATCTGAATGCCATTGTGTCTCCGTTTTCGGCTTTACTTTATTGCGTTTTCTGTTCTGAAGACGATGCTTTGACGATCATCGGCAGCCCTGCCACCATGAACACCACTTCGTCGACCATTGCCGCCAGATCCTGATGCAGTCTGCCAGCCTCGTCGCGAAACTGCCGCGCCAGCGCATTGTCCGGCACGATGCCAAGTCCGGTTTCATTGCTGACCAGTACGACTTCGGCCTTAGACTGCGAAAGTGCATCGAGGAAATCGCTACGTGCTGCGGGCCAGCCATCGGGCTGTTCGCACAGCCAGTTGGCTACCCACAACGTCAGACAATCGACCACGATCATTCTGTTCGAACAGCGACGCAGCGCATCCGCCAGATGTAGCGGCGATTCGACGGTAGACCAATGTGGCGGGCGTTCAGCCTGATGGTGGACAATGCGATCGCGCATTTCGTCGTCATCGGCACGGGCAGTGGCGATCCAGCTCACCGGCCCCGAATGCGCCTGTGCAAGCGACAGTGCGCGACGGCTTTTGCCACTGCGGGCGCCGCCCAGAATAAGATGCATGCTCACTGGAGGGCTCCAGTGGCATTGAATGTGAAACACATGAGGTCAGTCTCCCGTGCAGCCTCGTTGCGGGACGACAAGGCCGGTATCCGGGCTGACACGACTTGATGAGCCGCCTTCCCATGGCTATACGCCACAGTGGCTATCTGGCTCACCCACACGTGATGACCGTTGCAGGGACAGCGCAGGATTCACACCTGCTTCCCGTTTAACCACAGCCTGAGCGACTGCGGCACCTTGAATCAAGCGGCGAATTCTACCAGTAAATGGAAACCGGCAGGGATCACGCATCGGCTGCTTGCGTGTTATATTGTGAGGATGTGTACGTTTGTCTTGCGATTGCTACTGCTGTGCCTCACCTGTCTGGCCCTGAACAGCCGGGCATGGAGCAGCCTGCCTGTTCAAGCCGTCACACCCGCCGCACAAGCCAGCCCCCACTGTCACTGCCCCGATGCTGCACCGGTTCAGGATTGCGCGCATGCCAGTTGCTGTATCAGCATGCTCAGCAATACCTTGCCGCTAGTCGCCGCCGCGCCCATCCGGCCCTTGCCGCCAGCGACCCATCTTCGTGTTTCCCTGAATTCTGTCAGCCTTCCCGTTCCCGAGCGCCCGCCCAGATCTGCCTGATGATCTCGCGCCGTGACATCATGCCCTGCGCATGCGCTTGTCACGGTATATCGTTGAATCACACGCTTTCCTGAACGGGAGACAGACCCATGTATGGTCTTGCCAAACAGGCGCGGTGCCTCACGCTGGTGAGCGCATTCGGCCTGATGCTGGGTGGCTGCGCGCATCTCGACCGCGCCACGCTACTCGAACACACGCAGCGCGACCTCGCGCTATCACATCCTGCATCGTTGACCGATACCTCATCGGACATAAACCCCCTGCTCGCGCGGCCACTCGACCGCGCAGCCGCCGAGCGCCTGATGCTGCTGCACAGCCCCGCACTGCGCGCCCTGATCCGGCAAGCTGAAGCCGACATTGCACAAAGCGCGGCATCCGGTCGTCCCGCCAATCCGGTTCTTGGCTTTACCCGACTGACAGGCCCGGAAGTGGAGATCGAGCGCGCGCTCAGTATCGGCCTCTTTGATCTTCTGACCTGGCCGCAACGCCAGCGGGTGTCCACAGCAGCACAACAGCAACAGCAATTGCAACTGAGCATGACTTTGCTGAGCGAACTGCGTGCCGTGCGTCTGGCCTGGGTGGATGCGGTCGCCGCGCAGCAGCAGCTCAGCTATGCCGAAGATGTGGCCGAAAGTGCCGCGATCGCCGGCGATCTGGCCGATAAAATGCAGAAAGCAGGTAGCATCAGCGCACTCGATCTCGCCCGCCAGCGCGCCTTTGCCGCCGAAGCAGCCAATCGCCTGACTGAAGCGCGCCTGCATACCCAGCAGCAGCGTGAGCGCCTGATTCGCCAATTGGGCTTGAATGATGAGCAAGCTGCGAGCCTCGCCTTACCCGAGCAACTACCCGATTTACCCGCCACCGCCCGCAGTGCCGAGCAAATCAATCAGAGGGTCAAAGAACAGCGGCTGGATGTTCGCCTCGCCCGCGCCGCACTGGCCACCGCCGCAGCGGAACAGTCGCTGTCGCTACCGGAAAGCTATACCCGTGCCGAACTGACCCTGCACGCCAAGCGCACCGGTCCGGAACGCAGTCAGGGCTGGGAACTGGGTGTGGCGCTTCCCGTTTTCGATACCGGCGAACTGACGCGACAAGGCATGGATGCGCGCACGCAGGCGGCCGCCCTGCAACTGGATGCCACACTGCGCCGCGCGGGTTCCAGCCTGCGCAGCCAGTATGGCGATTACCTGACGCGCTTCGATATTGCCCGTCGTCAGCGCAGCACCTTACTGCCGCTTCGTGAACAGATCGCCCATGAAAACCTGCTGCGATACAACGGCATGCTGATCAGCGTGTTCGAATTGCTCGATAGCGCCCGTGAACAGATCAATACCGTGATCGACACCATCGAAGCCGAACGGCGCTTCTGGCAAGCCGACGCTGCCCTTGAAAGCGAATTACTGGGCGCGCCCACCCTCTCTACCGGAGACCAGCCATGACATCCCGTCGCCATTTTCTCGGTATGGCCGGTGGTGCCATTGCTGCCGCTACCGTTAGCCGTCCGGCACTTGCCGCCCTGCCCGAACCTGTTATCGAAACCTCGGCCAGCACGCGCCCCCCACTGCATCCGTCTACCGGTCGGCCCTACAATCCGGTTGTCACCTTGAACGGCTGGACGTTGCCCTGGCGCATGAACAAGGGCGTAAAGGAGTTCCATCTGGTGGCCGAACCGGTCAATCGCGAACTCGCGCCCGGCATGATTGCCCACCTCTGGGGCTATAACGGTCAGTCTCCGGGCCCGACCATCGAAGTCGTAGAGGGCGATCAGGTGCGCATTTTCGTCACCAATCGCCTGCCGGAGCGCACCAGTATGCACTGGCACGGCCAGCGTCTGCCCAATGGCATGGATGGTGTGTCCGGACTGACCCAACCTGCAATTCAACCCGGCAAGACCTTTGTCTATGAATTCGTCGCCAAACGGCCCGGCACCTTTATGTACCATCCGCACGCCGACGAGATGACCCAGATGGCGATGGGCATGATGGGTATGTGGATCACGCATCCGGCCAAAGCCCATCCGCATATCAGCACGGTCGATCGGGATTTCTGCTTTCTGCTCAGTGCCTACGATATCGAACCCGGCAGCGCCCTGCCGAAACCCAGCACCATGACGGATTTCAATCTGTGGACGTGGAACAGCCGTGTCTTTCCGGGAATCGATACGCTGAATGTCCGCCAGCATGACAAAGTTCGGATTCGCGTCGGCAATCTCACCATGACGAATCATCCCATTCACATGCATGGTCACGAATTTACGATTACCGGCACCGATGGCGGCCCGATTCCTCATAGCGCACGCTGGCCGGAAGTGACCACCGATATCGCGGTCGGACAAATGCGCCAGCTGGAATTCGTGGCGGACGAACCGGGTGACTGGGCGATTCACTGCCACAAGAGCCACCACACCATGAACGCCATGGGTCACGGTCTGCCCAATATGATTGGCGTGGAACAGGGCGAGCTAGCCGAGCGCATCAGCAATCTGATCCCCGGCTATATGAAGATGGGCGAATCCGGCATGGCGGAAATGGGCGAGATGAAAATGCCGCTTCCCGCCAACACCTTGCCGATGATGACCGGCGACGGCCCTTACGGCTCGCTGGAAATGGGCGGGATGTTCAGCGTGATCAAAGTCCGCCGCGATCAAAAGCCCGGCGATTACAGCGATCCCGGCTGGTATACCCCGCGGAAGGGAACGGTCGCCTACGAATATGGCGCCGCACCACCGGAAGCACATCGCGCTGAACATGCGGCGCATAGGGATGCATCAGTGGAAGTGACGGTGAAGAAGCCGGAGGCAGGACACGGGCATTGATGAAAAAAGGGCGACCTAGGGTCGCCCTCTCCCACGCGCGAAGGATTACACCCCCAGCTTATTCAGCGCCGCCAGATACGCATTCGCCGATGCCACGATCACATCAATATCGGCATCCAGCCCGTTGACCACCTTGTCGTTCAGGCTCAGGCGCACAGTCACTTCAGCCTGGCTGTCGGTACCGCTGGTGATGGCGCTCACCGAGTACAGCAGCAGGTCTGCACCGCTGTTAACAAAGGATTCGATGGCCTTGAAGGTCGCGTCCACTGGGCCTGCGCCGTTGGCGGAGATGGCTTTTTCCACGCCATCGACACTGATCACCAGATTGGCCACTGGGCGCTCGCCGGTTTCCGATACCACCTTCAGCGACAGCAGACGGAACTTCTCGGCAACGGTTTGTTCGTGACCCAACAGCGCCAGCAAATCTTCGTCGAAAATCTCGCGCTTCTTGTCAGCCAGCTCCTTGAAGCGTGCAAAGACGGCATTCAAGCCTTCTTCGCTTTCCGGCAACACGCCCAGCTCTTCCAGTCGCGAGCGCAAGGCATTGCGACCAGACAGCTTGCCCAGTGTCAGGCGGTTGGTATTCCAGCCCACGCTTTCGGCGGACATGATTTCGTAGGTTTCGCGGTGTTTCAGCACGCCATCCTGATGGATACCGGACTCGTGTGCGAACGCATTCGCGCCGACAATCGCCTTGTTCGGCTGCACCGGATAGCCGGTGACGGACGACACCAGACGGCTCGCCGGCACGATCTGGGTGGTATCGATACCGGTTTCGACATTGAAGACATCCTTACGGGTCTTCACGGCCATCACGATCTCTTCCAGCGCTGCATTGCCCGCGCGCTCGCCCAGACCATTGATCGTACATTCCACCTGACGTGCGCCACCCAGTACCGCTGCCAGCGAATTGGCAGTCGCCATGCCCAGATCGTTGTGGCAATGCGCCGACCAGATCACCTGATCGGAATTCGGCGTGCCTTCGATCAGCTTGCGGAAGAATTCCGTGGTCAGGTAAGGCACGGAATAACCGACGGTATCCGGCACATTGATGGTTTTGGCACCCGCCTTGATGACTGCTTCAAAAATACGGCACAGGAAAGGGATTTCCGAACGCATCGCGTCTTCAGCGGAGAACTCGACATCGTCGGTGTATTCGCGAGCGACGTTGATGGCCTTCACCGCTGCTTCCACCACCGCATCCGGGCTCATGCGCAGTTTGTGCTCCATGTGGATCGGGCTGGTGGCGATAAAAGTATGAATCCGGCCGCGCTTGGCAGGCTGGATGGCTTCACCGGCGGCGCGGATGTCGCGCTCGTTGGCACGTGCCAGTGAACAAATAGTAGATTCAGTGACGACTTCGGAAATCGCGCGGATGGACGCTGCGTCACCCGGGCTGGCGGCGGCGAAACCCGCTTCGATAATGTCGACACCGAGGCGTTCGAGTTGCTTGGCGACGCGGATCTTCGCATCGCGGGTCATGGCGGCGCCGGGGCTTTGCTCACCGTCGCGCAAGGTCGTATCAAAGATGTAAAGGCGATTGTTGCTCATGTCTCTCTCCAGTGTTCCAAACCTTCGTGGGGCTTGTCGCGGACCAGGGTGGGTCCGCGCGCAGCCTACTGTACCGGACGCGAAAGCGCCATGACGATTGTCTGCCCGTGCCCGTCTTTCGCGCTTGGCGCAACACCTTCCGGTGTCACGCGGCGAAACCCGGCTCGCTCGCAGAATCGCGCAGCTGCCTCGCTGCCATTGTAGATTTCCAGTGTGATCTGGCGGATGCCCTGCTGCCATGCCGCATCCAGCGCCGACTGCATCAACTCGCTGCCCATCCCTTGATTGCGATAACGAGCATCCACCCCCATGCGAAGCTCGGCGCAGTCGCCCGCATCAAGCGGACGGATATCACACCAGCCCACCACTTCGTTCTGGACAGTCGCGACACGATGTACACCGCCTTGCGCCAGCGAAGTATCCACGTCGGAACACAGGCGATACAGGCTGGGGGCACGATCAATGCGGAAATAGCGATCTTCGCGCGCCACTTGATCCAGCGTCAGGCGAAAACCGGGCAAGTGAACCGGGGCAATGGCTTCGATGCGATACATGATGACCTCGTCTGGCAAAATAATGGGGTGCCGGAACGCCAGACGGAAAAAAAGCCGCCCGACGGTTGCCGGGCGGCTTTTTTGGTAATCCTTATGCTGTCAACGCTGTGTGGCCTTTACGCGTGCGCGACTGCCTGCCCGGTCTTTGAGACGGGATAGTAGTAGTAGCGACAGAAGGGCAGCGATGAACAGTTCCATAAGATCGACAATAGGGGATGTAGAAACGCCTGTCAAGCCTTCTTGCCGTGACGTAACTTATTGACCAGCCACATCACATAGCCAGACAAACCATAGGCCACAAAGAGCGCAAACAAGGCTACCTGGGGCTTGGCGGCGATTGCGAGCAACAGGAACACCACCGGCACCAGCACAAAAAACGGTACCGTCTTGCGGAAATTAATTTCCTTGAAGCTCCAGTATTTCACATTGCTGACCATGGTCAGGCCGGCAAACGCGGTCACAAACAGCGCGCCCCAGCGAAGGCCTTCACCACTCCATTCCATTTCCAGCGACACCCACACGAGGCCTGCCACCATAGCCGCAGCCGTAGGTGAAGGCATGCCCTGGAAGAAGCGCTTGTCGACCACGTCGATATTGGTATTGAAACGCGCCAGACGCAGTGCAGCACCAGCGCAATAGATAAAGGCCACAATCCAGCCCAGTTTGCCAAAACCTCGCAGCATCCACTCGTATACAACCAGTGCAGGGGCCACACCGAAGGACACCATGTCCGACAGCGAGTCGAACTCTGCACCAAAGGCACTTTGCGTATGCGTCATGCGGGCAACGCGGCCATCCATGCCATCCAGCACCATCGCCACAAAAATGGCGACAGCAGAGTGATCAAAGTTACGGTTCATCGCCTGCACAATGGCATAGAAGCCGCAAAACAATGCAGCCAGCGTGAAACTGTTCGGGAGCAGATAGATGCTCTGGCGGCGCAGGTCGCGCTTGACGCCTGCTTGGGGACGGGTGTTCGGATTCATCCAGTGAGAGTAAAAGCGGGCACCCTGTGTGTCAAGGCTGCCCGCATGCTCTTCTATGCTTCGCGCTCAATTCGCTGCAATTGCGGCCGTCGGGTTGACAGATGCCGCCGGTTGCTCCGACTTCAATTCCGATAAGAAGCGATCCACCGCACCCTGATATTCCGGATATACCCATAGGCCGACATGCCCGCCCTGCGGAATTTCCAGCAACTGCTTTTTCGCGGAACCTGATGCTTCGAATACGGCTCGGGACATCACTGGTGGCGTCAGTCTATCCTGCCCACCGGTGATGACCAGCAGTGGCCCGTTATAGCGTTTGATATTGCTGCGGTTGTCGTACACCGTGATAAACGGGCCGTACTCCAGTCGCACGAACAACTTCACCCATCCGGGCACCGCGTTTTCTTCCCACTGGCGCACGTCTGTCACCGTACTTTCCAGGATCACGCCATCCACATGCGCCCGCCCCAGAAATGCCCCAGTCGTAATGCTGCCGATCGACAATCCATGCATCACAATGGACAAACCCTTTGCTTCCGGGCGCGCACGCAAGTACTCCAGCCAAATAGCCGCATCATCGGCTAGCGTTTCGGTATGCGCCTGTCCTTCGCTAAAGGCATAGCCACGATAATTGACCGACATCACATTCACATGCTGCTTGTCTGCATACTGTGTGAGGAAGCGGTAGTTGCCCTGTACCGACTGCGCGTTCCCGCCAAGAAACAGCACCGAGGCACGCGCCTGTGGGGATGGAATGAACAATCCTTCGAGCTTGTCACCATCAGGCATCGCCACTGTGATTGCGTGCTCCGGTGCCAGTTCGCTCAGGCGCTTCTCAACGACAACCTTGTTGATCAGCATGTCGTCCTTGATGGTGAATGCACACCCTTGCAACAGCAGCACTGCCAGACATCCGAGAATGGTTAATGTCCTGCCTCCCGCTATCTTTCCGCCCATTCCATCCAGCATGCCAACCTCCAGATTTAATCTTGTAGAAACGACTTGTGCTGATAGCGTGGCAGTGTCGCACCGTGATCATTCATGATCAAACCACATCACACTCATAGCTCGCTCGTGCCGACACGCACGCAACACCAAACTGACTCACGCATCGATTAACAGGACAAAATTCGATTTGCCGGCACGATGGATGCGCGGTTTAGGTAAAATGCGCCGCTTGTACTGAAATCGAGGTGAATCGTGTCCGACAAATTGTTCGTTGCCCTGCAGTATTGCCTGCCGAAACTCGCGCTGACCCGGATGGCGGGCTGGCTCGCCAACTATCGCGGCAAGACAGTATCGCAATGGGCGATTCGCCGCTTCATCCAGCAATACAATGTGAACATGGCGGAAGCTGCACATCCGGATCCGGCTTACTACGGCAGCTTCAATGAGTTCTTTACCCGGCCGCTGAAAGAGGGCGCCCGTCCGATTGCGGAGAGCCCCTGGGTGTGTCCGGTCGATGGCGCCATCAGTCAGCTCGGCAAGATCGAAGGCGATCAGATTTTTCAGGCCAAGGGTCATCAGTATTCCACGCAAGCCCTGCTGGGCGGCGATGCCGCTACGGCCAAGCGTTACGAAAACGGCCAGTTCGCCACCATCTATCTCAGCCCACGTGACTACCACCGCATCCACATGCCCTGCGATGGCACACTCACCAAGATGATTTATGTGCCGGGCGATCTGTTCTCCGTGAACCCAGCCACCGCGCGCGGCGTACCGGGATTGTTTGCGCGGAACGAGCGCGTGGTCTGCCTGTTCGATACCGCCTATGGTCCGATGGCACTGGTGCTGGTGGGCGCAACCATCGTTGGCAGCATGGCCACCACCTGGCATGGCGTCGTCAATCCGCCGCGCCCCGGTGAAATACGCGAGTGGGATTACACAGGCAAGGGCATCAACCTCAAGAAGGGCGAGGAAATGGGCCGCTTCCTGCTGGGTTCAACTGTGGTTCTGTGTTTCCCTGAAGCCGCTGGCGTGCAGTTCCAGTCTGACTGGAGAGCGACTCGCCCGACGCGGATGGGTGAGACGATGGCGGCCAAGCGCGGATAAGCATCTGCATTCCAAACAACAAAGGCCGGATTCCCCGGCCTTTGTTCATTTCAACTCAGCAATCAATCAGTTCTTGCTCTGATCCACCAGCTTATTGGCCTTGATCCACGGCATCATGTCGCGCAGCTTCTCGCCGACCACTTCGATCGGGTGCGCAGCGTTCAGGCGACGGCGGGCCGTCATTTCCGGATAGTTGGTCTTGCCTTCCAGAATGAAACGCTTGGCGTATTCACCGGTCTGGATGCGCTTCAGGGCATTGCGCATGGCAGCGCGGGACTGCTCGTTGATCACTTCCTGGCCAGTCACGTATTCACCGTACTCGGCATTGTTGGAAATCGAGTAGTTCATATTGGCGATGCCACCTTCGTACATCAGGTCGACGATCAGCTTCAGTTCGTGCAGACACTCGAAGTAAGCCATTTCCGGTGCATAGCCCGCTTCAGTCAGGGTTTCGAAGCCCATCTTCACCAGCTCGACCGCACCACCACACAGCACAGCCTGTTCGCCGAAGAGGTCAGTCTCGGTTTCTTCACGGAAGGAGGTCTCGATCACGCCACCCTTGGTGCCGCCATTGGCAGCCGCATAGGACAACGCCACATCGCGTGCCTTACCGCTCTTGTCCTGATACACCGCAATCAGCGACGGCACACCGCCACCTTGCTTGTAGGTCGAACGCACGGTGTGGCCCGGGCCTTTCGGTGCCACCATGATCACGTCCAGATCGGCACGCGGCACGATCTGGTTGTAATGGATGTTGAAGCCGTGTGCAAAGGCCAGCGCAGCGCCTTGCTTGATGTTCGGCTCGATGTCCTTGTAGTACACGTCCGGCTGCGATTCGTCCGGCAGCAAAATCATGACCACATCGGCTTCTTTCACCGCATCGGCCACTGCAGCCACCTTCAGGCCAGCGCTCTCGGCCTTGCTCCACGATGCACCGCCACGGCGCAGGCCCACGGTCACGTTCACACCGGAGTCCGTCAGATTCTGCGCATGGGCATGGCCCTGCGAACCGTAACCAATGATGGCAACCTTGCGACCCTTGATGAGGCTGATGTCGGCGTCTTTGTCGTAATAAACTTTCATGATCTGTTCCTTATCTAATCTGTTGTCTCAGACCTGCCTGGGTGCTCCGGCACCTGCTGCAGGTGTCTTTCTCAATCAAACTTTCAGAATCCGCTCGCCACGCCCGATACCCGATGCGCCTGTGCGAACAGTTTCCAGAATCAACGTGCGGTCGACGCTGCCGATAAATGCATCCAGCTTGGCGCTCTCGCCGGTCAGCTCGATGGTGTAGGTTTTCTCGGTTACATCCAGAATCCGCCCGCGGAAGATGTCGCTCATGCGTTTCATCTCGTCGCGATCCTTGCCGGTGGCCCGAACCTTGATCAGCATCAGTTCGCGCTCCACGTGGTCGGACTCGTTCAGGTCGATCACCTTCACGACTTCAATCAGCTTGTTCAACTGCTTGGTGATTTGCTCGATCACATCATCCGACCCGTGCGTCACGATGGTCATCCGCGACAGGGTGGCGTCTTCAGTGGTCGATACAGTCAGCGAATCGATGTTGTAACCCCGTGCGGAAAACAGCCCCACCACACGCGACAGCGCACCGGCTTCGTTCTCGATCAGAATCGATAAAATGTGTCTCATGGCGTTCTCCCTCAGCACAGATGACCGTAGTCACGCTCTTTGCTCGCCTGCCCCAATTGCAGCTCGCGCATGTGAGCCGGCAGATCCATCTGGTTGAGGCCCTTGCCGTTCTGCACCATCGGGAAGACGTTTTCCTTCTGATCGGTAATGAAATCGAGGAAAACCAGCCTATCCTTGAGACTCATGGCCTCGCGCAGTGCACCTTCGACATCGCCCGGCTTCTCCACGCGGATACCCACGTGGCCGTATGCTTCGGCCAGACGCACAAAATCAGGGAGCGCATCCATATAGGATTCGGAGTAACGGTTGCCGTAGAAGAACTCCTGCCACTGGCGCACCATGCCCAGATAGCGATTGTTTAGATTAATGATCTTCAGCGGGATGTGATACTGCTTGCAGGTCGACAGCTCCTGAATACACATCTGGATCGACGCTTCGCCGGTAATACAGGCCACCGTATCGTAGGGATTAGCCAGCTGCACGCCCATGGCCGACGGCAAGCCGAAACCCATGGTGCCCAGACCGCCGGAATTGATCCACTGACGCGGCTTCTTGAACTTGTAGTACTGCGCAGCAAACATCTGGTGCTGGCCGACATCGGATGTCACAAAGGCATCGCCCTTGGTGATTTCGTAGAGCTTCTGCACCACATATTGCGGCTTGATCACCTCGTCCGACCATTCGAATTTCAGGCAGTCGTGACGACGCCACTCTTCGATCTGGCGCCACCAGGCAGCCAGCGGCTCGGCTGGCGGCATCACGCCCGTCTGCTTCATCAAGCCGATCATTTCATCGAGCACATCGCGCACATTGCCTACGATCGGGATGTCCACCTTCACGCGCTTGGCGATGCTGGACGGATCGATATCGATGTGGATGATCTTTTTCGGGGTCGACAGGAAATGCTGTGGCACCGAGATGACGCGATCATCAAACCGCGCGCCGATGGCAACCAGCACATCGCAGTTTTGCGTGGCCATATTGGCTTCGTACAAGCCATGCATCCCCAGCATGCCGAGATTCTGGCGATCATCGCCCGGGAAGGCGCCAAGACCCATCAGGGTATTCACCACCGGTGCACCGGTCATGCGTGCCAGTTCGCGCACTTGCTCGGACGCATTGGCCAATACCGCGCCGCCCCCGACATACAACACCGGCCGGCGTGCTTCACCCAGTAGATTCACCGCCTTCTTGATTTGGCCCGGATGGCCTTTTGAAGGGGGATTGTAGGAGCGCATCGACATGGTCTGCGGGTAGGCAAATGTCGTTTTCGCCTGAGTGACATCCTTGGCGATATCCACCACCACCGGACCCGGACGGCCAGTCGTGGCAATAAAGAATGCTTTCTTGATCGATGACGCCAGATCACGGACATCCTTCACCAGGATATTGTGCTTCACGCACGGGCGGGTAATCCCCACCATGTCCACTTCCTGAAACGCGTCTAGACCGATGGCGGCCGTCGGCACCTGGCCGGAAATCACCACCATGGGAATGGAATCGAGATAGGCCGTGGCAATGCCGGTCACCGCATTGGTTGCACCGGGGCCACTGGTCACCAGGGCAACGCCAACCTTGCGGCTGGAGCGCGAGTAACCATCTGCAGCGTGTACCGCTGCCTGTTCGTGACGAACCAGAACGTGCTTGAACTGATCCTGTTTGAAAATTGCATCGTAAATTTCGAGCACCGCGCCGCCGGGATAGCCGAACACATATTCGACGCCTTCCTCTTGCAGACTACGGACAAGGATTTCCGCTCCGGACATTTCCATGATGTCTTCCTCGGTAAAGAAAAACCAAGCAGATCGCGTTCGTGCAGCGTATCGACAGATGCCGGAACAGCCGGGCTCAACCCGAACCGGTTTCGTGGCTTCGATGCATCACGGATGCGCCGAACCAGCGACAACTTGACCAGAATCTGACGCGAACCCTCGGGCTCACGCTGACTTGTAAAACGAATAGTGCGAACTGCAACGTGTACAGCGAAAAGTCTTGATACGACTTCAAAGAGTGTTGGAAACATGATGAAACCTCATGCATCCCAAGCCAATGGCGAACATCGTGACAGCTTGTGGCTGACTGACATTCTCGATTTGAGCGCTGCTGGACCGTACATGCGGGTGGTGCAATACGGGCCGATGGCGAAATAGATGACTCAAGATTAGCCATGTTCCCTCTACTAAGTCAACCGCTTTTCTGCAATGCAGCATCCAGAAAACACACTGACAAACGGTTGTTGCATTTGCTAGTATCAGCGCGCGCACGAATTCGTACTCTGGAGACCCAAACTGGCTACATACGAGCAATTGTCCGGCTTTCTGGCTGAAGTCGAACGCCGGGCATTCAAACAGGCCAAATACGCGGTTCAGGATGACGACATTGCCCTTGATCTGGTGCAGGACGCCATGATGCGGCTAGCGGAACGCTACACCGATAATCCGGTGGAGGAGTTGCCCATGCTGTTTCAGCGCATCCTGCAAAACGCCATCCGCGATCACTTTCGACGCAGCAAGGTACGCGGCAGCTGGGTCAGCCTCTTCTCGTCCCTATTCACCCGCAAGGAGGATGAAGACGAAGTCGATCCACTGGAAACAATGGATATCGACCCGACGAGCGAGGTCTTTGCCAAGCCGGAAAGACAGCTCGATCGGGCCCAGACGATTACGCTCATCGAAGAAGCATTACAAACGCTGCCCCCACGTCAACGGGAAGCCTTCCTCATGCGTTACTGGGAGGAGATGGACGTTGCCGATACCGCCCAGGCCATGGGGTGCTCCGAGGGCAGCGTGAAGACACATTGCTCGCGTGCTACGCAAGCCCTGGCTGCCTGGCTGAAATCCAGGGGGGTAGAATCATGAAAACGGAACACACTCACCACATCAATGAAGACAAATTCGGACGTAGCATTGCGGGCTATCTCGATGATGCGCCGCTAAATGCGACCCAGCTTCACAAGCTGTCACGGGCACGCATGGCTGCTTTAGCGCACGCGCGCGAACCCGCTCATGTCGGCGTCTTTGCGGGTGTCGGCTACTGGCTGGAACGCCACCCGGTTCAACGCAGCTGGATGCTGGGTGGATTCGCTATTTTGCTTGGCTTGATGGTCACACTGTACATCCAAGGCACCGTAGAAGACGAAGAAGACGACCTGCACCTGCTCGCGGATGAACTGCCCATGGAAGCCTATCTGGGTGACCATGTGGATCAGGTCACAAAGGGTCAATGAGCATGCGTATACTGGCTTTGTCCTTGATGCTGGCCTGCACCATGCAGTTCGCAATTGCCGGCGACCGACCAGCCCCACGCTGGACGGAACTCTCCCCTGCCGAGCAATCCGTGTTGGCGCCGCTGGCGAAACAATGGGATACCTACCCCGATACAAAGCGCAAGCGTCTTGTTAAAGTAGCAGATCAGTATCCATCGATGACGCCGCAGCAGCAGGCGCGCGTATCGGCGCGGCTACCTCGCTGGGCCGCACTGTCTACCGAAGAGCGCAGTAAGGCTCGGCAGAACTTCCGTAAATTGAAACAATTGTCCCCGGAACAGCGCGCACATGCTCGTCAGCAATTACAAAAGCGAATGACAGCACAGCATCCGGCCACCTCTCAAACATCCTCCACTCATCCAAGCAAATGACCCAACTTACCGTGGCGCCGCGCTGGCGACGCCTGATTGCCCTGGCCTACGAGGCTTTTCTCGTACTTGCTGTCATGCTTGCAATTGCCTTTTCCTATGCGCTTATCCTGAGTTCGATGCAGGGTAATGTACTCGAATTTTTATTGGTCTATGGTGGGGTATTTGCCTATTTCGCCTACTGCTGGCGCAAACGCGGCCAGACGCTTGCCATGAAAGTCTGGCGGCTGCAATTACTGGATTCACAGCAACACCCCGTCACGCTGAAAGCCGCTGCGATTCGCTATCTGATCCTCACTGCATGCATGGCACCCACACTCTACGGCTGGATGGCAAAAAAGCAATCAGCGAACAATAAGTGGATCTGGTGGCTCACCCTGGCGATTGCTGCACTGCCATTTTTGTGGGCATTTGTTGATCGCTCGAAACAGTTTCTGCATGACCGGCTTGCAGGCACGACGATTTGGCTGATGCCGATTCCACCAAGAGAATAAATACGTCCGGATAGTCTGAGCTTCGCAAGGCATTCCGCTCCTGCCCTCACATCTACACACTCTCATCCCTGAGCGTCATTCGATACGGGCATGGTGCGGTCTTGCATCGCAGCACTCAAACACGCGCAGCACGTTGGCCTCGCACATTGATGATGTGCTCTACTTCATGTGTGCAGTAACTAAGCACACCTGAATGAGTGGGAATTTCCTGCCGCTCGTCGGCAAACCCTGTTAGAATGCGGATCACGCGGGCGTCGTATAATGGTAATACCCAAGCTTCCCAAGCTTGTGCCGTGGGTTCGATTCCCATCGCCCGCTCCAGAATATCAGGCCGTAAGCTATTGAACGGCAAATGAAAAAGCCAACCTGAAGGGGTTGGCTTTTTTGTTGTCTGGTCAGATTCTGGTCAGTGCGGGTTGCTATCGGGTGCTACGAAATCCAAATCTGCGTGCCCGACCTAGCCTTTCTGAAGAGCGCGGAGTTAATGTATCGATTAGCTTCGCGTTAACGGGAACAGGGATCGATCCATCATATATACATCTCAATACTAATGCCGCCGTGCAAACGGTTCGAATTCATACCTTCCTACTCTTCATCGTAGTAGAAATTGCCCTTAGTTGCCCGATCCTGCTCGGTTTGGCAAGATGAGCAGAGTGCGCCAATCATGATGAATTGGTAGCCCTCACCAACAGGAAGACGATCGGCGTAAAGCGCGCAGCAGCATGAAGAGCACTGACAATGATAAGATGTCACTTCTTCCTCGGTAATGTCGTATCAATCTTGAGAAGCATGATCTTACTCATAGATTCCAGAGTAATCCGAAACTGGGTCATCGCCTGACTCTCGATATCTGGACGAAATTGCCCACATATCTGCCTCACTGATACCATTCTCTAGATTTTGCACGATTGCGCGTCGACATGCTTCCAGCCTATTAGTGCCATAGTTCAATTCAGAGGTAGTTCCGAGTGGATGTCCCTCTCGAACTATTACCGGGATAAATGAATCATTTACTCCATTTGGGAATTCAGGAATATATAAGCACGTCCGCGCATGCGGATGTATTCCAGTTAAAGTCGCGAGAAACCTGTTAGTTAATGATTCGACATCATTGACAAATTCAGATTTTGAGGTAAATGGGGCTCCATCATGCGAAAAAAAGAAGGACCTGATAACACTATATCCTTCACTGGTCGTATATTGTCTAGCCCAAGCATTGTCACACAGCCACCAAAGCAAAATTTTGATTTGCTGATTAGAGGATACCGCCACAATCGGTGCGGCTCTATCTTTGGAAGTGGCTGGCCACGCACGCAGCGCGGAGGTGTAGTCAGTAAGGTAATTTACATCAGGCTGAGAGTAAGAAAAGTGACTGCCCCTAGCTGAATGCCCTAATTTGATGCTTACCAAATCCGCTAGCTTGTTTGCAACTTCAATTGGACTGGACTGTTGGTCGCGAAACCATATAAAGTGATCTGCTTCACTTCGTCCGTGAACAAAAACTCTGGCTACGCCGAAAAATGTATCAAAATCGTCGTTGTCGGGTTGCTTAGGAACGACTGCAGACATTGCATTCCAGTCACGAAATCCGCAAGAGCGCGATATAACCTCCAGCCACTGACCAAGTTTCAGATGTGTAGAAGCATCAGTGATTAAAGCTGACGAAGCTTTCAGATAGGCTGCAACTTGTTTCGCCTCGAATGAGGTGAGATGGGGCATGACTTACTCCTCGCAAAGCACGCGATAGAACAGGCCTCCCGTTTCCGTTCAGTGCTCAATTGTGGAGCAAAGCAGCGAAATAACAAATAAAACAGGGATTCACCATGCCCAAGTGGGCGGAAGGGGCAGGCTCCCATAAGCCGCATAGGATCGTATCTTATAGGGCATATGGAGCGCAAGCGCAGATCATGAAGACGAGTATTGCTCCTGATGGCTGCGTACCCGATCTGCCCTTTCGAAAAAGGGCGGGCAAGGCAACCAGAATCGTCCGCGCTGTCATGCAACACTTGGTATCTGATCGCGTATTGTCGAAAAAATCTACCCAGCATGCGAAATTGACCGAAACATACGCCTATTGTTGAATGTGCCACGACCACCACCAATCAGAGAGAGATTGATAGAAACTACCAATGCCCTCCCAAATACGTCACGCACCCGCACTATCACCCCCCTCATCCAAAACACACGATTTGCCCTCCCTGCTATCCCAAATTTCACGCAAGATTTACACCATGAATATAAATATTAAATATCTATCTTGCATTGGGGCGCATTGAGCCATACCTCCTTGGATGCTGCCGCAAATTAACCTCCCAAAAATTTTCTTTTAAATCAAACACTTCACATCAAATTTAGCAGCATGTACAATACCCTAACTGGAGCTTGTTTAGTCCACATGATCATTAAAAAAGCGGACAAACAGCTTCAGCATCGCGTAAATGCAAGCGGGTCATTGATGCCCTGATTGCATCTGGTATAGGCGCTCGTACTGCTCATCTGGTTTAACCCTGTGAACGTACGAACTGTACGCGCATGAATGCATAAGGAGCATCAGGGTCATTTGCATCAACGCTTCATAATCCATTGAAGAAAGTTTTGAAATGACTATCGACATTGACAGTATTATTAACAACACAATTTATTTAAGCTCTGGCAAGTTCTTTCAGTACAAATCTCCTATTTGGAGTGAAGTAAATGAAGCAGAGCTTAGGAGTATGATATTCAATACAGATAAAACTATACTCAGCAGCAAAACAAATGATATTTCAAAGCACATTGAACTTATCAAACTTTCAAAGTTTACACACCCCCAATACCTTCCAGACCATCTTATATGCCTGAAAGACTGTTTTCTGGATCTTGAAAAGATGGAAACTGTACCGCTATCTAGCAAGTACTTTACAAGAACCTATCTTGACTATTCAGAAGCAGGGATTGTGGATGAAAATAGCCAACCGCACAGATTTCTTGAATTTCTTAACAACATCTTTAGCACCGATGATGATAAATGTCAAAAAATCATGTTGATCCAAGAATTCATGGGCGCATGCCTCAAGCGCGACGCCAAGCGCTTGGGCAAAATGATCTGGTTCATTGGTAATGGATCAAATGGAAAATCGGTACTGACAGACGTAATTAAGGCGGTCATCGGACGACATAATTGCTCCAGCATTGAACTACACGACTTTGGTGGATCAAGGCCGTTCAATACAGCACAAATAGATGGGAAACTACTGAATGTAAGCTCGGAAGTTAACCCACGCAAGAAGCTAAATGAAAGCACTTTGAAGGCACTTATCACTGGCGATAGCGTTCAAGTCGAAAATAAGAATGAGCGAGCTTATAGTCTTGATAACACAGCAAAGTTCTTGGCATGCATGAACGACCTCCCACCACTCACCGATCTGAGTGATGGCTTTATCCGCCGAATCAAGATTGTTGAGTTCAACGTCACTGTTCAGAAGGATAAGCGAGACGTCAACCTGTTGGAAAAACTGCTAGCAGAACAAGCTGCCATCTTCAGATGGGCGCTTGAAGGGCTAGGACGACTTGTGGAAAATGGAGACTACACTGATGTACCATCAAGTAATCAGGCCATTGAAAAATTTCTGCTCTTTAACGATCCAATTGCGACCTTTCTGAAAGAATACACCGACGATAGTGAACCGATCGTAATTGAAAAGGCTCACATTTACGACCTATATCGTAATTACTGCCATGATAATGGCATTCGCGTTACAACCAGCAGTGTTTTTGGTAAGCATGCAAAAAAGTTTGGGGTCAAGCCCACTCATTCTGACAGTGACAGCCAATATATAATTAGACTTAAAAGAAAATACAAAGATCGTTTTACATATAAGTTATTAGAAGACTAGGAAAGCCCCCCCACAAGAACTTCTCATATCTATTTGATAAATTTCGGACGTTTTAACCGAATCAGATTAAAAAAGGGAACCAATCTGGTTCCCTTTTTTATTTCACGGGACGAATTACGTGTCAGAAATACCGCGACGTATTCACATAAGAAACGTGCATATATAAGGACATGTCTTTAACAGCAAGGCATTGTCCAATGAACAACACCGACCCTCTCGAATCGCTCTACCTTCCATTTGAAAATTTCAAAGAATACCTGCCATCCGAAATTGAGATCGATTTCGAATTGCACGTCAGGATATCTTAATCAAATGGGGGCATTATGAATCGTCCGTTGCATAGCAATGAATTTCTATTAATAAAAGAAGCACAAGCAAAAAAGCTACGCTCCAAATCCAAAGGAATGCTTAGCTACCAGCTATTAATTGAACCGGATAGATCTAATCTATGGATTCGAATTACGGGCAATGAAGGAAGGGGCTATTTCAATGATCATCCAATGAGCTGTCAATCGATTTCCAGCCTGATATCGACACAGAATCAGGAAAAGGGGTTTAGCGCGAAATTACTAAATTCAATTACTTCCGGACGCAGTACAAATAATGCTTATTTTCTCGCTGCAATCCTGATTAACGAAGGAGTTATCAAGCCTGACCCTAATGGTGGTCCGTTACTTTTCCTAACCGAAAACGTCAGTCAATGGCTATCTTCGCAATTATCCGGAAATGGTACCACAATCATACTGGAACCAAAGGTGAAATCAAAAGCACTCTCCACAAGCAAAGAAGCGATCAGCAAGCCAATCAGTCATCACTCCAAACGGAACAAACAGCCATGATTGAAATCACTGATACCTCGCAGCTGGGATGCTTAACAGATGACCGCATGGTTTCATGCATCCAGACATACATTGGTGAATGGGATACAACATGGGCCCCGTTCGACTGGCGGGAATTCGGGAAAATCTATGTCTTTGAGCATGGTGATGGTGCAATTTGCCCTCCCTGCCCTCCCTTCATCTCTGAGATCGACGGCTTACATTTTGATGTCTGCTACGAATGGCTTGAAGATAAAGATACCTTCTTCGAGCTATCGGTAATCACGTGCGATGCAGGTGACTTCTATCTCGTCCTTATCCCCAAAAAAACAGGCATAGACGCTCGTCTTCTCGCTGCCTGTCAAACCGAAATCCTCGCCTAACCCTGTCATTTGATTGTGCGCATGCAATTCAGTTTGCAGGCATTGTCACACCTATCAGGAGCAAATGTATGCACTTACGTGCACTGTTTCTTCCAGGAAACATAGTAGCTACGCCAACTGCAATGAAAATCGTCAAAAGTCATCGCATCACGATTGCCAGTTTACTTGCGCGCCACTTGTCCGGAGATTGGGGCAACGTCGACCCTGATGATCAAACTGCCAATGATCTGGCTATATATAGCAATCAGCGGATATTGTCGTCATTCATTCTTGGAAAGAGCGATACGGTCTGGGTTATCACTGAAGCGGACAGGCATCAGACCACTATCCTGCTGCCGGGTGAGTATTGATGAGTACACCCGACAACGCCGTACTGAAGACTTGGCTGGAAAATCAGGAGGCTGATGTTCGTGAGTTCTTCGAAGAGCGAGCGGCCATCCGTGAACATGATGCCGGACTTTCGCGATCAGAGGCAGAGCTTCTTGCTTGGGCTGATACACGAGTGTTTATCCGGCGTAAAACCCGAAATTTTGATTGATACGTATATTTGGGCCCATTCTGTGTTCAACAGTTTTTGGGCCCAATTTTGCGATCCAGACCAGATAGGGACCGGATGCCACCAGAAATCAGCATGCCAAACATAATCGGCCCTGCCAATGTCATCGCTGACGAGGCTTCCCGACAAATAACAGTCAAACTTTATAGAGCGTGCAAAGGATTTGATCTCCTAGGCACATCCCATCTTCGCATCCGAGACTGATTCATATGCATACCCGTCAGTTCCGATTTTCGAAAAAACTAGTAGACGCCCTTCCCGCATGTCCTGCGGAAAACAAATCAAAGGAGATTGAATATAGTGATGCCGAAGTGACCGGCTTGAGGCTTCTTGTAAATAGGATCGGTCGGAAGTCATTCTTATTCCGCTATACCCACGATGGCAAAAAGCGGTCCATGAAGATCGGCAAGTACCCTGATATTGACATTGCAGACGCGAGAACAAAAGCATTTGAGCTCCGCGCACTGCTAGCCAAAGGGGTGGACCCACAGGGAATGCAGGGGAGGCAAATGCACAGTCTCACCTTCCGGCAGTTTTTCGCGGAGCACCTCTGGCCTCATTTTGAAGCCACAAAACGCAGCGCCAAAGCCGATGAAAGCCGAATCCGCTGCCATGTACTACCAGCATTCGGGGAACGGAACCTTTGCGATATCACTTCACTTGAGCTTCAGCAATTTCATAACAGGAAAAAACTCGAGCTCTGCCCCAGTACAGCCAACCGCATCTTCGAATTGATCCAAAGGGGGTATAACTTAGCAAATCTGTGGGGGCTTGTTGATCACAATCCAGCGAAAGGCATCCGTCTACACAGAGAAAACAACCGTCGTGAACGTTTTCTTTCTGATGATGAACTGAGACGATTTCTTACTGCACTCAAAAACGAGAAAAACCGCTCTGCTGCAGATGCATTCTTATTCTTGCTGGCAACGGGATCACGGCGTGAAGAGGCCTTAGGTGCAAAGTGGCAGGATGTCGATTTAGATAAGCGGGTTTGGTACCTACCTCATACCAAGTCCGGGAAAAGTCGCTATGTTTTGCTGAACGATACGGCACTGGATGTCCTGAATGCTCGTAAGCTCACGGGTGCCGGTGCGTACATTTTTCCGGGCATAAATGGTGAACGTACCAGCAATCCGACTCGCGCCTGGAAGCGGGTTCTTCAGGCTGCGGGTATTGATCCGTCAGGGATGCGGATTCATGACCTTCGACACACCCATGCATCGTATCTGGTTGGCGTAGCAAGCCTTCATGAAATTGCTGGTCTTCTTGGTCATGCCAACACCACGACAACACAGCGTTATGCGCACCTTAACTCTGACCGGCTGAGAACAGCCAGCGCCCATGTATCCACACTGATCAAGGAGGCAAGTCTAGGATAGGCATGAAAAAGCCCGCATAAAGCGGGCTCTTTCGTCATCTCAATTTTTTCAACGATCTTCAAAATCAACTAATTACTTAACTTATCAACCGATACTGCTAACTTCGAGGTACTGCTAACTTCAAGAACGGTCTGCGATGAACTTCATTACTACCTTTTTGCTGTACCTGACACTACGACCAATCCACACCGGATCAGGAAGCTGGCGACCTTGGTCTTTTAGCCTGTCCTTTTCCAGCGACGATGGGGACACTCTGAGTATCTTCGACACTTCCAAAGTCGTCAAAAATGAGTCATCGTAAAACGCGGTACTTGTAGTCTGCATGTTGATTCCTTACTTTCGGCAGATTACATATAACGCTTGCTGTCGGATCCGGGTACCAGCCTGCCGAACCTCCGGCAACCAGCTCCAAACAACAGGGAGCCGGAATATACCTAAATTTTCCGACACGAACAATGTGTTACGCATACTTTTTTTCAGGGGAAACATTCATGGAATGTTCGTTCACCGCGTAGATCAAGTCATTGGCATGCTCATGCACATAACGCTTGGTCATAGCCATGCTTGAGTGGCGTGCTGCAGCGGATACCAGATGAAATGGGGTTCCATTTCCTGCAAGGCTGCTACAAAACGCGTGGCGCAAATCATGAATGCGGAAGCGCCGCTTACCCGACTTGACCAGCCCTGCCTCTTTACAGATTCTGTCAAACACACGTATCGGTCGTGCGATGCACCCATCTTCCGAGGTTCCGCTGAATACATATGCATTTGTTGAACGTGAACGCATAGCTGTGAGAATAGTGGCAGCAACATCCGGAAGGTAGATTTTCCCCTTCTTACCTGACTTTTGCTTCGTAATCCGCCATTCATTGGCATCCAGATTCAAATCATCCCACTTAAGATGTCGAGCCTCACCCAACCGAGCACCGGTAAGTAGCATCAGCATGAGCATGGATGCAGCTGTGACAGCCTCATCACGCATTGCAGCATCTAGAAATGCCCTCATATCATCTTGTGACATAAAGTCATCAGGCCGATTTTCTACCTTGGTCCGACGCACTTTGGCTGCTGGACTGGTCTCGATGAACTCCAATGAGACAGCATGGTTGAAAATTGCCTTGGTCAACTCAAGAATGTGATTGAGCGTGGCGGGTGCAGGCACCTTTCCGGTCTCCTTCGACGGCGTGATCGCCATGGTAGATAACATTCTTTCAACGTCAATCACGCGAATTCTGTTGATGAATGACTTCCCGAGTGCAGGCGCAATCCAGTTTGCGAATCGGCTCTGATCAGTGTGTAGCGTGCGCTTACGAAGTGATGCCGAAGGGACGTAATGGTGGGTGAAAAAGTCCGAAAGAGTAAGACCTTCACCTCGGGACATGAACTTGGTTTTTCCGGCAGCAACCGATGCCCTTACGGCCTGATTACGTTCTCTGGCCGTCGAGACACTAACAAACTCTAACTCACCCAGTCGCTCCTTTTTGGATGAGCCTCGATGAGCTATCCGAGCGTAAAAAACGACTTTGCCGCTAGGGTAGACGACTGCACGCAACCCCTTGCTTTGAGTGTCATTGCATTCGAGTTGCTTGACCTGATTCGCCCGCAGATTGCACGCAACATCTTCCAAGGCAGCCTTGGAAAACTTGAACGAGGTTTGAATCGGCATGTTGTGGCTTGCCGTGGCCTGACTTTGGATGGACATAGTAACCCTCCTGTTGACGAGTTACTGGAATCAGTTTAGCACGGCACGGCATGAACCTTCCATAGAACCTGCCTATGTAGCTTGGCAAGTTGTACCCATATGGCCATGGAGTTTCGCTATAGAGCGCCCCAAATTTTAGGCCATTTTTTTGGCCACTTATTTTCTGTATTGACAGCAAAATATTTTGGCAGTACATTGCCAACTCAATTTGCCATGGGAGTTTCACAATGTCTGGCCCTTTTCTCACGCACAGCCCTTCACCACGCGAACTAGAGGATCTTCAAAAATTTCTTGGGAGTTTTCGAGATGGAACTGGAAATTTACGAGAGCCTGATGCAAGCACTCGTGCCGACTATCGGCAAATAGAACGCTGCTTTGCCGAATTGCTCGACGGCAGAACCACCGAAAATAAGGCTTTTTACGATTTTATTGTTCTCTCAAACGAGAGAGGTGGCATTTCTATCAGAGGCGCATCGGTGAAATCCAAGGAAATGGATGGTTTGCACGCGTATTCTGAAGAAAATCGTACTATGCGATCCTACCTAGAACTTTCTAATTCGGCAGCAAAAGATCTCGCACTGTGCCGTACAAAGGGACTTACTGAAGAAATGTTTAGGAATAGGGAGCACCCCGAAGAATTTGGGGCCACCATTTTAGAAAGACAAGCATCAGAACGTCTCCAGACGCAACGTGCCTACTTGGATAGTATTCCTGGCGCAAATAAGCGCTTTGTAGAGGAAGAAAGCGTATATATCTCGCTACTCTACTCACCTATGGTTAATGGGGAAAGAACATACTTGGTTTCGAGTTTTACGTCCGCATTGCAACCACCTGCAAGTTGGAATTTTAGTGGAAAACGCTTGGTGGGCGTTGATAATTCAGGCGAAGTACTATATGAATGGTACGCACTTTCTGGCGGGCAATTCAAATATTACCCCAAAATTTGTGACAGAATTCACGGGACAGGACTTTTTAATTTAGTAAATTACAAGCCAGCAGTCGAGTCCCTACGTCAAAAGATACACCGGATGTTTGAACGCTAAATCAATTCACGTACTTTTTGCATTATTTTCTCCATGAGTAGGGGTGGTACAGCATTTCCAATCTGCGTAAACTTTTCCTCCAAAGTCCCCATTGGTTCAAAATCGGGAGGAAATGTTTGGATTGCTGCCGCCTCTCTCCAAGAGAGTCTTCTAGGGCTAATACATGGATAATCTGGATTAAATTGCAAGTGATCATAATGATCAGTAAATCGCCATTTCTGCTTAAACCCATTCGCCAAATCGCTCCATTCAAGCTCCATTACTGGGGACGCGGGATGCAAAGTAATGTGCCTGAAGTTTGCTACCACCGTAAATGCTGGGCTATCCCATCGATGACGACGATTTCTGGACATGAAGTACCATGCAAAGTTCCCATCAGGATCATGCGGCCTTTCGTAATATTCACCGATCGGATTAGCAGGCAGGTGAGCAATTGCATCGCCATGTGAAGCATATGGCAGTAGGCCAAGCTTATTGACCAGCTTTGGCTTTGTATGAGTTGGCGTTGGGAATTCGAAACTATCTGAAATATCAGCCCTAACTCCAACAATAAATACACGCTTCCTAAACTGAGGGACGCCAAAGTCAGCAGCATTTATAAGCAGATGATGTACGTGATATTTTGCCGCCAATTGATTTTCATAGACATCAATTTGCTTTTTAAACCATTCACCATTTTGAAGCTTAGCTAATCCTGAAACATTTTCTGCAATGAATATTTTCGGCTTAACCTTGTTCACCGCCTCAGCAAAGCCAAGAAACAAATTGGACCTATCATCTTTTTCCGGATTGCGCGTACCCCCCATTGAAAAAGATTGGCATGGATATCCACCCATGATGATATCTGCTTCTGGATATGGATTAACAGCTGACTCATTGAATGAATAAATATCGGTAGTTCTAACGTCAACGTCAGGAAAATAGTTCGACAATGTCGACGTGGCCGCTCTGAAATTATCGAGGGCAAATACGGTTCTGAATCCCGCAGCATGTGCACCAAAGTCCATGCCGCCGGTACCGCAGAAAAGGGAAATTACACGATTGTTCATAGCCAAATTTTGGGTCAACTTCACGATATCGCTGATATGATACCGTGACGTAACTTTCTTGGCCACCACTTTTCGCATTACTACCGACAGAATGACAGCTTGCCTCAGCACAATGTGCAACTTGATGGTAATCTGATGTCGTCCTGCTTGGAAAAGATGTACGTTTCTTGCCTTCTACCTTTTCGCAACAACCTAGTAAAGTCATTTCACACCCTTCTGCAAGCCCACGGATTCCAAACTGAGTTGTCTGGTCGGATTCTGGTCAGAGCTAGGTACTACGGTGTGCAATGCTCTGCAACATTGGTGCTGAGGTCGATGTGCCTGGTGAGCGCCATCATATCTAAGATAATGATTTAAAATGATATTTTTTAAATCCACAAACCATGATCAGATCAAAAGTTGACCGATCAACGTTTTCGATTCCCATCGCCCGCTCCAGAATATCAGGCCGTAAGCTATTGAACGGCAAATGAAAAAGCCAACCTGAAGGGGTTGGCTTTTTTGTTATTTTGTTACCTGCATTATCTCTTTTCACGCCGCTGCGGATCACGATTCATTGCGCCGTCATCTTGTCATGACATAGTGGTGAGCTAAATAGCTTTGGCCATCCCCAAGCCACATGCACATGCCGGATTCATCCCAAGTAGATGGCGCATTGCTCACGCGTCAAATCAATGAACACACAGTGCTCATTCGCCCAAGCCCAGTGTGGCCCGAAAGGTGCGCAGCCCTGCTTGCCACATGCTTCGTAGCAGGGTTGTCATTCATGGCTTCGCACAATATTTTCACGGTGATCATGCTCTCTTCATCGTTTGGGTTAAATGATGGCCTGCCTGCTGTATACGATTGCTTCACTTCGCAAAAAAGTCTCGCTGCTGGCGAAACAAGCCCAGCACCCATTTGGGTGAACACTTGTCAGCAGACCGTAAGGCATTGACTTCCAAGTTGTTTTGATCTGCACCTCGACTTGCGGTCGTGCCTGCGTACCTACCAAGCAAACGAGATGATGGTAACTCGGTATTTGCATGAAGCGGACACCAAGCTAATGTCTGGTTGCAGACGCGGCAGGAACCTGACAGTGTAACGGGTTGCCACTTTTCATTATCAGGTTCTACTGATTCGATGCTTGTTATACCGCTGCCCAATCGCCCAAACTGGCGTAATCCGCCGTGGGTGACGCTTTGCCTGATCATTTCATGCGTTCTGATTTACTTTGGCTTTCAGTTGCCGGGTGAACGTGCGGCGAATGAGGGCATCAAGCTTTACCAGTCAGCAGGACTCGGTGACATCGAGCTACCACGCTACCAAGCCTTTCTGCAGCGCGCCGGTGCAAAACCTGAAGCGGATGCAGTAGAACAGGCGCTAGCAGAAGGCTCGCAGCATGCAGGCTGGGTGCATGCCGTACTCGCGAGTCTCGACAATCAGGATTTCCAACGGCAACTGCAGCAAGATCTTGCTCAACATACAGAACAGCACCTGTATGCCGACTGGCAGCGCAATCGCAAACAGTTTGATTTGCTGTGGGCCAAAAATTTCACCTGGAAGTATGCACTGCATCCACGTGCCCCTACCACCGCCCAGGTGTTCATGCAGATGTTTATGCACGGCAGCATCGATCATCTGGTGGGCAATATGGTGATCCTGTTTATGGTGGCCTACACGGTGGAAGCATTGATTGGTGGCGGCCTGTTCCTGCTGCTGTATGTACTGGCAGGCGTCTGTGCAACCCTCCCCGATTTGATTTGGCCCGGCACTGCAGGATCGATTTCTTTAGGTGCCTCGGGTGCAATCGCCGGAGTGATGGCCATGTTTGTGATGCTGTATGGCCTGCGGAAGGTGCGTTTCTTTTACTGGATTGTGGTGTATTTCAGTACGATGCGTGCGCCTGCAATTCTGGTATTGCCATGGTGGCTTGCGCATGAGGTATGGCAACGACTGGGCGATCCGGAAAGCCATGTCAACTACTGGGCGCACTTTGCCGGACTCTGTAGCGGAACCGTGTTCATTGCGGTGTATCGCCTTTACAAGCAAGGCAAAACCGCAGAAGCGCTGGAGGTGGATGATCGGGCCAAAGCCCACGCGCTCCAGCGGGAACTGGCAGATGATCAGATGCGGAAAATGGAGTTCGCTGCTGCAGCCCGCAGCTATATTTCGCTGTTTGATCAGGATATCTCCCAGCCTGAACCGGGCTTACTTGCTTTTCGCGCGGCCTGTATGCAGCCAGATCCGAATGTGCTTCAGGAGGCTGCATTCCGTTTGTTCCAGGCGGCGCAGCTTACATCAGTTGATCAGCATGCGGCCGATACCGCTAAAGCATGGCAAATGGCCAGGCAACAGAATCTTAAATTACCTCAACTCAGCCTCAAACAATGGGTGCGATTGCTCTCGGCATGGATTGCCGCGAGTAAACTGGATGAAGCGGAGCAATTGCTTGCACGCCTGATTTCCCGTGAAGGAGATCATATTCAGTTACTGCCAGCACTGGTATACAAACTGGGTATGGCACATCGTGTACGCGGCGACAAGACACGCAGTCTTGCCGCCTGGACACTCCTTAAAAAGCATTTTCCGGAATCGGTCGAAGCCCGTATGGCAGGTCAGGCATCCTGATTCTGCATAATGGAAAGCGTGCCAATCCGTTCCAGCACCATCAGAAAGCGCTCAGCCTCTTCCCGCACCGGGTGATTGGGGAAGTGGCGGATCAGTTGCTCAAGCAACTTGCGTGCATGGGCATCGTTCCGTTGATGATCACTTGAAATATGCGCCGCCAGCAGCATCACCTCAGGCAGCGCAGTGTGCTTGGGATACGCCTTGTCGAATCCGCGAATGAGGCGCAGAGATAAGGCCATGCGCCGCGTTTGAAACGCTAATTTGGCCAATGCCAGAGTATCTTCACCTGCTTTCGGGCGCAAATCGGGCAATAGTTTGGCAACCTGCTCGATCACATCCAGCGCCGGGCCATGTTTACGTGCAGCCAGATGCAGATTCATAAGCCGCGTGGCGATTTCTGTTACACGCTCAGCCGCCTGACTACTGGCCAGCATCAGTCGTAGCGAGGCATTCAGCAAGGGTAGATCTGACGGATAGCGGCGCAGTGCCTTATCAAGTATGAGCAGCGCGTCCTCTACCTGTCCTGCTGCAACAGCCGTATTGCACTCGGATAACGAGATTTCCTGCTCGGTGGCCTCTCGCACGGGTTGACCTTCAATGTCACGTACATGCAGACCCAGGCCATCATGAAACTGATACACCACGTATCCCATCAGCCGGAACATCACCATGTAGAAATACTGGAAGGCAAATGTCGTACACATGCTTGCTGCAATGGCAGTGTGCATATGTCTGATCAGAAACTCATTCAGTGCCATGCTGCCCATGGACAACATCGCCAGGCATGCCCATAAACCCAGATAGGGCAAACCGATGATGGTCATCATTTCAAACAGGCGAAATGGGTTGATGGAATCCCAAAAGCTGCCACTGAGCGCCAGCCGCATCACATTTGCGGGCCAGGCGATCAGACAGAATAGCCCGACGATCACACCCATGACAGGGCTCAATGCAACGGTCAGCCCGACAACAATCCCGGCAAGCATCAGGGCAAAACCATGTTTGACGCCGATCCACAGATTGATGTGTTCAGCCTCATGGATCAATGAATCACCCGAAAAGCCCTTTGCCGTACGATCAAGCAGCATAAAAAGATGCTTAAACCAAGCCAGCGTCAGCAATACCACCAAGATAAGGGCAAGTTTAGAAAACAGAACTGCACACAGCATGACGAGCAGTGTGGAAATCGAAAAACCAAGGAACGGGACGATTCCCGCACCAGAGAGCGGATAAGCAAAAAACGAAGGAAATCGTTCCCAGTAGGGACGAATAGACGGTTGTTTCAATGCATGTGACACGGTATGTATTCCCATCATTTATTCAATCAATATCAAAGAAGCGAACCGATATGCGGACTCCGCATATATCGGGCTCCGCATGATACCAGTTCGCTTGCCATGACATCTGGGAATGCCGCATCAACGCCGGAAAAGTATGCAAAAGGCCAGCCCTGGTCGGCTGGCCTAGCACTTTTATGAGACAGTCACGCTACTGGATACGCGGCTTGACGGGAATTATCCGGTCAATTGCACGCCTAACAGGCGCTGCTTGAGATCGTTACTGGCAGGATGCTCCCCCAGCCAGATACGCAATACCAGATTGTAAAATTCGCGGTCAGGCAGCGGGTCTCGGATGGCCCGGCCATTGACTGTTGCCACCATGCCTGTATCGGGAACCCAGTCGAGATTAATGACATCGCCTTCATGTACCGACTCAAGCGATCCGAACATGGCCGCAAACGATTCGATGCTGGCTGCAAATTGCGCATGTTCGGACTCGGAGCAATTCTCATCCAGTCCTTCCTGCATGGACCGGCTCAGCAAGCCGCCACCTACATCCCGCAAAAAGGTAATCTGCAGGCGCTGTGGTCCTTGATCCGCCAGAATGTCGCTCACACTGTTCGTCAGCTTATCTAGATACAAGGCCGCTAGGTATACCTTGAAATAGGCTTTACTGCGAATGCCTGCGCCATTTAACGCAAGTGTGGCGTTGGCCACCTGTGCAGCGTCGGCAACCGTTCGCTCACCCAGCATCAGGGCGTGTGAATCCAGAGACATCAGAGACAGGCTGCACGCAAGCAGCGTAGACATTAGGCGGGATGACAGCATGAATACTCTACAGAATGATTCGACAAAACAAGCAACTGCTTGCTATGTATATTACGATATTCTGCTATTCGTGGACATCCCGCCGGGCAGTTTTAGCCAGACAGGAAAAGAAGGCGCAAGCCGGGCGACAAACCTGGGTAGCGCCTCTTTTACGCTTAGTTAAAGTGGTACTCCCCGCCCACCGAGATTTGCCGCCCATACGGGGTGAAGTTGCCTACCGGATAGAAGGGCCAACCCGCCGAGTCATCACGCTTGGTGATGTTGAACAGATTATTGACCGTCACCGATACACTCGCACGCTTGCTGATTTCATAGCCCGCACTGCCATTAAACAGCCATGTGGCAGGCAATGAGCGCTTGCCAGCAGCATTGGAAATTCGGCCATACAGATTGCCAGCCAGCGCAGCACGCCAAGCCTGATTCGACCAAGTCAGCGTAGTTGTCAGACGCGACGGCCAGTCGGTTGCCCCCTCTGCATGCAACAGATCCTGAGCGTCGTCACCGGCAAACTGACGATAGGTATGCGTCAGCACCCGCGAATAGCGTACCTGGGTGGCAAACCGGCCCAATTCTTCAGTGCGCCAGCGATAGTTGGCATGCAGATCAATTCCGCTTGTGACTTCATCGGCCGCGTTGATCGGATTGACAAAAATATTGGTAATTACATTAGGCTGGAACGTAGCATCAGCCGGATTACGCACAATGCGTCTGAAGATATCCTGACACTGGGTCGATGTGGCGCTCAACTGACCATTTCGGCATTGCGCCTCCTGATGCAGCAACTGCCCGGCATCCAGATTCGTCACTTCGTCATTGATCTGAATCTTCCAGTAATCAAGCGAAACGTCCAATTTGCTATTTGGCGCCCAGACTACACCCAGCCCCCACGACTGGCCATTTTCCGGCTGCAAGTCCTTGTTCTTGGTTTGGGTATAATTTGCACCCGGCGAATAATTGGCGAACTTGCACTTGGACAGCGGTTGGCCTGCCAGCTCGCAGCGGTAATAATCGGTAGTCGAGGCATAGTAACCATTCACCTGACTGGCAAAGGTGTAATTCATATCCGGTGCGCGGAAGCTGGTTGCGTAATTTGCGCGCAGTAGCAGCGATGAGCTTGGCCGGTATTCCAGACCACCATTCGATGTGAATTTCCCGATACGCGTATCGGCAAATGCATAGCGATCATAACGGCCAGCCAGCGTGCCAGTCAGCTGACTCAGGATCGGAATGTTGAACTCCGCACCCAGCGCATAGCGGGTACGTGCGCCACTCACATAGTTCGACTTGCTGTTGTTATAGAACACCCCCTGCGCCAACCTTGGATCAGCGGCATTCACATAGCCCTGCTGACCGAGTTCTCCCACTGTCGCGAGCGTGAGTGGCCCGGCAGGCAGATTCAGCAACTCCCCGGTTGCCGACAGGCTTGCAGTCTGGTTCCAGCTCTTGTTTCTGGCTTCACTCTGACCTGTCAGCGCATCAAACTGTGTCGTAGTGACTGGCGTATAGAATTGCTTGGGATCGGGTGCATAGATTGAAACGCCGCCGCTGGTCGTACCCAGTTTGGGGCCGAGGAAAAATTCATCCAACCCTGTCAGAAATCGCGGCGTACGCGCACGACTATCGTAGCCTGATGCTGCGTAGACCGCGTCATAGTGCCAGCCGCTCTGCCCCAACCTGCCACGCGACCCCAGTGCCACGTTTAAGCTGGTATCCGCCCAGCGGCGATTCCAGCGCTCAGCACCGCCGATTTCTTCCGGGGAAAACTGTTTAGCCCATTGTTCAATCTTGCCGGTATTCTGATTGAGGAAATACCGCTTGTTAGGTGCAGATGATACCCATGAGACAGTGCTGGTATTATTTTCAGTGACGTTGCGCCCCAGTTGAAGCTCGGCGAACACTGTATGATCGGGATCGAGTTCATAGGTCACGCCCGTGAATCCGCTCACACCCTGCTTTTGCGTTTGCAGTGTCCAGTAGGTCGGTCGTAATTTGCCGGTGCCACAATAGCTCCCACCTTCACCGTCCTGAATCGTTTGCACACTGCCATCAAATGTCCTGGAAAATGCGCCACACACGGCATCCAGACCGTAGTTCACACCCTTGTTTAAATCTACGCGCTTCAAGGTCGAATAAGGGTCGCTACCATCGAGCGTGGTATCAGCCATGAATGCCCGATCCTTACTCCACAGCATGGCACGTCGATTCACATCAAAAGCATACACGACACTCAAATGATCGGCATTTAGGCCACCGCTGAGTGCCACTTTCGTATCCCTGCCACCACCGTCTTGCAAGCTGCCGGTTCGTGCCGAAATATCCAATCCGGTCACACGCTTTTTCAGAATGATATTGATCACACCTGCTATCGCATCAGAGCCATAAATCGCAGATGCCCCGCCATTGAGCACCTCGACTCGGTCAACCAGCCCTGCCGGAATATCAGACAGATTTACGAAATTTACTGTTCCCTGATATGCGATCGGATAGTCGCTCAGACGGTGACCATTGAGCAGTACCAAGGTATGGTTAGGCCCCAATCCGCGTAAACTCACCGCATTGGCAGCTGGCGTAAATGTATTGCCATAGTCATCGCCTTGAACAAAGCCGGTGTTCTGCGTCAGGTTATTTAGCGCGTCGAATACGCTTTTGTAACCCTGTTGCTCAATTTCTTTGGCTGTCAGCACGGTGACGCTGGTTGGCCCTTCTTTATCAATTCGGGCGATTCGCGATCCGGTAACGACAATCTTTTCCGAGCGGGCAGCATCAGATGACGCCGGCGCATCCTCGGCAGCCCATGCGAGCGAGGAGAGTGTGGCAAGTGCCAGAACAACTTGGGATGTAATTCTTGTATGTGTATGTTTCATTTCTTTACCTTTGAAACCGTTTCCCGGTAGCGAATTGCTGCCGTCTATCCAACGGGCTGCCGGCGCATGCCTGTTTCAGCCGTCGTATCGGGGAAACGAAATGTAACAAATACACTTTATCCCAATAAATAATAAAAGATGTGGAAATAGAAACTTCTAGATATATAGATCCCCATCATATTCAAGCGACGTCTTCGGAACAGGGGCACATCTCAGTTGCGAGTCTGACCGACTGCCCGCGTTATCCGCTTTCGTCAGTTAGCTGTTAGCTGCCCACCGTAAATGGAGCTAAGCTAAACAAGGCGTCGGAAAATCCTGGCCGACCATTCGTCGGGATGCGGGCGGACAAGATGCAAGCAATCGAGCTTGACCAATCACTGATCCAGGACGTTCTGGACGAATTTGACGAGCACCTTGCCGGGCTCGCGAATGATTTGCATGCGCTTGTGCAGTCACCGCTGGCGGCTGATAGCGTGGCCAGTGCTTTCCGCCGGATTCACACGATCAAGGGCGACTTTGGTTTCTGCCGCGCTCACCCGTACGAGCACTTTGTTCATACACTTGAAAATACCTTGCAGCGGATTCGCTCCAAGGAATTGATCTGCAGCGCGGTCATAGCCGAGGCCATTCTGCAAAGTCTGGAAGAGATTCGCAGACTAGCCGATATCTTTCCAACCCTGAGTGGGCAAGATGAGGTGCCTGAACCGAATCCCAGGCTGCATGATCTGGCGCTGAAAATGGCCAGCGCAGATACTCAGGCACGTGCAGATGATCATGCACGCACGCTGTTGCTCCTGCTGCACGGACTACTGGAGGATGACCCGCCTGCGCCCCCCGACTTGCCCGAGGCAGCATTTGCGCATGCGTTGTCGATGGGGCACATGCTAAATGGCTGGCTGGAAACCCGCTTCGGGGGGGCATGGATAGGCAGAAGTGCGTTCATTGCAGATGCTGCGCTACACATTCAGCGTCACCATCCAGCTCACATTTCCTCGCAATCACTGATACTTGCCGGCTGGTGGCACGATACCGGTTTGCTGGCTACCTCCGGTACACCAGCCACCAGTCTTCCCGACGATCACCAGCAATTTGCACCGATGCATGCGGCGCACGCTGCACAAGCCTTACTTGCCTTGAATGGCGAATGCAGCGACCCCGCCACGATCATTCGCGATCATCACGTCTGGGCAAATGGGAAATCACCCCCTCGCCTCACTCACGACGCGCCTCATCCGGGTGCCCTGATTCTTGCCTGCGCGGACGAACTCTACCATCGGACAAACGGTACACGCGGCGATGCCTTTCGCCGTGGTGCACTACGCACGCTGTTTGATCTGAGCGCAGGGCTTGAAACCCGGCTAGATAGCGCGACGCTCCGCGCTTTTGAATGCGCACTCCCCGACCTCATCAGCCTGTACGCCTGACTCAACGGGCTCGATGCTGTACATATGTATCCAACATGCAAAATGTTACATACATAAAAACATCTGACACATCAAATGTTTATCTGGTAACATTTTGTCACACAAATTCGTTATAACTACTCAAACAGCTTACTGAGCTGCCGCTACGTACGATGTCAGACCTCACCCTTGCATGCCTGTCGCCGATCGATGTCGACACGCTATCGCACCAGATTTGCCAGCCTCACCGCGTGGCCACCATTTCCCCTCTGCAAGCGCTGGGACGGGCAGTCAGGGCAGTTGCATCTATTGATACGAAGCGGAAATACAGCCGTACAGCGCGATTCCTCAGCAAATGCATATGCCGTCCCAGAGCGTCGGTCCGCTGGTTAACCGATTTATACCAGTCCGGTATGGGCGATTTGGTGCATTTGCATCCACGCCTGCTGCTCAAGCCGTATCGCCCCTACATAAATCGGCAAAACACGTTCCATCTGCGTGCGCATACCATTCGCAGCCACTATCAGATGGCCATCCGGCTGATTTCGCCCCGCTTTGTTGTACAGATGCTCGTGGGTGAAACCCTTCAACTGGCCAAGATTCAGGGTAAGACAGCGGATGCTGCATTTGAACTCGTGCTCACCCGAACCGATATGTTCGATCGTGAGGGAGAGTTGGTGCTCACACTGCGTACGGCAGACACACACCTCATTGTCTATCGTCTGGTATTTAGTCTGGGAACAAGTGCAGCGGGTAAGCAAGCGCTGGTAGTTGGCTGCTTACAAGGACCCAAGCACGAAGGCGCTCGCGACACGGTCAAGCATGCGACCAAAGCCTTGCATGGCATTCGCCCACGCAACCTGCTGGTAGATGCGCTCTACAGCATCAAGCGTGCATGCGGGATTCAGGAGATTCAGTGTGTCTCCACGGCTGCCCGGGTCTTTCAGGGAGAGTCAGTCCATGCAGATTACGATGCGGTATGGACAGAGGCGGGTGGCGTTCTGCAACAGGATGGCATGTTCCGCTTACCTGCAAACTTGATTCACGATATCAGCCACGTCCCCAGCAAGCATCGTGCTGAATATCGACGCCGTATGACGCTGCGCGATACACTGGATCGGGACATTGCAGCCCAGCTTCGCAGCTGGCAAACGTCCCGGTAAGCTACACGCGCTGCATTCGGCGGATCAACACACTCAATACGGGTGGGGTGACCAGCGTCGTCAGCACCATGACACCGACCACCACACTATAAATCGCGGGTGTCAGCACACCGAGTGACAAGCCAATGCTGGCGAAAATCAGCCCCACTTCGCCGCGTGGTGCCATCCCCCAGCCAATCAACCAGCGATTCACACCCGATCCTGCTACCGCGCCGGCAGCCACCTTGCCCAGTAATGCGGCAAGCGTCAGGCCCAAGGTCACCAGCAAGGTTTGTACATCGGCAAATACATGCAGATCAACCTGCATGCCGGTCAGCACAAAGAAGAGTGGTCCAAGCAGAAAGCCGAGCGGCTCGACCATGTGCATCATGCGATGCTTGGCCGCTTCATTCGATTCTGCTGCTTCAAAGGGCTTCACTACAGCGGCATCCAGCACCAATCCCGCAGCAAACGCACCGACAATGGCGGCGAGACCGGCCAGATCAGCCAGCCAGGAAAACCCTAGGCAGAACGCCATGATCACGGTGAATTGCATGGATGCGCCACCATGCACCCGCGCCATCAGCGCAGAGACACGCGGTGCAAACCACTGCCCGATCATGAAAAACACCGCCAGAATGGCGAACGCCTTGGCAGAGAGCAGGCCGATCTGGGCGATATCCACCGATCCCTTGATGGCCAGCGCCGATACCACCGCCAGAATGATCAAGCCGAGAATATCGTCGATGACCGCAGAACCCAGAACGATGCGAGCCTCCTGGCTACTCAGCATCCCCGCATCCTTGAAAACCCGTCCGGTGATACCAACCGAGGTCGCGGTCAGTGCCGCACCAAGAAACAAATAGGAAATCGTGGAGGCCCCTGGTAACAGCCATGGCCCTACCAGCGCGGCACCGATCAGAAAAGGCAGAACCACGCCCACACTGGCAACGGAAAACGCTCGTAAACCTACGGCGCGCATCGCTTTGAGATCAGATTCCAGCCCCACCTGAAACAGCAGGATCACAAGACCCAGCTCACCGAGAAACTGCAACACGCGATCACCTGCGATAAAGCTCAGCGAGGGCAGCCCGACCAGTACCACGTTGCCAAGCAGCATGCCTGCAGCAAGCTCACCCAGTACAGCGGGTAAACCTAAACGCTCCACGAGGCCAGACAGACGAGCGAACAGCAAAAGCATGGTCAGCCAGAGGAACTGGCTGGCCGTTTCATGCGATCCGGAAGCAAAAACAGGCAGCGCGAACGCCGCCAGGAAAAGGGGCAGCCATTTGCGCAGAGACATGCTTACTCCCAGCGGGAAAAACTATCGGATAGATCGAGTCGCCAGCCCGCATCACGCCAGGCTTCGGCTTCCTGAATCAGCGCCATGTGACTGAGCGGGTTGTCATCAATCCAGGAATCAGAGGCTTCGATACGGAAGCCATTTTTGACACCGGTGAGCACCAGAGGGGGCAAGGGACGATCCATTCGGCTGCGGTTGAGAATAGCCGCCAGACGGAGTGCCAGGATCTGTGCCATCGCTTCCATCGGCACATGCGCACCGAGTTTACGGATACCGCCACGATGCGCGAGCACCAGTTGTGCCAGTTGTTGCTGTTCGCGATTGGAGAAGCCCGGCATATCGGCATTTTGCAAAATATAGGCCGAGTGCTTATGGTAGGCAGTATGCGCCACCGACAGGCCAATTTCGTGCAGACGTGCCGCCCATTCCAGCATTTGCATGCGCGGCATGGGGTCGATGCCCATATTCACCGCCAGTTGCTGCCAGTAGGCCAGTGAGGCCTGCGTCACGCGCGCTTGCTGCGCTTGCTCGACACCATACACACGCGTGAAGCGATCAACGGTAATATCACGCAGATCGCGATGATGGTGGCGACCAATCAGGTCATACAGTACGCCATCACGCAGCGCACCCAGCGTGATCGACATATTGTCGACCCCTAGCTCGGCAAACACTGCGGCCATAATGGCAAACCCACCCGGCAGCACCGGACGGCGATCGGGTCGCAACCCATCCAGCTGCACCTTATCCAGATGTCCTGTGCGGATCAGAATGGCGCGTAAACGCTCAAGCCCTTCCCGGCTGATGCCCGATGCGCTCAGACCATTTTGTTCACAGATATCTGACAGCGAACGCGCCGTACCGGAGGTTCCGATTGCAACCTGCCAGTGCTCGGGCGAAAACTCCGTGGCAATGCGCTGCAGTTCGGCTCGCGCGGCCAGTTCGGCATCACGGAAACCTTCCTTGGTCAGTTTGCCATCCGGAAAGAATTTCATGCTCCAGCTGACGCAGCCCATGCGCAGGCTCTCGGTTTTGTGCGAGTCGTAGCCCTGACCAATGATAAATTCAGTGGAGCCGCCACCGATGTCCACCACCAGCCGGCGATCGTCATTGATGGGGAGACTGTGTGCTGCGCCTATGTAGATGAGGCGGGCTTCTTCACGCCCAGCGATCACTTCAATCGGAAATCCTAGCGCAGCCTCAGCGCGCGGCAGGAAATCACCCGCATTTTTGGCCACACGCAGCGTATTGGTGGCGACAACGCGCACCGCATCCTCATGAAAGCCGCGCAGACGCTCGCCAAAGCGGGACAATGCCGCCAGCGCACGTTGCTGGCTGGCATCATCCAGCCGGTTGTCCTTGCTCAGGCCTGCCGCAAACCGCACGGTATCCTTAAGCGAATCAAGCGGATAAATCTGGTTGTCTTCAACGCGTGCAACTTGCAGGCGGAAACTATTTGAACCCAGATCTACTGCGGCAATGGTTTGGTGAACAGTCATAATGAAATTATATGCGGCGCTCAAGACGCCATTGTCGGAACCCTGACCTGAAAACACAAGCCCCCGCACACGACGGGGGCCTGATTTTGCCAACCAAACTGATCAAGATCAGCCCAGCACCTCGCGTTCGAGCATTTCCACGGAAGAATGACGGACATCCTTCCCTTTGACCAGATACACCACATATTCGGCGATATTCTTGGCATGGTCACCCACACGCTCGATTGCTTTAGCAATGTCGATGATTTCCAGCGCCAGCGTAATCGTACGCGGATCTTCCATCATGAAGGTGATCAGCTGACGCTGAATCGCATTGAATTCTTCGTCCAGTTTCATGTCTTCACGTGCAACCTGCACCGCTACGCTGGAATCCATGCGGGCAAATCCATCCAGCGCAGTATGCAGCATATTGGTTGCCAATTCAGCCTGATAGGTCAGATCCGACAAACGCGGCACGCTGATACGGCCGTTTTCGGCGATCTGACGGGCGCGGCGGACAATTTTCACGGCCTTGTCGCCAATGCGCTCCAGATCATTGATCACCTTGATCACGGTCAGCACCATACGCAGATCGCTGGCCGCAGGCTGACGACGGGCAATGATGTGTACGCAGACATTATCGATGTCCATATGCATGGCATTGACCTGCGTTTCGGTCTCGATCACCTTGGCAATCACTTGGGGATCACCCGCACCAATCGTGCCGATTGCATCGCGGAATTGCTCTTCGACCAATCCGCCCATGGCCATCACTTGCGCGCGAGCCGATTCAAGATCGGCATCGAACTGCTTGGAAATATGTTCAGACATCCTGCTGTTCTCCTGTCGTCAACCACGACTCTGCCAGTTTGCACCGGCCCACGCCAAGATGCTAGCGCACTCGTATGACAAAAAAATGTAACAGTTTGATTACTTCAGGGTTTTGACACCGTCCGGCGTACCCATCAGGAACACATCGGCACGGCGACGGGCAAACAGCCCATTGCACACGACACCCACGATTTGATTGATTTCACCTTCCAGCTTGGCAGGCTCGGCAATCTGCAAACCGTGCACATCGAGAATAATATTGCCGTTGTCAGTTGTGAAGCCTTCACGCAACACCGGCTGACCACCCAGCTTCACCAGCGCACGCGCCACCTGGCTGCGCGCCATCGGGATCACCTCAACTGGCAGCGGGAACGCCCCAAGAATCTTGACCAGCTTGCTATGGTCGGCAATGCAGATAAACTTGTCTGCGACTTCGGCCACGATCTTTTCACGGGTCAGTGCACCGCCACCGCCTTTGATCATGTGCATGAATTCATTGATTTCATCTGCACCATCCACATAGATCGGCATTTTGTCGATGCTGTTCAGATCAAATACCGGAATGCCATGCGACTTCAGGCGTGCAGCAGAGGCTTCGGAGCTCGCCACGGCGCCTTCAATGCGACCCTTGATGGTAGCCAGCGCATCGATAAAGTAGTTGGCCGTCGAGCCAGTACCGATACCGACGATGCTGTTATCTTCCACATACTGAATTGCTGCTTCGGCCGCAGCCTTTTTCATTGCATTCTGATCCATGGTGTTCTCCTCCGTTGCGGCCAAAAACGCGATTATACCGGTCAGCCGCCAATGGGGGCCTGCAGGTGATGCACAAATTTCTCGATCCCGCCCAGCAGCATCTCAATGGATATCGCGGTCAGGATCAAACCCATGAGACGTTCGATGGCCATGGTGACCTTTTCGCCAAGGAAATTGGCAATTTGTTCGGAAAACCCGAGTACCACTGCAGAGACCAGCATAGCAATCGACAAGGCGCCAATCCATTCGAAGATACGGTGTGGCTCGCGTGATACCAAGAGCAGTACCGTTGCAATGGCCGACGGACCTGCAATAAATGGAATGGCGAGCGGCACAAGGAAGGGTTCGCCCTTCACCTGATCGCCAAAGATGCCTTCTGGCTGCGGAAACACCATTTTCAGCGCAATCAGAAACAGGATCACGCCACCGGCAATCCCCAGCGACGTATCACTGAGGTGCATCAGATCCAGGATATGCTGACCAAAGAACAGGAAAAACAGCAGGATCAGGAACGCAAACAGCACTTCGCGAATAATGATGGTACGGCGGCGCTCCGGTGCAACCTGGCGCAACAGTCCGATAAACAAGGGCACGTTACCAACTGGATCAGTGACTAGCACCAGCAGGATCACGGCGGAAATAAAGGAAGAGGTTTCCATGTACATTCAGTCTCGTCGACGATTGGATGGGCACTGACTACAGCATAGCCCATGCGAAGGGGCGATATTGTTCATGCTTTTGTACAAAATTGGAACCGCCATCCAGCCTGTCGCCAAAAAAAAGCGGCCCGCCAGGGCCGCTCAATCATCCAATATCGAATGTTAATTCAACAACTTGCCATTATTTGCCACGACAGCCACATCGACAAAGTTGGAGCCGGACTGTCCGCGACTCACATTGAGCTTGTACCCACCCAAATCCAATGTGCCAAGATGACTGAGCGCCTGCAGAACATCGCTGGCCGCATTTTTACGCGGCGCACGGCGAATCGCTTCCACGGCGACTCGGGCTGCGACATAGCCTTCAAGCGTCGCCTGTGACGGCGGTTCATCGCGGAACTGGCGCATGGCCTTGATGTGTTCCCGGGCAATGGGCGTCACGGCAAAATAGGGCGAGGGCATGAGCGTGGCAATCATCACGCCCTGCGCGGCAGCACTACTGCCGAGATAATCGCCCAGTGTGATGTGGTTAACTTCGGAAAAGGCGAAGATCATTGTGCCGGGTCGTTTCACCTTCAACTCCCCCACCAGTGACGCCGTGGCCACTGTAGAAGCCGCCACCAGCACGGCCTGCGTGCCGCTGGCTTCAATCTGTTTGACAATACTGGCCACGTTGTCACCATTTGGCTGAAGGTTTAGCTGCACAGCAGGCTTGACCCCGAATTGCGAGAGCGCATTGATGTAAGCAGCCCCGCCATCGCGCCCTTCTTCATCGCGGCTCGCCACCAGCGCTACGCGACTCAGTCCAAATCCCTTGAGCGTCTTGACCAGTTTGACAGCTTCTTCGCTATTACCGGCTCGCACATGAAATACCGGCCCCACTTTGCTGCCACGTAAAGCATCCGAACCGGAAAAGGGCGCAAGCATGGGGACATCGGCGGAGGAAAACCAGGCACTGGATACAACGCGCTTGGCAGCAGAACCGCCGCAGAAACCAAACAGCGCCACTGCGCCTTCACGCTCGACAAGTTCGCGGCTCAGACTCAGTGCATCGGAGCCATCGGCTGATTCCTGGCGCGAGCGCAGCACGACTCGATCACCTGCAATCCCACCCTTGGCATTGATCATGTCCAAGTAGGTTTGTGCACCGGCATTGAAGTCACGGCAGCTGTCCGCCACATCGCCTCGCAAATTGACGATCTGGCCAAGAACGATCTCTTTGGCCACCACAGGTGCAGATGCCATCAGGCTGAGCATAGTAATCAGAAGTGCGCGCATGTCGGTATTTCACCAAGTACTGAATTACTGACATTGTCCTGCGCTTACATGAAAACCTGATGACAGCACCTGCAAAAACGGAGATCTAACTCATAAAATCAAATGGATAGATCAACTTATACTGAACTGGATCTCAAGGCGCTCAGCAGCTTTTCATGTACGCCGCCAAAGCCGCCATTGCTCATCACCAGAATCTGGTCGCCCGGCCGTGCATCTGCGACGATGCGTGCCACCATGGTGTCGAGATCATCGTAACAGCTGGCGCGCTCGCCCATCGGCGCCAATGCTTCAGCCGCATCCCATCCCAATTTGGCTGCATAGCAATAGGCATGATTGGCTTCACGCAGCGCATCGGGCAACTGGGATTTCATCGTACCGAGCTTCATGGTGTTAGAGCGCGGCTCCAGCACTGCCAGAATGCGCGCAGATCCTACACGGGCGCGCAGACCCGCTACAGTGGTATCAATGGCGGTGGGATGGTGTGCAAAATCATCGTAAACAGTGATACCGTTCACCACGCCGCGTACTTCCATGCGACGCTTCACACTCTGGAATTCGGCCAGGGCCGCAATCCCTACCTCTGGCGTGACGCCCACGTGGCGCGCAGCCGCCAGTGCAGCCAGCGCATTGTGCCGATTATGCTCTCCGAGAATGTCCCAGCGTACCGTCCCCTGTACTTTGCCATCCAGTATTACCTCGAAGTGGCCTGCCGCATCCGCAGTGCCCGCTTGCCATCCGGCATCGCTGCCAAAGCGTTCGACAGGCGTCCAGCAGCCGCGTGTCAGCACGCGATCAAGGCTGGCCTCACGGCCATTGACGACGATCAGCCCGGTAGAGGGCACCGTCCGAACCAGATGGTGGAACTGGGTTTCGATGGCCGCCAGATCAGCAAAGATGTCGGCGTGATCGAATTCCAGATTGTTCAGGACCGCCGTGCGTGGCCGGTAGTGAACAAATTTCGAACGCTTGTCGAAAAATGCTGTGTCGTATTCATCGGCCTCGATCACGAAAAACGGCGACTGCCCCCCGGGCTCTGCTACAGGCTCGCCCGGCAGTCGGGCTGATACGCCAAAGTTTTGCGGCACGCCGCCAATCAGAAAGCCCGGCGCCAATCCGGCAAACTCCAGGATCCACGCCAGCATGGAACTCGTTGTGGTTTTACCATGCGTGCCAGCCACGGCCAGCGTCCATCGGGGTGAGTTGCCACCGCGCAGAATGTGTTCGGCCAGCCATTGCGGGCCAGAGATGTAGGGTAAACCCGCATTGAGAATGCCTTCCATCAGCGGGTTGCCGCGTGTGACCACATTTCCGACTACATATAAATCCGCACCCAGCTTGAGCTGAGAGGCGTCATAGCCTTCAATGAGATGAATCCCCGCAGCTTCCAGCTGGGTACTCATGGGTGGATAGACACCGGCATCACATCCGGTGACTGTGTGACCTGCAGCACGCGCCAGCTGGGCAATCCCGCCCATGAAGGTGCCGCAAATGCCGAGAATATGGATATGCATGTGACTCAACGCTCCGCCGATCCAGTGATCGAACTGACAATATGGAGAAAACCCGCACGGGTCTTAGCTTGCAGGAGATCGACATGAGTATGTCACGCACCTCGTCGATGGTTCCGGCGGATATCGCCCGCATCGCATTGCGACGCCTGGGCGAACTGGGCCTGCCCCCTACGCCGGAAAATTATGCGCGATTCTACAACGCCATTGCCATCCTGAAGACACCGAATGATCGCAGCGAAGCAGAATTGCAGAGTGCGTATCAGGTGTTGTTCCGCGTCTCGGCTTTGCTGGATGATGTGTCCGATACAACAGACAGCCTGCTGGAAGGGCTGGAACGCGGCGGCGTTCGCCTGCATCAATCGCTGGATGCCTTGGGTGAAACACAGCGCAAGGACAGCCTGAGCGAGTTGATGCAGTCCATCGTGAACTCCACCACGATGATGAGCGAGACGGTACTCGCCTCGCAAAGGGAACTCAATGAACTCAAATCGGCGATGGAACATATTCGTCACGATCTGGCACAGAATCGCAAGCATATGGAAAGTGACCCGCTCACCGGTGTCACCAACAGGCAGGGGCTGGAACACATTCTGGTGCGCGAGGTAAAGCGGTCGCACCGCTATGAAAGTCCGCTCAGCGTCATCCTGACAGATCTGGACGACTTCATGGCACTCAATAGCCAGTACGGTCAGGTAACGGGTGATAAATACCTGATGCATTTTGTGGCGCTTGCGCGTTCAGCCCTGCGCGAATGCGACAGCTTCGTGCGTTATGGAAATGACGAGTTCCTGCTGGTGCTACCGGAAACCGATTTGAATGGTGCCAAATATCTGCTGGAACGCCTGCGCATGATTATGCTGAAGACGCCCTTCATCGTGCAGCAGCTCAAGATCGAGGTGCATTTCTGCGCCAGCTACGCACAACTTGGCAACAATGAGATGTCCAGTCCCTTACTCAAACGACTCGATGATACGTTGAACCAGGCCAAACGCATCGGGCGTGATGCCTCGATGGCGGCGGAACGGGAAGCTGCGATGCACACGCCACTCCACACCTGATTTGACCCAATCATGGCAAACACAAACGCCGGCGATATGCCGGCGTTTGTGCGCGCTTGATCCGAAGTGGCCGAAGCCAGAATCAGATTTACAGTTTTACGGCTTCGACTTCGATGCTGATCTTCACATCGTCGCCGACGTACGGCACATAAGCCTTCAGACCCCAGTCGCTGCGCTTGATGGTGGTGCTGACATCGGCACCACACACGAACTTCTGATCAACCATGCGCACAGCACACTTGGACGGCTTGATCATCAGCTTGACCGGCTTGGTCTCGCCCAGCAGGGTCAGGGTACCTTCTGCAGCAACTGGCTCACCTTTCTTGAATGCAAACTTTTCCGACTTGAAGGTCATGGTCGGAAATTGTTCGACATTGAAGAAATCCTTGCTGCGCAGATGCTCATCTCGCTTGTCCATGCCGGTGTTGATGGACTTGGTGGAGATGGTGGCTTCCACCTGACCGGTCTTGGCGGCACGGTCCAGCGTCAGGGTACCGGTGGTATCGGTAAACATACCACGCATCACCGAGAAACCCAGATGGTTGATCTCGAAATGCGGATAGGTGTGCGTTGCGTCGAATTCAAATTTTTCCGGTGCGGCAAACGCGGCAAGGGATGCACCAGTGATCAGGGCTGCAATCAGGCTACGGGCTTTCATGTACGGTCTCTCCAGTTTAAGGACACACATCTAAATAACGGGAATACCTGCGTGCTTATCGCAGGCCTTGTTTTACATCTGGTCTATTGCGTGGGACTTACTTTACGCCCGGCACCAGCAGGCGGAACTTCACCTGCACGGCATCGGCGACAGTGCCAACATCGGCCCATTCACCTTCGCCAATCTTCCAGCTCAGACGCTGCAAGGGAAAGGCGCCTTCGAGCCACTGTCCGGCAGCATCGGTTCGGGACGAAAATGGAATAGTCACCTGTGCGGTACGGCCTTTCAGGGACAGCGTGCCAGTAGCTTCGAATTTGCCACCCGCAATCGCCTTGAATCCGCTGGCCGTAAACGTCGCCCTGGGGAAACGCTTGCTGGCGAACCATGCATCGGTTTTCAAGGACTCATTGGCATCCGGACTGCCCGCATCGGTGCCCAGCAAATCAATACTGACGCTCACTTTGCCCTGTTCCGGGTGAGCCGGCGCAAACTCCGCATCGGCTACAAATGCTTTAAAGCGACCGGTTACCGGCACGTTCATCTGCGTAAATACAAAGGCAACTTCGGACTTCTTTGCATCTACGGGACGGGCGTATCCTACCGTCAGGGTGCTTGCTGCAATCACCGCAGCCATTGCGCTGCGGGTAAAAATCGTACGGGTTGCAAACATGTCAGATCATCCTTTGCATGATGGTGTCACGATCAATGAAGCGATGTTTCAGCGCGGCTGCGACATGCAGGACAATGAGTCCGCCCAAGCCCCACGCCATTCGTTCATGAATCCATTTCAATGTCTCGGCAAGCTCGGGGTTGGGCGCCAGCAAGGCAGGCAGCGGCAGTACACCAAACCACACCACCGGAAATCCCTTGGCACTTGAGTAAGCCCAGCCCAGCAACGGCACCGAAAACATCAGCAGATATAGGAGTGCATGGGTCGCATGGGCAATCCCGACTTCATGACGCGGCGTCTCGGCAGGCAGCGGCGGCGGACGACGATAGATACGCCACACCACCCGCAGTATGGCCAGCGCCAGCACGGTGACACCTGCCCATTTGTGATAATTGATCAGGTGCAGCTTGCGTGGACTGAGCGGCATGCCATCCATACCTAATGCCAGCGCGAATACGGTCAGCATTGCCATGACTGTCAGACCATGCAGTGCACGGGCAGGCAGCGTATATCGTTGTACAGGTGCGTTCATCGCCATTCATCCTGTGTAGATGCGGGCAGCCAAGGTTAGCCGCCGCATACGAATCAAGTTGACGCGAATTATTCATTCATCCGCCATCTACTTGATAGCGGAGCTTTTTCATCAGCTTGTTCAGTTTTTTTGACAGATGCTTCAGCGCCCACTCAAATCGACTTCGATATGCCAAGTATCAGCAGATCCCCAATAAGCGGCCAGACTCACGTAAAATACGGTGTTTCGCCCCAAAATAATTCATTCGGTTTTTGTAGATGATCATCGGCATCGATCTTGGCACTACCAATAGCCTAGCAGCAGTCTGGAAAGACGCTCAGGCCGTGATGATTCCCAATGCACTGGGACATCACCTCACGCCGTCCGTTGTTGGACTGGACGATCAAGGCAATGTGCTGGTCGGACTTGCCGCACGCGAACGCCTGATCACCCACCCGCATCTCACGACCGCAGTATTCAAGCGCTATATGGGCTCGGATCGGGTGACGCAACTGGGCACCCAGCATTTCCGTCCCGAAGAACTGTCTGCACTGGTGCTGAAATCGATCAAGGAAGATGCCGAACGTTTTCTCGGCGAGACCGTGACCGAGGCCGTGATTACGGTTCCGGCCTATTTCTCCGATGCGCAGCGCAAAGCCACCAAGATTGCCGGACAACTGGCAGGGCTCAAGGTCGAACGACTGGTGAATGAACCCACCGCTGCGGCGCTGGCCTACGGGCTACACCAGAAGCAGCCGGAAAGCCGTTTTCTGGTATTCGATCTCGGTGGCGGTACGTTCGATATCTCCATCCTCGAACTCTTCGATGGCGTGATGGAAGTCCGTGCCAGTGCAGGTGACAATTTTCTGGGCGGCGAAGATTTCAGTGAACTGCTGATCGACCATTTCATCGATCATGCTGGCGCCAAAGTCGGCCTGCACGACAAAGCCGAAACGCCCGAGCTCTACCAATCTCTGCGTAAGGCGGCCGAACAGGCCAAGCGTACCCTGACCAGTAACGATACGGTCACCATGAGCGTGCGCCGTGGCGATGCGATCCTGACGCAGGATATTTCCGATTTCGAATGGCAGCGTAAGGCGGAGCCCTTGCTCAAGCGCCTGCGCGAACCCATCGAACGCGCGCTGCGTGACGCCCGCCTGAAAGCCATCGACCTCGATGAAGTTGTGCTCGCAGGCGGCGCAACCCGCATGCCGATCGTGCGCAAGCTGGTGGCCAAGATGTTCGGTCGCATGCCCGCCATGAATATCAATCCGGACGAAGTCGTTGCCAAGGGCGCCGCCGTCATGGCAGGCATGAAGGCGCGTGACGAGTCGCTCGACGAAATCGTCATGACCGACGTCTGCCCCTATACCCTCGGGATCGAAGTATCAGAGCAACTTGCACCGGAACGATTCGAACCGGGCTATTTCCTGCCGATTATCGAACGCAACTCGGTCGTGCCCATTTCCCGTGAGCAGGTGGTCAATACCATCCACGATCAGCAACGTGCGCTCAACATCCGTATCTTTCAGGGCGAAAGCCGTCTGGTGAAGGATAATGTCTTCCTCGGCGAACTGATCATTCCGGTGCCGCCACGTCCAGCTACCGAAGTGAGCGTGGCAGTGCGTTTTACCTATGATGTGAGCGGATTGCTGGAAGCCGAAATGACGGTGGAAGATACTGGCGCCAAGCATCGACTGGTGATTGAAGACAATCCGGGCGTCCTGACCCAGGCCGAAATCGACACTCGCCTGAAGGCGCTGGAACGCCTCAAAATCCATCCGCGCGAGCATTTGCCTAACGCCGCCCTGCTGAATCGTGCCGACCGCATGTTCCAGCAGACGCTGGGCGAGCAGCGCCAGTGGATTTCTCATGAATCGGCTCGATTCATTGCTGCCATCGAGGCGCAAAATGAGACCGAGGTCGAATCTGCGCGGCTGGCCTTCAAGCAATTCCTCGACGATATCGAGGGCGAGAGCTGGCTGTGATCCGTTTAACGCGACAAGAACGCCGCACGCAGCGGCGCACCTGACTCCATGCACCCGACGCACGACCCCAAAGCCTGCTGGATTACCCTCGGCATCGACCCGACCACTGATGACCGTGCGATCCGCCGTACCTACGCTACACTACTGAAATCCTGCCGCCCGGATGACAACCCCGAAGGTTTCAAGGTGCTGCGCGAGGCGCTGGAAACAGCACTGTGGCAGGCGCACGACATGCGCGAAGTAGCCGCTATGCAGCCACCCGCTGAAATACCCGACTCAGGCCTGCCCGCCAGCGAGAAGGAAATCGAACTCCGTCTGCGCCCCTTTGTAGAAAAGCTGGCCGAACTCAATGAAACGGCCAGCAGCGAAGACACGATGGATTTCTTCGCCAATACGCTGACCAAACTAGGATTCGATCAGACCGAGCATCGTCACGGCGCTGTCTGGGAGATGTTTGAAGATGGCATGGTGTGGGTATGCTGCGAAATCAATGCCAACCATGATGCGTTTGTGCGCGAATGCATCGATATGTTCGGCTGGCTGCGTCCCGGTCACTGGCTGGCCGAAAAAGACCCGAAAACAGTGGCCTGGCTGCATCTGCGCCTGCAAGAGGCTGACGCACTCGAACAGGTCGACGAACTCATCGCCCTCCTGAATGACGATCAGGAAGATCTCGCACTGGCCGCACTGCAAACATTTCTGGAGAGCGAACTCCTGATCAATCTGGATGTTCGCCTGCTCACGGAAGCAGAACTGATGGTTGCCCTTTCTGCACTTTCACCCGCGCAACCGCGCTTTGCCAAGGTTTGTCTGACCCAGTTTGGCTGGGCCAAAGATCATCGTCACCTCGAAGAATATCACCCCGAAGCCTGGACTAACTTCCGCAGACTGTACATGTTTGCACCGGATTAACCTGATACATCACCGGGATCATTGGCAAAGCGTAGCTGTCCCAGCTAAGCTCTGCTTAAGCGCTTGATTTTCTCTGCCTTTCCGGACGCCACCCATACAATGACAGCCCAGTTGTCCGACGCCCTTGAAATGGTCGCTCTAAGCGACACCGGCCTGCTTCGCAGCCATAACGAGGACGCGATCGTCATTGATCGCGACCACGGTATCGCGCTGCTTGCAGACGGCATGGGCGGCTATCAGGCCGGCGAGGTGGCTAGCCATATAGCAGTCTCCATGGTGAGCGAAGGACTCCGATCCTCGCTCGGCGTCATTCCTGCGCACGTGCGTGAACTGGGCACTGGACGACCTCATATTCATCGCCTGCTGCTGAATGAAATCAATCGCGCCAATTTGGCGATTTTTGAAACCGCACAGAGCCAACCGCAGTGTCACGGCATGGGCACGACGCTCGTGTCAGCCGTGTTCTACGACAACCGGGTTGCAATCGCCCACGCGGGCGACTCAAGAATGTATCGTTTACGCAACGGAGAATTCACCGCGATCACCCGTGATCACTCCCTGTTACAAGAGCAATTGGATGCCGGGATGATTACGCCGGAACAGGCACGGCTGGCCGAACATCGCAATCTGGTGACACGTGCAGTCGGGGTAGATCCGGCCATGGAAGCAGAACTCAATGATTTCGCAGTGTTGCCCGGTGATCTATACCTGATGTGTTCAGATGGGCTGAACGATATGGTCGATGACACCCGAATTCATCTGACCCTCGGGTTGCTGGCAAGCAATTTGCAACAAGCAGCTGATGAATTGATTCAAATGGCAAATCAGGCGGGCGGCAGGGATAATGTCTCCATCATCCTGATTAAGGTCGTTCGCGACTTTTCTGCCACTAAGGGATTCTGGTCGAGGTTATTTAGCTGGCTGTAGCTGCCTCGCCCACAATCCGGGTCAACACGACAGGATTACCGGCAAGAGGCAACAAGGCAAAACACCCCATGGCAAAGCTGATTCTCTCCCTCGACGGCGCAGTCATACGCGAACTGCCGCTGAGCGAAACGCGCGTCCGTATCGGCCGCAAACCCACCAACGAACTGCAGATCGACCACCTGACCGTATCGGGCGAACATGCGCGCATCGTTCAAGATCAAGGTGTTACGCTGATCGAGGACTTACATAGCACCAATGGCACCCTGGTGAATGGCGAGTTGATCGAACGCTATGCTCTCAAGCATCAGGATGTCATCGAGATTGGCAAATACCAGCTGCTCTACGAAGCAGAAAACCTTGGTGCTCCGCAGCCATCGGCGGGTACCAGCGATGAATCAAATAGTGCGCAAAGCCCCACCACAGGCCGATCCGGCATCATCACCATCCTGTCGGGATCGAACGCAGGCCGGGTACTGGAACTGAGCAAAAACGTCACCTCGATCGGCAAACCCGGCACACAAGTCGCCATCATTACCCGCCGACCGGCCGGTTACTTCCTGACCCACGTAGAAGGCCCACGCCATCCATTCGTGAACGGGGAAGAAATCGGCATTCGTGCCCACGAACTGCATGAAGGCGACATCATCGAACTGGTGGGCGTGAAGATGGGTTTCTCGATCGCCTAGTTGATGCATATCGCGACATCAAGCCTGCTTGCATAAGCAGGCTTTTTTGCGAGCCAAGCACGTGAGGATGTGACGGAAATTGTCACTTCCTGACCCAAATTAGCCACTCACTACTGCCTACACAACTACCCAGCCGCAAAGGACTGCAAGCCGTCCAAACTGAAAATATCCAGTACTTTTACCTTATAGACATGCGGACATCTCGAAGTTACCCACAGACTATTACCTAAACTTCCTAACATGAACTCCCAATAAAAACATATAGATATAAATAAAACTATCAACTCCCTCCTTGCCACACAGAGAAACAAAATGCGCTCGTCATAGAATTTCCGTACAATTCTGGCACACGGATTGCATTGCTATACACGAACAAAAAGATACGGACACAGTCCGAGCGGAGTTAGTGATGCGACACGAGCAGTCTGGCTTTACCTTGATCGAACTCATGATCGTGGTGGCAATTATTGGCATACTGGCTGCCATTGCGATTCCGCAGTTTGGTCAGTACCAGCGGAATGCGCGTGATAAGGCTGCGATGGGGGATCTCAAAACAGCCGTTGTGAACATCATGACTGCATCTGACAAAACTTGATTTTTCTCTTCCCTGTGGTTTTAACCACTTGGTTTTCAGACCCTCCAACAGGAGCATTTCGATGAAAAAGTTGCAAAAGGGCTTTACCCTGATCGAGCTGATGATCGTGGTTGCGATTATCGGTATTCTGGCTGCAATTGCGATTCCGCAATTTAATTCCTATCAGCAAAATGCCCGTGACAAGGCCGCTACCGCTGATCTGAAGACAGCGATCACTCAAGTCGCTACTGCATCAAACAACTAATAGGAGCCAGACATTATGAACAAGGCAAAACTGCTCGCCCTGGCTGCTAGTGCCACCACTTTAGCTGCTTCCTTCGACGCTAACGCTACAGCCATTACCTGTGCCACTGCAGCTAGCAAGACCCAAGGCGCTCAGTGTGTAATGAGCGCAGGTACATTCCTGGCCTCCTCCATTACCATCAAGACTTCGCCTGGCGTGCTGATCGGTATTGACGAAACTGCAGCTGCAGTGGGCATCTGTACTGCACACGTTGCTGGTGCAAAGAAGTTTGGTCTGAGCTCGGCAGGTGGCACGCCTGTTAGCGCTGCTGTTACCAACGTAGGTGCGGCCACTTCTGCTGATGTGGTAGCTACCTCTGGCGGTTGCTAAGCCTAGGCTATTCGCCACAAAGAGCCGGCTTGCCGGCTCTTTGTTTTTTGTTTCCCCCAAGAGCAATCATGCTGCCGTATATCATTGTTTGGGCAGGTAATCTGCCTCTGAAATCTCACTCAACCGGGCTTGAACGAGTTGTCAGGCGATTAGCGCAGAGTACTCAAACTAATAAGATACCCACCTTGCTTGCCGCATGGGGCACCGAGGGAAACATTGTATTAGTGGCACCCGATAGTTTGCCTCGCTTCAAGACTCAACTGGATACCCAGCAATACGCGGCAGACCTTGCGGCATTTAGTTCCTTTACCGGAGAAAGGTGGCTGATCCAAGCTGAAGGTCTCAGCATAACTGACTATCCGCCGCAGACGATTGTACAGCAGGCACGACACCATGGCTGGCGCATTGCCTATGTACTGCACGACCTAATTCCTCTTAAGCGATCGGAATTCTTCCGAGCTGGCGCACTGCCATGCGATGCCCGCGCACTTTTCGCCACCATGCTGCTTGCTGACGTCGTAATGCCAATTTCAGAATTCGTTGCATCCGACTTCCTGCATTTTTGTAGCCTAACCGATACCAATGCCTACGCCATACCAGCCATCCATGTACTGCACAATATGGCAGGGATTGTTGGCATACCTAGACAAATCACGCCACTCAACGAACACACCTTTATTACATGCGTGGGTTCTATTGAACCTCGCAAACGCACACTTGAGTTGGCACAAGCATTTGCAGCGATCGCATCAGATTTTCCAGAGTGGAAGCTGGTATTCATGGGCGGCATGTGGCCCAAAAAGCGAAAGTCCCCCTATTTTGACGCGTTCAGGCGGCTCGTAGATCGTCATCCCCAAATACAGTACATTGACAAGCCTAATGATGCGCAAATGTTTTCACTTATTCGGCGCGCAGCCTTTACTTCGTTTGTATCAGAGGAAGAAGGGTTTGGATTGCCAATCACGGAGAGCTTGTGGCTTGGAAAGCCATGCTTAACGGCAAATTTCGGGGCGATGGCAGAAGTTGCAGCCGAAGGCGGCTGCTACACAGTGAATGTTCGCCAGCCAAAGTCGCTTCAAGCAGGACTACGAACAATGATGTCCAATCGCACGCTGCGAGAGGCATTGACGAAGGAGGCCTGCACAAGAGTACTACAGACCCAGGATGCTTATGTTGAGCGTCTTCTATCTGTGTTGCAATCCGCGAAATCGCAGACCCCACGACCAATTTTCCACTCCAACCTTCCTGCACCTGAACGCCTTTATCCGAACAAGCCCCAACATTTGCCAGCGGCCTCTGGAGTAGGGGTGAACCTAATTGGCTATTTAAGTGGCGCGTTAGGGCTTGGCGTGACCGCACGAGCCATCGCTAGACAACTAATCGAGTCAGGAATCCCATTAAACTTGACCGATTTACCGGCCGCAGGATTTAGAGCAGGCTATGCCGGTGACCTAGAAGATTGGATCAGTCATCCCCGAAAAAAGTGGCAGCCAATCACAATGGTTGTCATGGGGGTATTAGACGCGATTCATCACAACACAATCATTCTAAGATCCCGACATGATCGCTTTGTCGTTGGTTTGATTTTTTGGGAGCTACCCAAGCTCCCACCCTATCTGCGGCGCCACCTTGCCACCTACGACGTGCTACTTGCCCCATCAAGCTTCATTTACGACATGCTCGACGAAGAGTTACGCCCTAAGGTCATCCGCATCAATCTGCCCATGTATTTTTATGCGCCAGCGGTAAATTCCGTGCCCCCCGATCATTTCCGCGTACTGGCCAGCTTTGATGCCAAAAGTGGAACTTCGCGCAAAAATGGACAAGCAGTGATCCGCGCATGGGAACGGGCGTTTCCGGAACCCAGTTCGGATCGCCAACTATTGATCAAGGTGAACGGTGGAATGGATCAGTTCGGCCACCCCACCGCAGACATGATTGCTTTACAGCAAGCCATCACGCGTAGCGATATCACGCTGGATATCCGCAGCGGCTCGCATGCCGAGTCAGTCGCTACGCTGCAGTCCTGTTCCGCGTATATTTCGTTGCATCGATCCGAAGGATTCGGCCAGCACCTCCTTGAATCCATGTGGTGCGGTCGTCCTGTGATCTGTACTGGCTGGTCCGGCCATATGGACTTCACTACTGAGGATAACAGCTGCCTAGTGGATTACTCGCTAGTACCGGTACCCGAAGACGACCCGGTATATGGCAAATGGACAGGAGACAGCACCTGGGCCGAACCCGATGAAGCGCAGGCCGCTGAATATTTACGGCGACTGGCGACAGATGCCGCGTTCTACGCACACAAATCTGCAGCCGCCAAACGGGATGCGCTCGCCTATCTCGAAGCCGCCACGCCAGACTGGATGGATGAAGTCATCCGTCGATATCTGCATAGCGAGCACGCACCGGACCGCCCCGCTAACCGCATGAACGACCTGAGTTTTGTGTTGAGGAATACATGATGCACCCATCTCCTACCCTGCCCCTGAAAGTAGTGCGTCAGGCAGATGGCACGCTCAATGACGAAGCGATTTCAACGCTGATACAGTGTTCGGACACCTGGATATTGATATGCGAGGCCGATGCACAGCTATCGGACACGCCAGTGTTGGCAGAGTGTCCGCAAGATCTGCTTTATCTGGATGAAATGGTCTTTGGTCGGCACGCTCAATTGCACCAGTTCCACAGCAAAAGTCCTACGCTTAATCTCCCCTATCTGCTCGGCTTCAACTATATCGGCGCAGATGCATTCATTCGGATGGAGGCCTTACGGGCATGGGGCATTGAGCATTGCCGTCAGGTTGGCTGGTTATATGCCTTCGCGCTGTACTTGGTCAGGCAAAAAGGTGAACACGCTATTGCCCATAGCGGGATGACGCTCCATACAACAGGATTATGGCTGTCAAAGGATGACAATCCGGCGGGTCACATTCAATTGCATGCTGAGCAGCAAGCTCTAAGCGAGACATTTGGCGCGTTGATTGCAGCCAAGCCGCATCCTGAACTCAACTGGATGCGCAGCATTTCCACCCCAAACCAATTCAATGGTTTGATCACCATCATTATTCCGATGATCGTTGATCTGGCCGAATTACAGGCCTGTCTGAACAACCTGATTGAGCACACATCCTGGGATCCCTGCGAGATTCTGCTTGTCTATCAAGCGGGACGAATTTCACCGGATCTTGCAGCCTATTTCGATGTCCTCCGCGCCCATCCGGATGCGGGTATTCGATTATTCGAGTCGCAGCATCATCCGCAAAGTGCGCAGGCACTGGATGCGGCGATACGAATGTCAGAAGGGGAACGCATCTTTGTCAGTCACCCGGGCAATCTCGTCTCGGATGAAGACTGGCTCCAACAGCTTTCCGCTACGCTGGATACTTTCCAGGCGCCAGCCGCCGCGCCACTGATCCTGAATCAATCTGGCGCGGTCGCACGCTCGACAGGGATTCTTGGACTATCGGGTCTGATCGGCGAACTCTGTGGCGGTGATTACTTCAATCAGGCCGCTGCTTTTGGTCGGCTCGCCGTCACTCAATATGCAAGCACCTTGTCACTAGACGCTACGCTGCTTGCTAAGGACGCATACCTGAGCACAGGTGGGCTTAATCCTCGTCTAAGCGGTCGCCTGATGGCTGCGGATCTGTGTCTACAGCTGAATCGGCAAGGACGCCCGTCCTGCTTCGTGCCGCAACTCATGTTCAAACGGACAGGTAGCCATAGCATTGGCGCAGACGAGTCGGTCTTTGGCGAAAAACTGTCCCAGGAAGAACGCTGGTTCTATAAGCACTGGCGCGATGCCTTAAACAAAGATCCATTTCAGGGTCTGGCGTTTTCAAGGCAAGGGAATGGCACGCAGATCGAGACACGCCCCCTTGTACTGAAACAATCCGCCAAACCGAACATCCCGGCCATTCTAGCCTATCCCAATGGAACAACCGGGGTAGGCATGTACCGGGTCATCCAGCCCGCGACGGCACTGGACGATCAGGGCTTGGCGACTTCCATCATTAGTCACGATGAACTCGTTCCTGCAGACTTTGCAGCTTTTCGTCCCGACTCGATTCTGCTGCAGTATCGCCCAACACCACATGCACGTGGCTTTTTCCGTAGAACTCGCTTTTACGGAAATACATTTATGATTTTCGAGATTGACGATGATCCTTTTAGCTTGCCAAGCTATAACTGTGCTGCGAGAAGCCTAAAGCATGACAGGGACTTCAAACAGAGAATGCGTTACACGATGCAATCCTGTGACCGTTTGGTCGTCAGTACATCAGCGCTTGCTGAAATTCTAGCAGAGCATCATGACAATATCGTCATCGCCCCCAATTATCTGCCCCTTTCATGGCTTGACTTGCCTCGAGCATATTTGCCTCGCAAGAATGATAAGCCCCGAGTGGGGTGGGCAGGAGCGGGTTCACATGATGGTGACCTAAAAATTCTTAATGCACTGATGAAGCACTTTGGCGAAAGTATCGATTGGGTTTTACTTGGCGGTGCAACGCCAAAACAGAGCAAACTTGCTTGTGAGTTCTACCCATTCACCAATTTCCATCACTACCCAAGCTTGCTCGCATCGCTTGATCTTGATCTTGCACTTGCGCCGCTATTAGATAATCGTTTCAATCAATCGAAATCCAACTTACGCCAGTTGGAACTCGGCGTATGCGGCTATCCCATGATTTGCTCGGACGTGCGCCCCTATCGCGAAAGCGGATTGCCGGTGACACTGGCAAAATACACCGCCAGCGAGTGGATTGATGCGATGGAACATTTGTTGTCTGATCGCGACCAACTGAAGCGCTCGGGTGAAGCGCTAAGGGAAACCATCAGCCAGCACTGGATGCTGCGCGGCGAGGCCTTACAATCCATTCTGTCAGCCTGGTTACCGGAATAATTTTCAGATCGAAATAGGACTGATTAAGCATGTGGCAATTTGCTTTAATGGGGTTAAAGTCCGGCTGGCGCAGCCATGTCGCCCGCCTGATCCTGTTTGTCGGAGTCGCATTGATTGGCATCGCCTGGGTAAGTGGTAATTTTGCTACGCGTGCGCCGCAAACAGTCGGATTTGACGTGGGCTTTTCACTCATCCGAATCGTGATGGTTCTCCTCGGCCTCTTCTGGGTGCAGGAACTATTCGCCAAAGATCTGGAACGCAAGACCGCTATTTTTGCATTGGCTTATCCAGTCGCGCGCTGGAAGTTCCTGGTCGGGCGACTGATCGCGATCACCTTGCTGTGCTGGATCACCATCAGCGTGCTGGCCATCTTGCTGCTATTTACGGTCAAACAGATCCTGCCCGATTATCAGCAAGCCTTCCCGCTGCATCTTGGCCATGATTACCTCCTGCCATTCGCAGGCCTGTATCTGGATATGCTCGTCATCATTGCCTGTGGCATCCTGATCTCCACGCTATCCGAAACGCCCTTCCTGCCATTCTTCACCGGGATCATCTTTGCATTCTCGGCGCGTGGGCTCGGCGCAGCACTGGCTTATTTGCAAACGGGCAATTTCTCGCCCGACCAGCTCGGACCCAAGATGGCACCCGTCATTAAAGCCATGAGCTGGGTGCTGCCTGATCTGGGACGGCTGGACTGGCGCCAGATCGTCAGCTATGGCACCTGGCCGGATACAAGCATCATGTTATTGGGTAGCGCACAGGCTGTTGCCTATGCGGTCGTTTTCATCTTTATCGCTGCATTTATCTTTGCCCGCAGGGAGCTGGTGTAATGCGGATAACTAAACTTGTCGGCCCCGCAGGCTTTCTGCTTGCGTTTGGCCTGCTTGTACACTTGACTGGCCGGCTGAATACCTATCCACAGACCAAGCCAGACAACGCACTCAATGTCCGCACACCGGATCTTGTTCAGCTGGCCTACTCCGCTGGCGATCGCTATCTCGCAGCCAATCTGGGCAGCTTGCGATCAGTGTTCGTCAACGTCACAGAAATCGGGCCGGATGATGTGCGTGTGCTGGCCGATATTCAGGCAAGTTCGACCCGCCTCAATGCCATGAATGAAGATAATTACTATCTGACGCAGGCAATATTGCCGTGGAATGGCATGGTGCCTGAAACACAATCAATCCTGCAGCAGGTGCATGAAGCCAGACAGCAGGATTTCCTGCCCGGCTTCTTTATGGGGTTCAACAATTTCTACTTCCTGAAGGACTTCCAGGCTGCAGGCCGCTCGTTCGAGGCTGCGGCCGCGCATACCGATGGTGGCACGCGGCAAGCGATGCTGGCGATGGCAAGCAAGTTCTATGAAAAGGTTGAAGACCCCAGAATTGCTCTGCTTGCCATTAATACCCTGATCGACAGCACGCGTGACCAGGCGCTCAAGCAGCATCTTGAGCAACGGGCCATGCGCATTAAAGGTCTGATCGCCTTGCAGAATGCATCTGCCGCGTACCAGCGTCATCACGGACAGCCGCCTGCCAGGCTCGAATTATTGGCAGGCACCCCTGAACTGCCCTCTTTACCGGAAGATCCCTTCGGCTTTGGCTACACGCTGCATGCCGACGGACACGTCACGCTTAATTACCCGAATGCCCGTGAGATCAAAGTCAAATGAGTCACGCAATTGAACTGATCAATCTGAAGAAAACCTATCGCCCAATTGGGCGCCCGAAGGTCAATGCGCTGGATGATGTCAGCTTGCAAATCCATGAAGGCGAAGCGTTCGGTTTTGTTGGCCCCAATGGTGCAGGCAAAAGTACGACCATCAAAATCATTGTTGATGCGTTGAAAGCAGATGCGGGTCAGGCACTCATTCATGGCGTTGATTCGCGTGAGGCTGCATCACGGCATCAGGTCGCCTATGTACCGGAGAGCCCCTATCTGTATGACCATCTCTCGCCGCTGGAAATTCTGGAAGCGGGTTGCAAGCTGCATCACGTTAAAAAGGATCAGCTGCAACAACACTGCATGCAGTGGCTGGAACGCTTCGATCTCGCTCGCGTTGCACGTGCACGGCTGCGTGGCTTTTCCAAGGGCATGGCGCAGCGCACTGCACTGGCCCACGCATTGGCGATTGAGCCTCGCCTGCTGATTCTCGACGAACCCTTATCCGGCCTTGACCCCGTAGGTCGCAAGGATGTCGTGGATATCCTGGTCGAATACCGCCGTGGTGGTGGCACCATCTTTTTCTCGTCGCATGTGCTGCATGATGTCGAACGCATGGCCGACCGTTTTGGCTTGATTCACAAGGGGAAAATCCGCACGGTCCAGTCACCGGATGAATTGCTTGCACGTGAACAATCGTTTTTGGTACGGACACGAGGTGACTTGGCAGTCGAAGGGCTGGCTGCTGACACAGGCAATCGCTGGTCGGGTGAAGCGTCGCAATCCGAACTATGGCCACTGTTAAATCGCGCCCAGCTGGCAGGTCATGTAATTCAGGAGGTTCGCCCCTCCATGAATCTTGAAAAAGCCTTTTTCGAATTTATTGCGCAGGACTAAAGCGGCAGTGAGTCGCACGAAAGCATTCGATGGAACGACAATCTGTTTACGTGGGTAACAATACTGTACTGACTCGAACGGTATACGGACATAAGCTATACGTGTCAGGAGATGATATTAGCTTGGCCCCACATCTGATACTCGATGGATACTGGGAACCCTGGATCACCAATATGATTCAGAAAATGGTTTTACCCGGTAGCACCATTATCGATATCGGGGCGAATGTAGGCTATTACAGTCTGATCATGGCTTCGCTGACAGGTGAGCAGGGGAAGGTATACTCATTTGAAGCCAATCCCCGTACATTTGATTTGCTTCAAAAAAGCATCGCCATTAACGGGTTCAGTTCCCGTATTTTGGCTGAGCAGCGCGCGGTTTACTCACACTCGGGCACACTTACCTTCCACTGCTATGAGCGCGAACAGGGTGGCTCATCCATCAACCAGCCGACATGCTCCGAGCCGTATTCAACCATTGAGGTGTCAGCCATATCATTGGATGAGCGCTTTGACGGGCAACGCATCGACCTGATCAAGATGGATGCAGAAGGCGCTGAATTAGCCATTCTGAAAGGGGCACGAAAGCTACTGCAGGCCAATCCGCAAATCAATATCGTCACCGAAATCAACAAGGGAGCACTCGAGTCGGCAGGTCATTCTGTCGCGAAACTCCTCCAATTTGCGGCAGAACAGGGCTTTTCACCCTTGCTCATCGCAACCGATGGCACGCTAAAAGAAGTCGACGCACCGGAGCTTGAACGGCTCGGCGTGTCAGACATCATCCTGGCCCGGGATTAAGGTATGCATACTGAAGCTTGGTTAAACGAGGCGACCGACGCATTAAAAGAAGGTGATGCTAACACTGCACTGACACTTTGCCGCGATATCCTGCAACAACATCCCATGCACCCCCAAGCATTGCAACTTGGAGGCACTGCCCATGTGCTGCAGGGTGATCACCTTTCAGCGGTTTTCTGGCTAAAGCTGGCTGTTGCCTTAAACGAAACCAGTATTGCACGAATGAATCTGGGTACAAGTTACAAGGCACTCGGGCTACTGGATCGTGCCGAACAACAGACATTGCGGGCACTGGAAATCAATCCGGGCAACGCTAATATCTGGATCAATCTGGGTGCGATTCTGGAGGAGTCGGAACAGTATGCTGGTGCGCTTCGCGCCTATCGCACAGCCCTTCAATTGTCCGATGATGGCCGCGCTCACTCGGGCATTGTGTCGATTTTGACAGCTACCGGAAAATTGAAATGGGCATCGCAATATGGCCTGAATGTGCTTGCGCGCATACCCGATCAACCCATTCTTCAATTCAACACAGGCCAGGCGCTGCTCGGGACAAATCAGCCTGCGCATGCACTCGCGCATCTTGAGTGGCGTAAATCATTAGGTTCCGAATATTGGAACGCATCCCACACTCCCCCGCCCGACTTGCCTCTGTGGGACGGATCGCTACAGTCGGGTTTAAGGCTGCTCATCATCGAAGAGCAGGGCATGGGGGACATGATTCAGTATGCCCGCCACGCAGCCAAGTTGAAGCAGGCAGGGCTGAAACTAACCTGGATGGCACGTCAGCCACTGCTACCCCTGCTGAAGGATTCGGACATTTTCGAACGGGTGAGGCATGACCAACCGGGAAATTGGTACGAATATGATGCATGGGTGCATGCGGGCAGTCTTGAATATCATTCACCGCAAGACGTGGGCTTCAGACATTATCTGCATGCAAACCAGTCAAAGCTAGACACATGGTACAGCATCCTGCAAGCGCACAAATCGCTTGGTCGGCCCCTGATTGGATTGAACTGGTCGGGCAATCCGCAACATCGCAATGACCACGAGCGCTCAGTGCCGACAACCGCTTTGCTTGAGGCCATTCGGGACTATCCACAATACACCTTTATCGCTCTTCAGCAGCCCGGCGTTGCATGCTTACCTGACAATGTACACGTTGTTGCCCAGCATATTCACGATTTCTCGGATACCGCTGCGCTGTTGTCTCTGCTGGATGGTTTTCTGACAGTGGATTCGGCACCCGCGCATCTGGCGGGGGCACTTGGCATACCGGCCGTTGTGCTTCTGGGGCGTAAACCCGACACACGCTGGGGCACATCGGAGGCAAATAGCCGCCTTTATCCAACCCTCAAACTCGTCCGTCGAGGCCGCTTTGAAACGTGGCAGCCCGCACTGCGTCGCGCCTTTGATACAATCGTACCACACCCCCATCAGCCGGAAGCCTTACACTTCCAAAAGGGCTCAAGCACCATGCAGCCAGACTTCACTGTTATTGTCACGACCCATCATCGCAGCACGCTCCTTCAACGCGCGCTTCAATCCATCCTCGCGCAAACTTTCCAGCATTTCGAGATCATTCTGGTGAGTGATGAGGGATCGGCGGCAACACATCATGTGGCAGGCCAGTACCTGCGTGAGCAGGACAAATTCCTGCGCATGCCCGGCATTCCGGGTCCTGCAGCCTCGCGCAATCTTGGGATGCAGCTTGCACAGGGGCGATTTGTACTGTTTCTTGATGACGATGATACTTGGCATCCCGATTTTCTGGCACACCTCATTCAACGACCCGAACTAACGCAACATGCAATTTTCTATGTGAATTGCCATGTCATTCAGGAATGCAGATCCGAGCCATCCATCCCGGTCAAATCGGTTCAAATTGCGGATCACGTTGGCATTCAGGCGGAACGCATTGAATACGATAACTTTATTCCTTCAAACTGCATTGTCTTACCGGCTGAAGCAGCTGCGTGGGCCCGTTTTGACCCGCAGCTCAGATGCCTGGAGGACTGGGACTTCCTGATTCAATTACACAGAAAGCGCCCATTTGTGCACCTGCCGATTTTTGGCCCCTACGTGCATATTGACGAAGAGGAAGTTGGACGGAATAGTGGAAATGCCCTTGCGCGTGCAGTTGACTGGATGTCCATCTACGCTCGATGGCCGGTTCAGGCTGCACATCTGCGTGAAATCCGCCTGAAGCAGCTGGAGAGCTTCGGCTTCTCTCTCCCGCCCGAAGCGTTATAATCATAGTCATAGCATATGAGTATCCTGGGACAGGCTGTTCTCGTTTATATAATCCATCAATTTCAGATGAGATCAGCTCGTCATCCGGGAAAGCAACCTTGAGTTTGCCATAATTTATTATGCTAAATATTTTTCAGATCACAATCATTGACAACAAAAGCACACCCCAAAGTTACCCACAAGAAATCACCGAGAATTTCAACTCGGTTAAGCTTCATTACCCTGACGCCAATCATGTACTTCTAGATACCAATGATATTTTGGCTTTCCTAGAGCAGCATTTTGAGGCAGAAGTCCTGGATGCATTCAATCTGCTCGCGCCATACGCCTACAAAGCTGATCTAGCGAGATACTGCCTTCTCTACATCTATGGCGGCCTTTATATTGATGTTGGAATTCGCCTACTAAATCGACTCATCATCCCCATCGATAAAAAATTCTACCTATTTAGAGACTTAACACATTCAAGCAATACGCCATGGGCAGTATCCAATGGTATTTTCTTCGCAAATGCCGGTTGTAACGAATTAAGAATCGCGATTGACCTGGTACTGGACAATATCAGGAAACGGTTTTATGGCCCAAATAGCCTTCACACCACCGGCCCTGCCCTATTTGGACGGGCATTCGCCATTGCAAACGATCCTAATGCGCTCGCCTGTGGCGAGGTTCGAAAATTAACTGCGGATTGCCATGAAATAAACATAGGCTTTGTTGATGCCTGCGGGAGATTGATCGGCCTAAGGAATAAGCCAAAAACAGTGCAATGTCTTGGCATTGAAGGAAGTAACTCGTACCCAGAACTATGGCACTCAAAACGGATTTTTGGGGAAACAACTCTAGCTTGGCAGTTCAGCGATCCAGCAATTTACTGCCACCCCCATTTACGCGATGGTAGTGGTATTAGCATTATCAATGCCGACATAGGCTGTCAAGTATACGGCCCCTATATAGCCCTAGAAGACGGCAGATATACCGTAACGATTCATTTCCAGCCCGAATCAATTCAAGGATATCCATATATTGATGCATGCAGTGAAAAAGGCTTCGTTACACATGCAGCCACTTCCACTGATGATCCTGCTCCTGCAGATGGAAAGATAATTTTAAACTTCGACCTACAAAAATCATGCCGAAATTTTGAAATACGGATACATAGCACTCCTGGATTCTCAGGTCTATTCACTGGCTATACAATCCAGAAAAATTAATCTGGACAACTCAAAGGAACCTTCACATGAAAACAGTTTTAAATGTTGGCGGGAATTCAAAGGAAATCCCTATCCCAAATTATTATTCGGAATATGCACATCTTCTGCTTGATATCGATCCCATGGGTTCTCCAGACATCTTGTGCGATGCGCGTGAGCTTGGAAAACTGAATCCAGCACAATTTGATGCAATTTATTGTTCTCATAATCTTGAACACTACTACCGGCATGAAGTAAAGGAAGTGCTACTTGGATTTCACCACGTAACGAAGGAGGATGGTCATATTGAAATCCGTGTACCGGATATGCGGGAAGTCATGCGTCAAGCCATCGAACGAGATCTGGATATTGAGGACACCCTATATATTTCTCCTGCAGGCCCCATTTCGGTGCTCGATGTTATCTATGGATTTGGCAAGCAAATTGAAAGTAGTGGGCAGCCATTCTTTGCACACAAAACGGGCTTTACACAACAATCATTAGCCAATGCACTGATTTTAGCTGGGTTCTCGCATGTTTACGGCTATGCAGAAAATCTCGAAATCATCATGTATGCATTTAAATCAGAGCCCAACGATCTAATATGCACCACGCTCGGCTTGAATGTTGAATAAACCATTTTTTGGACTTCGCATGACCCTCCTCCTCGACCTCGACGGCACCCTCATCGATTCATCCCCCACCATTCTGCAAGGCTTTGCGATGGCCATGCAGTCATGCGGGGTAGAGCCCATCCGCCCGCTGACACACGATGTCATCGGCCCGCCACTCAAGGACACGCTGGCCACCTTAACAGGTCGCACAGAGCCGGATGTGCTTGAATCGCTGGCGAGCGCATTCAAATCCTGGTACGACACCGAAGGCTTCAAGCATACGGTGGTGTTTCCCGATGTGGCCGAATCTCTATCGGCGCTTTCCCGGCAAACCAGGCTCTACATTGCCACCAATAAACGCCTCGCACCTACTCAGGCGATTCTGGACTATCTAGGCTGGACACCCTGGTTTTCCGGCATTTATGCACTTGATAAGATTCATCCGGCCTGGGCGAACAAGGGCGAGATGCTGGCTGCACTAATGCAAGCTGAAGGCATTCAGGCTCACGATGCGCTTTATGTAGGTGACACGCTGGGTGACATGAAAGCGGCGCAGGCCAATCAGCTGGAATTTGTCGCAGCGACATGGGGATATGGTGATTTTTCGGATATCGCATGTAAAAAGCTGCATCGCCCACATGAGCTGATGCAGCTTTTAAATGGATGACAGCACCCAACTCGATACCGGCTACCATTAGGCCGGGATCAGCGCACCCTTCATCTTTTGCAGGGCTTTCGCTTCAATCTGGCGAATCCGCTCGGCAGACACGCCAAATTCGGCAGCCAGATCATGCAAGGTGGCACCACTGTCATCTTGCAACCAGCGCGCTTCAACAATGCGGCGGCTACGCGGATCAAGCGCGTCCAGCGCCTGTTCCAGACCTTCGCTCTGCATATAGTCCTGCGCGCGACGCTCAAGCACCGCTACCGGTTCGCTCTGCTCATCTGCAAGCCAGTCGATGGGGGCAAAGCCCTCTTCATCGCCTTCCTCTGCGACCAAGGATACCTCTTGGCCGGAGAGGCGCATTTCCATTTCCAGCACTTCTTCGCGCTTCACGCCCAACTCGTCAGCAATACGCTGCGCTTCAGTTTGGGTGAGCGTAGAAAAGCCGCTTTTCATGGAGCGGAGATTAAAGAACAGCTTGCGTTGAGCCTTGGTGGTGGCGACACGTACCAGACGCCAGTTGCGGATGATGTATTCGTGGATTTCGGCACGAATCCAGTGCACGGCAAAGGAGAACAGGCGAACGCCACGGCTGGGCTCGAAGCGCTTGACCGCCTTCATCAGGCCGATATTACCTTCCTGAATGAGGTCAGCCTGCGGCAAGCCATAGCCTGTATAGCCACGGGCGATCGAGACCACCACGCGCAGGTGAGACATCACCAGACGGCCGGCAGCCTCCAGATCATCATGATGGTGCAGCCTTTCGGCAAGGGCCGTTTCCTCTTCCGGTGTCAGCATGGGAATGGCATTCACCTGCTGAATATACTGGTCGAGACTGTCGCCACCGGCCAGAACTGGCGGAGACATGGTTGCACTCATTTAAACACCTCCTGAAGCATCCGGATAACCCGGATAGTCGAAATGATATTAGCACTCTAATGCACTGAGTGCTAGCCCTTCAGAAAGTTCCGGGTAAACACCTGAGCGTCTAAAAATCCCTATTTCCTTCATGGGTTTATATGGAATCGAACACTTCAATCGTCGCGGGTAAGCACTTCCAGCAGTTCAATCTCAAACACCAGATCGGCGTTCGGCTGAATATGCTGACCAACCTGACGCTCGCCGTATGCCAGATGTGCGGGAACGTATAATTTTCGCTTGCCGCCTACACGCATCCCCATCAAACCGATATCCCAGCCCTTAATCACCCGGCCGGTTCCAATGACGCATTTAAACGGGGTGCCACGATCACGGGATGAATCAAACTTGGTGCCATCCAGCAGATAGCCGTCGTACCACGTTTGAATCAGCGCGCCCTTCACCACTTCCTTGCCGTCGCCCACCACGATGTCTTCCACTCGCAACATGTCCATCGTTCAACAATCTTTCATATCGTTATGCGCACGAATGATATTGTAATGCTTGGGTGTAACCGTGTTATGTCTACTGAAGTGTAAAGTCTAGTCAGCCAATGCTATCTGGCTGAAACAAATCACTGCCACACTAAACGTAACCAATTTGGGTGAGATCATGTACGTATCCCGCGACAAATTATTGATCCTTGACGCCGATGGCACAACAGTCGATGCATTTTCTGCGATTGATACCACCTTTAGCCGTCATGGCATGGACATTGGCGACTTGGTACGCTTTCAAAAGCGACGCAAGTTGTTCAAGTATCTGGGTGGCATACGCGAACTTCCCAACAATATCCGGCTTCAGTTTGGCAAGCAGTCGCGCAAACGCCTGCTGGCCACCCTGACCGAAGTCTATCGAGAGGAGGGTGTGCTGTATCCCGGCATGGCGCCCTTTATCAAGCAGCTGTTAAATGAACCGGATCTGTATCTGGTACTAGTCACCCGCAATATCACGCACAATCCGGCCGAGACCCTTTCACTGCTCTTTGCCCGTCACGATATTGATCTGCGCCGGTTTCATAAGGTGATTTGCCTCCCATTAAGCGAAAATAAGGATCTCACGTTCCAGAATCTGCGCGCCCAATTGGGCGTCAATCCGGCGCTGAGCTATGCCTGCGGCGACGAATTCAGTGATTATCGCGCTGCAATGTCCGCAGGTATGCATCCCTTTATGGTCAGCTACGGATTCGAGGATATGAATCGTCTGACAGAGCGTTTCAATATTCCACGCCCGCTCATTTCTGCCACGCCAGACGAATTGGCAAGCCGCGTCTGCCACGCATTGGGACTCAATGAACCCGATCAGGCAGCATCACTACCGCTTAGAGCAGGCTGAGGACAACCCTACAGAGAGTAGGGTAAAATATGAGTCTGGGCGACATATTGGTCGCCTTTGTCTTTTTATTGAACATCAGGAATCCCATGAGCACCTTGCCCGCCTGCCCGCAATGCAACTCCGAATATACCTATGAAGACGGCGCAATGTACGTTTGCCCGGAATGTGCGCATGAGTGGTCAATTGCAGGAGAAGCCGCCGCACCCGCCGAAGAGCAACGCGTCATTCGCGATGCGCACGGTACGATTCTGCAGGATGGCGATACGGTGACCGTCATCAAGGATCTGAAGGTCAAGGGTTCGTCACTGGTTGTGAAAGTGGGCACCAAGGTGAAGAACATCCGCCTGGTCGATGGAGATCATGATATCGACTGCAAGATTGATGGCGTGGGTGCCATGGGTCTGAAGTCGGAGTTCGTCAAAAAGGCCTGATCAGGCTTTTTTAATCGCGGCATGCCCCACGGAGGGTCAAGGCTGGTTATGATTCACCCGATTCTGTTCGAGTGAATTGATCAACCTGGTCTTCCGGATAGCCGCATGCAACCTGTCATTCAAGGCAACAAATCTTCCCTGTTATTTGTCGCGCTGTTTATCGGCGTGGCAGTGCTGATTCTGCAGCCTTTTCTGTTCGGCATTATGTGCGGCAGCGTCACTGCAATTGCTGCATGGCCGCTGTTCCGGCGCATTGCGCACGACGAAGAAGGTTTGCGACTGGGGCCGGTTTGTCTTCGTGCCCGCCCAGCAACGGCCTCCATGCTATTGAGTGCCGCCTTCGTTGTGATCTTCATCACGCCGCTCGCCTATGCCGGCTTTGAACTGGCACACGCCTATTCGGCCGGATCAGCTTACCTTGCACATACCGGACAGGATGGCCCCATTGCGCCACCCGCGATTCTGGATTATCTGCCGATGCACGATAAAGTGTTGCAGTTCTGGAACGAGAACATTGCCAACAGCACCGGTATTTTCGATGTCATTAATCGAGTGACCAAAGGCCAGTTCGTCACGCTGGTATCGTCTCTCTGGCCCAAGCTGATGGGTAAGTTAGTATCACTTCTGGTATTACTGGTGTCCTTTTATTACATGCTGAAAAATGGCCGCTATATTGAGGAACACTACAAACAGGTATGCGCCCATTGGTTTGGCGCACGCAGCGTCGATTACGTAAATGCAGGGATTCAGGCACTACGGGGTACGGTGAACGGTGTCGTGCTCATCGGCCTGCTGGAAGGTCTGCTGCTGTCCGCACCGCTGGTGGCAGGAGGCATGCGCTCAGCATTATTGATTGGCCTAATTGCGGGGATCCTTGGCGTGATTCCAATGCTGATGCCTGCACTTATTTTGCCGTGTCTCGCGTACATGTATCTGGGCGGGCATACCGGCTGGGCAATTGTCGGACTCATCGACCTGATTGTGGTGTGGGTGGTGTTTGAAAATATCGTCAAACCCAACATGATTAGCCATGAGGTCAAGATTAACCCGCTGATTGTGCTGATTGCCATGATCGGCGGCATGCAGGTATTTGGTCTGATTGGCCTGTTTCTGGGGCCAGCTGTCGTCGCCATGTCAATCGGGATGCTGAAGGATCTTGTGAAGCTCTCACGCGTCTAAGCATCTTGACGGCGTTATAATCACGCCGACAGCCTGCAATCCAACAATACATAAAAAGCTCAAGCCGCCGATGTCCACGTTTCGCCGACGCCTCCTGATTACGCTCGTATCCCTGACTGCATTGTGGATGCTTGCCAGCCTGATTGCCCGTTTCTGGCTCCCCGAAAAATTGCGGGAAGCTGCGGTGAAATGGGCCAAAGCACATGGCCGCGACATTCGCATGGGCGATATCCGTATTTCGGCGCTCAGCTTCACCTTGCATATTGATGCGATTCAGCTGACCGATCGGCACGGCGCACCGCTCATGACACTTGAGTCGCTGGATGTCGGCATTCAGCCCTCGCATCTGATCATTGGTGAAATCTCGCTAGATCACGTCACCCTCACCCGTCCGCAGCTGTCGGTGATCCGCACCAGAGGCGGCCAATGGAACTGGCTGACGTTTATTCAGGATGCAGGCCACACGGATGCAAAGCCGTCCAGGGCATCCGACAGCGGAATCAGCCCGGCATTTCGTATCAGCCGGTTCGAGGTGAATGGCGGACATATCGCCATTCAGGATCAGACTGTTGTGCAAGCAGACTGGCATGTGATCCCCCTCCAATTCGCATTGAGCGATCTGTCTACACGCAGTGGCGCTGGCCGCTACCATCTGGATGCACTGCTGGATCATCAAGCGCGTCTCGATATTGATGGGGCGCAGGGTCTCAGTCCGCTATCAGGCACAGGCACGCTCAATCTATCCAGATTTCCACTGGCCAGACTTCAGCCTTATGTCAGCCCGCTCAAACCGGGCGACCTCAAGGGCGACTTGTCTTTTCGCCTGCATTACGATTACAAGCCCGAATCGCGTACCCCGCTACACATTCGCCCTTTCTCGGCAACCCTGGAGCATCTGAATCTAAAGGGTATGGGTGATAGCCGCCTCGCGGTGGGGCGCCTGCGACTCGAAGGCGGGCAAGTAGACTTCGCGCGTAAAGCCATTTCCATTCCCGTTATCACCGTAGAAAACGGTGTGCTGGGCGCTCAACGCCTTGCCGGGGGTAAGCTCGACTGGCAAGCCCTGTTCGTCCCTGAATCATCCCGCCAGCCGGACGCCACCTCGCCTTCTCCCTGGCAGATTGCCATCCCGGCAGTGACGCTGAGCAACTGGTACATTCATTACGCCGATCAGTCCACGCTGCGTCCCTATGCATTGGACTTGCATCTTCCAAAGCTCTCACTGGGGTTCCATGCCGCCACAGGCAAACAGCATCTGGACAAAGTCGAAGCATTGCTAGCCAATGTTCGACTGGGAGAACCGGGCAAACTGGCCGCCATTTCACTCGAACGAGCCACCCTTGCAAGTAGTCAGATTGATCTCGACGCTCGCACCTTGACCCCTGGCAAGCTCGAGCTGACCGGCCTATCCATTGACGCCACTCGTGATGCGCAGGGACGAATTAACCTGGTTGACCTGTTTAAAGCACGCCAGCCCCAACCAGAGGACGAAACTCAACCATGGCGAATTGGCACCCTGACTACGACGCTGACCAACAGCCAGCTTGGCTGGCAGGACGCTCGCACCAAACCGGCAACAACAGTCAAGTTGAATGATCTGGATGGTCAGTTCGAATGGGTGGATGGACATCGACTGCAAGGCAACGCAAGCAGCAGCGTTGCCAGCGGCGGGCGACTGGATGCGTCGATCAAGGGCGATATCCGCGATGGTGCCTGGGCAGGCACAATTAAAGCCAGCGAACTGAATCTATTGCCTGTTATGCCCTATGCGCTATCGCATACCGCCGTACAGGCGAGCTCTGCCCGACTTGATGGTCAGTTAGACTGGCACGCAGGCGGCGACATGCCCTGGCAAGTGGGCGGCAACCTGTCGCTGCGCAATGTCGCATTCAAGGAAGCGGGACAATCTGCACCGCTCCTTGCCTGGGATCAGCTGCGGCTTGCCGGATTGCAAGTAAGCGGTGGTGCCGAAGTCAATACTCGCATGGAGCGTGTCGAGTGGCTCAATCCACAGGTACGCGTGCGCCTCAACGCTGCACATCAGCTCAATCTGAAAACGGCGTTCGCACCTACAGAGCCAACCGATCCGGCTCCCGCTGACACGCCAGCGGCACAGGCACCGGCCAGCCAGCCCCCGGCGCTGCAGATACGCAATATCCGGATCAGTGGCGGCACAGTGGACTTTGCCGATCAGGGCATGAACCCCGGATTTGCCTCGCACATGCACCATCTCAACGGCACCATTCAGGGTGTGTCGACACGTAACCATGCCCACGCCACCGTGACACTGGATGGACAGGTTGACCGATACGGCAGTGTGACCGTACGTGGCATGATGGATCCCACCGCAGCGAGCCGTGACAGTCAGATCCAGTTAGATTTCCGGAATATTCCGATTCATAGCCTGACACCCTATTCGGAGAATTTTGCCGGATGGCAGCTGAAGGATGGCCGTCTGGATATGGGGCTGAAATACGCCCTGAAGGATGGCAGCATGGCGGGGGATAATCATGTCGTTATCCAGTCCATTCAACTGGGTAATGAAATCGACAAGCCGGATATCAGCCACCTACCGTTACGGCTGGCCATCGCCCTGCTTGAAGATAGCGAGGGACGCATCGATCTCAATCTGCCCGTAAGTGGCAATCTGGGTGATCCCGAGTTCAGTTACGGCCATCTGGTTGGACAAGCTGTTAGCAACATTATTACAAAGGCGGTCTCATCGCCCTTCCGTGCCCTACTGGGACTGGCCGGCAACGAGCATATTCACCAGATTTCTCTTGATGGCGGAAGCAGCACGCTTTCGCCTCCCGACCGGGAGCATCTCGAAGCACTGGCAACGATGCTAGCCAATCGCCCTCGCATTCAAGTGCATATTGGCGGACGATTTGATGCGGTGACAGATCGAGATGCGCTAGCGCGTATTCGGGTCGACCAACGTATTCTGGCAGCTGCCGGATTGTGGGATGCCAGCCTTCCCCTTCCCGCCCAGCCAGATCTGGAAGATGCCAAAACACGTAGCACGCTCTTGGACATATATGCAGTCGATCATGGCCGCATGGCGCTTCTTAAATTAAAGCTCGGCACCAAAGACAATACGGATCGCTACCGGAATCTGCGGCAGCAGATGCTGGAAACCGCCAAGGCTGCTGTGAGCAATGATGCACTGAGCGCACTGGCCAGACAGCGCGCTGAAGCCATCCGGGCAGCATTACTGAGCATCAATGCGGGCATTGCCGCGCAAATTGTTCTGGATGCCCCCGCGTCCGCCGAGGCAAGCGCCCAGGGAATCGAACAGCATCTGGATATCCAGATAAAGCCGGAAGGATCAGGCTGATCTGTGCGTTTTGAGTGCTTGCATGGCGTCAGACATATCGCGCTCAAGCTGATCAAGGACAGTGGGGTCGTGATACTCAAACGCCAGACGGGTCACACAATCACTGGCCTGTTTGAGCAAATGCTCTGCCCGCCGGGGATGATCACTCCCCTGCGCAGCTTTAATACACGCGTTGGCTGCAGCTAGCAGCAGTCGCGCATTGCAGGTTTCCATGGCATGGTTGTAAAGATGGCGGGCAGCCTCTTCAAGATTGCCCTTCATCACCAGCATCATGCCCTGATTAGCCAATTGATTGATACGTGCCACGCAATCCTTGATCAGCTCCAGCAACACAGGGCTTTTGCGGGCAGCTTGTTCCATATGTTCCACAGAGCGCTTTTGATTAGCAAAGCGCATGGCAAGCCTGCGGGTGGTCTCGATGATGACAGGCTCGGATGACTCAAACGCGCTGAGCGTCTCCAGACAATCGCTCGCCAGATCCAGCGTAAATGCCTGATCCCGCACCTTGGTATCCAGCCCGAGTAGAAATTGCTGAAGCGATTCCTGCTGGTGATTAACACCTGCCAGCAGCACATTGGCGTACTGAATCAGAACTTCTGTTTCAAAGTTATTCCTTCGCTCTGAAATACCGCGCAACAGCGCCAGACTCTTTTCCGCCTCACGTGTCTTGCCGGTACTGACGCTACTGAGAATCAGGCAGAATAAGGCTCTGGGCTGCAATGAAGCGGAGTTTGCGCCATGTGCAACCGCGCGCTCCAGATACTTGCGGGCGTTTTCTGCATCGCCCAGCAGGTAGGATGACATGCCCGCCCCTTGCAACCGGTGAATATTATTGGGCGTCACTTTGAGCGATCGTTCGATGACCTCCAGCGCAGCATCATGTTCATCGCGATCAGTGTAATGCTGCGCCAGTGCATCATAAGCGTCCACATATACACTGCTTTCGGCAATCAGCGCCGCCAGCATTGCCTCTGCCTCACCCTCGCGTCCGCAGCGTTCGAGATACTTCGCCAGCCCAAGCCGGGCCCAGGGAACACCACCACGCTGGCGTAATATCTGTTCGCATACTTGCGCTGCTTCCTCATGCCGACCCGCCTCGGTCAGCATTCGCGTTAAAAAACGGGTGATTTCACTTCGAAACGGGACATCGTGGCGAGCAAGCAATCCATGCGCCAAACCGATCGCGTCATTAATCTTGCCTGATCCAATCGCAGCATGCACTTCCGCCATGACCACCCGTTTCTGCCAAGCACGCTGTAATCGCTTATCAATCTGGTCTGCCGTAAACGGCTTCAGGATGTAATCATCCGGCGCAACTTCAGCCACCGCCACCACACGCTCATAGCTGGCTTCTGCAGTAATCATGATAAAGATGGCATCCAGCGGCAGGACGCCAGAGTGCCGCAAATCTTCCAGTAGCTCCTGCCCGGTCATGCCCGGTCCGAAATGGTAGTCGCACAGGATAATATCGTAGCGGCCATTCTGGATTCGGCGACGCGCCTCGCCCGCATTCGACGCAGACTCAGTCTTGGTGATGCCGAGCTGCCCGAGCATCATGCGCACCGACTGGCGCACCGTGATTGCATCATCCACGACGAGAGCATTGAGATCTGGGGGATACATGAGCCATCCTGTTCGGATGGCACACCTTGTACCATCCTTCTCAGGCATAGCCCATTTCCGGCAGGGCTGCCGGTTCGTTAGATAAACGCGAAGGCCTGATCAGGCGTCGAAACGACGCAGATGCTGACGAACAGAAATGGCTGCACCCACGAGGCTGGTGACCACCACCAAACCGATGGTGACCAGCATCACCTCGACATTGGCAGTCTGCAGCACAAAGCCTTCACCGTACAGACGCGCCAGGCGCATCACCGGCTCCGCCAGACGACCAAGGCCTGCCACCACAAGGGCAATACCACAGATAGCACCCAGAATACCCTGGACGGCTGCAAAATACAGGAACGGCCTCCGGATAAACGCATCTGTAGCGCCAATCAACTTGCTCACCTCAATCTCGTCAATCCGGGTGAGAATCTGCATACGCACCAGATTGGCCGTCACCAGCAGCAGGCCCAGCAACACCAGTGCAGCGATGGTCAGCACAATTTCACGACCAGCGGCAACAAATGCCTCCAGTCGCAGCACCCATTCGCTGTCGAACTGCACCTGATCGACCGATGGATCGCTGTGGATGCGCTCGCTCAACGATTTCATGGCTGCAGCAGACGTATCTTTTGGCGTAACCACAAAACTTTCAGGCAGCGGATTGTCACCCAGCCCAGCCACCAGATCGCGCATACCGCCGCCTTCCAGCTCTTTTAGCGCCTCATCCTTACTAACATGGCGATAGCGCGCCACATTGGCGTCCTGCTGCAATAAGGCATCAATACGCGAGACTTCGCTGGTCAATGCAGCCTGACGGACAAATACTGTCAGTTCCGGCGTCGTCGGTAATCGTCCTGCCAGACTCGCCGCACTATTCAGCAGCATATACAGACCGAGTGGCAACGCTACCGCCACCGCAATCATGGCCAGACTCATCAGCGTGGCCAGCGGCTGGCGCAGGAGATGACGCACACTTGTGCGCAATGCATTGATTTGCAGGCGTAACCAGTGCCCCATGACCACCTCAGGAAGTGAACTGGCCCTTGCTGAGCCGGAGAATGCGACGGCCATAGTCTGCCATCAGGGATTCGTCGTGTGCCGAGATGATGATGGTCACCCCAACCTGATGGAAGCTTTTGAACAGCTCCATGATGTCATGCGCGTAGTCGCGATCGAGATTGCCCGTCGGCTCGTCAGCCAGCAGGATGGATGGACGATGCACCACCGCACGGGCAATACACAGGCGCTGCTGCTCGCCACCCGATAGCGACACCGGATTCAGCTTTTCCTTGCCCAGCAGCCCGACCTTATCGAGTGCAGCACGCACACGCTTCTGCGCATCGCGATGATCAAAACCAATGATATCGAGCGGCAGCATGACGTTATCGAACACGCTACGATCGTACAGAATTTTGTGATCCTGAAAGATCAGCCCGATATGCCTGCGCACGAATGGAATCGCGGCGCGGCTGACCGCGGCCAGATTCTGTCCATTGACCAGCACAGAGCCGCTGGAGGGCCGTTCAATACCGGCCACCAGCTTGAGCAACGTTGATTTACCCGCACCGGAATGGCCGGCAAGAAATACCAGCTCGCCCGACTGAATTTCGAAGCTCAGCTGCTTGAGCGCTTCAAAGCCGCCGGGATAGCGTTTACTGACCTGGTTGAACTGGATCATTATCGATCAGGGCGTCCACATAATCCTGCGCCGTAAATGGGCGCAGATCGTCGATATTTTCACCCACCCCGATAAAACGCAGGGGAATGGGCTTCTGTTTGGCGATCCCGGCAATCACGCCGCCTTTGGCCGTACCATCCAGCTTGGTGAGCACCAGACCGGACAGTGCCAATGCGTCGTCGAACGCCTTGACCTGCATCAGCGCATTCTGACCGGTATTGGCATCCAGTACCAGCAGCGACTCATGCGGACCGGTCGGATCCGCTTTCTGGATCACGCGCTTGACCTTGCGGATTTCTTCCATCAGGTGCAGCTGGGTCGGCAGACGCCCGGCTGTATCGACCAGTACAACGTCAATGCCACGCGCTTTGGCTGCACTGATCGCATCAAACGCTACCGCCGCCGAATCGCCGCCATCCTGTGCGATGACGGTAACATTGTTGCGTTCACCCCACGCCATCAGCTGCTCACGGGCTGCAGCACGGAAAGTATCCCCCGCGGCCAGCAGCACCGATTTGCCCTGACCCTGAAAGTACTTTGCCAGCTTGCCGATACTGGTGGTTTTGCCTGCGCCATTCACGCCGGACACCATGATGATGAAAGGCTTGGCCTGACTCACATCCAGCGGTTTTTCCAGTGGCCGGATCAACTCCAGCAGGGCTTCCTTTAGGGCGCCGCGCAATTCGGAGCCATCTTTCAGACCACGCAGTGTCACGCGTTCTCTCACTGACTTCAGCAAATGCACCGTTGCATCCACGCCCATGTCAGCGGTCAGCAACACGGTTTCCAGCTCTTCGTAGAGATCCTCATCGATCTTGCCGCCACCGAAAACCGCCGCCAGCTCCTTGCCCAGCTTGTCGCGGGTTTTGGCCAGACCAGCCTTGAGCTTGAATTGCCAGGTATCACGCACCTTGTCGACGGTACGCTGCCAGAAAGAACGATTTTCCAGCGAGCCTGGCTCATGCGGGGAGACAGGTGCAGGTGCAGGTGCAGGTGCAGGTGCAGGTGCAGGTGCAGGTGCAGGTGCAGGTGCAGCAGTTTCCGGTACGGGCGCGGCTTCATGCACTTCCGTTGTAGGCACGACTTCCACAACAGGCGAAGTGACTTCGGCGATTGGCTGAACAGGTACATCGACAGGCTGCGGGGCTGGCGCGGGTGCGTTTTCCGGTGCACCGGTCAGCTTGCTCCACAGGCGTTTGCCCCAGCCCGGAGCGTCCTTTTGTTCGGGGGTATGACTCATTGAATCCGTCTCATCGGCACATGGCCGGTGTCTAATCAGCGATAATAGGGGTGAATTCTAACTTTTCGCGGCGCAATCCCAAAGCGTCTTACACATATACACTTATGAAGCCCACACGAAAAAGCACCGGAAAATCAGTTACAAGCAATCAGGTACGCATCATTGGCGGTGATTTTCGTCGCCGCATGATCAGTTTCCCGGATGGTGAAGGTCTGCGTCCAACCCCCGATCGTGTCCGCGAAACGCTGTTCAACTGGCTGGGTCAGGAACTGCACGGACAGACCTGCCTTGATATGTTTGCAGGCAGCGGCGCACTGGGCTTCGAAGCGGCATCTCGTGGTGCAAAACGTGTGGTCATGCTGGAACTGGCCCGTACCGCCAGCAATCAGCTCAAAGCCAACAAAGACCTGCTCAAAGCAACTTCAGCAGAGGTCATTCAAGGCGATTCGCTTGCCTGGCTCGCGCGCTCAACCGAGTCATTTGACGTGGTCTTTCTCGACCCGCCCTATGCCTCCACATTGCTGGACCAAGCCTTGCCGCTTGTACGCGATCGTGTGCATGCCGACAGTCGCGTCTATCTGGAGTGCGCCTCGCTACCTGACCTGTCAGGTTGGGTCGTCTTGCGCGAAGGCAAGGCAGGCCAAGTGCACTATCTGTTGCTAGAACCGGAATCACTGACCTGATCAAGTCCGGTCATCTGCAATTTTTTGCGGTTTTTATGTCCGACCCGACCGACGGCGAGCAAGCAACTGCTCCATCGCGCCACGCACCGTCTGGTCTTGGATCTGCTCCACTGCATCCTCAAAGGCTGACAGGGCTGTTTCACTTAATTGCAGATTTTTACTGGCTTTTTTGCCCTGATGCGGCAAGACTTCAACTTGCAGCCGAACGCGAATTCCGCTAACGTCGAGGCCCTCTGTCCGGAGTGACTGCACCAGTCGGAACGACATCTGCCTGAGCTTGGCAGCCAGTGCACTCTGACGGGTCATCACCACCAGTTCGCCCTGGTCAATCCCGACTGCCTGGGTGCTTCCGACGAATTCTTGCGGCAAAACGCGTTGCCATTTGGCATCCAGCGTGGTGGCTGCGTGCATGATTTGCGCCAGCTTACGCATTTCCGGCTGTCGAAAAATCTGCTCAAGGGAATGTGCATTCATGCCGATCTACTCAGTGGAAGCTGCAAAGTAAACACTGATTTCGGTGTGAATCAGGTGGATAACGGGAACATAGACAAGAATACACCGGACGATACCTCATGAACGTCATCCTCGTCTCGAACAAAATGTCCAAGGCCGTATCACTCGGCCCGAGACATGTCACGCTCATTGCCATTGTACTGCTGATGGCGCTGATGGGTATGGTCACCACAGCAAGCTGGGTCACATGGTCGCTCACCCGGCAACTGGGCTGGCATATTCCAGTGATTCCTGGCACGCGCCACGCCGAGCAGCAGCAAATTGATGCCCTAGCCGTGAAACTCGGCCAGATTCAGGCACAAATGTTGCGACTGGACAGCCTGACCCGCAATGTTGCCAACAAGACCGGCATTGATCCAACACCATTCCAGAGCCAGCAACCCGCCCCACAGGGTGGCGCACGTTCGATATACCCGGAGCATGCCTTATCCCTCAAGGAACTCTCCTCGGAAATGGACAAAATACGCGGCCAAATTGGTAACACCATGGATCAGTACGACGTGATTGAAGCCTTGCTCGCCAGTCAGCGCAGCACTGCGTGGGCGCCGCCTTCCAAGGCACCCATGAATTCTGGCGAACAATCTTCATCGTTTGGCTGGCGGATCGACCCCTTCAATGGCCGTCAGGCATTCCATGCCGGGATCGACTTCGCAGGCGATGTGGGCAGTACGGTCACAGCATCTGCATCCGGCACGGTAATCTCTGCCGAGCGCCACCCCGAGTATGGTAATATGGTGGAGATCGACCATGGCAATGGCATCACGACGCGCTATGCTCACATGCTGAAAATCGGCGTGCAGGAAGGCGCAACCGTGAAAGCCGGACAACAGGTCGGGCTATTGGGCAATACCGGTCGTTCGACCGGGCCACACCTGCATTTCGAAGTCCGATACAAAGGCATCCCCCAGAATCCGTTATTCTTTCTGGGCGGCCTCAGGCAAACCGAAACGCTCAGGACGGCAGCACGCCAGTAGCGTTTCCTGCTGTCCGCACATCCTGCTCACTTGAATTTCCGGGGCTTGCCCTCATTTCAGTTTGCAGCCGATGTGTCATGCAAAAGATACAGAGCACGGCGGATCGATCACGGTCCGCCGTGTTTTCATATATAAAGCGCGCTACGCCTTTTGGGCGAAGCCGGAACGGCAGTCTTGTTCCGTGGGGAGTGGCAACCTGGTTGCCCGGTGAATGAATTGAATGTCAACGCGCTCTGGCGCGAACTGGATGGAGCGGGCCTAGCCCGATTGATGGATAGCGATGATCAGCCAACTGCTCAAAAAGATTTTTGGTAGCCGCAACGACCGTTTGCTCAAGCAATACGGTGCGGTTGTTCGCCAGATCAACGCCCTTGAAAGCTCAATGTCGGCACTCAGCGACGACGAACTGAAAGCCAAGACAGAAGAATTCCGTCAGCGCATCGCCGGCGGCACAACCCTGCAGCAGATTCTGCCCGAAGCCTTTGCAGTCTGTCGCGAAGCGTCCAAGCGTGTCATGAACATGCGTCACTTCGATGTTCAGCTGATTGGCGGGATGGTGCTACATGATGGCAAGATCGCCGAAATGCGTACCGGTGAAGGTAAGACGCTGGTGGCGACACTGGCCACTTACCTGAATGCGCTGTCCGGCAAGGGCGTGCATGTTGTCACGGTGAACGACTATCTCGCCCGCCGCGACGCTACCATCATGAGCAAGCTGTACAATTTCCTCGGCCTCAGCGTGGGGATCAATCTCAGCCAGATGCCGCATGATGAAAAGCAGACCGCTTACGCATCCGACATTACCTACGGTACCAATAACGAGTTTGGCTTCGACTACCTGCGCGACAACATGGTGTATACCGCCAGTGAGCGCGTGCAGCGTGGCCTGAATTTTGCCGTAGTCGACGAAGTTGACTCGATTCTGATCGATGAAGCCCGAACCCCGCTGATCATTTCCGGTCAGGCAGATGACAATATCGAGCTCTACCATCGCATGAACGTGCTGGTGCCTTACCTGACCCGCCAGGAAAAGGAAGACAGCAGTGGCGACTACTGGGTAGACGAAAAGGGTCATCAGGTCATTCTGTCCGAAGAGGGGCACGAAAAGGGCGAGAAGCTGCTGACTGACGCAGGCCTGCTGGCTGAAGGCGATAGCCTCTATGCACCAGCCAACATCGCTCTGATGCACCATCTGTACGCTTCGCTGCGCGCACATGCCCTGTATCACCGCGATCAGCACTATGTAGTGCAGGACGACGAAATCATTATCGTCGACGAATTCACTGGCCGTCTGATGCCGGGTCGCCGCTGGAGCGATGGCCTGCATCAGGCCGTGGAAGCCAAGGAAGGCGTGACCGTTAACAAGGAAAATCAAACCCTTGCCTCGATCACCTTCCAGAACTACTTCCGGATGTACGACAAGCTGGCCGGCATGACCGGTACGGCCGATACCGAAGCCTACGAATTCCAGCAAATTTATGGTCTGGAAACCGTGATCATCCCGACGAACCGCTCGATGGTTCGCAAGGATATGAACGATCAGGTCTTCCGCACCGCCAATGAAAAATTCAACGCCATCGTGGCCGACATCAAGTCGTGTCAGGATCGCGGCCAGCCGGTGCTGGTGGGTACCACTTCCATCGAAAACTCCGAGCTGCTCTCGTCGCAACTGGCCGCTGCAGGCTATCCGCACAATGTGCTGAATGCCAAGCAGCACGCCCGCGAAGCGGAGATTGTCGCGCAGGCAGGTCGTCCGGGCATGATTACCATTGCTACCAATATGGCCGGTCGCGGTACCGATATCGTGCTGGGCGGCAATGTGGAAGGTCAGATCAAGACCGTCGAGGCCGATGCATCGTTAGACGACATCGAAAAGAGCAAGCGCATCGAGACCCTGCATAGCGAATGGCAATCGCTGCACGACCAGGTGGTCGCTGCTGGTGGTCTGCATATCATTGGCACCGAACGTCATGAGTCGCGTCGCATCGACAATCAGCTGCGTGGCCGCGCGGGCCGTCAGGGGGATCCGGGTTCCAGCCGCTTCTATCTGTCGATGGAAGATCCGCTGTTGCGTATTTTTGCCGCAGACCGTATCGGGGCAATGATGCAGCGTCTGAACCTGCCGGAAGGCGAAGCCATTGAGTCCGGTCTGCTCAGCCGCGCGATTGAAGGTGCACAGCGCAAGGTGGAAGCGCGCAACTTCGATATCCGCAAGCAATTGCTGGAATACGACGACGTATCCAATGAGCAGCGCAAGGCAATTTATAGTCAGCGCAACGAACTCCTGGAGCAGGAAGACATCTCCGACACCATTCATTCCCTGCGTGATGGATACATCGGTGATCTGTTTGATGAGTTCCTGCCACCTGACAGCATGGAAGAACAGTGGGATGTTGCGGCGCTGGACAAGGCGCTGGCTGAACTGCACGTCCAGTCACCAGTTGGCCAGTGGCTGAAAGACGAGCAGAACATCAGCCTGGAAACTGCACGTGAGCGCCTCATCGAGCTGGCCGCCAGCCAGTACGCCACCAAGACTGAAGCGGTCGGACCGGCCGTCATGCATCACTTCGAACGTGCCTTGATGCTGCAGATTGTCGATACACAGTGGCGTGATCATCTGGCCTCGCTGGATCATTTGCGCCAGGGTATCCATCTGCGCTCGTATGGTCAGAAGAATCCGAAGCAGGAATACAAACGCGAAGCCTTCGAACTGTTTGAAGATTTGCTGATGCGTATTCGTCGCGAAGTCGTTCAGCTGGTGATGACGGTACAGATTCGCTCCGAGGCCGACGTGGAAGCACTGGAAGCACAGCACGAAGAGCCGGCAATGCAGTATCACCACGCTGACTATGAGGAAGCACTCGCGGAAGCCAGCGCCAGCCAGCCCGCAGCCCAGCAGCCGCAGCGTGCCTACCAACACATTGGCCGCAATGATCCATGTCCCTGCGGTTCCGGCCTGAAGTACAAGGCTTGCCACGGCAAGCTGAGCTAATCAGGACAGCTGAAATGAAAAAGCCACTCGATTGAGTGGCTTTTTGTTTTCGTGTGACCCAGCTACTGAGTGGCACAGCACAAGATCAGTCTCTGAACTGCGGCACTTCTTTCAGGAAAATCGACATTGCGGCCTTTTCCAGATCCTGCGAGACCAGCATGCCAGCGTTCCAGGCGGCCACATACTGCAGACCGTCTGCCACCGAATGATCGCGGCTGTAGTTCAGCACCTGCTTGATACCACGCAGCGCCAGCGGTGATTTTTGTGCAATACCTGCGGCAATATCCATCACCCGCATCATCATCGTACCCGGATCATCAAAGAATCCGTTCACCAGTCCAATTGCATCCGCTTCGCGTGCAGTCAGACATTTGCCGGTAAATGCCATTTCCCGCACATAACCTTCGCCGATGATGTGCGGCAAACGCTGCAGTGCGCCGACATCGGCCACCATCGCCAGATCAATCTCCTTGATCTGGAAATACGTGTCCACGGTGCTGTAGCGGAAGTCGGCTGCTGCCACCAGATCAAGCCCGCCGCCCACACACGGGCCATGAATAGCAGCAATCACCGGTTTACGGCATTTTTCCAGACTGGTGATGCTGTCCTGCAGAGACAAGATCAACTGATGCAGCTTTTCACTCTGGTGCCCGATGGAATCATCGCCAATGGCTTTCTGCAAGCCAGCCGCCATCGACAGATCGATGCCGGAACAGAAAATATCGCCATTGCCAGTGAGGATGGCTACGCGCACTGAGGGCGTTGTATCGACCCACTTGAATGCCGCGTGGAGGTCATGCCACATGGCCTCATTCATGGCATTGGCTTTTTCCGGCCGATTGAGCGCAATGAGCGCTACATGGCTTTCCAGCGTAACTTCCAGCGTAGCAAAGTGGGGTATGGTCATCCCTGAACTTCCTTGCGTTTCTTCGGCACCCAGGCCCAGATCATTTCACAGCGAATCGGCTCGATACCGGATTCGTCCGTCACAATCACACTGACCAGCACATCACCCTTCTCTTCCGACTGCACGCGAACGACCTGCTCAGGCGTCAGCGATGCTACCGCGCGCAGACTACCTTGCGCACGTTTCAGATACTCGATTTTCATCGACTTGATTAAGGGTAGCTTATCGTCCGGCAAATTCATCCCGAACGCGAAGCCCGATGCGGTTTCGGCGACCAACGCCATCGCGGCAGCATGTACGCCCTTAATGTGATTCTGCACCTTGCGCACATTGGCGATATTGCAGATCACACGTTCCTGTGTCACTTCTTCAAAATCGACCCCTGCCGTCCCGGCAAACTTGATGTAACTGCCGAACACTTTGGAGCGCGCATATCGCTGCATGAAAACAGGCAGATTGTTAAACACCTTCATCTGCCGGCTCATTGCATTTTCAACTTTGGCCATGGTCTACCCATTCTCAATTCACACTGTGCGCACTGTAACCAAGCAAACGCTTGTATGGCAAATTTACCTGATGCCGCTCAACCACTTGCAGCATAGCCACGACACCCGCGACTATCCAGACGCGATTTCAGCCCAGCAACGTAATTCCGGGCAGCGCTTGCAGACAGGTTGCGCGAACAGTCGCGACAAAATCCTCGACATAGGCAAATTCGGCGCGTGATTCGGGTACTGCGGCGTACAGCTCACTGAATAATCCATCCTTACCAATGCGGATGGCCTTCACATAACCACGCGCAACATAGGCGCTGACAGCCCACGCAGGCATGGCAGCAATGCCGCGCCGGCTCGCCACCAATTGCAGAATGGCGATGGTTAGCTCACTTGAGCGTCGTTTAGGGTTGATCCCGGCGGGTCGCAAAACCTGACGGATGATATCGAGCATATCGTCCGGCACCGGATAAGTGATCAGGGTTTCATCGCGAAAATCTTCTGCGCAAAGTTCCTGGCGATGGGCAAGCGGATGGTCATTGGCCACCAGCGCCACAATCTCGTACCGGAACAAAGGAAAACAGGTCATGCCGTCCTCGCCTGGGTCGGACACCACAGCCAGATCGGCATCATTGCGATGCAGTAATCCCACCGGATCCGCATGGAACCCGCTGACAATGTCCAGCTCAACTTCTGGCCAGCGCGGCCGGTATTCATCCATTGCGGGCATCAGCCAGTCGAAACAGGTGTGACATTCAACCGCTACCCGCAGGCTCCCTGCCGCACCATCGCGGATACGCGCCAGATCGCGGCAAGCATCCCCTATCTGTGGTAGCACACTATGCGCCAGTTGCAGCAAGCGCGCACCGGCTGGCGTCAGTTGCAGAGGCTGAGATTTTCGCTCGAACAAACTCAATCCGAAGTGCTCTTCCAGCTGCTTGAGCTGGTGGGACAATGCCGATTGGGTCAGGCATAAACGTTCGGCAGCGCGTGCCACGCCACCTGTCTCCACGAGGGCGATGAGGGTTCGCAGATGACGCAGTTCCAGCAGATTTGACATGATTAATTTCGATTCATTTTTTGAAATCCATTCATTTCAATCATATCAGATCATGTCGATCCTGCACTGATCGACACGAGGTACATGTCACAAATCCTTCAAGCAGCCGTCATTGAGGTGCCATGTCGATCTCGCAAAGTACGCACCCATGGCACAGAACCTCCCACTTCGCATCGCATTTGTCACCGAAACCTTCCCCCCGGAAGTCAACGGTGTGGCAATGACCGTCGGCCGCATGGTGACGCACCTGACTGCGCGAGGCCACCATATTGACCTGATCCGACCGCGACAGCACAAAGGGGATTACGCCCGCCAGCATGAGCATCTGCAGGAGTTGCTTGTCCCCGGCCTGGGTCTGCCGCGCTACCCCGGTTTAAAGTTTGGCCTACCCGCGATGGGCAAACTGCTCGCGCACTGGCGCAAGCAACGACCCGATCTGGTCGTTGCTGTAACGGAAGGACCACTCGGCGCATCAGCCCTACGAGCAGCGAGAAGACTGGGCATTCCGACCATTTCGGAGTTTCATACCAACTTCCACAGCTATAGCGGACACTACGGTCTAGGCTGGCTCACCAAGGCCGTCATGGGCCACCTGCGTCGCTTTCACAATCGCAATCTGGCCACGCTGGTGCCGACTGCCGAAATTGCCGCACAACTGAGTGCCGATGGATTCGAACATTTGGAAGTGGTCGCTCGCGGTGTAGATACTGGCCTGTTTAATCCCGCACGTCGCAGCAACGAATTGCGTCGTCAGTGGGGAGCCGGTCCGAATACTCAGGTAGTCGTTTATGTCGGGCGCATGGCTGCAGAAAAAAATCTGCCGCTGGTTCTGGCTGCGTATCACGCCATGAAACAGATTCGGGATGACAGCATTCTGGTTTGGGTGGGTGATGGCCCATTGCGAGCCTATTTGCAAGCCTCTCACCCCGACCAGATATTTACCGGTATGCAGCGCGATGAAGCCCTCGCTACGCACTATGCATCCGCCGACGTCTTCCTATTTCCCAGCACCACCGAAACGTACGGGAATGTGACAACGGAAGCCATGGCCAGCGGCCTGGGGGTGGTGGCTTACGACTATGCTGCCGCGCACAATCATATTCGCCACCACGAAAATGGCTTGCTTGCTCGTTTTGACGATGATGCCGAGTTTGTCGAACAGGCTCGGTATGCCGCAAGCTATCCAAGTGTCATGCGCGATATGGGGATGGCCGCCCGCCGCAGTTGTCAATCTGTCAGCTGGGACGTGATCGCCGTGCGATTCGAACAGGTTGCGCGCGATGTCCTCTCCCGACATCGACAGCAATCTAACCCGGGCATCGCCGCTAGCCCACTCGCTTGATCTCGCACGAAAGTCCCGAAAAAACTGCACGATACGCGCTTGAAGCTGCCCGTGGACGGGCTCTATGCAACAACATGGTGCATTGACGTTCACGTCAACTACCCAGAGGCGGGGAATTCCTGTTACCTTCGGCTATTCGATTGTTGCAGTGCGATAACTCCCCATGGCGGCTCCCACCGATTACCTTGAGCGCATCCTGACTGCGCATGTCTACGATGTCGCCATTGAAACGGCGCTCGACCCCATGCCTGCACTGTCGGCGCGCAATGGCAACCAGATTCTGCTCAAGCGCGAAGACAACCAGCCGGTATTCAGCTTCAAGTTGCGCGGTGCATATAATTGCATGGTGAATCTGACACCGGAACAGCGCGCGAAAGGCGTAGTTGCTGCATCCGCAGGTAATCATGCGCAGGGGGTTGCGCTCGCGGCACGCAAGCTAGGCTGCACTGCGACCATCTTTATGCCTGCCACCACCCCGCAGATCAAGATCAACGCGGTTGAACGTCGAGGCGGCAAAGTCATTCTGCATGGCGACTCCTATTCGGATGCCTATGCACAGGCGATGCAATATGTGGAAGCCACCGGTGCCACTTTTGTGCATCCCTATGATGACCCGCATGTGATTGCTGGCCAGGGCACGGTTGCCATGGAATTACTGCGCCAGACGCAGGATATCGATGCCGTTTTCATTCCGGTAGGCGGCGGCGGCCTCGCCGCTGGCATGGCTGCCTACATCAAACGCTTACGTCCGGATATCAAAGTCATTGGCGTAGAACCCGTCGATGCGGCCTCAATGCATGACTCGATCAAAGCAGGCGAACGCGTAGTACTCCCCAATGTCGGTCTGTTTGCCGATGGTGTAGCCGTGAAGCAAGTGGGTGAAGAAACCTTCCGCCTGTGCCGCGATCTGCTGGATGAAGTCGTACTGGTCGATACCGATGCCATGTGCGCTGCGATCAAGGATGTCTTTGAAGATACCCGCTCGATTCTCGAAGCAGCTGGCGCACTGGCTGTTGCAGGCCTCAAGGCGTGGAGTGCACGTGAAGGCGTGTCGGGCAAGCGGCTGGTAGCCATCGCATCCGGTGCCAATATGAATTTCGACCGCCTGCGCCATGTGTCAGAGCGCGCGGAATTGGGTGAACAGCGCGAAGCCGTACTGGCCGTCACCATTCCGGAAATGCCGGGCACCTTCCGCCGCTTCTGCGAGCTACTGGGCAATCGCTCTGTCACCGAGTTCAACTATCGCTACAGCAACCCTACGCACGCGCACATCTTTGTCGGCCTGCAAATCCAGAATCGTGCCGAAGTCACCGAGCTGGTGAAACTGCTCAACGACAATGATTTCCGTACCCTGGATCTGACCGACAACGAAATGGCGAAGCTGCATATCCGCCATCTGGTTGGCGGACGTGCGCCGGAAGCCCGTCACGAGCTGGTCTACCGCTTCGAATTCCCGGAACGTCCGGGCGCCTTGCTGAATTTCCTGACACAGATGGGACGCGGCTGGAATATCAGCCTGTTCCACTATCGCAACCATGGCGCAGATTACGGGCGAGTGCTCGTCGGCATGCAGGTACCACCAGGAGAAGCGCAAGCGTTTCAGGCATTCCTCGACAGCCTGGGCTACGACTACGCAGACGAGCGCAACAACCCCGCGTACATGCTGTTTCTGGGGTCTTAACCAAGCAGCCGATAGACGGCAGGTATTTCGGTCAATACCGGCGATAAACGGGACATCGAGTCATTGTGTATGGCAACTGAGCGGCATATATTGAAGGCGTGCAATCATCTGGCTGGAGGTCATCATGGATGCCCCTCGCACGCTTTCATTCGTGTTGCTGATGCTGACAAGCGGCATCAGTCAGGCCGGACTGCTCACCAACGCCGGACTGGGCAACTCGATTGTCACTTCCCGCGAAGCCGCCTGGCTCAACCAGATGCCCACGCAGTCACTCAACAATACCGCCGTACAAGTGCACGCCGAACGCGAAACGACGTCAGCCAAACTCGTCGCGCCACTTGTCGAACACACCAGCTCACCTTCGTTTGGCTTGGCCGTCAATACCGGCCTTGGCTCGCAGGTCGTGTGTGTCAGCAACAATCGCGATGCGGGTGCGGGCGTGGGGATAGGCTGGTCAAGCAATGGCGGGTTCCGCTTTACCCTGCAGGGGCGCGGCATGTATCAATTCGCGCAGCTGATGCGCGCCAAACCGCTACGCAACTCCTGCAAAGACAGCAACGATCCTGTCTGTCGTACCCTGATGATCACGCGCTGCAATTAGGCAGCCTGTCTGCTTTCCGCTATTCACGATTTCCATTCAAGGCAAGCCGCCGGCGCATCGCGTCGCGTTTGCCCGTATCTGCACGAGTCACCTCATGAGCGAAATGCACACGCCCCGCCTGCGGGAAATTCCCTATAACTACACCTCGTTTTCCGATCGCGAAATTGTGATCCGATTACTGGGGGAGTCTGCCTGGTCGGTTCTGGAAAGCCTGCGTGACGAACGCAAAACCGGCCGCAGTGCCCGCATGCTGTTCGAGGTGCTGGGCGATATCTGGGTGGTCCAGCGCAATCCTTACCTGCTCGACGATCTGCTTGACAATCCGCAGCGCCGCGACTTGCTGGTGGAAGCCATGCACCACCGCTGCAACGAGATCGATAAACGCCGCAATGACAACGCCGAAGTGGGCGAGTTGCTGGCCCGCACCCGTGATGCAGTGAAGGCATTTGAAGCATCCTTCCACGACACGGCCGAGCTGCGTCGCAAGATTCTCAAGCGCATGAGCGGCATCACCCGTCGCGATAACATCCGCTTCGATGGGCTGGCACGCGTCTCCCACGTGACCGACGCCACCGACTGGCGCGTGGAATACCCGTTCGTGGTACTGGTGCCCGACCATGAAGACGAGATGGCTGCGCTGGTCAAAGCCTGTATCGAGCTCGACCTCACCATCATCCCGCGTGGGGGTGGCACCGGCTACACCGGCGGTGCAGTCCCGCTGACCCCGCGCTCAGCCGTCATCAACACCGAAAAGCTTGATCGCCACAATGGCGTAGAATACCTCGATCTGCCGGGTGTTGAGGGCAAGGTTGCCACCATTCAGTGCGGCGCAGGCGTGGTGACCAAACGCGTCATGGAAGCCGCAGAAGGGGCGGGCCTCGTCTTCGCAGTTGATCCGACGTCGGCAGAAGCCTCGTGCATCGGCGGCAATGTCGCCATGAATGCAGGCGGCAAAAAGGCCGTGCTGTGGGGCACCGCGCTGGATAATCTGGCCAGCTGGAAAATGGTTGATCCGGATGGCAACTGGCTGTTCGTCGAGCGACTCGAACACAATCGCGGCAAGATTCACGACGTGGACCTCGCGCGCTTTCGTCTGCGCCGCTACCAACCCGATGGCAAGACGCTCATCAGCGAAGAAACGCTGGAGATTCCGGGCGCACGCTTCCGCAAGACCGGCCTCGGCAAGGATGTGACCGACAAATTCCTCGCAGGTCTGCCTGGCGTGCAGAAGGAAGGCACCGACGGCATTATCACCTCGGCGCGCTTTGTATTGCACCGCATGCCCAGCCATATCCGCACAGTGTGTCTGGAATTCTTTGGCACCGTCGCCGAAGCCACGCCTGCCATCGTCGAAATCAAGAACTATCTGGATGCCCACCCGGCGGCGATTCTTGCGGGTCTGGAACACCTCGACTGGCGCTATGTGCGTGCCGTGGGCTATGCCACCAAGGCCAAGTCCAAGGGCCGCCCGAAAATGGTATTGCTGGCCGACATCGTCTCGGATGACGAACTGGCCGTAGGCGAAGCCGCTTCGCAGGTCGTCCGCATTGCCAATGCCCGGCATGGCGAGGGCTTTATTGCCGTCACCGCCGACACGCGCAAGAAATTCTGGCTCGACCGCAGCCGTACTGCCGCCATTGCGCGCCACACCAATGCATTTAAGATCAATGAAGACGTGGTGATTCCGCTGCCGCGTCTGGGCGATTACTCGGACGGCATCGAACGCATCAATATCGAGCTGTCGATCAACAACAAGCTGCAATTGCTCGACCGCCTGCATACCTTTTTCGAAAGCGGCAACCTGCCCATCGATCTGGGTGATGCCAGCGTCTCGCATGACGAACTGATCGGCGACCGCCGCACCGCCGCACTGGAAGCAATTACCGCCGTGCGCGAGCGCTGGCAGTGGATCATCGACCAGCTCGATACACCGTTCGCCGACTACACCAGCCGCTATCCCAATGCGCCGCTTGAAGCAGGCGAACTGCCCGTCAGCACACTCTTCCATGCCTTACGTGACTTCCAGCTACGCATCTCCTGGAAGCGCGAGCTGAAGGGTGAACTGGACGCGCTGTTCTCCGGTGCGGCTGATGCGCCTGTGCGCGATGCAGTGAAGGCGATTCATGCCCGTACGCTCAAGGGTCGCGTGTTCGTGGCACTGCACATGCATGCAGGCGACGGCAATGTGCACACCAATATTCCGGTGAACTCCGACGACTACGACATGCTGCAAGCTGCGCACAAAGCCGTGGCGCGCATCATGAAGCTGGCGCGCGGGCTGGACGGCGTGATTTCGGGTGAGCACGGGATCGGCATCACCAAGCTGGAATTTCTGCACGCCGAAGAAATCGCCCCGTTTGAAGCCTACAAGGCGCGCATCGACCCGAATGGCCGCTTCAACAAGGGCAAGCTCTTGCCGGGTGCAGATCTGCGCAATGCCTATACGCCGTCCTTCAATCTGCTGGGCGCAGAATCGCTGATTCTGGAGCAATCCGATCTCGGCCAGATTTCCGATATGGTGAAAGACTGCCTGCGCTGCGGCAAATGCAAGCCGGTCTGCGCGACGCACGTGCCGCGCGCCAATATGCTCTACTCGCCGCGCAACAAGATTCTCGGCGTAGGTTTGCTGACTGAGGCTTTCCTCTACGAAGAACAGACCCGCCGTGGTGTCAGTTTCCGTCACTTCGAAGAACTGGACGATGTGGCCGACCACTGTACGGTGTGCCACAAGTGCGTGAATCCCTGCCCGGTGAAGATCGACTTCGGCGATGTGACGGTTGTGATGCGCAACTTCCTGCGCAAGACCGGCCAGAAGCGCTTCCGTCCGGCTACCAAGGCCGCCATGGCCTTCCTGACGGCAAAAGACCCCGCCACCATCAAGGCACTGCGTGCCGGTATGGTCGGTGTAGGCTACAAGCTGCAGCGTCTGGGTCATGATCTGCTCAAGGGCGCCGCCAAAGCCCAGACCAGCGCACCACCCGCAACCGTTGGCAAACCGGACGTGAAAACGCAGGTCATCCACTTCATCAACAAGAAGATGCCGGGTGGTCTGCCGAAAAAGACAGCGCGAGCCCTGCTGGACGTCGAACAGGCCGATATCGTGCCGGTGATCCGCAATCCCAAGCAGAATGCTGAAGAATCCGAAGCGGTGTTCTACTTCCCGGGCTGCGGCTCCGAGCGCCTGTTCTCTCAGGTGGGACTCGCCACACAAGCCATGCTCTGGCATGTAGGCGCCACCACCGTGCTACCGCCGGGCTATCTGTGCTGCGGCTATCCGCAAACCTCCAGCGGTCAGGCCGACAAGGGCGAAGCCATCACCACGGAAAACCGTGTGCTATTCCATCGCGTGGCCAATACGCTCAACTATCTCGATATCAAGACGGTGATCGTGAGTTGCGGCACCTGTATGGATCAGCTGCTCAAGTATCAGTTCGAGCAGATTTTCCCGGGCTGCCGCCTGATGGATATCCACGAGTATCTGCTGGAAAAGGGCGTGAAACTTGAAGGCGTCAGTGGCACGCAGTACATGTACCACGATCCTTGCCACACCCCGATCAAGACCATGAGTCCGATCAAGCTGGCCAATGAGCTGATGGGTCAGAAGGTGGAACTCAGCGAACGCTGCTGCGGCGAGTCCGGTACGCTGGCAGCAACACGCCCGGATATCTCCACGCAAGTCCGCTTCCGCAAGGAAGAGGAAATGCGCAAGGGCGCGGATGCGCTGCGTCAGGCCACACCGCAGGATCAGGTGAAGATTCTCACCAGCTGCCCGGCCTGTCTGCAGGGTCTGAGCCGCTACGATGATGATTCCGGCACCACGGCGGATTACATCGTGGTGGAAATCGCCAAGCATATTCTGGGCGAAAACTGGATGCCGCAATTTGTCGAAACTGCCAGAAATGGTGGAATCGAACGGGTATTGCTGTAATACCTTGTTGCAGGAATGGGAAGCGGACACCTGGTTGTCCGCTTTTTCATTTTTTCATCGTACAATGCGGCCAATAGCTCATGCCACACGCATAAAGAATCATGAAACCAGATTGCGCACTCTGCACAGATCACGGGGGAGAACTGATCTGGCAATCCCGCCTGTATCGGGTCATCCTTGCAAATGAACCCGACTATCCGGGATTTTGCCGGGTGATACTCAACCGGCACGCCGCTGAAATGACTGACCTGGAAGAGGCTGAACAAGCTCATCTACTCAAGACAGTCCTGACCGTTGAAAAAATCATCCGCCGTGAACTGAAGCCGGACAAGATCAATCTCGCCAGTCTGGGCAACGTGGTTGCCCACGTCCACTGGCATATTATCCCGCGCTGGACTGACGATCGCCATTTCCCTAATCCGATTTGGGGAGAAGCACGACGCGAAGCGTCACCACGACAAGTGGATCTGGCGGGGCTCAAGGCAGCGATTGCCTCGGCACTCCTGATGGATGAGAGTTTGGAGCCTGCGCAGTGAGCACTCGAATCGATTTTGCATTACCCGCAGGACGCGCAGCTCGACCGGGCGAATTTACCACGCCACGTCAGCTGAAAGACTGGCTAAAGCAATTGCCGCTCGCCAATGTGAAGGAGTCTCACAGCGCGCTGGCGGATTGCATCAATTCACTGAACGAGCTGTCCATCACGCCACTCGATCGCCTGAAGATGCTGGAACTTCTGCGCGAGCCTGTCGCAATCATTCAGCAAGAATCCAGTAAACGCTACTGGAACCGCCCGATTCCGCTCGCCCCCTCCGAAGCGGCAGCATGGCACGCGACCGTCGACTTATGGCAAGTCATGTCTACTGCCTATCGCCATTGCTGGCAGGGCGTGCTGGACGGGGATGTCGAAGTCGCCGAGTTCGAGGCACTGGTTGCACAGCGCACGCAGTTCTACCAAGTTCAGGTGTTGCGCGAACATGTCCTGTGCCGCCGCGCTGTCAGTTTGCGTTTCTGGCAAACCATGCTGTCAGACTACAAGGTTATCCGGCGCACACAGGTGCATGCGATCAAGGTAAAAGACAAACATAACCGCCAGACAGGTTTGTCCTCATGCGATGCGTCGCTGGCACATGCATTATTACTGCATTTGTGCGATCCGTGGGCGCTGAGCGTGCGTCAGTTGCTATGGGTCGATCATCTGCTCGAACGACTCAGCCTGCGCGCCACCTTCTCGGACAGTTATCCGTTCGAGGCCGAATCGCTGCCAATCGGATTTAACGCGGAGTATCCCGAGATTCCGGGGGCGTTTTCCGAAGATCGGATGCGGCCGGGTGCCTACGTTCTGGTGATCGACGATATCATCAAGAGTCTGCGCAAACGAATCAAGGCGCTGAGAAGTGGCGTGTCGCCTGCGGAATTGAACTTAGGCGAGGACATGCCATCGGAAGGTGCGCAAACCCTGCTGAAGTGGATTTATCGCAGCTGGCGATTCAAGCCGGGAGTACGCGAACATGTTCGCGTGGTCGAATCCCTCCCGGCAGCATGCTCGCTTGCATACGGTATCGAGCAGATGTATCAGGTGCTGGAGGGCAAGCCGTTCCAACAGCCTGATGCCGTACGCCCTGTCAGCGCACGCAGCCTTGCACAACAGGAACTGTTCGGACATCAACGCAGTACTGGCATACCCGCCAGCCCAGCCCGTCCGGAGCTGGAACACTGGCAGATAAAGGATATCAGCGAGCAGGGTTATCGCCTCGCGCGTACCCAGGGCGAGGCGAGACTCAGCCAGCATCAGTTGCTATTGCTCTGCAGCGATCAAGCCAAACCCGTGCTGGGTCGGATTCGCTGGCTCAGGCAGCAATCTGACGGCGTCATCGAAATGGGCATTTCACTGGTCAGTGGTACCCCTCAGGGGGTCGCCTGCCAGACCAGCGGGACTCATCAGTTTTCCAACCAGTTCAGCCCGGTTTTGCTGCTCAATCATGGCAATTCCCTTGATGAGGCGGAGCTGATTTTGCCCGCAGGCTGGTTTAAGCAGGCGCGAACCATTGAAATCATGATTGCAGGTCGCATCCATCCGATACGCCTGGATACGCTGGCTGAACGAGGGGTCGATTTTGATCGCTGCACCTTCGGACTGGCGCTGCCGATTTCGCAATTTTGAGTGAATGCGATTGAGCCGGTCGATGAGGCTGGGGACGGGGCTTAGGCCTCATCTCCTTCCGAGCGCAATACATCGCGCACAAAGGGCAGGGTAAGTGGACGTTTAGCCGCCAATGCCGCACGATCGAGCCGATCGACCAAACGCGTCAGTGACCCGAGATCACGACTGGAACGCATCACCAGCCAGTTGCATACATCTTCCGCAATCTCGCAGCCGCGCATGGCTGCGCGGTATTTGAGCAAGGCGGCCTTGTCTTCGTCAGCAGGCGGCAAAATCTGGTACACCAGGCCATAGCCCAGACGCGTCTGCAAATCTTCACGTACCAGAGTGCGTGCCGGTGGCTGGTGCCCTGCAATGACAATGGCCGCACCCCGTTCACGCTGGGCATTGATCAAACCGAACAGGGCAATCTGCTCATCCGAACCCAACGCATCTACGCCATCGACAGCTAACAGATCAAAGCCGTGTGCCGATTCGTTCAGACCTTCGGCTGCCGCATCCCAATAGCTGGCCGAATATCCATGCTCAATCGCCATGGCTGCTGCGGCACGGAGCAAATGCGTTTTACCCACACCAGACTCACCCCACAGATACATTAGTGGTTCGTGAGCGGTTCCCGCCGCCATTTCGCGCAAGGCCATGAATGCTTCAAGATTGGGGCCGATCAGAAAATCATCGAACCCAAATGGCTCAGGCAGCTGCAAATCGAGTGCAATCTGCTTCATGCCAGCCCACCTGCAGCGTGTGTCATATCTGCGCCGACATACGGCAAATGCATGGATTTGCGGCTAAAGTGACAATCAGGACGCGCTTTTGTCCGCCGACAGGTCGTCCATCCGGTCTGCATGGCAGACAGATTGTTCAACCAGATTCGAGGTGATCCGGAGCGAGTTTGTCTCATTTCGGGTAGAATGCGCGCAAATTCCGTTACTTGGAGCAGTTGAGCCAGGTACAGCAGACCTCCGTATGCGTTGCCCGACCGCCTAGCGTGTCGAGTCGCGACCGGTATTGTAGCGTAGTCCGCCGAACCGTCGCGAATGCAATGCAATTTGCAGGGTGTACATTTCGTCACCTAAAGATTTTGTCATCATACGCAGAGCCCATCATGACCCAGGATTCACGCCCAAGCCTTTCCTACCGCGATGCCGGTGTCGATATCGACGCAGGTGATCAACTGGTTGAAAACATCAAGCCATTTGCCAAGCGCACCATGCGCCCGGAAGTGCTGTCCGGCATTGGCGGCTTTGGTGGTCTGGTAGAAATCAGCAAGAAGTACAAGGAACCCGTTCTGGTGTCCGGTACCGATGGCGTGGGTACCAAACTGAAGCTGGCATTCGAGCTGAATCGTCACGATACCGTCGGTATTGACCTCGTGGCCATGAGCGTGAACGATATTCTGGTACAGGGCGCCGAGCCGCTGTTCTTCCTCGACTACTTCGCCTGCGGCAAGCTGGATGTCACCAGCGCAACCGAAGTGATCAAGGGCATCGCCAAGGGCTGTGAAGATTCCGGCTGCGCGCTGATTGGCGGCGAAACCGCCGAAATGCCGGGCATGTATCCGGCAGGCGAATACGATCTGGCCGGTTTCGCGGTTGGCGTGGTGGAAAAGAGCAAGATCATCACCGGCGAACACATCGTACCGGGTGATGTGGTGCTCGGCCTGGCCAGTAATGGCGCACACTCCAACGGCTACTCGCTGGTGCGCAAGATTCTGCACCTCACCGGCGCTGACTACAACGCCCCGTTCGATCAGGGCCGTTCGCTGGCCGACGTGGTCATGGCACCGACCCGCCTGTACGTGAAGCCGATGCTCAAGCTGATGGAAACCCTGACCGTGAAGGGCATGGCTCACATCACCGGCGGCGGTATCACCGAGAACGTCCCGCGTGTGCTGCCGGACAACGTGGTCGCGCAAGTGAACGCCAGCGCATGGGAACTGCCGAAGCTGTTCAAGTGGCTGCAGGCCGAAGGCAATGTGGCTGCTCAGGAAATGTACCGCACCTTCAATTGCGGCGTGGGCATGGTGGTGATTGTGTCGGCCGCAGATGCAGCCGAAGCGACACGCATCCTGACCGAAGCAGGCGAAACTGTGTACCAGCTGGGTGCCATCCGTGCCCGCGTGGGTGATGAACACCAGACTCAAGTCGCTTAAATGCATGGGGAAAGAGTGAGGTGTGAGGCGTAACCCCTACCTCTTCCCCCCTCACTCCTCACCCCTGACACCTCACTCCCAGATGAAAAACATCGTCATTCTGATTTCGGGCCGTGGTTCGAATATGCAAGCCATCGTCGATGCAGCCATCCCGAATTGCAAGATTACGGCCGTGATCTCTAATCGACCGAATGCGGCTGGTCTGCAATGGGCGGCTGATCGCGGCATCCATACCATCGCACTGGACCACAAGACTTTCGATTCGCGCGAGGCATTTGATGCCGCGTTGATGCAGGCAATTGATGGTGTGGGCTGCGATCTGGTGGTGCTGGCTGGATTCATGCGCATTTTGACGCCTGAATTTACGCGCCATTACGATGGTCGGATGCTCAATATCCATCCGTCGTTGCTGCCCGCCTTCCCCGGCCTGAATACACATCAGCGCGCCATTGATGCAGGTTGCAAATTTGCAGGTTGTACCGTGCATTTTGTGACTGCCGAACTCGATCACGGGCCGATTGTGGCGCAGGCACTGGTCAGCATTGAGCCGGAAGATACCGAAGACAGCCTGAGCGCCCGCCTACTCAAGGAAGAACACCGCATCTATCCTGCTGCAGTGCGCGCGTTTGTGGAAGGCCGTCTGCAGATTGACGGCATGCGTGTGATCGAACACTGAGGACACCATGCACAGGCATCGTCGCGCTGCTGTATGGTTTCTCGCTGCCTGTGTATGCCTGTCCACCCTATTGCATCTTGCGCCACCTGCGGTCGAGTGGTGGCTTGAGCATCGTACGCCCGAACACGAGCAGGACGATGATGTCATTGAAGCGACCACCAAGGCGCTTAAATCACAGACACTGGCAGATCATACCAACACCCACCCCGATGCCCACGATGGCGAGTTTACGGTAACCCTGGGCGTACCGGCACCAGCCTCCCTCCCTCCCCAGCCTCCGACTCACACTCAGGCCAAGCCGCATCTTGCCAAATACAAGGCACTCACGCAGGCACTGACCAAGGCCACTCCACCCACGCCCGTCGCCGCGACAGCGGACACCCCCGAGCTGGCGGTTGAGCTGCCACCAGACGTGCCAGCAGCTACTGCTGTCGCTGAACCACCGCCGCTGCCAGTGACACAACCTGCCGAGGAAGCCACTCCACCTGCATTTCCCGATCAGGTCGACATCCGCTACGTCTTAAAAGGCATTGTCGATGTAGATCACCGCTGGCGCATTCAGGGAAAGCAGTATGAGATCACCACCTCCGGGGGCATGTTCGGCCGATACTATGAGTGGAAGTCCACAGGCCAACTCAGCAAGGATGGTTTGATCCCGCACAGCTTTACCGAATGGCGCGATCATGTACCCAGCCCCAAATATCAGGTCGACTTCGATTGGCCTGCACAAACAGTTAAAGTAGGTGAGCCCGGCAGCCAGAAAGATTTCGAGCTGATCAAGGGCGCACAAGACATGTTTTCAGCTGCTTACCAATTTGCCATTCAGGGTGAGTCGCTGCCGACGTTTACCATGCAGATCGTGTCAGGCCGCAATAGCTATGTGGTGCCATTCGAACTGAAAGGCGAAGTCAAAATCTGGCTGGCCGGCGAACAGGTTTCTACACTGCTGCTGAGTGGTCAGTGGAAGACCATTAAATTCAGCTTCTATTTGGCACCTGCCTGGCACAATTTACCAGTGCGCATCCTCCGCGAAGACGAGAACGGCAGCATCGATTTGCGCGCACGACGGATCGACATTCAAGGCAAACGGGTACTGGATCCCAATTTCGCAAGTCAAACCACACCATGACAGTCCGACACCTGCTTAGCACGCTCACAGCTATCCTACTGACCAGCCATGTACTGGCGTCAACCCTGCCTGCACGCGCCCGCATCCAATACGATGTACTGTATAACGGCAAACTGAAAATTGGCACCGCCGAGCAGAGCTGGTCACTGGACGATAAGCATTACACACTGGAAACACGCCTGAAACCGAGTCTGTTCGGCCCGACGATTCGCTATATCAGCCACGGCCGCATGGATAGCCAGGGCTTGATTCCGGAGGACTATGCTGAATTCCGCAATCAGGAGGGATCACCACGTGTCAGTGCCCGATTTGATAGCACGGCCCACACGCTGCAATTCGGCGATCGCGATGACAAACCGCAAACACTGTCTATGCCCAAAGGCATTCAGGACATCAATGCCTTCATTTTCCAGCTAAGCTGGATAGGCGATCACCGCGAGGCAATCGACATGCCGGTCAACACCGGCCGCAAGCAGAAGCAGCACCGGTTTACCCTGCAAACTCCGGGCTCCACCCGACTCGGCGAACAGAAAGTACTGACACGTGTCTGGCAAAGTCGGGATAATGGCGAAAATACTGAAGTCTGGCTGGCACCGGAGCTGGGCAATCTGCCCATCCGCTTGATTCGCCAGGACGACAGCAAGGAACTCTGGCTGATAGCCACCAAAATAGAAATCGATACACCATGACCATCAGTCACGCGCAACTCAATGCCGCCATCGAAGCCTTGCGGCTCGTATTACCATTCACCTCGCCTGCCGATGGCGTCATTTCGCGCTTTTTCCGCGAACGCCCCAAGATCGGTAGCAAAGACCGCGCCTTTATTGCCGAGCTGGTGTTTGGCGTATTGCGCCACAAGCGTCTGCTGGATGCTGCCTGCGCACCGGAAGCCACCCCGCGCCGACTCGCGCTGGCCTGGCTGGTACGCAACGGTTACAACCCGCGCATGCTGGAGGACATCACCAAAGAAGACGAGCGCACCTGGCTCGGTCAGAGCAAAGCCATCAATCGCGATACCGTTTCACTGGATATTGCTGCCGAACTACCGGACTGGGTGGTAGGCGCCCTGCAATCCGAAGGGGTGGCGGATGCCGACATCCTGTCAATCGGCCAGAGCATGACGCGTTCGGCACCGCTGGATATCCGCGTGAATACGCAAATGATGAAGCGTGACGACGTACTGGCACGCCTCCTGTCCGATGGTTTCAAAGCTAGCGCAACGCCCTACTCGCCTTACGGCATCCGGCTGGAAGGTAAACCGGCCATCAATCGCCACCCGCTGTTTGAGCAAGGCACGATCGAAGTTCAGGACGAAGGCAGTCAGCTGCTGGGCATGCTGGTAGCACCGCGTCGCGGCGAGATGGTGACGGACTTCTGCGCAGGCGCAGGCGGCAAGACCTTGCTGCTGGGCATGCTGATGAATTCGACGGGTCGATTGTATGCCTTTGATGTCTCGGAAAAACGCCTGACTAATCTGAAGCCGCGCCTGGCACGTTCGGGTCTGTCAAATGTACAGCCACAGCGCATCGAGAGTGAAAACGACACCCGGATTAAACGTCTCGCAGGCAAGATGGATCGGGTGCTGGTTGATGCCCCATGCTCCGGACTGGGCACCCTGCGCCGCAATCCAGATCTGAAATTCCGCCAGACTGCGACCAGCGTTGCAGAACTCAACGCCAAGCAAGCCAGCATCCTCGAAAGTGCATCCCGCCTGGTCAAAGCGGGTGGCCGTCTGGTGTATGCAACCTGCAGTATCTTGCCCGCTGAAAACGAGCATATCGTGCGTGCCTTCCTTGAACGCCACCCCGAGTTCGAACTGACGCCTGCATCTCAGATTCTGGCCGATCAACGGATCGAACTGGATACGGGCGAGATGCTGAAGCTGCATCCGCAAATACATGGTTGCGATGGATTTTTTGCCGCAGCCATGACGCGGAAATCCTGATAGGCGACAGGTAACCATCACTTAAAAAAACCGGCATTTGTGCCGGTTTTTTTCATTTTGTTCCTGCCATTTTTAGATCATTTTAGAACAAAACAACCAACCATTATCCCCATCACTTATGTAAACACCACTACTGACTGTACATTTGATCCATATTTTTTGTTGCAAATCAGGCAATTACGTTGCCTTATTAATACACTTCCTGACAATTTTAAATAGCAATAGTTTACCATTGACAAATCGCACATTGGTTGCTCTTTAAACACACTTTGTTGCATGCGAGTAGAATATTCAGTTCATCTTATCGAGAACCGCTCCCCCATCCCTTGACTGATCTTTATGCAAGATCACCCGTCCGGATGGGCGAACTCAGAGGGAAACCCAGATGCAACTGAACAAGATCTCCTGCGCGCTGGCCATTGCTGGCCTGGCGAGCGCTTTCAGCCCGGCTTTCGCTGCAGAAGGCAACGAAACCCAGAAGGTTGAAAAAATCACCATTACCGGTTCCAACATCAAGGCAACCGCCAAGGAAACCGCAGTTCCGCTGCAAGTCATTGGCCGCAAGGACATTGAAGCCACTGGCGCACAAACACTGCAGCAACTGCTGACCACTATTTCGACAGTGAGCTCCAGCCTGAACTCGCTGAACTCCAGCTCGGGCTCCTTCGCTGCCGGTGGCTCCGGTATCGAAATGCGTAATCTGGGCAAGGCATCGACACTGGTGCTGGTAAACGGTCGCCGTATTGCACCGTTTGGCCTGGCCGATGGCGCACAGGAAATGTTCACCAACACCAACGCCATCGCCGTAGGTGCCATTGAACGCGTGGAAATTCTGAAGTTCGGCGCATCCGCCATTTACGGCTCGGACGCTGTTGCCGGTGTGATTAACATCATCACCCGCAAGAACTATCAAGGTGCAGAAGGTAGCCTGACTCACCGTCAGTCCACCGAGTTCTCCGGTGCCAAGCAAGACAATGCCACCCTGACCTTCGGTCTGGGTGACTACGATGCCAAGGGTGTCGAAAGCTACCTGTCTCTGGAATACACCCAGAACCCGAACTACACTCAGGCTGACGTGAAGAGCCGCTATCCGGAATGGCACCGTGGCGTACCGGGTAATGCAACCTGGGATGCACCAAGCATCAACGCCTACCCGGGTAACTTCCTGGTTGGCAACAGCTACGTCGCCGCCAAGGGCTGCAATCCCGCCCTGATCAACAAGGACGGCCAATGCACATTCGACCTGCTGCCCTACACCGACATCGTTCGCGAAAACAAGGCTGTCAGCGCATTCAGTAACACTCACTTCAAACTGCCCGCTGGCCTGGAAGGTAGCCTGGAACTGTCTTACTCCAAGACCAAGTCCAACTACAACGTCGCACCGATGACCGCAGGTAGCACAACCTCCCTGAATACCTGGTACAACGCTGTCGAGCGCAAGGTGATGACCTGGGCATTCCCGAAGCTGCCAGCAAACAATCCGTACAACACCTACGGCAAGGATATCGAACTGCGTTATCGCTATACCGATAACCCTGACTTCTTCTACCAGAAGGCTGATGCAGACCAGTACCGTGCAATGTTCACCGTCAATGGCACATTCGGTGCATTTGACTGGGAATCTGCCGTTGGCTACATGGCATCGCACGCCGATAAGGCCAGCAATACCAACATTCATGCAGTGGGCTACACCAATGCAATCGTAAGCGGCACGTACAAGTTCGGCCAGGTGAATAGCGATGCCGTACTGTCGAAAATGTTCGCCACACGCCACACCATTGGTGATTCCAAGACTGCATTCGTGGATGCCAAGGTCAGCGGCCAAGTTGCAGAACTGCCAGCGGGTCCGGTCATGATCGCCGCAGGTGCCGATTTCCGTCACGAGAGCTACTCCATGGCCAGCTCGGACAACGTGATCCGCGCCGAACTGGTGGGCATTGGTGGTCTGCAAGTTGACGATTCACGCAACAACGCAGCAGCTTTCATTGAAACTGACGTACCTGTGATCCGCGGTCTGGATGCAAACTTTGCCGTTCGCGCCGATAAGACCGGTTCGTTCGATACGCACCTGTCCCCGAAGATTGGCCTGCGCTACCAGCCGATGGACACCCTGATGTTCCGCGCAACCTTGGCCGATGGCTTCCGCGCACCGAACATTCTGGAATCCGGTAAGGGTCTGGGTCGCACCTCGTTTGCAACCAACACCAGCGATCCGAAGCGCTGCGATCTGAGCACCAAGCTGTACAACTACCTGACAGCTCAAGCGAAGGGTGTTGTTGCAACACAAGACATGACCGACGTACAAACCCAGTACAACAACGATTGTAAGGGTGGCGTGGGTAACTTCGTGAAGGGTAACCCGGATCTGCAACCGGAAGTGACACGTAGCCAGTCGCTGGGTGTGGTCTTCTCGCCGACATCGCGCTTCTCCGTTGCTTTGGACTACTACGGCATCGAGCGTCACGACGAAATCAATACTCCTGATATCGCCGACGTTCTGGCACTGGAAGGCAAGCCGCAAGCTAGCACCATTCAACGCATTGACTCCACAGCCAACGATGCCCGTATCGCTACTATCGCCCAGAAGTATGGCTTCGGCACGCCGCTGGTCTACGCTGCAGGCTCGATCGGTGCAATCAACCAAAGCTGGGGCAATAGCGGCAAGACCAAGACCTCCGGTCTGGATCTGGATATCAAGCATCGCTTCGATATCGCCGGTGTCGGTCGCGTGCGCGTAGGTCTGGACGCAAACTACCTGCTGTCCTACAAGACGTTCAACACAGCCACCAACAACTGGGGTGCGGATCGCGGCGGTGATTACCTGATCCCGCGCTTCAACGCCACTCTGACCGGCTCGCTGACACGCGGTGTGTGGACTAACACGCTGATCGCCTACCATACCGGTGGCTACAGCCAGAACGATCTGCAGAACCCGACCTGGTGTAAGTCCAAGTCCATTTCTGAAGATAAGTGTGGCGTTGGTTCCGACACCACCTACGACTGGGCGCTGTCCTACCGTGGCGTGAAGAACCTGACCGTCGACTTCATGCTGAAGAACCTGACCAACAAGGAAGCCCCAGTTGACTTCCGCGGTGGTTACTCCATCACCCACTGGCGTATCGCCCAACTGGGTCTGGATTACAAGTTCTTCTAAGCTAGCTCACTCAGCACCCATGCAAAAAGCCCAGAGTCATCTGGGCTTTTTTTCATTTATTTAAAAATGTGTATCCAAAATGCAATTAATTAGCGGTCAAAACGATACATATTTTCATAGATTGATACATATATTCGCAATCATACCCAGCTCAGGATCATCGCAACCGTAGAATATATAAATTGCCCTCGGCACCACCTCCTCAACTTTCATGCAATCTGGAATGCGCTCACGCTTCCTCGCTGACGGGCAATAAGATACGGAGAACTTCAGATGAGAATGAAGACAATCAGCAAAGCGGTCATGTTGCTGGGCGCATTTGGCGCAGCATCACTCACCATGGCTGCTGACAACAGCACAGACGCATCCCAAACAGCAAAAGTAGATCGCATCGAAATTACTGGCTCAAACATCAAGCGAACCAAAGCCGAGCGAGCATCACCCGTTCAGGTGATCACCGGCGATGAAAGTATTCGCCTGGGCGCGAACACCGTAGCCGATATTGTGACCAATATTGCCTCTGCAAGTTCCGGCGGGGTAAACGATGCCAATCCGATTCTGAACGCAGGTTTTTCCAGCGCTGTTTCCAGCGTATCCCTGCGAGGCATGGGCTCATCTGCCGTACTGGTACTGATTAACGGTCGTCGCATTGCCCCAGCTCCTTTTGCTGATCCAAACTCTGGTCAACAAAATCTGTTTGACTTGGGTGCCATTCCTGCCGCTGCTGTCGATCGTACAGAAATCCTGATGGATGGTGCTTCTGCGATTTACGGCTCGGATGCCGTCGCAGGTGTGATTAACGTCCGCCTCAAGAAAGAATTCAAAGGCACCACGCTGAACGCAGGTGCTGGTGCAAATGAAAAGGGTGACTTCCGCAATTCGAAGTTGGGCGTAACATTTGGCGTAGGCAGCTTGGCAGATGACCGTTACAACGTATTCGGTTCCTTTCAGCATTCCGATCGTAAGATCACTCCAACGTCGGCCATCGCAGATCAGATCTACCCTGAAGCAGCTGCGTACTACGGCTGGATGAATCCAATCTTCCCGGCAACCTTCTCGACAAGTGTGCCATCCGCTTTTGCGCCGTTGTACTACAGCAAGAAAGCAGCAACCGCGACCACATACGCCAACTTTATTGGTATGGATCCGCGCTGTCCGGCCAATATGGTGAGCAAGTCAAATGCCACCTCTACCGGTAGCACATACAACAAAAATGTCTGCTACTTCGACACCTGGGCACGCAGCTACCAGCAAACCCCCGCGACTAGCGATGCACTGAATCTGCGTGGCACTTTTGATCTTGGCAATGACCTGCGTGCCTCTGCGGATATCATCTACACCCGCAAGGATATCGAAACGCCAGGTAACGGTTCGACCGTAGCAGGTGAAGCAGGTAACTCATGGGTACGCGGCGATGGCTCGTTAATGCGCTACTTCCTGGTACTGCCAACCACCCACGCAGACAATCCGACTGCAGGCAAGCCGGGGGCAACACCTGTCTCCCTCCAATATCGCTTTGCCGACATTGACCGCCGTGACCGTACCGTACTGGAAGCACTGCGCGTAGGCGGACAGCTGGAAGGTTCCAATCTGGGCTGGGACTGGACTCTGGGCCTAACCCACAATGAGACCCGTCGCAAGACAAATATGAAGGGTCTGATCAATACAGCAGCGCTGGATGCAGCCGTTGCCAATGGCAGCTACCGCTTTGGCTCACCCACAAATAGCGATGCCGTAAAATCAGCCATCAGCCCGGACAACAACGACGGCGGCAAGGCAGTGGTTGACCAAATCGACCTTCGCGGTAGCCGCGAACTGTTCGACCTCAAGGGTGGCCCGGCAGCGATTGCCTCCGGCGTTGAGGCACGTCGCGACTCTCTGAACGTCTATAATGACGATAAAATCATGAAGGGTCAGACACTGTCCCGCGGCGCATCCAGCGCTGACGGCACTCGCAATGTCTACTCGGCATTTGGTGAAGTTGTACTGCCAGTCCTAAACGAGCTGGAGCTGACTGGTGCCGCCCGCTTTGACCATTACAGCGACTATGGCAATTCGCGCACACCAAAGCTCGGCTTCAAGTTCATGCCGAATGACACCATCGCTTTCCGCGGTACCTATGGTGAATCATTCCGTGCACCATCCTTGTCGCAAATATCGAAGTCGGCAGTGACCTCCTTCACTGCAACCAACGATGCCACACGCTGTAACTTCCTGACGCAACCAGGCGTTGCCGAAAAAAATGGTATTGCTCGTGATCCTAAAACCGGCACACCAGTCACCCCGATTTGCAGCTCCAGTCCAAGCACTGCATCCATCATTTCGCCGAACCTGGGCATTCAACCAGAAACAGCCAAGTCCAAAACGCTGGGCTTTGTGATTTCGCCAAGCAAGAATTTCAGCCTGTCTCTGGATTGGTTCAAGATTCACAAGCGTGACGAAATTGACCGTATCTCCGGTACGACCGCCGTCGAAAATGAGGCTAAAAATCCAGCAGGCGTGATTCGCGACAATAGCGATGCCTTACTGCTCAAAGACGCAAATGGCTTGCCAGTCGCAGGTACAGGCCCAATCCTGTACACACTGCGTCGCTTCGAAAACCTGGGCGAAACCATCCTCACCGGTTTTGATCTGGATACTACCGTTACCACCAAGCTTGGTCAGTATGGCAAGGTTGTGACGCGCCTGACTGCCCAGTATCTCTCATCCTTCCAACAGAGTGCGAAGGCAGGGGAACCGCTGATCGAGTACGCAGGCACCTACAGCAATCCGTACACCGTGGGTGAAAGTGGCGGACTGCCGCATACTAAAGCACAGCTCAAAAACAGCTGGAACCAAGGTGACTGGGATGCATTCGTCAATCTGAACTACACAGGCGGGTACAACCTGAAAGCCAGTGCTGATCGCGGTTGTTCATCCACCTTTTCTACCACTGCCATGGTGTCGTTCAGCCCATCTTGCGATGTGCGCTCAAATGTCACATTTGATGCAGGCGTAGGCTACTTCGGTATCAAGAACACCACGATTCGTCTGAATGTATACAACCTGACAAACCGCAAGGCGCCATTGGATCTGTCTTGGGCAGATTCCGGCACAGGTGGCATTCCAGCCAGCCTGTATTCGGTTCAGGGCAGAAGTTTCAGCCTGAGCGCGATCTACTCGCTTAAATAACGCAAACTTATTTGTCAAAACAAAGCCTCTGATTGCAACGATCAGGGGCTTTATTTTCTAAAAAGGTAGATTGAACTTTTCAGTTTAACCATATAGCTTTTTAACAATCAAGTGCTCGCCCCATCGCCAAAACCGGAAAAAACAATCGCAACATACTGTTTTAAAAATGAAATGCAAATTAAAATACACTAATATAGCATCTGATCATATACACATTGATACAACAGTCATTCACCAATTAAGACACATCGCTGCGCTTTCTTCGGTGTGATTCCCGCCCTTCCGTAAAATACGGTGCATCACATAGGCATGCTTTCGACCGTGCGTCGATCAAATGGTTCCGAACACCCCGCCTTATTGATTGATTAAAAGTGTCGACCTAAACGGAGAACTACAAGATGCAATTGAAAAAAATCAGCCAGGCCCTGCTGATGATCGGCACGACCGCTGCCATCAGTCAGTTTGCGCACTCGGCAGACGCCAACAGCGACGATACAAAGAAAGTTGAAAAAATCACCGTCACTGGCTCTAACATCAAGCGCGTGAACACCGAAGCACCTGCCCCGATTCAGATCATCTCGAAGAAAGAGATTGAGCGTAGTGGTTTCAGCACCATTAGTGACGTATTGCAGAACATCCCCGGTAACAATTCCGGCGGCTTTAACGAATCCAACGTAAACAGCTTCGCAGCTGGTGCAGCTGCAGTGTCGCTTCGCGGTCTAGGCGCTCAAGCTACGCTGGTGCTGGTAAACGGCCGTCGCATGACCAATTACGGCTTTGCCAATGGTGGTCAGTCCACGTTCGTCGACTTGAACACGATTCCGCTTGAAGCAGTCGAGCGTGTGGAAATTCTGAAAGACGGCGCTTCGGCCATTTACGGCTCCGATGCGATGGCAGGCGTAATTAACATTATCCTGCTGCCAAGCTATCAAGGCTTCAAGACAAGTGCTTCGGCAGGCATTTCCGCCCGCAACGACGGCCAAACAACCCGTCTGACTGCGACTGCCGGTTTTGGTGATCTGGCTACCCAGCGCTGGAATATGTTCCTGAATGCAGAAGCATACGACCGCAAGCCAATCTATCAACGCGATCGTGATGCACCATTCAACTCTACTGATCGCCGCGTCATCGGCCAAGCAGATGGTCGCTCGACTCAGTCCTATCCGGGCAATATCTACACTTACAATCCTGTCACAAAAGCTGAAGTGGCCTTCCTGCAGCCGCTCAAGGGATGTGCTCCGGAAAACCTGAATGGTGGCCCAGCCGTGAACGGCGGCAGCACATTAACCGGCCGCTGTTTGCTGAACGCCAATGACTACATCGTTGCCAGCCCGAAATCAAAGCGCGAGAACGTCTACAGCCGCGCCACATTCCAGCTGAGCGAAGATTTGCAGGCCTTCGTAGAGGCTGGCCGGAACGAGACGAAGACCCAAACGATTTCGACTCCGACCGCGCTGACCAGCTGGTTGCGTGCAACAGATCTGCAACTCGTGACAGTTTCGCCGACAATTCTGCCAGTTGGAAACCCTAACAATCCGACCAAAGCGCCTGTCAGTATCCGCTATGCATTCGGTGATGTTGGCCCTCGCACTCAAGATCTGGACTCCAAACTGACTCGATTCGTTGGCGGCCTGAAGGGCACCACCGGCAATTGGGACTGGGATGTTGCGGCCAGCTTAATCAAGAGCGAAACAGCAGCCTCCCGCCACGGTTACGTGCTTTCCAGCGTGTTCAATGAAGTTGTCCAGAATGGCACCTACATCTTTGGTGATCGCTCAAAGAACAGTGCAGCACTGTATGACCGCCTGGCACCAGAACTGGTTCGCACCGGCGATACGTCCACCAAGAGCGTCGACTTGAAGGTATCCAACAGCGACCTCTATCAATTGCCTGCTGGTTCTGTCGGCTTTGCTGCCGGTGTCGGCTTCCGCAAGGAAGATCTGCATGACAACGCCGATTCACGCATCGCAAGTGGCGATGTGATTGGTCTGGGTGCAACCAGCGCCAATGGTGAACGTAAGGCAAGCAACGTATTCGTGGAATTGTCTGTTCCGCTGCGAGCAGACCTCGAAGCTCAGTTTGCTGCTCGTTATGACCATTTCAGCGACTTTGGTAACTCCACCACACCGAAGATTGGTCTGAAGTGGACCCCCGCGAAGGATATCGCCGTTCGTGGTACCTATGCAGAAGGGTTCCGCGCACCGTCGCTGCCTGAAATTTCACAAAGTGTGCTGACCGGCTTCTACAACGGCCTGCAGGATCCGTCCCGTTGTCCGACCACAGCTGCCGCAGCTGATTGTAACGGCTCCTTCCCGGCTCTGATTGGCGCCAATCCGACCTTGAAGCCGGAAACATCGAAGAGCTACACAACAGGCATCATCTTCGAGCCGAACCGTTCAATCAATGTGTCCGTGGACTTCTACTACATCAATCGTAAACACGAAATTGGTGCCTTGGATCCAGAAGTACTGCTGGGTAACGAGTCTCAGTACCCCGGCTTGGTGATCCGCGGCCCGGTAAACCCAGCTCAGCCCAATATTCCTGGCCCGATTCAGTACATGAAGCTGAACTACCAGAATCTGGGTGAGACCAAGACCAAGGGCGTCGACTTCGATCTGCGTACCCGCACCAATCTTGGTGAATTTGGCGTGCTGTCCACTGGCTTGAATGCAACTTACACAATCTCCTATCTGGTTCGCCCGACAGAAGAAAGTGATTTGCTCGAGTACAATGGCACCCATAACCAGCCGCGCATCCGCGCCAACTTCACCACGACACTGGAGCGCGGTCCGTGGGCAACAACATTGAGCGCCAACGCCGTCGGTTCGTTCTCGTACTCTGGTAGCCCGCTCTCTGCTTGCCCGGCCTCAGTGGCAAACTATCGTCCGGGTGGCTGTGAAATTGGTTCCTTTACCACTTATAACCTGAACGTCGGTTACACCGGGTTTAAGGGCTGGAGACTGGCTGCGAACATTCAGAATCTGACCAATCGCATGCCACCGATCGATACGACCTACACGCAGAACTACGACTACAACTACCACAATATTATCGGTCGCTTCTACACCGTGAGTGCTTCGTACTCGTTTAAGTAAGCCTTAACAGAGAGGCCTTACCATTCCAACCCCGGCTAGCTTTGCTGCCGGGGTTTTCATTTAGCTATGCACATCCGACAGCAACTGATCCTCAACCACACTTGAAATTTCCACCCAGCACGTCACAATCACCTTTTTACCATTCCCTTTGATGATCCTCTTATGAATGCGCCTGATACCGCCTCCGTTCCCGCCGTCGCGACAGCCGACTCCCACGCACTAAACGTCATTATCCTGGCTGCAGGACAAGGCAAGCGCATGAACTCACGCTTGCCGAAAGTCCTCCAGCCCATTGCAGGACGTCCGATGCTTGGACATGTACTGGATGCTGCCCGCACATTGGGTGCTGCCCGGATTATCGTGGTGCATGGCCATGGCGGCGATCAGGTACAAGCAGCGTTTTCTCGTGAAACCGACATCGTGTGGGCGCATCAGGCAGAACAATTGGGTACCGGACATGCGGTAGCGCAAGCCCTGCCTTTCTGTACCGAGGGCATGGCCTTGGTGCTGTATGGTGATTGCCCGCTGATTACCGCACCTACTTTGCAGCAGCTGGTCGCATCAACACAGGGCAGCACCCTGTCCGTCCTGACAGCGCATCTGGACACCCCCACCGGTTACGGTCGAATCGTGCGGGATGGTGCAGGTAAGGTATTGCGCATCGTCGAACAGAAAGATGCCTCTCCCGAAGAAGCCAGTATCCGTGAAATCAACACCGGCTTTGTGGCCGCCCCTGTCGAGAAGCTGGGCGACTGGCTGCCACAGTTGCGCAATGCCAATGCACAGGGCGAATACTATCTGACCGATGTGATTGCCATGACGGTTGCTGACGGGCTGGAAGTTGCCACCCGCAGCTGCGATCACTGGGAAGCCGCAGGCGTAAACGATAAGCGCCAGCTCGCTGAACTGGAGCGAGTCTATCAACGCCGCGCAGCGGATCAACTGCTGGCGCGTGGTGTAACCTTGCTCGATCCCAGCCGCTTTGATTTGCGTGGCACACTGCAGTGCGGCAAGGATGTAGAAATTGACGTCAATGTCATCTTCGAGGGCGATGTGGTGCTGGCCGATGGTGTGCGGATCGGTGCCAATTGCGTGATTCGTAATGCGGTGATCGGCGAAGGCGTCATCATCAAATCGCATACCGTGATCGAAGATAGCATCATCGGCAAGGGTAGCGATGTGGGCCCGTTTGCCCGCCTGCGTCCGGACACCGTACTGGGCGAAAAAGTACACATCGGCAATTTCGTCGAAACCAAGAAAGCACGACTTGGCAATGGCACCAAGGCAGGTCATCTCGCCTATCTGGGCGATGCGGTCATCGGTGAACGGGTGAATGTGTCAGCAGGCGTGATTACCTGCAATTACGATGGCGCCAACAAGTTTGTCACGACCATTGGTGACGATGCCTTTATTGGCACGGATAGCCAGCTGGTGGCACCGGTAATCATTGAAACGGGTGCATACATCGCAGCGGGCTCGACCATTACCAAAACGGCTCCAGCCGATGCGCTCACCATCTGCCGGGCTCGCGAACAAAAGTCGATTTCCGGCTGGAAGAAGCCCGTCAAACAGCCAAAGGCATAAAGTGTGATGTGAAGGCGTCGGTAAACCGGCGCCGCGCCAGCTCACCCATGTGCAAGCCGCACTTGGTGCGTCGCCACAGCACATCGTCCGGATGACTGGCCCATTCATGCACCACCAGATATGCCACTTCGCGGCTATATAAGCCGGCACCCCAGTGTTCGCCCAGATCAGCAACATCATGAGCGCCGGAGAGTACCTGTTCCAGACGCGATCCGTACTGATGTGCCATACGCTGTAGCACCGGCGCATCCAGCCATGGCCAGCGTTGGGCGCACTGCTGCAGGAAGGATTCAAATTCGCAGTTGATATCCCCGCCCGGCAAATTCTCCGGTGCCTGCCTGATCGCGTGGACGGGGATTTGCATCGCCTCGCCCAGCATCTCGGCCGCCTGCATCGATAGCTGGCGGTACGTCGTCAGCTTGCCGCCAAATACCGACAATACCGGCGCACCGGACGTATCGAGACGCAACACATAGTCACGGCTGACCGCCGATGGATTGCCCGCATCATCGTCATGCAAGGGACGCACGCCGGAATACCGCCAGACTACATCGCGCGGATCCGGGGGATGCTTGAAGTAGGGTGCAAGTGCATTACAGAGATAGCTGACTTCTTCATCACTGCAGCTTGCCTGTGCTGGATCCCCTTCGTACGCTTCATCCGTAGTGCCGATCAGACTGAATTCGTGTTCATAGGGAAGCACAAACACAATGCGCTGATCAGACTGCTGCAAAATATACGCTTGCGGCCCATCATGCAGGCGAGGCACGACAATATGGCTGCCTTTCACCATGCGGATGCTATCGCGGGAGGGTAATTGCAGTTGCTCACTGACAATCTGGCTCACCCATGGCCCGCCCGCGTTGACCAGGGCACGTGCTTTTACTTGCTCAGTTTCACTAGTTGTTTTCAGCGTGCATACCCAGCCATCAGACATGCGCTGCGCGCGGATCAGCTTGGTGCGGGTTCTGACCTCGCCACCACGCTCGCGCAACTGAATCGCGTTGGCCACCACCAGTCGCGCATCATCCGCCCAGCAGTCGGCATAGGTGAAACCCTTATGAATCGATGACATCAGCGGCTCACCATAGGCGTGGCGCTGAAACTGGATGGATCGGGAAGCTGGCAGGCGCTTGCGGCCCCCAAGATGGTCATACAAAAACAAACCGGCACGGATCATCCATGCCGGTCGTAAATGCGCCATATGCGGCAATACAAAGGTCAGTGGCCAGATCAGGTGTGGCGCCATCCCCAGCAAAACTTCTCGCTCGTTCAAGGCTTCGCGCACCAGACGAAACTCGCCATATTCCAGATAGCGCAGGCCACCATGAATCAGCTTGGAACTGGCCGATGACGTCGCGGAGGCCAGATCAGCCTGCTCAACCAGTAGCACATCCAGCTTGAGCGCCGCCAGATGATTGGCAATGCCCACACCATTGATGCCACCGCCCACCACCAGAACGTCTACTTCACGCATGCTGAGTCTCTCCTCGCCATCGAATCGTGCCTCGACGGAGCATAGCGCACAAAGCAGACGCTTGTTTAGTAGCTTATGCCTGCCGTGGCAAATCAGTCACCTGCACTCACCGAACCCAGACCAGCAGCTGACTTGCGCAGGGTTTTGGGATGGCCGTAATACTTCAGGCTACCCACACCTTCGAGGCTGGCATCGAGCACATTGCTGGCGAATACCTTGACTGCGCCCACGCCTTGTACCGATACACGTGCATCCTCGGCCTTCAGTGATTGCAACTCAAGCGCACCCGCACCTTGTGCATTCACAATCAGCTTTTTAACCGTGCCCGTCGCTTTCACCAAGCCAGCGCCTTCGTACTGAATCTCGAACGAGTCACCCTTTAGATCCAGAATCTCGGTTTTTCCTGCGCCTTCGTTGGAGAATCGTTCCAGTTTGGGTACGGTGACTTCGATCTTGATGGTCTGATTCATATTAATCGACGTATCTTTCTTGAACGCGATCACCAGTTGCTTGCCTGTCACGGTGGTCTCTACCAACGGTAGCAGATTATCGTCACCGGAGAGTTTGATGGAGGGCGCGGCGCCGTTTCTGACGATCAGGCTATAGGCTCCTTCGGTGCGCAGCGCAGTAAAGTCGCCAATCTGTCGCTGTTGCTCCACCACTTTGCCACTTCCTTTGATCGACGCGGCAGATGCAAAGGTTGCGCACGATACCAGTAATGCAGCAATGACTGTCTTCTTCATGTTCCACCTCCAAATTAAACATACTTACAAGTATCTTATTATCAAGCCATGCAGAATACAAGCGCAGCGTTTGGAACACGGTAGAATATCCGCCATATGCAACACACAGGACTCGCCATGCCCACCGTCACGCCATTGAACCCGCAAACTGCCGCCGATACCGCTAATATCCTCGCGGAAGCCCTGCCGTATATCAAGTCCTTTTACGGCAAGACCATCGTGATCAAATACGGTGGCAACGCCATGACCGAGCCCGCCCTCAAGGAAGGCTTCGCCCGCGATGTGATCATGCTGAAACTGGTTGGCATGAATCCGGTTGTGGTACACGGCGGCGGCCCGCAAATCAATGATTTGCTGAACAAGGTCGGCAAGGAAGGCCAGTTTATTCAAGGCATGCGCGTCACTGACGCCGAGACCATGGACATCGTGGAAATGGTGCTGGGCGGTCAGGTGAATAAGGAGATTGTGTCGCTAATTAACCATCACGGCGGTCGTGCGGTTGGCATCACCGGCAAGGATGGCCATTTCATCCGCGCACACAAGCTGTTCCTGCGCAATCCGGCGGATGACGAAGCCATCGACATCGGTCAGGTCGGCGAGATCGACAGCATCGATCCATCGCTGGTCAATCTGCTGTGCAGCCAGAATTTCATTCCGGTGATCGCGCCCATTGGCGTAGGTACCGATGGCAGCGCCTACAATATCAATGCCGATCTGGTGGCGAGCAAGTTGGCTGAAACACTGAAGGCCGAAAAGCTGATCCTGATGACCAATACCAGTGGCGTGCTCGACAAAGGCGGCAATCTGCTGACCGGCCTGACACCTACCATTATTGATGCACTGGTGGCTGACGGCACCATTTCCGGCGGCATGATCCCGAAGATCTCCGGCGCGCTGGATGCGGCACTGAATGGCGTTGGTGCAGTGCACATCATCGACGGACGGGTCGAACATGCACTTTTGCTGGAGATCCTGACAGATCACGGCGTAGGCACGAAGATTTCTGCAAGCTAAGGTTGCACTGGGGCAGAATCAATCCGGTGCATCTACCCCGAAGTCGCATCCACAAGCCATTTCCAGATTCGTTGCAGTGCAATATCGAATCTTGATGCAAGGACAAACTGTGCTGCTATAGTGAAGGCTCCGGGAGCGTTGCACCCGGACTGCCATCTATGGAGGTCACATGAAAACAGCGCGTCAATTGCTTGCGGAAAAACAGAAGCAGGGGATTTTCTCGGTGACCCCCGAGGGCACCGTCTACAACGCCCTGCAGTTAATGGCCGATAAGGATATCGGTGCCGTTCTGGTCATGGAAGGCGACAAGCTGGTCGGGATTTTCTCCGAACGAGACTACGCCCGCAAAGTGGTGCTACAGGGCAAGACCTCTGCCGGTACCCGTATCGGCGATATCATGACCAAGAAGGTCATCTACGCCAAACCGTCGCAAACCTGTGACGAGTGTATGGCGATCATGTCCGAAAAGCGCTTCCGCCACCTGCCCGTCATGGATGGCGATGTCGTCCTTGGCGTGATCTCGATCACCGATCTGGTACGCGAGCAGATTGCCGAGCAGCAGTTCCTGATCAATCAGCTCGAGCAATACATTCACGGCTAACTGGCTCTGCATACGACAAGGCCGGCCTAGCCGGCTTTTGTTTTTTCAAGCACCGTCGTTTCTGGAGCTGTATGCCGCCCATCTGGCTGTTTGACCTCGATAATACCCTGCACGATGCAGACCACTGGGTGTTTCCGGAAATGAACCGGTTAATGACGCAGTACATGATGACCCATCTGCAACTGGATCACCCCACTGCGCTTTCCCTGCATCATCATTACTGGCGGCATTACGGCACCACACTGAACGGCTTGATGCGTCATCATCAACATATCGACCCCGAACATTTTCTAGAAGCAACCCACCCTGATCCTGTGGCGGCACAGCGACTGATCGCCATCGCCGGTGCGCGGGAGATTCTACCTGCCCTACCCGGCCGCAAATTCCTGTTTACCAATGCACAACGCAACTATGCGGTACGCGTTCTGGATGGACTCGGCCTCAGGCATCAATTCGAAGCCATCATCAGCATCGGCGATTTGCGCTATCTGCCCAAGCCCCAGCAGCGCGCCTACCTGCATGTACTGCAGCGGCATCATCTCGATCCGCATCGCTGCATCATGGTGGAAGACAGCCGCAACAATCTGCTGACAGCCAAGCGACTGGGCATGCGCACGGTCTGGCTGACGCGCTCACTCACCCATCACCCGCTGGTCGACGTGAAAATCCGAACCCTGCACGACCTGCTACGCTGGCAAGGACGTTGCCAGCACAGACACTTGGTGGTAAAACCCCAAGTCTGAGAGGTTAGACATGCTGATCCGCAAGCTCTTCAAGTTCGAAAACGCCCATATCGTCCGCAACTGCAGCACCGATCGCTGCCGTCGCTCCATCCATGGTCACAGCTATAAAGTTGAAGTGATTCTGGAGGCGCACGCCTTTGATCACGGCCAGATGGTGTATGACTTCGGCTTGATGAAGGGCACGATCCGCGATGTAATCGATGCATTCGATCATGCCATCTGTTTCTGGGATCGCGACGAGGCCGACTATATCGCCTGGGCCAAGCAATACTCGGCGCGCTGGATTTCCCTGCCTGTCTCACCTTCGGCAGAACAGTTTTCGCGCCTGTTTTTTGTGGTGATTGATGCGATTCTCGCCAATACCAATATGGCCAATGGCGAATCCAGCGATGTGCGCCTGTATTCGGTGATCGCCCATGAAACGGAAACGGGGTATGCACAATGCTTCCGGGAAGACGCCTACAACCCGCGCATGGGTAATATTTCGCTGACTGACATCCACTTTTCCGAGCAATGCAAAGCGGAGTGGAAAGATCCGGCCATGCTCGACAAGTTGCTGCGCGGCGAACGCTTCATCAATCCCGCCGTCCCCCGCCAGATTCTGTAGTCATACGGGCTGACTAGCGCCCCAGAATGGTCGGGCCACTGCGCTCGTACCATGATTCACGCATGACCACGAGCAAGAACAAACCCGCAACTGGCGGCCACAGACCCGTCAGCATCATCGTCAGCCCCTGAAAGTCGGTGACATGACCATAGCGCCAGGAGAACAGGCTAAACACGCCGGTGAACGGGCCTTCTAGCGGCCAAAGCTGCTCGACCACATGGATGAGTAAGGTACATCCGAGAGCTGCCGTAGCCCGCCATAGCCGCTGCAGTCGCACCAGGAACAGCAGTAACACACCTGCCACCAGCATACCCGCCAGCACATTGCCATCCATCCAGGCCAAGTAGCGACTGGGCTTCAATAGCATACCCGCGAAGGCCATCTTGATCAGGACAGCCAATCCGACCAGCCAGACCACAGCCCAGCCTCGTTGATGCTGACGTGATAGCAGAATGGTCAGGAACAGTGTTACCGAAAGCAAATGCGCCGCCACACCCATAGCTTGCAATGCAGCCAGAATCAAGGTGGGCGCGGGAAAGGGGGGCGTCCAGTATTGCGGGATACCGGTCGATTGCAGTACCACACCAAACAGGGGTGTGGAGGGATTCATCTGGGTCAGCAGCCACACGGCCAGCAGCACAATCCCCAGATCCGTCAGCGCACCGCTTCGGAATAAGCTCAGCCGGAACAGGTAAACCACACGTACCACCAGCAACTTGGAGAGCACAACACCGGCCACGGCTCCGAGCAACGCACCGCTGGTATTCGTCAAAATATCCAGATTCGAGGCCACCCGGCCTGGTTCGAACTGTTGCACAAACTCGACCAGTGCCGACAATATTCCACCCGCCAGCATCGCCCAGACAATCGCCACCCAGCGCGGCCTGAGCAGCATCACCCATGCATAGCCAAGCGGCACATAGGCCAGCACGTTGATGATATTGTCAAAATTGCTTTGATAATGCGGCAATGGATACGCTAGAAACGCCAGTACACCCTCACCGGTATAGCGCCACTCGGAAAAGGGAAACCAGCTGACCAGCAAAATAACCAGATGCCAGGCCAACAGGAAATGCCGCCCCAGCCATGAGGGAGAACTGGAACGGGCAAGATAGGAAATGGGGATACGCCACTGCATCCGCGGACTTTAACATGCCAGACGCATGCCTGACTTCCTGTTCACGGTGATTTGTCATACTGTGTGACATCTGCGATTAAAGCCTTTGATATGACCACACTAATGACATGGGATAAACTGCTGTCGGCCGACCGCCTGCGCGCACCGCGACGGGCACCGGAAACCGGCGGACAGATTGGTCGTTCCGACTTCCATAAAGATCACGACCGGATTGTTTTTTCCTCGCCATTTCGCCGGCTGGGTCGCAAAACTCAGGTACACCCGCTGACCGAAAATGATCACGTCCATACACGCCTGACCCACTCCATTGAAGTCGGATGTGTAGGTCGTTCACTAGGAATTGCTGTTGGACAGGCCATTGCCGACCGTTTGCCAGCCCACATCACGCCCTTTGATATAGGCTCGATTGTGCACGCAGCCTGCCTCGCGCACGATATCGGCAATCCGCCCTTTGGCCATGCCGGCGAATACGCGATTCGCGACTGGTTTCGCCGCCCCGCACACGCGTATCTGCTCGCTTCACTGAACGAACGTGAATTACGTGACATTCAGACATTTGAAGGGAATGCACAGGGATTCCGCGTAGTCACCCAACTAGAAAACCACCGCTTTGATGGTGGCATGCGCCTGACCTACGCTACCCTGGGTGCCACCCTCAAATATCCGTGGACAAGCGAATATGCCGGGCATAAGGAAAAATTTTCCTGCTATCAGGCCGAAACCCAGCTGCTTGCGGAAGTCGCCAATGAACTGGGGCTGATTTCGGCAGGTAAAGATAAGTGGTGCCGTCATCCGCTGTCATACCTGATGGAAGCGGCGGATGATATTTGCTACGCCATTCTGGACCTCGAAGATGGCGTGGAAATAGGCATGCTGCCCTTTGAAACCATCTCGCCGATGCTGATTCGCCTGGCCGGAGTAGACGACGATTTACTGGCACTGGAAGTGGCCGCTGCACCTTCCGTTCGCCGTAAGATGTCGCTACTGCGCTCAAAGGCGATTGATCGCTGCGTGCGCGAAGTGTGTCAGGCATTCCTGCGCAATGAACAGAAATTGATGGCGGGAGAGTATGAGGGTGACTTGCTGCACTCGGCGCCCGATTTTGTGCGTCTTGGCATTCACGATGCCAAACAGCTGGCGCGAGATCGTATTTTCAATGCGCGTCGCAAAGTGGAAATTGAAGTCGGTTCGTTCAGTTGCCTGGATATTCTGCTTGAATCATTCTGCTGTGCGGCCTACCAGTTCGGCACCACGCCAGATCAGCTCAGCTTCCGCAACAAACGGATTCTCGACTTGATGGAGTACAACGCCCCCAAGGAAGAATGGTCGCTGTACCAGAGCTATATGCGGGTGATGGATTTTATTGGCGGGATGACCGACAACTACGCCACCTATCTGGCACAGCAAGTAGGTGGCATGGGGCGCTAAACCGCCTGACTGCCGTAATCAGAATGACACGGAAGGGTCGAGTCGCTTGCCGATCTTGACCCAGACTGGCGCCTCATTGCGGGCATTACTGATACTGACCAGTTTGCAGGTGTAAAAGCCATCTTGCGCACGAATGACCGCTCCAAGCGGATACTGCTTGTTATCGAACATGCAATACAACTGATCGCTCTGGTTGGGCACAACCGTCGCCCAGCTAGTCAGGGAGACGAATGCGAGCAAGCCCGTCAAGCGTTTCAACACGTTTTCCTCCGTTGGCCGGTGTCACGCGCTGAAGCGAGAAAGTCGTTATTGTTTGACACTTGGCAAAGACAGAAGATTGTCCAACGCGAATTCTAAACCTGCTACTGAAAATTGAAAATTGTTGCAAATTCACGTCACCTATTCGCATGCAGCGAGCATGTTAGAATGGTGACTTGCTTTCCCTATTGAATGGAAACGCTGTTCATGTCCAGCCAGCCAAATAAAATCGTCATCGCCACCCGCGAATCTCTGCTTGCCCTGTGGCAGGCCAATCATGTTGCGCAGCTGTTGCGTGACCGCTATCCGGGGCTTACCGTCGAATTGCTGGGCATGACCACCCAGGGCGACCGTATTCTGGACGTCACCCTGAACAAAATTGGAGGCAAAGGCCTGTTTGTGAAGGAACTGGAAACGGCGCTAATGGATGGCCGCGCCGATATCGCGGTTCACTCCATGAAGGATGTCCCCATGGTGTTGCCGGAAGGGTTCAGCATTGCAGCCATTCTGGAGCGGGCAGACCCACGTGATGCCTTTGTGTCAAATCAGTATACGCAGCTGTCCGAATTGCCATCTGGCGCAATCGTAGGCACCTCCAGCCTGCGCCGCGAAGCGCAACTGCGCGCGCGCTACCCGCACCTGGATGTACGCCCACTGCGCGGCAATGTGCAGACTCGCCTGCGCAAACTGGATGACGGCGAGTATTCAGCCATTATTCTGGCTGCAGCCGGACTCAAGCGTTTGGAGCTGGCTGATCGCATCCGCAGCTACCTGAGCCCGGAAGACAGCCTCCCGGCACCCGGCCAAGGCGCCGTTGGCATTGAAATTCGCGCAGATCGCACCGATCTGATCGATATGCTTGCACCGCTGAATCATGCGGAAACTGCTTCGTGCGTCATCGCCGAACGTACATTGAGTCAGCGTTTGAATGGTTCCTGCGAAACACCACTGGGTGCCTATGCTGAAATCGTCGACGAAGCCTTTATCCGCTTGCGTGGATTTGTATCCAGTCCGGATGGTACACAGATGGTGTATGCCGAATCGAATGGCAGCATCGCTTCAGCCCCCGGTCTGGGTAGAAGAGTGGCAGACTTGCTCCTGACAGAGGGTGCAGGCCCGCTGCTCAAGCCTGTATCATGCGCATAGCCCGTCCGGCGGGCAAAGCAGATTACAATAACATTTGAGGCGGGAACGCTCCGCCCTTTACCCAGGCCACCCGAGTCATCACCCATGACAACAACGCTTGCCCACTGCCGTTTTATTGTGACCCGACCGGCCGGTCAGAGCGATACACTGTCCAGCCTGCTGCAGCATGCAGGCGCGGAAGCTGTACTCGCCCCGATGATCAGCATTGCGCCGCCAGATCATCCTGAGACGCTGTACGATGCCATTGACCGGCTTCGCGAATATGATCTGGTGGTGTTTGTCAGCCCGACCGCCATCGCGACTGTCGCCGATCAGGTCGAACAGTGGCCGGAAGGCGTCCCGTGTGCCGTCATTGGCCCGGCCTCCCGCGATGCCGCCATCCGCATGGGAGTCGATACGGTGATTTCACCGGCCACCCAGCACGATAGTGAAGGCTTGCTGGCGTGTCCGGAGATGCAATCACTGGAAGGGAAGCGTGTTCTGCTGGTCAAGGGCAATGGTGGCCGTTCTCTGCTGCCGGATACCTTGCAGGCTCGCGGCGCGGTACTGGATATTGTCGAAGCCTATCAGCGTCAGCGGCCGGACATCGACGCAGCCTCACTTGATGCGCTGCTGCGCCCTGCGCCGGACGCAATCATCGTCACCAGTTCCGAAGCGGTCGATAATTTGTTCGAGCTGGCGGCACCCGCAGCACAGACACAGCTACGCGACAGCTATTTCGTTGCCTCGCATCCACGCATCGCCGACGCAGTGCGTCGTCATGGTGCAATGCGGGTGATTCTATCGGGCACAGGTGATCAGGCGATCGTTGAAAGTCTGCTGGCCTGTTTTGGCAAACCAGACACCCCCACCCAGTCAATCACGCCCCCAGCCCACAGCCCATCGCCTTCCCTGCAAGCAGAGGAGGAGCTGACTCAGGACTTGTCATCGCACAGCCATCTGCCCTGGGCAATTGCCGCTGTGGTGCTGGCATGTGCAGCGGCTTTTGGTATGAGCGCCTGGCAGATTGACCAGGCCGATGCTCTGTCACGCCAGCAGGCACTGAAACTGAGCAATGCATTGCAATTGCAGACTCAGCGCACCGACCGTACCGAGCAATCCCTGCATCAGGCCGAGGCACGCCTTGCCACACTGGAAACCCGCAACGAGGAATTGCTGTCGCAGCAAACCAATTTGCGCGAACTGTATGGTGTGCTGTCAGGCAGCCATGAGGCTGCCCTGCTCGCCGATGCCGAGCTGACTCTGGCACTGGCGTCACAGCAACTGCAGCTCACCGGCAATGTCAGTGCGGCCTTATCCGCGCTCTACCGTCTGGATGAGCGCCTGGCCGGATTCGATGCCGGTGCCTTGCTGCCTGTACGCCGAGCAGTTGCGCGCGATATTGATACGCTGAAACGTATTCCATATGTCGATCTGGTGGGTTTATCCGCCCGAATTGATGCCCTCGCAGCAGGCGTGGACACGCTGCCGCTGGTGGTGGATGCACGTCCGCAGGAAGACGCACCTAAAGCGCGTGAAGCGAATCCACAAGGAAACTGGCTGGAACGGACGTGGACACAGATCCGTCAGTCGATGGGTGCCGTGGTTGAAATTCGCCGCATTGATCGACCTGACCCGGTACTGCTCGCGCCCGAACAAGCTTTGTATCTGCGCGAGCATGTCAAACTGCGCCTGTTGAATGCGCGTCTGGCCTTGCTGCAACATGATCAGCCAAGCTTCCAGCAGGATCTGGTTGCCGCCGATACGATGTTGCGCCGCTATTTCGACCGCCAGTCCAAACCTGTCAAAAACACACTGGCCGGTCTGTCACAGTTGATGCAGCAGCGCCCTGCTGTAGAGTTGCCAACACTGGCCGATAGTCTGTCGGCACTCAAGGATGCGCGTAAGATTGCCCAGAAGAACGATGAAAAGGGAGGCCGCAAGTGAAGTGGCTCCTCTGGCTGATTCTGATTGCAGGTGCAGCGGTTGGTCTAGCTCAGTTTGCCCAGCTGAACACCGGTTATACCCTGATTTTCGCTCCGCCCTGGCGGATTGAGCTCTCGCTCAATGCCTTTGCGGTATTGTTCCTGCTACTGGTATTTGGCGCGTTCATGGTATTCCGCATGATTGACTGGGTGCTAGGCATGCCAGAGCAGGTTACGCGTTACCGTGCGCGTCAGAAGCTGCTGGAAGCCAGACGTCTGCGTACAGAGGCACTGAGCGCCCTGCTTGAGGGACGTCCGCAAAAAACCGAGCGTGCCCTGCGCAAGATTGCCGATCAGGAGGAAGATCCGGCAACCCGCGCGATTGATGCGCTGGTGGCAGCCTATGCTGCACACGAATTCCGCGATCTCCGGAGCCGGGATGCCTGGCTGGAAACCGCCCGGGAGTTGAACGAAGGCGACACGCTGGCGCAAGCAATGCTGGAGGCGACTCTGTGCTATCGCCAGCATCGCAATCGTGAAGCACTGGCCGCGATTGAACGGGCGCGGGCGCTGTCCCCCAATCTCACGGCTGCACTTAAGCTGGAATTGCGTATCCGTCAGCGGGAAGGGCAAAACGAGCGCGTCATTGAGCTGTCACACCAGCTGGAAAAGAGCGAGGCGCTCGAGCGCGCGCAAGCCAGCCGCCTGCGTGCCCGCGCACGCCTGAATCAGTTGCGCAGCGAAGATATGGATCCCGACATGCTGACGCGATTCTGGGCGCAACTAGACGAGGAAGAACGCTTGCAACCGCGTTTGGCTGCAGAAGTTGCGCGTGCGCTCCAGCAGCACGGTCAGACTCAGCGAGCCGAGCATATTCTGGTTGAAGCACTCACTGCCAATTGGGACAGCAATCTGGTCGATGCCTTGGGTGCCTTGCCAGCAGATACCGCTGAAGCCGATATCCTGAAGCGGATCGGCCTGGCAGAGGAATGGCTCACCCAGCATCGCGACGATCATCATCTGTTGCTGACACTGGGTCGTTTGTGCCGCCATGCCTCATTGTGGGGTAAGGCTCGCACCTACCTTGACGCCAGTATTGCCGTGCATGCCTCCGCGATTGCGCATGCCGAACTGGGGGGGCTACTGGAACAACTGGGCGAGGTAGAATCGGCCAACGTCCATTACCGCTTCAGCCTCGGATTGGCACTGGATTCCCTCGAAGGCCGGAATTAAGCGCCCACTCCCGCCGTGATGCTTCACGGCGGGGTTACGTTCTGTCTGTCCGTTTCTGATTATCTTTTCGCTAGCCGTTCAATGGCTGCGTCCAGTGTGGTGTCCTGTTTTGCGAAACAGAAACGAACCAGTCCCTGATTACGTCCGTCAGCATAGAACGCCGATAGGGGTATGGCTGCCACCCCCACCTCTTTGGTCAACCACTCGCAGAACTCAAGCTCGCCCAGATCGCTACGGATGTCGCGATAGTCGGCGATCTGGAAGTAGGTGCCTGCGACGGGCAACAATCTGAATCCGGCGGCTTCAAGGCCAGGTGCCAGTCGCGCACGCTTTGCAGCAAAGAACGCGGATAAGCCCTGCCAGTGCTCGGGCGCTTGCAGATGGCGGGCAATCGCGACCTGCAACGGTGTGGCAACTGAAAACACCAGATATTGATGCAGCTTGCGAAATTCTGCAGTCAGGAATGCAGGCGCGACGACATAGCCTACCTTCCAGCCGGTTGCGTGAAATGTCTTGCCGAAGGAGTACACCGCAAAGGCACGCAAGCGCAAGCCCGGATGGCTCAGCACACTGTGGTGCTGATGGCCATCGAAGACCAGATGCTCGTAGACCTCGTCGGACAGCACCAGCAGATCATGGGTATCGGCGATGATAAACAGTTCATCGAGATCGCTGCGGGTCAGGACACTGGTGGCCGGATTATTCGGATTATTGATGATGATCAGACGCGTGCGCGGCGTAACAGCAGCACGTACCGCATCCCAATCCATCGCAAAGGCTGTTGGTGCCAATGCCACACGCACGGGAATGGCTCCCTGCGCCACGATAGCGGGCGCATAGCTGTCGTAGGCTGGCTCGATGATGATAGCCTCATCACCGGCATGCAGCGTGGTGGCAATCGCCGTATACAACGCCTGTGTGGCGCCTGCGGTGACGGTGATCTCCTGATCGGCATCCACTTCATGGCCTTGAAGTGCGAGCTTGGCCGCGATGGCCTGACGCAATACTGGCAGGCCGGGCATGGGGGCATACTGATTGAAGCCTTCGCGCATGGCGTCGGCGGCGCCCTGAATCAGGTTGTCATGACAGGGATAGTCCGGAAAGCCCTGAGACAGATTGATGGCGCCGTGCTGCAGCGCGAGCTGCGACATCCGGCTGAAAATGGTGAGGCCGAGATCGGGAAATTTGCTGGTAAAGGTCATGGGTAGGCTTTGCTGGTTTTTATGGCAAAGATAACGGTTTATGACCGTTCATTCCAGCAAAAAAAGAAACCCCGCGCAGGGCGGGGTCAGTCTCTCGAAAGGGCTGCTTGCTATCCAACGGCATACACTTCTGCCTGATGGTTCATAACCAAAAGACATATGTTACCTGCCGCTATAGTGCATCAAAATCAGACTACGTTCAATTGTAGAACGACAAATGGCAATATGCCAATTTATGCCATTGTCTTGATTTATTTGATAATTGCAGCGAGTTCGCCCTTCTTGTAGCGATCGGACATGGCTTCCAGGCTAAGCGCTTTGATCTTGCTGGCCTGACCTGCGCAACCGAAGGCTTCGAAGCGTGCCTTACAGATGTCCCTGGCGCTGCCCATGGCATCTTTGAGGAACTTGCGCGGGTCGAATTCAGATTTGTTGGTGGCCAAATGGCGACGGATCGCACCGGTCATCGCCAGACGGATATCAGTGTCGATATTGATCTTGCGCACGCCGTACTTGATACCGGTTACGATTTCTTCAACCGGCACGCCGTAGGTTTCCTTCATATCGCCACCGTACTGACGGATGATTTCCAGCCATTCTTGCGGCACGCTGGAGCTACCGTGCATCACCAGGTGGGTGTTCGGCAGGCGGGCGTGGATTTCCTTGATGCGCTCGATGGCCAGAATGTCACCGGTAGGCTTGCGGGTAAACTTGTAAGCGCCATGGCTGGTTCCGATGGCAATGGCCAGAGCATCCACACCGGTCTGCTTGACGAAGTCAGCAGCCTGCTCCGGGTCGGTCAGGAGCTGATCGTGGCTCAGCTTGCCTTCGAAACCGTGGCCGTCTTCCTTCTCGCCTTCACCGGTTTCCAGCGAACCCAGACAACCCAGCTCGCCTTCAACGGACACGCCAATCGCGTGCGACAGTTCCACCACGCGACGGGTCACATCGACGTTGTATTCGTAGCTGGATGGGGTCTTGGCATCTTCCATCAGTGAGCCGTCCATCATCACGCTGGAGAAACCCGAGCGGATGGCCTGAATACACACGGCCGGGCTGGCACCGTGATCCTGATGCATGACCACCGGAATATGCGGATAGGCTTCGACAGCGGCCAGAATCAGGTGGCGCAGGAATGGCTCGCCTGCGTATTTGCGGGCACCGGCGGAACCTTGCATGATCACTGGGCTGTTGCACTCGTCAGCGGCCTGCATGATGGCCTGAACCTGCTCGAGGTTGTTCACATTGAACGCTGGCAGGCCGTAACCATTTTCAGCAGCGTGATCCAGCAATTGACGCATTGATACGAGGGCCATGACTTACTCCATTCAATAATTGATTCGTTTGTTTCACTCGGGGCGGCGATTGACCGCCCTGCGTTGTCTTAGCTTTACATCCATACCACGCTATTGCGCAGCTGCACGCGCTTTGCGCTTTGCCCAGCGGCGTTTCGCCCACCAGACCAGCACGCCCACCGGGATGGCCCACGGCACTAGGGCAATCAGTGCCGACAGTAAATGTCCCAGGCTCGAAAAGAACACAAATCCGGATGATTCCCAGGCGTCCTTCAATGGCATCCACGCACTACGCTCGGCGATGGATCGCGTCGCATGAATTTCCAGCGTCATGCGCACCATATCGGTCTGTTTGGCCAATACCTTGCGACGTCCGACGATCGAATCGAGCTCGCTTTGCGTTTCCGTCAGTGCTTTTTCCAGTTCAACGATATCAGCCAGCTTGCCGGGCTTTTCGGCCAGCAATTTGCGCATGCGATCACGCGATTCGGTGAGATTCTTCAGCTTGGCATCGACATCGACGACTTCGGCGGTTTTATCTTCGCTTTCGGTCCCCTGACTGACAATCACGCCCTGCCCGCGAATCCTGGCGAAGAACGGTTCAACCGTCGCAGGCAGCAATCTGAACGCCAGGGTTGCGCTTGGATTGACGCGATCATTGCGCTCAAAACGCGATGACAGTATCTCGCCATTGGCTTGCATCACACCCTTGGTCAGGTCTGATAACGTGGTTTCGACCTGCTCTGCAGCCTTTACTTCAAGCTCGATGGAGTGAGATACAGCCAGATATCGACGAACATTTACATCCGCCCTGTCAGCCTGAACATCCTCAACCATGGGCGCTGAGTGGAGGGGCACTTCTACAGGCGGCATAAATGCAGCAGGCGTCTCTTTCTGCTGCATGTTTAACACAACAGGCTTGCTGACGAGCTCGCTATCCACTCTTCCGCAAGCAGCCAGCACCACTGTAGCAATCACACTCCACCAGAGCGCCCGCATCGTCTTATTCGCTCCGCGCTTCAAGCACTTCGACTGCAGGCAACAGCTTGCCTTCCAGGAATTCGAGGAAGGCACCGCCACCTGTGGAGATATAGCTCACTTCATCCGTGATGCCATACTTGCCCACCGCGGCGAGCGTGTCGCCACCACCGGCAATCGAGAAGCCCTTGCTGGCGGCAATGGCGCGCGCCAGGGTTTCGGTACCCTTGCCAAACTGGTCGAATTCGAACACGCCGACCGGGCCATTCCAGACGATGGTACCGGCTTGTGCCACGATGGCGGCCAGTTCGGCTGCTGAATTCGGGCCAATATCAAAAATCATGTCGTCGGCTGTCACGTCAGCCAGCGCTTTGGTCACAGCGGGTTCGTCAGCGGCAAACTTCTGGCCCACCACCACATCGCTTGGCAGCGGCACATTGCCGCCACGGGCGCGGATCTTGGCGATCACGGCACGGGCTGCATCGACCAGATCGGCTTCTGCCAGCGATTTACCGATTTCTCGGCCTTCCGCCAGCAGGAAGGTATTGGCAATGCCGCCGCCCACGATCAGCTGGTCTACCTTGTCGGCCAGCGATTCGAGAATGGTCAGCTTGGTCGACACCTTGGAACCTGCGACGATCGCCACCAGCGGACGCGCCGGTTGTGCCAGTGCCTTGCCCAGTGCGTCCAGCTCGGCCGCCATGAGAATGCCAGCGCAGGCAACGGGTGCAAACTTGGCCACTGCGTAGGTCGAGGCTTCGGCGCGGTGCGAGGTACCAAAGGCATCATGGACAAATACATCACACAGCGCGGCATAGGCCTGACCCAGATCGTCCTTGTTTTTCTTTTCGCCCACATTGCAGCGGACGTTTTCCAGCATCACCAGCTCGCCTGCCTTGACCTGAAACCCGGTCCAGTCAGCCAGCACCGGCACGGTCTTGCCCAGCAATTCGCCCAGACGTGCTGCCACGGGGGCCAACTTGTCCTCTTCGTTGACCTGACCTTCGGTCGGACGGCCCAGGTGGGTCATCACGATCACACCGGCACCGGCCTTCAGCGCGTGTTCGATGGTCGGCAGGCTGGCGCGGATACGGGTGTCGTCACCGATCTTGCCGTCCTTGACGGGCACATTCATATCGACACGAATCAGAACACGTTTTCCGGCGAGATCGAGGTCAGTCAGCTTTTTGAATTTCATGGCAGGCAAATAGGATAGTGATGAAAGATGAATAGTGTAGCGCAGACATTTTGCGGAGGTGCGATTGCCTGACTACATGTGCATCCGGCCACTTGAGCAGCGGCCGGAAACACGGAAGCGGCACCAACCGGCACCGCCAGACAACCTTACTTGGCTGCCATCATGGCACGAGCGGTATTGAGCATCTGCACGGAGAAGCCCCACTCGTTGTCGTACCAGCTACCCACCTTCACCAGATTGCCGCTGGACACCTTGGTCAGGGTCGAGTCGAAAATCGAGGCTTCGTTAGTGTGGTTGAAATCGATCGACACCAGCGGCAGATCGTTGTAACCCAGCACGCCCTTCATCAGGCCGTTGGCGGCATCGCGCATCAGGGCATTGATTTCTTCCTTGGAGGTGTCGCGCTTGGCCACAAAGCTCAGATCCACCATCGACACATTGATGGTCGGGACGCGCATGGCGTAGCCGTCCAGCTTGCCATTCAGTTCCGGCAGCACCAGACCCACGGCCGCAGCTGCGCCAGTCTTGGTCGGGATGATGGATTGCGTAGCAGAACGGGCACGACGCAGATCCTTGTGACGCACATCGGTCAGCACCTGATCGTTGGTGTAGGCGTGAATCGTGGTCATCAGACCCTTTTCGATGCCGATGGCATCATTCAGTACCTTTGCTACCGGTGCCAGACAATTGGTGGTACACGAGGCGTTGGATACGACGGTCATGTCGCTGCGCAGAATGTCGTGGTTGACGCCGTACACGATGGTCGCGTCGACATCCTTGTCGCCCGGAGCGGAGATCAGCACCTTCTTGGCGCCCGCATCCAGATGCACCTGACACTTGGCCTTGCTGGTAAATGCGCCGGTACATTCCAGCACCACATCGATACCCAGATCGCGCCACGGCAGTTCGGCCGGATTGCGGGTGCTGAAGAAGCGGATGTTTTCGTCGTTGATGCGCAGCCAGTCGCCATCGGCCTTCACGGTGGCATTGAAGCGACCGTGAACGGTGTCGAACTTGGTCAGGTGGGCGTTGGTTTCGATGTCACCCGATGCGTTGATGGCAACGATCTTGAACTCGGAATTGCGGTTCAGTTCGTAGATTGCGCGCAATACGTTGCGACCGATACGACCGTAGCCGTTGATGGCAATGCGGATGGACATCTTGTGACTCTCCTGAAAACTCGAAAGTTGTAGTCAAAAATTTCAGACTACAAAAAAGGCGATTTTACCTGTTCCTTGCGATGAAGTGCGACTACATCACAGGAAATTTAGTACTTAAACCTTGATTTCAATGCAAAAAGGAGGGATTTCTCCCTCCCGTTTGTCATTTACCCGCATGTACGGGCCGCAAAACAGCAAATGATTACAATACCGCCTTCGCGACAGCCACCACGTTTTCAACCGTGAAGCCAAACGCCTTGAACAGTGCAGGCGCAGGTGCGGACTCACCAAAGGTATCCATACCAACCACTGCACCATCGAGCCCCACATACTTGCGCCAGAAGTCGGATACGCCCGCTTCGATGGCAACGCGAGCAGTGCCACGTGGCAGGACTTCTGCCTGATAAGTCTTGTCCTGACGATCAAAGACATTGGTACATGGCATTGACACCACGCGGGTTGCCACGCCTTCTGCTTCCAGCAGTTCGCGCGCCTTCAGCGCCAGTTCGATTTCCGAACCGGTGGCAATCAGCACCAGCTTGGGCGCGCCATTGGCGGCATCACGCAGCACGTAGCCACCCTTGTTGATCGCATCAACTTGCGCAGCGTCGCGACTGACAAACGGCAGATTCTGGCGGCTCAGGATCATGCTGGACGGGGTCGATTTCTGCTCGATGGCATGCGCCCAAGCCACAGCCGCTTCCATGGTATCGCAGGGACGCCAGGTATTCATGTTCGGGATGTAGCGCAGGGTAGCGGTTTGTTCCACCGGCTGATGGGTCGGACCATCTTCGCCCAGACCGATCGAATCGTGGGTAAACACGAAGATCGGGTTCTGCTTCATCAGCGCAGCCATACGCAGGGCATTGCGTGCATATTCGCTGAACATCAGGAAGGTACCGCCGTAGGGACGGACACCGCCGTGCAGCGCCATACCGTTCATGATGGCAGCCATACCGAATTCACGCACACCGTAGCTAATGTAATTACCGTTGCCTTCGCTATCAATCCACTTGCTCCCCGACCAATTGGTCAGATTGGAGCCGGTCAGGTCGGCGGAACCGCCTACGAACTCCGGAAAAGCGGGCGAGAACGCTTCGATGGCGATCTGGCTAGCCTTGCGGGTCGCAACAGTTTGTGCGGCATCGTTAATCTTTTGCAGCGCAGCGGCTTTCACTTCAGCCCAGTTGGCAGGCAATTCGCCCTTCATGCGACGCAGGAATTCGGCAGCCAACTCAGGGTGCGCAGCTTCGTAATCAGCGAAACGCTTGATCCACTCGCTTTCCAGCGTCGCGCCCTTGTCGCGTGCGTTCCAGCCTGCATAGACATCAGCCGGAATCTCAAACGGGGCATGGCTCCAGCCCAGATGCTCGCGGGCGGCGGCGATTTCGGCGTGGCCGAGTGCCGCACCGTGCACATCATGTGTGCCTTGCTTGTTAGGCGAACCCTTGCCGATGACGGTCTTGCAGCAGATCAGGGTCGGCTTGTCGCTGACCGCCTTGGCTGCGCGGATGGCGGCGTCAACCGCATCGACATCGTGACCATCCACACCGGCGATCACATGCCAGCCATAGGATTCGAAACGTGCAGGGGTATTATCGGTAAACCAGCCTTCGACGTGGCCATCAATGGAGATGCCGTTATCGTCCCAGAAGGCAATCAGCTTGCCCAGTTTCCAGGTGCCGGCCAGCGAACACGCTTCATGGCTAATGCCCTCCATCAGGCAGCCGTCGCCCATGAACACATAGGTGTAGTGATCGACAATGGCGTGACCCGGACGGTTGAACTGCGCGGCCAGCATCTTTTCAGCCATGGCCATACCCACTGCATTGGTGATGCCCTGCCCCAGCGGACCTGTCGTGGTTTCCACACCCGGTGCGTAGCCATACTCCGGGTGACCCGGCGTCTTGGAATGCAGCTGACGGAATTGCTTCAGATCATCGATGCTCAGCTCATAACCGGTGAGATGCAGCAGCGAGTAAATCAGCATGGAACCGTGGCCATTCGACAGCACGAAGCGGTCACGATCTGCCCAGTGCGGATTGGCCGGATTGTGGCGCAGATGACCACCCCACAGGGCCAGCGCAATTTCAGCCATGCCCATCGGGGCACCGGGGTGACCGGAATTGGCTTGTTGAACTGCATCCATGGAGAGGAATCGGATCGCATTGCTCAGATCGGTACGAGAAGCCATGAAGCTATCTTTCATCAGCGAGGCGCAGGCGCGCGCCAGGTTGCGGACAGAGTCGGCCTATGTTGCAGGCCAGCAAAATTTGGCGCGGATTATCCTTTATACAGGCGTTTTAAGCAATCTAAGTCTTTGTATATCAACTGCATTTTTGATTAAAAAGTAGTTTTGTTACGGAAATATTTGCCAATTTTATTGAGTCATTCAACAGAAGCATGCGAGATAGCGGGTATGTGCGTTTTCCAGTACATCAGTCCACCATTTGAACTCAAGGTAAGTCGACAAGAATATTGATGCGCTGAGCAGACCCGCTCACAGCAATTTCCTTACCCTGAAAGGTCTGCCCGCCGGTACCGATGATGCTGACTTGCGGCATGGGATATCGCACAGCAGCCGTACCCGGACATTGGCTGTAACTCACAGATACCAGTTGCTCGCCCTGATTGCCAGCCCGCACCGATGGCGTGACCACACAGCTGGGTGCAACAATGGCGCCGCGGAATTCGATCGTTCCTGCAAATGACTGGGATTCGCTATTCGATGCGGGCTGCAGCAGCCATACCGTCATCGCCCATACATACAGGCGAGCCCCTCGCCAACCGCCGCGCATCATGTCCACACTCCAACTGCATTCACTCTCCTTGTGTATTAGGCGTAATACAGATGCAGTGACGACCATGCCGATAACCGGCAATAAAAAACGGGCCATTCAGGCCCGTTTTGTCGTCTACCCCGATAAATTAAGGGAAAGAGATCGCGATAGGCACTGCAGCACTGACCGTACCTGCGCCAACGGCAGCAGCGGTGGCGTAGTAAGCCACGCTATACGTCAGGGTCACTGCCTGGGTACCGGTCAGACCTGAGCCCAGTGTGTACTTGGAGGTAAAGGTCGGTGTCACCACGGTACCAATTGCGTTAGCAGAGTCCAGTGTGACATTGCTGTCGCTGGTCGCTTCCTTCACCTGCAGGGACACGCCGGTTGCCTTACCGGTAGAAGCACCATTGTTGAAGGTCGTGTTGACGGTTGCATCAGCAGTACCATTCCACGCAACTTGCAGCTTGTTGGTTGCATTTGCGTAATAGGTACAATTGGTGAACTTCAGATTGAAGTTCTGCAATGCAGCAGTATCCCCAATTGCCGAGAAGTTGGTGGTGTTCACTGTTTGCAGGGTCACAGTTTGTGTGCTTGTCGATGTGTCGATCGTACAAGGCTGTGCAACCACTTTACCACTGAATGTGATAGTACCTGCAGTCGATGTCTGACCGGCAGCAAAGCCAGCCAAACTGGTGAGTGCCAGTGCTAGAGGCAGCAAATGTTTGGTTTTCATGATGACTTCCTTTCCCTCGTTTTAGGCTTTTAGCCCGATTTGGCCCCACTCTTGCAGGCCTGATTAAACCACCCGCCCCTTACTGATACGTAATGGTCCAATTAACCGGCACATTAATCGTACCCGGCTGCAATGAAGCAGATGATGAAATGGTATAGACATTAAACAGCCAGCTATTTGACGTAGACGAAGTGATCGGCAAACTGACAGGCACACCCGTCGAAATCATGCCTCCACTGCTGGCAAGCGCCAGCCCGATACTGAGCGGGCTAGCCGTACCTTGATTGGCCAAATTGGTGCCCACACTTCCGGCGGGTCCATTAAATAGAATCGTGGCCGAACTGAATCCGGAACAGTTTAGCGTCGCTGTAAACGTGGCCACCTGCTTCGTCGTATTGGTAATCACGGATGCCAACTGAGTTGGAATCAATATGGTCGATGGCAAATTTGCATTGCAGGTGGTTGCGGTACTGATTGCACCGATATTAATGGTGAGCTGCATATTCAGACAGTTGTAATACTGCGTCCGTCCATTCACGACTTTGGAATAGTTTCCCCGTGGATTGGATGCACATGCGGGCTCCTGAAAACGCGCCACCACCTGACCACCCGCGTAACTCGGATTGGCTGTTGTCGTGCCATCCTCGATATATACCACCTCGGCCAGATGCCCCAGCGAGGCCGGATTCGTCAGCGTCGTCAGCGAGGACATGTCCTGACTGAATGGATAGGCCTTGTTCAGTGCTTGAAAGGTGACACGCAGGTAAAGCTTGTTGGCCAGTTTGTAATAGCCCGAAATCGACCCCGACGAACCGCTAAAGCTTGCATTGACATTGGTGGTGGTATTCACCAGCGTATCTACCACACACACGAAAGTGGTCAGATTACCGTCGTTCGAGGTGGCCGTGCTGCTTGAGCCAAAGGCCAGTGTCATCCCGCTCACCTTGGACAATGCACTGTAGTTCAGGGTTGGGATCGAGATGGTCATGTATTCGGTAATGGCCGTATCCACAGAAGGATAGGTATTACTGGGCGATGAATAGCAGTCAGCCCGAACGGACACGATCAGGCAGCCAAGCAATATCCATCCCATCCAGATCAGACGCAAGCAGTTAGCCATTGCATTGCACCTCGCGCCGAATCGACTCGACAGACTGTGTCACGTCGTAGGCAAACGTACATCGCCCATCCCCCCATACCACCTTGGCTACCCCAGAGGTATCAGGCAGCAGCACATAACTCATCCCACGCGGACCTACCCAGTTTTCACGTCCTTCGCCCAGATCAATACGCGCGCCCAGTGGCACCCACTGGCCGTTATCGCGGCGAATGCTTAACAGCACAGGAATCCCGCGCTGAGCCTTAAAGGGAATGCGAACCAATGCCCCTCGCGAGGGCACAACTTCCTTGGACAGTGTCTCCACCTCGGCAGAATTGCCTGCCGGATCAAAACCCGGTTGGAGCAAAATACTGTTTTCGCGATAAGGTGCCAGCGATGGAATCAGGGCGTATCCTTTTCGATCAGATACCGAATTGGGATACCCTAAAATATTCACGTCCCCCACCCCTCCTGTGTAAACCAGTGCGGCAGACTCACCCAACATGGTGCCCAAAGTCAGGCCATCTCGATGCAAAGCCAATCCACCGGAAAACTGTGCACCAAGCGATGTGCCATTCGAATAATGACTGAATGACAGGGTAGCCAACCCTTTCGATGTATTCTGACCGAGGAAACCGTCCAGACTGGCTTCCTGTCCGTGAGATAAGGTCACCGCATAATTGGACTGCAGCTTTTCACCAAATGCGCCGCCGAGCGACGCTTGATACCCTGATCCGCCCGGATCATTAACTTGCCGCCGGATACTCATAAACGACTGATTATCCGGACGGATACCAAGTGGCATCTGCCATTGCAGCATCAAAAAGGTAGCCGTTGGAAAACCGAATACCTGCGTTCGGTTATACGAGAGGGAGAGCAATGAACTACCACTCATTTGCCAGTTTGCGTTCAGGGCTGTGACCTGCTGCTTGTCCTGACTATCCCATGCCGTAGTCTGCGTGGCATTGGCACTGACACTCAGACGCGCACCAATGCGTTGCTGCACGATCATCTGCAATGAATCTTTGGTGCGAAACCGGCGGCTAAGCCGAGGGGACTCGCTAAGCGCAACCGCATCATTCATATCGAGATAGCCGGGCGAATCATGTCGGGCGGCTATCAACTGAAAATCTGTCTGCGTATCACTCAGGCTTTTTGCCCACAAAACACGTGCACTCGCACCACGTCCGTCATTGAACGGATCGTGATAATGAGACACCGAGACATCCGCCTCAAGTGCGCCCATATTGCCCAGTTGACGGGTGACACCTGCACTCAGCGCCTGATAGCGATTGCCAAGCACCCCCTCCGTATTGAAGGTCCATTCCGAGGCGATCCCTCGTGCATGCTGCCAGCTCAATATATTAAAGTCGGATGCACTCGCTGAGCGCCCGATGGCCAGAGACCACGTGCTTTCACCCGTTGCACGCATGGAGGGTAATACTGAAACAGGCTGCAAATACTCCTGCACCCGGCCATCACTTTCCTCAACTCTGACCAGTAAGTCCTGATTCCCCAGTAGAACAGGCAAATCTTCAATCAGAAAATCGCCGGGAGGCACATTACGCGAATAGAGCTGATGTCCGGACTGGAAAATTCGAATAGTGGCATTGGTTCTTGCCAACCCCCGTACTTTCGGGCGAGCGCCAGCGAGTTTATCGGGATCCATATCGGTATCAGTATGAAACTGCACACCGTAAATACGGTTTGTCCCAAGTACAGTTCCGCCAGCAAGCGCGTTCCCCACGACCAGCTGACCATTCCAGTCGGATAGGTGTCGATAACCGTACAGCAGCTGTGCAATACGATTCGCACTTAGCTTTCCGCCTTGCACAACAGACAAGCTGGTTCGCCAGCGCCAAGGTCCGGTATTAAGACCCATTTGCGTTGCAAACGACAACTGGCTCCCCGCAGAATTGCGATTAGCAGAAATCGTGTAATTGGCCAATAACGCATCCACGCCCTGATCCCAGCTCTTGCGCAAAGAGCGGCGTTTAATACGCTGCATGATCTGCTGGGGCAGGAAAATCACCAACCGTTGCGCCGGACCATCCACACTGATTTGCACACCAGGCAGTAAGGCAACGAGATCGATACAGTCCGAGTGCGCTTCAGGAAACAATTCCGCTAATTCCGGCATGTTTTCCCGATTCATGCAGGGACGCGTTGTTTCTCCTGCCGCGACCAGTTCAACCATGCGTGCATCTAGCTGGCGATCATTGATCACCACATCCAGCAGGTACTTGCCCGGTGGCAAAGCACTCCGCTCAAATTGACTGAGGTCGACAGGCGATTCGTTTCGGAAATTATGTAAAAAATCCTGAGTAAACGTCGTCGGCGCTGCCGAAACCTCTAGCGTCAATGCGCTATTGAGCGCTGCTAGGGTTAGGCAGTGAATGAGCCTGGACATCCTCGGCACCGAAATCGTTGATGGTGCTAAACCGAATCGTATCTGCAATTGATGCACCCACATTGATCTTTCGATCAATGTGGATTTCACGGGATTCAAGCGGTTTAAGCATAAATGCATCATGATCCGCAATCGATTGCTTTTCACGAAGCAAGGAAACACCAGCAAAATTCACGTGATAAACAGAGGGATTCCGTAAAAATACGGTATAGCCCCCGTCGGTTGCAGCTTCGACACGCCATACAAGCTGCTTGGGTGCATCCTCAGATGTGCCCTTTAAACCGCTTGGACGATAAAACACTTTTAAACGCTGGCGAATGGCCAAAACAAGCTTATTCTGAATATCAGCTTTATTTTCAGGCACTTGCTGAACATTCAAATAGAATACAGATTCCTGTTCTTTAGGGAGTTTGGCAATATCCAGCGGCACAATCCGCACCAATGCTTCCCGATTTGGATCAATTCGCACAACAGGTGGAGTGACCCATAGTTCTAGCGTTTCCGGTGCATCATCACTGACACCGGATTGCAACCAGGATTGAGCAAGAAAAGCATCACCGCCGGTATTGCGAACAGTCAGGCTTGTATCTCGCCGACCTTCATTCACAATCAGACGGGTTGCACTCAGAGAAATACCGGCCCACGCACTGGACGAACACAGTGCGGCAGCCACAAAATATTGCAGCAGACGTTTCACTTCTCGTCCCGGATGTCCGGGCTCCCTCTTGTATGCCTATTATTTAGGCTTTTATTTACTGCACAAACGAACTGAATAGTGCTGAGGCATTCTCGCACATTTCAGATGTACGTTACCACAGCATATTAATATGTATCTATTGCAATATACTTATCGTTCAGAATATTTTATCTTCCTCACGAAACAGCATGCTTCTTCCAACCAGACAGCGGCCTAAGTTGTTGTGAATATGGCAGTTCTGCCGCAAAGATGCTTCATCGCACACAATTGTCTTGCCTGCATAGGCATGCACAATCCTAAACTGCAGTAACACTTATTGTCCCTGCTGCCACCTTATGCGTGATCCCATTTTGTGCGATTACCCGGAAACGATTGATACGCCGTATCAGCATATGCGGCTTGCGCGCAAAGGCGATGGCCCCCTACTGTATCAAGCGCTACTTGAACTCTTTGAACAGAACCTGCAGCCAGACGCGCCCATCAACCACCATCGCCCTTCGCAAACCGGTGTAGAGGCTGCCTGCCGCGAGGCACATGCTGAATGGATTTTGCGTGAGCGCCTACTCCTACTCTCATTCGACCGGCAAACTGGCGAACTCACGTGTTCCGTTGGCTTGCAAAACATGCGCTGGCTAGAGGGCGTGCATGAAATAAGTTTATGGACACGCCCCGCATGGAAAAATAGTGGACGTCTGTCCGATGCACTCATGCATCTGGTTGCATATAGCTTCATGATACTCAATGCGAGACGCCTGTCGTGTGTGGTGCCTGCGAGTCAAACCACCTTGTGCGAATCTCTCCTGCTAGCAGGTCTGCGCGAGGAGTCGGTACTACAGGACTATTACCCCAACGATGCCGGTGTGCTGTTCGGTATTGGTCGCTCTCATATCGGGATGCGCTGACCATGCTTGATCCTGTCCTGATTGCATTACCTGACAGCATCCGCACCACCCGCCTGATATTACGGCCACCGCAGGCAGGAGACGGCCAGCATGTCTTTTCGGCAGTGATCGGTTCGCTGAATGAATTGCTCGCCTTTCCGGCATCCATGCGCTGGTTGAGCGCAACGCCCACTCTGGATGCCATGGAGCGCTGGTGCCGTTTGGGTCAAGCCAACAGTATGTTGCGCAAGGATCTTCCCTGGCTCGCCTTTCGCCAGGACACAGGTTTGCTTGTAGGAGTGGCGGAGCTACACCATCCCGACTGGCAATTTCGCACATTTGAAACGGGCTGGTGGGGGCGGACAAGCGAATGCGGACGGGGATTGATGAGCGAGGCGACCCGTGCGCTTCACGATTTTGCGTTTAGCGAATTACAAGCAAACCGGATCTTTGCGCTGGTTGATACGGAAAATCAGGCATCCATCCGCCTTGCGCACCGGATCGGCATGATCGAGGAGGGCATCATGCGTCATGAGCGCTGTGACGCAGACGGTACGCCGCGCCACATGCATCTGTTTGCGCGGACGCGCGTCTAAGGATCAGCGACTGCCCGGCTGCAACTGGACGCGGGCCACCGCCGAACGCCAGCCGCCATACAGACGCTCACGCGCAGTGTCATCCATCGCCGGATCAAATCGGGCAACCGACTGCCAGCGTGCGCCGATTTCTTCCAGACTAGAAGCCGCGCCCGAACCCAGTGCGGCCAGCCAGGCGGCTCCAAGCGCGGTGGTTTCGGTCAATGCCGGACGCTCGACCGGTGTAGCCAGCAAATCCGCCAGATACTGCATCACCCAGTCGTTCACGGCCATACCGCCATCGACACGAATGGCCGCGGGCATCTGTGCGCCATCGGCTCGCATCGCTTCCAGCAAATCACGGGTCTGGTAACACACGGCTTCCAGCGCCGCCCGCACGATTTCGGCCATGCCGGTATCACGCGTCAGGCCGACAATCGCCCCGCGCGCATCGGGGTCCCAGTAAGGCGCGCCAAGGCCGGTAAAGGCTGGCACCAGATAGACTCCGCGCGTATCGGGAATCGAACGGGCAATCTGTTCGGTTTCACCCGCGTGACTCACCAGACGCACCGCATCGCGCAGCCATTGCACCGCCGCACCCGCCACAAAAATACTGCCTTCGAGTGCGTAGGTGACCTTGCCATTCAGTCGCCAGGCAACAGTACTGAGTAGGCGATTGCGCGACGTCACAATCTGCTCGCCGGTATTCATCACCATAAAACAGCCGGTGCCATAGGTAGACTTCACCATGCCCGGCGCGAAGCAGGCCTGCCCGACCGTGGCCGCCTGCTGGTCGCCCGCCACACCACGAATCGGCAAAGCCACGCCCAATACCGCTGCATCGGTCGTACCAAAATCATCGGCACTATCGAGTACCGTCGGCAGGATGGCATCAGGCACGTTGAAGAAGGTCAGCAACTCGGCATCCCACGTCTGCGTCCGGATATTAAACAGCGCGGTGCGGGATGCATTGCTGGCATCGGTGGCATGTACGCGGCCACCAGTCAGCGTCCAGATTAGCCAGGTATCTATCGTGCCAAAGGCCAGCTCGCCACGCTCGGCACGCGCCCTAGCACCGGGTACCTGATCCAGCAGCCAGGCAATCTTGGTCGCGGAAAAATACGGGTCGAGTAGCAGGCCTGTGCGCTCGGCCAGCCAGCGTTCTACGTCCGGCGTGCGATGGCTGGCGCACCAGGGCGCAGTCCGTCTGTCCTGCCAGACAATCGCCTTGTGGATAGGCAGGCCGGTCTGGCGATCCCAGATGACCGTGGTTTCGCGCTGGTTGGTGATGCCGATGGCACGCACCGGCTGGCTGACGTCAGCCAGCGCTTGCTTGCAGAGCTCAAGGGTATGATCGCGAATCTCCAGCGCATCGTGCTCGACCCAGCCATCGGCCGGATAATGCTGGGGTAATTCTCGCTGCGCACGCGCATGCACGCTGCCATCCATGCCCAGTACCATGGCGCGGGTACTGGTGGTGCCCTGGTCGATTGCCAGAAACAGCTCGGTCATCATTTGATCCTTGTTATGCAGGCAGCAACTGCTGATACAGGGCTACCAGTTTCTCCGTCATGGCTGCGGGCGTATGAGGTGCAACGGTTGTTCTTGCACGCGCGCCGATCTCAGCCGCTCTTTCGCCATCGCATATCCGAGCAATCGCTTGAGCGAAGCCTGCCACGTCCAGTGCATCCATGACAAATCCATTATCACCGTGGCGTATCCATTCTGCCGCACCCGCCGTATGCGTAGTGAGCACCGGCACCCCCATGGACATGGCTTCGAGGATCACATTGCCAAAGGGTTCGTACAATGTCGGCAGGATGCAGGCATCGCCCGCAGCATAGAGCGGACGCACGTCGTCCAGACTACCCAGAAAGGTCACCCGATCCGACACGCCCAGCTCCGCTGCCAGTGTTTCATAGCGATGCTGATGTTTATCCTTGCCCGCAACCAGTAATCGCACCTGTGCCGGGCTTTGCGCGAGCGCCCGGACGGCTGTACCCACGCCCTTGCGCTCGAAACCAGAGCCCACAAACACCAGCGCCACCTGATCCGGCGTCAGACCCAATCTGGCACGCGCATCATCACGCAGTTGCGCACGCAATTCGGGGCACCACGTTGCCGTATCGATGCCGTTGTAGATGACGTGTAACTTGGCTGGATCAATGCGGAAATGGCGCAGGATATCCTGCTTGACCAGTTCAGATACGCAGATGACGGCACGCATATTGGCATGCTCGAACATCCGCCGTTCGGCGCGGGTGAGATAATGATGGTAGGGATTCAGCCAGCGCCCCAGTCGCTTGACAGGCGACTGAACGCGGGCGCGCTGGATCAGCCATTCGGCATGCACACCGTCGCCCGCACGATAGAGCGGCAGGCCGGGAATACGTTCGTGCGACTGAACCAGATCAAAGGCCCCGGCCGCCACAACTTCTCGTACCGCGCAGGCAAAACTCCAGTCGCGCCACACGCTACCGATGTAAAACGGGCGCACGCGGACGGTAGATTGTCCGCCATGCTGATTCCATTTCCTCGCGATCAGGGTGACATCTACCTTGCCCTGCAAGGCATCGATGACCCGACTAACGAATCGTTCTGCGCCGCCTGCGGCATTGTATTTCTGGCGAACGATGGCCAGACGCGGCACGCTCATGCGCACTCCGCCAGTAAATCCTGAATCGCAGCATAGACACGCTGGCTGCCAATCTGCACCAGACAATCGCTCACCTTGCCCCCGCCACAGCCATCTCGGCCGCAGGGACGACAGGGGTGATCGCTGGTGATAATGCGATGCTTCACCTGCCACGGTGCCCATTCGATTTCACCCGAGGGACCAAAAAGCGCCACCACCGGCGTGCCCAGCGCAGCAGCCATATGCATGGGCGCGGAATCGACACCGAACAGCATGCGCGCCGATGCAATCACGGCGCCCAGTTGCTTCAGCGTAAGCTGGCCTTGCAGATTCACCACCGGCTGGCTCAGCCCCGCAATGACGGCATTGACCATGCCTGCCTCTGCCGGATCGGGCGCCCCGGTGAGCACCAAGGTATGGCCATCGGCCTGCAGCTGCCGACAGACCGCCACCGTCTGCTCGACGGGCCAGCATTTAAATAACCAGCGCGAACCCGGATGCACCACGATATAACGCCCGGCTTGCACGCCGTGCGTGGCCAGTAGTTCGGCCACATGCTGCTCGGCGGGCGCACCGGGCATCATCGTCAATCGCGTACGCGGATCGGGCTGAATTCCTAGCCGCCGCAACGCATCGAGGTGAATCTCCACGGTATGGCGACGATTGCCTGCAATCACCGGATAGCGATGGGTAAAGGTTTTGGCAAAGAAGCGCCCAAAATCGCCCTCCATGCCCACCGACCAGCGCGGTTTAAGCAAGCGGATCAGCCAAGCGCCGCGATTATGCTCGGTAAGATGCACCACCAGATCATACTGGCGGGATTTGAGGGTGCGGATCAATTGCCATTCGGCGCGCAGCTGCCCGACCGGCCCCAGCTTTTTCCACTGGCGGTCGATCAGGTGCAACTGGCTCATGGCCGGATGCAGTTCGATCATGTCGCGGGTGTCTTTGTAGACCAGCGCGTCAATTTCAGTGTGCGGTGCGGCGGCTTTCAGCGCAGACAGCACCGGACCAGATAGCAACACATCGCCATGATGGCGCAATTTGATGACCAGAATACAGCGCAACGCCATCACATCGATGGCGTCGTCGGGTTTGAGTACAGGATGCATGGATCAGTCGTTCAGATCCGCCAGCAATTCGCGCACGCGGCCGGAGTCTTCCGCCCGCTGGATACGGCTCGCCAGCGAACCCATAGAGGTCAGGTCCGTTTTCAGGATGACTTGTTTTACATTCAGCAACTGGGCGGGATGCATCGAAAAACTGCGCAATCCCAGCGCCAGTAAGAGACGTGTCAGGTTTGGATCGCCCGCCGTTTCACCGCAAACCGATACGGGCTTGCCCAACCGGTCGGCCGTGTGAATGACGTGGCGAATCAGATGCAGCACCGCCGGATGCAGCGGATCATACAGATTGGCCACCGCATCGTCGCAACGATCGACGGCCAGGGTGTACTGGATCAGATCGTTGGTACCAATCGACACGAAATCAAGCTTTTTCAGGAAGTGCGAGATCGATAGTGCCGCAGCCGGCACTTCAATCATGCCACCTAATTGCAGCTCGCCAAAATCCACTCCATCGTCCCGCAGAGACTCGCGGGCTTCTTCAAGGTGGAACTGGATCTGGCTGATTTCGTGGATGCCAGAGAGCATCGGCACCAGCATTTTCAGCGGGCCGAATTTCGCCGCACGCAGCATGGCGCGCAGCTGAGTGCGGAACATCACCGGCTCGGACAGACACAGGCGCACACCGGTCATTCCCAGCGCCGGATTGGGACTGGCGTTGTGATCGGCCCACTTGGGCATTTTGTCGCGACCCAGATCGACCGTCCGGATGGTGACAGGCTTGCCCTGCATCCCTTCCATGACGGCGCGATAGGCATTGAATTGTTCTTCTTCGCTCGGCAGATCATCGCGCCCGAGAAACAGAAATTCGGACCGGAACAGACCCACGCCGGCCGCACCATGTTCCAGCGCATGCTCACAATCAGCGGCCGATTCGATATTGGCCAGTACTTCAACCTTGGTACCATCCAACGTAATCGCCTCGGTCTTTTTCAGACTCTTGAGGCGCTTTTTTTCCTGCAGATGGTTTGCCTGCTTGCGGCGATATTCTTCGAGGATGGTTTCGCTGGGGTCAACAATGACCACGCCAGCCGAGCCATCCACAATGATGGTTTCTTCGTCGCGAATCAACTGGCGCGCATTGTGCAACGCCAGAATCGACGGAATATCCAGACTACGGCCGAGAATAGCCGTATGCGAGGTTGGACCGCCGACATCGGTCAGGAAAGCAGCAAACTCTGATTGCTTGAACAGCACCATATCTGCCGGGCTGAGATCATGGGCAATCAGAATGCAATGACGACTATCGTCAGGTGCCACAAAGCGCGTGCCGTGACGACCGTCGAGTGATTTCTGGATCCGTTCGATCACCTGAATCACATCGTTGCGGCGTTCGCGCAGGTATTCTTCTTCAATTTCGTCGAACTGCGCCAGCAGGCGATCCTGCTGCAGCTTGAGCGCCCATTCGGCATTGCAATGATGCTCGGCAATGATGTCGCGTGGTTCGCGCGAAATGGTGTGATCATTGAGCAGCATCACATGCAGGGACAGGAAGGCGCCCAGTTCGGTCGGGGCATTCTCCGGGATCGAGCCCCAGAGCATTTCCAGTTCCTTGCGCGTAACACGGATGGCCGCGTCAAAGCGTGCCAGTTCCGCCGGAATCTCGCGTTCCTCGATATCGTAGTGTGCGACTTCAAGATCGGTATGTGAAATCAGATGGGCTCGCCCGATCGCGATGCCACCACCAATCCCGATACCGTGCAGGGTGATCGCCATATCGCCGCTGCGCCTTATTCAGATTCGTCAAAACGATTGGCAATGAGCCCCAGCAACGCCTCCATGGCCTCATCTTCATCCGGGCCATTGGTTTCCAGCTCGACGCGGGCGCCCTTGGCTGCTGCCAGCATCATGACACCCATAATACTTTTTGCATTGACGCGCTTGCCGTTGCGGCTCAGCCAGACTTCGCAATTAAATTTGCTCGCCAACTGAGTGAGCTTGCTGGATGCCCGGGCATGCAGGCCCAGCTTGTTGATAATGTCGGCTTCACGCTTTTGCATGGATGCATTCCTGTTTAACGAATTGCTATGTGTTGCGTTTGTTCTGTGCTTAATCCAGACCCAGCTCTCGGGCGATGGGTGGCAGCATATACATCACCCCTTCCAACCCGCCCGTCACGGCCTTGCTTACCGTCACTTCAATGGCTTCATGGCTGTAACAGATTGCGCGAACCAGCATGGGTAGATTAACGCCCGCAACCGCTTCCACCTTGCCGGGCTTGATCAGCTTGTAGGCAACGTTTGCAGGTGTTCCGCCATAAATATCGGTCAGGATCACCACCCCGGATCCATCATCCAGTTCATTGACCAGCGCCTCGGCGCGGCGACGGGCCTCATCGGGATCGTCATGGCGATTGATGGCCAGATGGCGCAAATTGGGCAGGGGGCGACCGAGCACGTGTGCCGCACATTCGGCATAGCTCTCCCCGAGACCGTAGTGTGTGATCAATAGAATTCCGACCATAACCCTCATCCTGCGCGATTTCCGCGCATCTCCCTTATTCTAGCCCACGAAAACAGGACTTGGCGCATCGCAACCGCTTGTACTGTCACAAATCACACCCGCGTTGCAGCTGCGCAGCATACATGAGCTACCCACCGGTATCACACCGCCTTGCAAAAACATTTGTAATCAATCCTATCCAATCACCCACACCATCAATCACTGATATCTCGTAGTTTGATGGCGCTCGTCCACCTCAGACACATGCACAAATGTCACTACATCGCGAAATTCAGCGGGCAATTTGCGAGATTCAATTGCCATCGTGCACCGCAGCATCGAATAATAGCCGACCCTGCACGCGAGTTTATCGATCATGTCCGTTATCCAGTCTGCCCAGCGCATTGTCGTCAAAGTCGGTTCCAGCCTTGTTACCAATGAGGGCCGAGGACTGGATCATGCTGCGCTGGCGCGCTGGGCCAGCGAGATTGCCAGCCTGACGCGGGCAGGCAAACAGATTGTATTGGTCAGCTCCGGCGCGATTGCCGAAGGACTGGCAAGACTGGGCTGGGCGAAACGTCCGAGTGCCGTGCACGAACTACAGGCTGCCGCAGCCGTCGGACAAATGGGGCTGATCGAAGCCTACGAGCGATGTTTCCGCGAGCATGGTCTGAAAACGGCACAAGTGTTACTGACCCACGAAGATCTGGCCGACCGCACCCGCTATCTCAATGCACGTACCACACTCACTACGCTGCTGGGACTGGGCGTCATCCCCATCATCAATGAAAATGACACCGTAGCCACTGATGAAATCCGCTTTGGTGACAACGATACGCTGGGTGCGCTGGTCACTAATCTCGTTGATGGCGATGCCCTGATCATCCTGACCGACCAGTCTGGCCTCTATACCGCCGACCCGCGCAAGCATCCGGATGCCACACTGGTCAGCGAAGCGATCGCAGGTACACCCGAGCTTGAGGCCATGGCTGGCGGCGCCGGTTCCAGCGTGGGCACGGGCGGCATGTATACCAAGATCATCGCGGCCAAACGCGCAGCGCGTAGTGGTGCTCATACTGTGATTGCCAGCGGTCGCGAGGCGCAGGTATTAAGTCGCCTGGCATCTGGCGAATCCATCGGCACGCAACTACTGGCCGGACAAACCCGCATCACCGCGCGGAAAAACTGGCTGGCAGATCATCTGCAGGCATGTGGTCATGTGGAACTGGATGCCGGTGCAGTCAAAGCGCTACGCGAACAGGGTACCAGCCTGCTGCCCATCGGCATTCGCAGCGTGAGCGGCGAATTTGCTCGCGGCGACATGATTCGCTGTGTAGATCAGACTGGCACTGAAATCGCACGCGGCCTGAGTAATTACGCCGCCGCGGATGCCCGCCGCATCGCTGGCGTGCCCTCGCAACGCATCGAGGCGATTCTGGGTTATGTTGACGAAGCCGAGCTGATCCACCGCGACAACCTGATAGTGCTCTAAGTCTGGCGATTGCACGCGATTGGCGTATCATGCGCGCCCCGACCTACAATGAAGCACTGACGTGCACACAGGAACACCCATGAGCGAGCAAAGCGGCACTCCGGTCAAACGATGTATCAAATGCGGTTCGGCCGGCGAACTGACCAAGGCGGGTTCGCGCCGTTTCTGGGTACAGTGTGCCCGCTTCGGCAAGAACGGCAACTGCAACCAGATTGGCGCGCAGGAAGACAACAAGAAGGACGCAGTCAGCCGCTGGAATGCGATTAACTGACCGCTGCAGAAAAAGAATGCGGCAGGGGCAACCACCGGTCGCCCCTGCACAGGCAGCTTAGGCCGCTGGTGCCTTTTTCGCACGCGGGGCACGTGCCGGCTTAACCAGCTCTGCTGAAGCGGCAACTGGCGAAGCTGCGACAACCGGCTGCACCGTTTCAGTCACAACCTTTTCCACTTTCGTAGCCACCTTGCGCGGCGCAGCAGGCTTCTTTGTGGCCGGCTTTGCCGTCGCTGCCTTTGCTGCGACAGGTTTAGCGCCCGCAGCCTTCACCGGCGCAGGCTTGCTGGCCGACACCACTTTTACCTGCCCTGCACCCTGTGCACCCAGCACTATTTCCTTCAGATGCACCAGCTTCTGCTCATCTTCGGGGTGCGGCTTGCCATCGGCGCGCACAATCGCCTCAATATGCGACAGGAACTCGGCGCGATCCACGCCTGCTTCATCCAGCATATGCGGAATGGCCTTAAGCGCGGCTTCCTGATTGTAGGCCAGCACCACCGTCTGATCATGCAGCAGTTGCTTGAACTCTCGCGCCCCCATCACACTGAGTGAGGGATAGTTGTGACGCAACTGGCGGATCAGTGCGAAAGCGCGTGCATCAAAGGCGCGATCGAGCAGACCCGCATACAGGATACAGCGCGTACCCGCCGCACCTAGTCCGCCGGTTTCGATATGCGACGCCACCCATTCACGCGCACGTGCTGACTCAGCCTCACGCAGTAGATCACGGCCCATGCGGCGGCGCTTATTGCCCTCGCCTGCATCCATGCCCAGCCAGGCCTGCAGCACCGGATTGCCAAAGGTACGCATAAACCATTGCTCAGTCGCATGATCGCGCGCATCGCGCCAAGCATTTAAACCTTCCACTACCTGATCGGCCAGCCCTTCCTGCATTTTCAGGAAGGGATTGTCTTCGTTCACCTGATGGCGATTTTCGCGAATGACCTTGGCCTGCTCGGCAATCGAGCGCATCCATGGATTGCGGTCTGAAAACAGCGAATATCGCACACGATGCGCACTGTTCTTACGGTTCAGTTCAGCCGTCGCCGTCGTACCCAATACCTTCACCCACGGACGCAGGAATTGCTTGTAGAGCGCATTGTTCACGCGCGACAGACGCGACACCGCATTGAAGCGATCATCATCTTCCGGCAGGTTTTCCACCAGCGGGCGCAAATCCGCCAGCTTGCGACGCTCGAAGCGGGCGACGTAATTGCTGGAGACCAGATCAGCATTGACTGTATCGTCGGTGCGCTCCTGAATCACCAGCTCGTACAAGCCTGGCGACAGCACATCGATCAGATCAATATTGCGGGCAAAACCATCGTGATGTTTGGTAGCGACCTTGGCCGAGACAAAAATGCCGAGGTGGCCGATCGTATCGTGCAGGGTGTAGATGATGGTGCGGCCGGTCTCCAGCAGCTCCTTGTCTGACCCATACACATCGAGAATCCAGCCGAGTGCCTGCGGCGGCGGCGTGATGTTATCGCCCATCGAGCAGAACACCACCACCGGCGAAGTGATATTGCGCAGATCAACCCGAATACCGTCGCTGGTGATCAACTCGCCACTAGACAATTTGTTGCCGACGAACAGCTCATCGGTGATGTACTGGATTTCTTCGCCGTTGAGCAATACCGGATTGCCCCACCACTTCTCGAAGTCGAGATAGCGCTGGTCTTCCGTGTCGATCTTGGAGAACAGCTCGTAGTTTTTCTTGAAAAAGGTGTTCGCCGGATTCAGGCCTTCAAAATTCTGTACCAGCATGGCGCCATCAAACTTGCCGCCACCGAGATCATTGGCCAGTGCAGTGAGCCATGTACCACCCAGCATGCCGCCGTGATAGCGCATGGGATTCTTGCCGCGATAGCCCGCCCAGTACGACAGCGGCGCACCCGACAGAATGATTGGCCCGGACAGATCCGGCTGCATGGCATTGGCCATCATGATCTGCCAGCCCGCCTGACAGTTACCAATCAGACAGGGCTTGCCATCAGCATCCGCGTGCAGCTCTTTTACCTTTTCGATGAAAGCAATTTCGGCACGACAGACGTCTTCCACGGTCTGCCCCGGCATCGGATCGACCATGAAGCCCACGAAATAGCATGGATGACCCGCAGACAGAGCCATACCGATCTGGCTATCGTGCTTCATGCCGCCAATACCCGGACCATGCCCGGCGCGCGGGTCGAACACGATAAAGGGTCGACGCTGCGGCTCGATCACATCGGTCGGGCGCGGCTTGATGCGCATCAGGCCGTAGTTCACCGGGCGCGGCAGCTGACGACCATCGACAATGATTTCGTATTCGAAGCCGAGCACATTTAGCGCAGCCTTCTCAGCCCCGGCTTCGAACTGATTACCGCGCTGGCGCAGCACATCGAGAAACAGTACTGTCCGCTCCCAGAAATCCTGAGCATATTGCTGGTACGCCATCGGCGCCGACCAGAAAGGCGCCATCTGCGTGAGTAGCTCGGCCCCCTTGTTCATCTGGAAAGGCGGCATCCACGGCATGCCGGAAAATGGAAAACCAGACGTACGATCACTCATGACTCAACTCCAAGGGGACACATGGTCACGCTTCTGACGGCCATGCCCGGCTGATTGTGCACACGCACATTAAATTCGTTATAGCCCCAAAACCGGAACCAGCCCGACACAAGTCAATGTTTGCGCGGGGAAAATCTTGAATCTTTTCTTACTTACTGTGCTGTCCAGCCACCATCCATCGACAGGATGGCGCCGGTCATTGACGCCGCGCCCTCACTGCAGAGGAAAGTCGCCAGCGACGCCACTTCGCCAATCTGTACAAACTTCTTGGTCGGCTGGGCCGCCAGCATCACCTGATCAATCACCTGCTGCTCGGTCAGGCCGCGCGCCTTGGCGGTATCGGGAATCTGCTTCTCGACCAGCGGCGTCCATACATAGCCGGGGCAGATGGCGTTCACGGTAATGCCCTGTGTCGCCACTTCGAGTGCAACCGTCTTGGTGAAGCCTGCTACACCGTGCTTGGCGGCAACATAGGCCGACTTGAACGGGGACGCTACCAGTGCATGCGCGGAGGCAATATTCACCACCCGCCCCCAGCCCTTTGCCTTCATGCCGGGCAGCGCCAGACGCGTGGTATGGAAGACGGCATTCAGATTCAGCGCGATGATGGCGTTCCACTTATCAACCGGAAAACTATCCACCGGCGACACAAACTGGATGCCGGCATTGTTGACCAGCACATCAATCGAATCATGGCGCGACAGCGCAGTGGCAAACATGGCCTCGATCTCGTCCGCCTTGCTCAGGTCAGCCGCGATATGGCTAGCTGTGATACCGAAGCGAGTCTGCAGATCCTGCACCTGCGCGGCAATGTCCACCGCCTCGCCAAATCCGTTCAGCGCGATATTCGCGCCCTGCGCGGCGAGCGCTTCGGCAATGCCTTTGCCAATGCCGCTGGTTGAACCGGTAATCAACGCTGTTTTGCCACGCAACATGTCAAACTCCAGAAGTCAGAAGTGAAATGGGCGCCGCCCATACTCGGCATGATAGTCCACCCTGTCATGATCACCTAATCAGACTGCGAAATGATGACGCACTGCAACAAAAATGCCGCTATCTCAAGCAGATAGCGGCACGGGCGTGCAACTAGGCACATCGATCGGTCATCGATCAGGCTTGCGGCTTTTTCAGCAGACCTTCACAGCTGGCGCGCTGGGGATCATTTGCCGGGAGACGGGTGCACACATCACCCAGTTTCACCAGCACGCGTTTCACTACGGCCTCATGCTGGCCATCTTTGCTCCAGCCGCGCAGCTTATCGACCAGCTTCTTCATGGAACGCTGACTGCGCTCGTAAAAGGCGCTCTTGGCCTTTTCGGCATCAGCCACCACAGCCAGCGATGCCTTCTCAACGCGTGCTTCATCCTGCGGTGCCAGTTCTACAATATTGCCGACGTAATTCGAGCCCCATTGCAGACGGGTGGCCTCGCCAACCGAAGCATCGTAGGCCTTGCCGTACCAGTCCAGCGCACCGACCTTATCGCCACGCAGCTTGGCGTTCGAGGCCAGAATCTGCATGTGGTAGTAGGGCGAATGCGACTTCTTCAATTCGGCCAGCAACAGCGTATCGGATTCTTTCACCAGACCGGCATCTGTCAGCAGATGACCTGCGCTGGCGATCACGGCCTGACGTTCGTAGCCATTGGTGGTCTTTTTGTCGGCAGCATCCACAGTCTTGCGCACATTGGCGACCACGGCTGCGGGCAGATCATCCTTGCCAGACTGCAGACGCACCAGCGCCAGCTTGGTGGACAGCGCATCCAGACGATCCGCTGTGGAGAAGGTCGGATCAGCCGTCAGCGTATCCAGCGCCTTTTCCCATTTTGCGGCAAGCTGTTTTCGCTGCGCGCCTTCTGCAGTCACCTGCTCGATAATCGGTTCGGCCAGATTGGCGATGATATCGGATTGACCCTTCACGCGCTTGGCGTCAGCCAGCAGCGTCTCAATCCCAGCCAGCGTTGCAGCTTTGTCGAAAGCGATGGTCTGTTTTCGACCTGCTGCGATAGCCAGCGCTTTGAGTTGCAGACGTGTCGCGGCATAGCTGGTTTTTACCGGCGATTTGCTGGCCAGCGCCTGCAGGGTATCGGCCAGTTTGTCGGCAGCGACCAGTTGCGCTTCATCGCCATCCCACGAGTAATCCGCCAGTAGCTGCCAGTCCTGCTCGGCCAGCTTGTCGCCCTTCAGAGCAGATGCCAGCAGGGCTTTCACCGGACGCGATGTCCGCAGCGCTGCGCTCAGGGCACGCACGTAACGCTCGCCATCGACTTCGCCCGGCAGACGCGTCACTTCCGTGCCATCCGGCTTGAACAGAATCATGGTCGGGTAGCCAACCACCTTGAATTTGGAGGCCAGCTTCTGTGCGTCAGGGCTATCCCCGTCCAAGAATACCGGCACAAACTGACGGGTGCGCGCGATAAAATCCTGACGATTGAAGATGGTGGCCTTCACCTGATTGCATGGCGGGCACCACACCGCGCCCCAGTACAGGAACAAAGGCTTATTGCTGGCTTTGGCCTCGGCAAACGCTGCTTCCACATTGCCCTGACGCCACTCGATACCGGGCGGAAGAGCATGCGTGGCGGCCTGTTCGGCGGCAAATGCAGCGGAGGAAAGCGCAAGGGCAAGCAGGACGGGGCGCAGGTTCATGGGCACATTCCATATATCTGTTTGAGTGCCAGCATACTACCCGACAAACTCTTCCGACATAAAGAACAGTATTTCATATTTCGTTTCATTGTGTATCTATACGCAACGAAACACACTTCACGAAGCGACTAGATCGGCTCCGAGCCAAACTGCAGTGCAAATCGCAGCAAGGCTTCGGCATCGCCCGGTCGTCCAAAATAGTAACCCTGAATCTGGTCGCATCGCATGGCTTGCAGGATATCCACCGTGGCCAGTTCTTCCACACCTTCAGCAACAACGGTCATACCCAGCTTGTGAGCCAGATCAATGACCGATTCGACGATATGGCTCTCACGCGTCCCGGCTTTCAAATCCTGAATGAAGCTGCGGTCAATCTTGAGCTTGTTGATGGGCAAGCGCAGCAAGTGCGTTAGGGAGGAATACCCTGTGCCAAAATCATCTAGCGCGACACGACATCCCAGCGACTGCAGACGCTGCAGTGTTTCAATCGTCGCGTCGATATCGCTCACGGCTGCCGATTCGGTCAGCTCGAACATAACCTGCGCCGGCGGAAGATTCCAGATTGCCAATCCATCGGCGATGATGTCAGGCAAGCCACTGTCCATCAGGTCATTAGCACCAAGATTCAGGCTGATGGTGCCACGATAACCACGCCCATTGAGCATGGCGATTTCTCGAAAGCCGGTATTGAGCACAAAACGCGTCAGTTCGTTATGCAAATGCAAGCGTTCTGCCACAATCACAATTTCGTAGGGCGGCACCCACCCCAGTGATGCATCCTGCCAGCGCAATAGTGCTTCAGCCCCCGCGCAACAACCACTATTTAAATCAACCATCGGCTGATAAGCCAGATGCAGCGCATTATCGGCCAGTGCTTCGCGCAACGGACCACCCAGTCTTTGCACCAATTGCTTATCGTAGTCGTGACGCGCATCATACATGGCCACACCACTACCCGAGATTTGCGCCGCAGCGGCTTCGGCTGACTCCACCAGTGTTCCGGGTGAACGGGCATGGCGCGGCCCTAGTGCGATGCCTACTTTTGGCAGGAACAGCAATGGCGTCCGCTCGAAACGATTTAACTCATCCAGCACCCGATGTGCCGCCAGTACAGCCTGCCCTTCGCTTTGCAGCTGCGGCAGCATGAACACGACATGACGACCATCTATGGCTTCGCACGCATCCTGTTCGCGTAACCATTGTTTGACCTGTACAACGACTTGTGCCGCGCGCGCACCCGCCATCCCGCCCAGATCCAGCCACAACAGCGCCGTAAGCGCATCTTCGCTTGCCACCGCAAGCGATCTCGCCAATGTCGAAGCCAATTCAGGCGAAAGCGGCCCTCCGCTATCCTGTTCAAGCATCATGACGGTGCCTGAAAATAATCGCGAGGATCAATACCGAAGGCCCCCATCGGCAATTCGCGGCGCACCGCGACCGGATTGGAACCGATCTGCGTCATCAAATCGACGATGACAGGACGGGTGTAATCTTTGCGGTGAGCATCCTTAATCAGCATGACACGTGGCTTGAGGCGACGGGCGCGATTCTGCCCCACGACGATGCCGATCTCGCCGCTGGACAGCTCCACCAGTGTCCCTACATGAAAAATCCCCACACACTGCGCAAATTGTTCCACCAGGGGCGCATGGAAATAGTGCTCGGCCCACTTGTGCAAAATCTGCAGTGCCTCGTGACTCGTCAGCGAGACGCCGTAATTCCGGTTGCTGGTCAGTGCGGTAAAGCAATCGACAATGCCTGCCATCGAACCGAACAGGCCGATATCCTGCCCCTTGAGGCCATAGGGATAGCCACTCCCATCAAACCGCTCGTGATGGCGGGCGACCGCATCGAATACATCCATCGGTACGCCACCCATGGAATCGAGAATATCCAGGCTCAGACGCACGTGCGTCTTCATCGTTTCATATTGTTCAGCAGTATGACGCCCCGTCACCGCTCGCAATTCGGCCGGGAGGCGCAATTTACCGATATCCAGCATCAGCCCGGCCATGCCCAGCCAGGCCAGTGAATGCTTGGGGTAGCCAAGATGTCGGCCAAATGCCAGCATATAAATGGCGGTATCCGCTGCATGGGCGTATCCGGTTTTATCCTGATCACGCAGCTTCGTCAGCCAAAGCAGCGCATTGGGGTTACGCACTACCGAGTCAACCAGATCCCCGACAACTTCTTCGACTTGCTGCAAGCTAGGCGGCTTATCATTGACCAGCGCTTCGGCCAGTGACTCCATCAGCTCATCGGCAGCCAGTAACGATTCCTTGGCCTTGGGCAACTCTTCGGGGACGCTCCGACCTTCGTCATATAGCACCACAGGGACACTGGACTGACCGGCAAAGGGCTCGCGCACCTTGAGAATGTCTGATGTGATCCGTGCCTTGCTCACATCATCGATCACGACCGGCGCGTCGGTCGAGCTGGCTGCGAGCACATCAAATGGAATCAATGCCGACCAGCGCGACATCCCGCCAAGCGAGCGTCCAAGGTCGACCTTCACGTGCTTGCAGTACTGAACCAGCATGTCCAGCTGCAAGCCCGAGTCAATCAGAAATCCCTGCATCAGGAAAGGCGTATCCAGCCAGGGGCGATCCAGCTCACAGACAAACATACCCAACTGCAAATCCGCCACGTCTACATGTACTTCCATGTGTGCTCCGTGCACCTCTGAACCACCTTGCACGCAACGATAAAACAGCGCGTGTTTCACCATTGTAGTGCAGCCCCCCTGCACATCTGTCATTCGCAGATGATTGGCTGCATTATGCCACACGCATTAGAAGTCACTAATATGCAAAACGGGCCAAATGGCCCGTCTTCGTGTATTAACAACACATTTACCTGATTTGGATCAGCTCAGCACCATCACTGCATCCGCTTCGACCAGACCACCCTTCGGCAAAGCAGCAGCCTGAATCGCTGCGCGCGCAGGATACGGTGCCTCGAAGTACTGGCCCATGATCTCGTTCAGCTTGGCAAAATTGCCCAGATCAATCACGAATACGCCCAGCTTGACGATGTCTTTCAGATCGCCACCCGCTGCTTGCGCCACTGCACGCAAGTTCTGGAACATCTGATGTGCTTGCGCTTCAAAACCTTCAGCCAGATCGCCGGTAGTTGGCACAATGCCCAGCTGGCCGGACAGGTAAACAGTATTGCCCACCTTCACAGCTTGAGAGTATGCGCCGATGGCTTTAGGGGCGTTGTCGCTGTGGATGATTTCGCGGGACATGGGGGAACTCCTTGGGTAAGTTGGTTAAACGGTCGCTCGGGCGACTCACTCTTCGGGTAAAAACAATTCGAACAGTCGATTCTGGTAACGGCGGCCCAGCCCGCTCGGCGCGAGCTTCGATGGATCTGCATCCAGCAGTCCCAGTCGATTCGCCTCGTTCAGCGGACGGCTCATCGCAGCCAGCGGCAGACCGGTACGTTCGGTAAAAAATTCGACCGGCACGCCTTCGGTGAGACGCATGGCGTTGAGCATGAACTCAAAGGGCAGTTGATCAGGCGTCACCAATTCTTCAGTCCGCACCGCATTGCCCTGTGCAATGGCCGATAGATAGGCCGTGGGCTGTTTGTGCCGCATCTGGCGGATGATGCGATCGGGAAAACTCAGCTTGCCGTGCGCACCCGCACCAATGCCCAGATAGTCGCCAAACGCCCAGTAATTCAGATTGTGCCGCGCACGATGGCCACGGCGCGCATAGGCTGACGTTTCATAGTGATCGAATCCTGCCTGCTGCAAACGCGCTTCGATCTGGTCGTGCATCTCGGCGGCGATATCTTCGTCAGGAATCGGCGGCGGATAACGATGGAACAATGTATTTGGTTCCAGCGTCAGGTGATAACAGCTCAGATGCGCGGGTCCGAAACCGAGTGCCGTTTCCACATCAGCCAGCGCCTCTTCAATCGTCTGATTCGGCAGCGCAAACATCAGATCCAGATTAAAGGTATCGAATATTTCTGCCGCCAGCGCGGCTGCCCGCTTGGCTTCATCGGCATCATGAATCCGGCCAATGGCCTGCAGATGGCCGGCATTGAAGCTCTGAATTCCCAGCGACACCCGATTGATGCCTGCTGCACGATAGCCCCGGAATCGATCAGCCTCGACCGTACCCGGATTGGCCTCCAGCGTAATTTCGGCATCGGGCAACAGCTTCACGCGGGCACGGATCGCAGCGATCAGCGTATCCATGGCCTCGGCAGAAAACAGGCTAGGCGTCCCGCCGCCCATGAAAATCGTATGGATGGGCCGTCCCCAGATCAATGGGAGACTATGCTCCAGATCAGCAATCAGTGCCTGAATATAGCCTGCCTCGTCAAAGCCATTTTTGGACTCGTGCGAGTTAAAATCGCAATAGGGGCATTTGCGCACACACCAGGGGAAATGGATATACAGCGACAGCGGAGGCAGCGCGGTCAGGCCTTGCCACTGATTGGGCCGTTGCAGGGTGATGCTCATATCAGCCCTTGCGATACGGATTGACGAGGCCGGCCATCATCTCGACCAGTGCCTGACGCAATTGCGCTTCCGAGACCTCCATCAACAGGCCATCTTCGAACGCATCCTGCGCCATCTGGCGCAGCTCGTCGAAGTTCTCCTGCATGACTTTGACCTTCTCGGTGCAGCTCACCACCGAGCCATCATCCTTGAGCCACTTCGGCCATTCCTGACTCATGCACCGGCCTCACGCAATTTATCCAGCAACGCATTCAGCGCCTTGCCGCGATGACTCACCGGATTCTTTTCTTCCGGCGTCAGCTCGGCCACGGTCTTGCCAAAGGCAGGCACATAGACCAGCGGATCATAACCAAAGCCGCCCTCGCCCTTCGGGCTATCCAGCAGCACGCCATCAAATCGGCCTTCGGCAATGAGCGGGCGCGGATCGTCAGCATGGCGCACCAGCACCAGTGCGGCATAGTAGAAGGCGCGGCGATCAGCCTGTCCGGCCATGTCGGCCAGCAGCTTTTCGTTATTGCGGGCATCCGATTTCGGCTCACCGGCATATCGTGCAGAATACACGCCCGGCGCGCCGCCCAGCGCTTCCACACAAATGCCGGAATCATCCGCCAGCGCAGGCAGGCCGGTCACGCGTGATGCATGGCGCGCTTTGACCAGCGCATTCTCGACAAAGGTGGCATGCGGCTCTTCAGCCTCGCTCACGCCCAGCTGCCCCTGTGGAATCAGTTCGATGTCCAGCGTGGCAAACAGGCGCTGGAATTCTTTCAATTTGCCCGCGTTATTGCTGGCCAGCACAATGCGTTTCATGCTCTTTATCCTTTTCGACAACGACTTAGTCGTGTTCGGCCTGATCACGGTTGGCGTGCGCTTCATCCGCCAGTCGCTTGAAATGGCGAATCGCTTCGGCACATTTTTCCGGATCGTTAAGCCCAAAGCAAAATACTTTGCCATCCACAGCCTTCACCCGAATGCCGCGATTCAGCGAAGGGGTAAAGTTGCCGCCATGTATTTCAATACCCTCCACCACGCGCACCGGCTGACGTGGCTGGTCCGGCAAGGTGACGACTTCGACGGTATGGATTTCGTTCATCATTAACTCACCGCGCACACCCGGCCGGAAGATGCCCCAGCGCCAGCGCAGCGAGATCGCATCCACGCGAATCTGATACGTCAGCCAGCGCTCTGCCATAAAAAACAGCACCAGCGCGATCACGCCAAAGCCAATCTGCAGCGTCGAACCCCAGCCCTGCGCCACCCAGCCGGCGATGGCCAGACCAATCGGCACCAGCGTCGCAGGCGCCCAGATCACCGCCTGCTTGTAATCATGCTTGAAGTTAGCGCTGCTCATGTTCCACCTGTGCCAATGCGGTTTCGATCAGTTCCGGCGTTGCGCCCTTGAGCAAGGATGCATCGGACAGCATACGCCGCCAGGTGCGGCCGCCATACACGCCGTGATAGAGCCCCAGCATATGGCGCACCACATGCTTGACCTCTGTCTTGCCATTTTTCATGACGTGCTCGATATAGCCCATCATGTGGCGAGCGATGTCGGCGCGCGTCGGCACCGGATGATCATCGCCATAAAAACGCGCATCCACGGCCGCAAACTGGTAAGGATCGTGATAGGCCATGCGACCGATCATCACACCGTCCAGATGCTGCAGATGCTCGGCACTGGCGTCCCAGTTGTCGATGCCGCCGTTGATGAGGATTTCCAGCTGCGGGAAATCGCGCTTCAACTGGTACACATAATCGTATTTCAGTGGCGGGATTTCGCGATTCTGTTTGGGTGAAAGCCCCTTGAGAATGGCATTGCGCGCATGGGCAATAAACACCTCGCAGCCCGCATCCGCCACCGTGCCGACAAAATCGCGCACAAAGCTGTAATCCTCGACCGCATCGATCCCGATACGGTGTTTCACCGTCACCGGAATGGTGGTCGCATCGCGCATGGCCTTTACGCAATCCGCCACCAGCGCAGGCTCCGCCATCAGGCAAGCACCAAACGAGCCGCTCTGCACGCGTTCGGACGGGCAACCGACGTTCAGATTGACCTCGTCGTAGCCCCACTCGGCAGCGATCTTCGCACATTGCGCCAGATCCGCCGGATCAGATCCGCCCAGCTGCAAGGCAACCGGATGCTCATCATCATTGAAATCCAGATGACGGTTGCGATCACCATGAATGATCGCACCGGTGGTCACCATTTCGGTATACAGCCAGGCGTACCGGCTGATCTGCCGCAGGAAATAACGGAAATGCCGGTCAGTCCAGTCCAGCATGGGTGCAAGCGCGACCCGGCGTGAGGCTTGATGGTGCATGTACTACTTTCAGTTTTTCGGAAAATGATTAAAGGGGAACATAAAACCCCCACACTCCCGGCGACAATTCACTTGCCGCGAAACACAAATCTGGGTTCGCTAGGAACTGGTAAACGAAGGCACGGTGCTTTTGCCCAGGATACTGAGGATGCTCGACCCAAACAGGCGCATCCACAGTGCGCACCCATTCTTCGCCCCAAACATCGCGCCCCAACACCGAAAGATTCGTGCCCTCCGGTGCAACTGCCAATGCTTGCCAAAATGGAGTTACATTCCCCATATCAGCCCAATGCAGCCTTCTGCGCCGCAATCAGCTCGGCAATGCCGCGCTCTGCCAGTTCCAGCAGCGTATTCATTTCTGCACGGCTGAACGGCGTCCCTTCGGCGGTACCCTGCAGCTCCACAAAGCCGCCCGCACCGGTCATCACGACGTTCATGTCGGTATCGCAGCCGCTATCTTCCGGGTAATCCAGATCCAGCACCGGCTCGCCATTCACAATACCAACCGAGATTGCCGCCACATGATCGCGCACAGGCGAAGCAGGCAATTTGCCAGCGGCGACCAGCTTGTTACAGGCATCCATCAGGGCAATAAACGCGCCGGTAATGCTCGCGCAGCGCGTGCCGCCATCAGCCTGCAGCACATCGCAGTCGAGGGTAATCTGGCGCTCGCCGAGCGCCTTGAGATCCACAACCGCGCGCAGGCTGCGGCCAATGAGACGCTGGATTTCCTGAGTGCGGCCACTTTGCTTGCCCTGTGCGGCTTCGCGTTTCATGCGGGAATGAGTCGAACGCGGCAGCATGCCGTATTCAGCCGTCACCCAGCCTTCGCCCTTGCCCTTGAGAAAGGGCGGCACGGACTCTTCCACGCTGGCCGTGCACAGCACTTTGGTCTGACCCATTTCGATCAGCACCGAGCCTTCTGCATGGCAGGTGTAATTGCGGGTGATGCGTACAGTACGCAGTTGCTCGGCAGAACGGCCGGACGCTCGCATAGTCACTCTCCTAGTTGATCAGGGAGGATTATACGCGAGCCTGTCCGGCCAAGACGAACGGGCGGGGAAAAATTGCCTTTACTTCGAGTACTTGCGGATGGCGTCCTGAATTTCCTGAATGGCCGCTTCGATATCGGCTTCGGTAATATCCTTGCTGCCTTTCAGTGCCTTGTCATTGGCCAGTGTGTGCAACTGGGTCGTCACTTCGCCCTGACTCAGCTTGTGCGTCGACAGCGCACCACTGATTTCTTCCTGCTCTTCGTGCCAGTTGATCGCCACGGCAGTTAGATTGTCGCAGTACTGACCACCTGCCGCTTCGGCACGGTCCAGTAATTGCGGCAGGGCGTACAGCACGGGGAAGGTGCTCAGCATCTGTTCCAGCTCCACCTGATTCAGGCCACCCCACATGCCATCCGTACACAGCAACACGGTGTCGCCATCGTGTAGCTGGGTTTTATCCAGCTCCACCTCTGGCGGGAACATGCTGCCCAGGCAGTTGTAAATTTTGTTGCGGTCCGGATGAGTGCGCGCCTGCTCCTCGGTGATGCGACCCTGATCAATCAGCGCCTGAACCTTGGAATGATCCTTGGTGCGCTTATGCACGCGCCCCTTGCGCAGCAGATACAAGCGGGAATCACCAACATGCCCCCAATAGATCATGCCATCTTGAATGATGGCAGCGACTACCGTCGTACGCGGCGTTTCTAGCAGAGAGTGATTGCCTGCATAGTTGAAAATCGCCTCGTGACACTTTACAAAACCGTCGTGCAAAAACGTGTGCGGATTGGGAATGGTCGGCTTGGCGCGGCGCTGGAACAGCTCGGCCAGCAGCTCCACTGTAATCTGCGCGGCTACTTCACCATGCAGGTGCCCCCCCATACCGTCGGCCACCACCATCAGCAAGGAATCGCGGCTGTAGGAATAGCACATGCGATCCTGATTGTATTGGCGGGCGCCCTGGCGGCTTTCCTGAAAAATCGTGAACTTCATTTATCTTTCCTCGTGCCGCCAAAGTGATTCAGCTTACTCAGGCCTGCACGCAGGTTATCCAGCAAGGTCGGTTTGGGTTGGGGTGCGGCCGCTACCGCCATCAGGGCTTTCTGCAGCTCCAGTCCGCTTTGCGGACGGCGCAGCGTGTCCATCTCCAGACACCAATCGACAATATCCAACAAGGCATCGGAATAACGTCCAGCCCATGCCTTGCGCACCGATACGTAACGGTCATCCTTGGCGCGTTGATCTGCAGCCTGAGGCGCCATCCCGCTCATACAGGCAAAGATACTGGCGCCGATCGAATAGATATCACTCCACGGCCCCAGCTTTTCGCGGTCGCCATATTGTTCGGGCGAGGCAAAGCCAGGCGTGTACATGGGGGTAAAGCGCTGAATCTGCGAGCCAAGTGCCTGGCGCGCCGAACCAAAGTCCAGCAGCACGGGCGAGCCATCGCGCCGGATGTAGATATTGGCGGGCTTGATATCGAGATGCAGCAGTTTGCGCAAATGGACTTCACGCAATCCATTCAGCATGTGGATAAACACATACAGAATCATGTTTTCTTTGACGCCGCCTTCGGTCAGCTGGATTTCGCGCTGAAGCGTCCGGCCGCGCTCATACTCCATCACCATGTACACCGTTTCGTTAGCGCGGAAGAAATTGATCACGCGCACCACGTTCGGGTGGGTAATGGTGGCGAGGGTTTTGCCCTCTTCAAAGAAGCATTTCATGCCATGACGAAACAGGGCAAGTTTGTCGGCTGACGTCGCCACAACTTGCGACCCCTCCTGACGCAATGCCAGTGCATTGGGCAGGTATTCCTTGATCGCCACCGGATGGTCGCGCTCATCGTGGGCAAGATAGACGATACTGAACCCACCGGCCGACAATTGCTTGACGATGGTGTAATTCAGCAGCTGATAGCCGCGGGGTAAAGGTAAATTGGACTGATTGGCCATCTGGGAAGGCTAACGCCTGTGGTATATTTCGGGCAACGCAGGGTGTTTAACATGCATTGCATCATGCAAATGTACAGGATTTACGCCTGTAAGACACCCTGAGGCTACAATGAATGTGGCGCAGCGTACAGAGGCGACGCGCCACAATCGTGATTTTGGTCAAGTGCTGACGCCATCCTGCGACAGTTCGCAGCTTCACACTGGCCTGAACGGAGAAAACATGATCCTCAGCATGACAGGCTATGCCATTGCCAGCCGCGAACTGGTCGGCGGTGTGCTCAGCGTGGAGTTGCGCGCCGTCAATCACCGCTTTCTCGATCTGAGCCTGCGCTTGCCGGAAGAGTTGCGCCCACTGGAAAACACCCTGCGCGAAAAGCTGTCCGGTCGTATCAGCCGGGGCAAGCTGGAATGTCGCATGGGCTTCGCTGCTCGCAATGAAGCTGCACCAGGTCTGGAGCTTAACGAAGGATTATTGCACCAGCTTGTCGACCTGTCTCGTCGTGCACGTGGCATCGCCCACGACGCAGGCGACTTGCGCATGGGCGAGCTGCTGCGCTGGCCGGGCGTACTGGTGAGTGACTCCGTCAGCCCCGAAAAAATGCAGGAAACTGCGCTGGAATTGCTTGATCTGGCCATTACTGATTTCACAGCCACCCGCGAGCGCGAAGGCGCCAAATTGGCCGCCATGATGCTGGAACGTGTGGTTGGCATCGAACAGCATGTGGCGCAAATCGCACCCAGAATGCCGGAAATCGTCGCCAATTACGAGGCCAAGCTTAAAGAGCGACTGGTTGACGCGATCGGTTCCGCAGATGACGATCGCATCAAACAGGAAGTGGCCCTCTTCGCGCAACGTATTGATGTGGCAGAGGAACTATCCCGTCTGTCGGCTCATACCAGCGAAGTCCGCCGCATCCTCAAACAAAAGGGGCCAGTTGGCAAACGTCTGGATTTTCTCATGCAGGAACTCCATCGCGAAGCCAACACACTGGGCTCCAAGTCTGTATCGCTGGAATCCACACAGGTTTCAATGGAACTCAAAGTCCTGATCGAGCAAATGCGCGAACAGGTGCAGAATATCGAATGATCATCAACGGATCGGCTCTCGGGGTCCGCTTGTGGTACCCTATATAGAGCTGATCAGCGAGTCAAAACAATGAGTAAAGGCAATATCTTCGTCGTGGTCGCCCCGTCGGGTGCCGGCAAAACCACTTTGGTGCTGGCTCTGCTAGCCGCTGAACCACAAGTGCAACTGTCGGTGTCCTACACCACTCGTGCGCCGCGCGAAGGCGAAGTAGATGGTCGCGAATATCATTTCGTGACCCGCGAAACCTTTCAGGAAATGGTTGCCCACAACGATTTCCTGGAGTACGCAGAAGTACACGGCAATCTGTACGGTACGTCGCGCAGCTGGATCGAAGATGCACTGAAGAGTGGCCGCGACATCCTGCTGGAAATCGACTGGCAGGGCGCCCAGCAAGTGCATTCGCACTTCAAGGACGCCATCGAAATTTTCATCCTGCCGCCATCGCAAGCCATTCTCGAGCAGCGCCTGCGTGGCCGTGGCAAGGATAGCGAAGATGCCATCGTGCAGCGCCTCGCCAATGCCCGCGAGGAGATTGGTCACGCACACGAAGCGGACTACATCATTGTCAACGAACACATTGACGAAGCGGTGCGCGACATCATCGGCATCGTACGTGCAGAACGGATCAAGTCAGCCAAGCAGCTGGCCCGTTTCGGCAACCTCGTCAACGAACTGAAGGGTGCCTGACCGGCCCCGGCATCAACCTCTGGAGAATCTCACCATGGCCCGTATTACCGTTGAAGAATGTCTGCCACGCGTCGCCAACCGCTTTGACCTGACACTGGTCGCCGCTTACCGCGCCCGTCAGCTAGCAAACGGTTCCACCCCGCTGGTCGATGGCTACGCTCATCACAAGCCAACCGTGCAGGCACTGTACGAAGTGGCCGCCGGCAAAATCGGTCGCGAAATGCTGAACCGAATTCCACGCAGCTAATCCGATACGCCAACAAGGCGGGCTCACACAGCCCGCCTTTTTCGTCTGCTGAAGATGCACGCGCTTCCCACTCTCCCCGACTTTGGTGATCACGGCGATCAGATCCGTGAGGATGTTGGTCAATTTCTGGCCAAGGCGTCAGCCTACCTGAAACCCGAAGACGTCGACCTGCTGCGCCAGGCCTTCGCCTTCGGTGCACACGCTCATCATGGCCAGATCCGCAAGAGCGGTGAGCCTTACATCACCCATCCGCTGGCCGTCGCCGATATACTGGCTGACTGGCATATGGATGCACAGGCGCTGACTGCTGCCTTCCTGCACGACGTGATGGAAGACACCGCCGTTTCCAAGCTGGAACTGACCGAGCGCTTTGGCAAAACCATTGCCGAGTTGGTCGATGGTTTGTCGAAACTGGAGCGACTGGAGTTTCAGAGCAAGGAAGAAGCGCAGGCGGAAAATTTCCGCAAGATGCTGATGGCGATGGCGCGCGATGTCCGTGTCCTGCTCGTCAAGCTGGCCGACCGCCTGCACAATATGCGGACGCTGGATGCCATGCGCGAGGACAAGCAAAAGCGCATCGCGGCCGAAACGCTGGAAATCTATGCGCCGATTGCCAATCGCATCGGTCTGCATTCCACCTATCAGGAGCTGGAAGACCTCGCCTTCCGTTACCTGCACCCCATGCGCCACCGCGTGCTGGCCGATGCGCTGAAAAAGGCGCGCGGCAACCGTCGCGAAGTGGTCAGCAAGATTCTGGAAGCGATCCGCCTCAAGCTGGCTGACGCCAAAATCGAAGCCTCCATCAGCGGCCGCGAAAAGCATCTGGCGAGTATCCACCGCAAGATGCAGGAAAAGCACCTGTCATTTTCCGAGGTGCTGGATATCTACGGCTTCCGCGTGATTGTGCGCGATGTGCCCACCTGCTATCTGACGCTGGGTGCGCTGCATGGCCTGTACAAGCCGGTACCGGGGGCATTCAAGGACTACATCGCCATTCCCAAACCGAATGGATATCAGTCACTGCATACTGCATTGTCCGGCCCTTACGGCACACCGATCGAAATCCAGATCCGCACCCACGATATGCACAAAGTGGCGGAAGCGGGTGTGGCGTCGCACTGGATGTACAAATCCGGTGACGAGAGCTTTGGCGATGTGCACCAGAAAACTCACCAGTGGCTGCAATCACTGCTGGAAATTCAGGCCATGAGTGGCGATTCGGTCGAATTCCTTGAGCATATCAAGGTCGACCTGTTCCCCGGCGAAGTGTATGTCTTTACCCCCAAGGGCAAAATTCTGACGCTGCCGCAAGGCTCGACAGCGGTCGATTTCGCCTACGCGGTGCACTCGGACATCGGCAATCGCTGCATCGCAGCCAAGGTCAATCACGATCTGGTGCCACTGCGCAGCGTGCTACGCACCGGCGACCGGATCGAAATCATCACGGCAGTCACCGCCAAGCCCAATCCGAACTGGCTGAATTTCGTCGTAACGGGCAAGGCACGCTCGCATATTCGCCACTTCATCAAAACCGTCCGCTACGAGGAATCGGTACAACTGGGTGAGCGCATGCTCAATCAGGCGATTGTCAGCGTGATGGGCAAAATGGTGGAGCTGGGCGAAGAGGCATGGGATCGCTATCTACGCGAAAATGCGCCCTCCAAGCGGGACGAGTTGCTATCCGATCTGGGCCTGGGCAAACGTCTGGCGCCAGTGATGGCACAGCGTCTGCTGACGCTGGCAGGTCATCTTGCCGAAGGCGATGGCAAGTCCGGCCCGATTGTGATTCGTGGCACCGAAGGGGTAGCCGTACAATTTGCTCACTGCTGCAACCCGATTCCGGGCGATCCGATTCTGGGCATCATCAAGCAGGGGCAGGGTCTGGTCATCCATACCCATGACTGCCCACAGGTGGGTCGCGCTGGCAGGTTTGATCCGGACAAGTTACTGGAAGTGGAGTGGGATGCGCCGCGCGGCCGCCTGTTCAACGTGCCGATCCGCGTCCTGACCGAAAACCGGCGCGGTGTGCTTGCACAGATTGCAGCCGCCATTTCGTCCAGCGATGCCAATATCGAAAATGTGCACATGGGCGACGAACCGACCAGCGATGAACACTACATCGAAATTCGGTTCACGCTACAAGTCGAAAACCGCCAGCATCTGGCCAAGGTCATGCAGACCGTGCGTCAACTGGAAACCGTGGTTCGTCTCAACCGTCTAAAAACCTTTGCCGCCAGTAGCGGCCATGCATCCGGCTCAGCTAAATCGTAAGCGATCGACATGGCGGAGCCGGATTGAACGCCCCCGCCGTGGTAAAATCCAGTTTTTCCCAACCCGAGCCGATCCGGGAAGCACAACGTGATTCTGACTATCAACGGTGAAAGCCGCACCATCGAATCCCCCTGCACGGTTGCCGAACTGATTGTTCGACTGGGCCACACCGGTCGTCGCATCGCCATTGAACGCAATGGCGAGATCGTGCCGCGCAGCCTGCACCCCGAAACCGCCCTCGCCGAGGGCGACTCTCTCGAAATTGTCGTCGCCGTTGGCGGAGGTTGAACGCCTCGCATAGGCAAGAATGTGGTTTTTTGGAGCATCTCATGCAAGATCGATTGACCATTGCTGGCCGCGAATATGGTTCGCGCCTTCTGGTAGGCACAGGCAAGTACAAGGATTTTACCGAAACCCGCGCTGCAATTAATGCAGCAGGCGCCGAAATCGTCACCGTCGCCATCCGGCGCGTGAATATTGGCCAGGATGCCAGCGCCCCCAGCTTGCTCGACTACTTGCCGCCCTCGCAGTTCACCTACCTGCCGAATACAGCTGGGTGCTACAGCGCGGAAGATGCAGTGCGCACCTTGCGTCTGGCCCGCGAGCTGCTGGATGATCACCGCCTCGTGAAGCTGGAAGTTCTGGGTGATCCGCATACCCTGTTCCCCAATGTCCGCGAGACGCTGGTCGCCGCCGAGACACTGGTGAAAGAGGGCTTTGACGTGATGGTCTATACTTCCGACGACCCGATTGTGGCCCGTGAACTGGAAGCCATTGGCTGCTGCGCGATCATGCCGCTAGCCAGCCTGATCGGCTCCGGCATGGGCATTCTCAATCCGTGGAATCTGAAGCTCATTATCGAACAGAGCAAGGTGCCGGTGATTGTCGATGCGGGTGTAGGGACTGCATCGGATGCAGCCATCGCCATGGAACTGGGGTGCGATGGCGTATTGATGAATACCGCGATTGCCGCCGCACAGAACCCGGTTCTGATGGCAAGCGCCATGAAAAAGGGCGTGGAAGCCGGTCGCGAAGCATTCCTGGCCGGTCGGATGCCGCGCAAGCTTTACAGTGGCGTACCCAGCTCCCCGACCACTGGACTGATCGGCTGATCAGGTATTTTTTGCAATAAATAATCGGGGACGATCAAACGCGATCGCCCCGCTGAGTAAAGACATGGAAGACACTCCGCAACACCGCCACATCCGCAGCTTCGTGCTACGTCAGGGCCATCTCTCCGATGCACAATCGCGCGCAATTGATGAAGGCATGCCCAAGTGGGGCATTGAATACGCGCCCGCAGCACTCGATCTGAATGCAGCTTTTGGCCGCGCAGCGCCTAAAGTGCTGGAAATCGGCTTCGGGATGGGCGTGGCGACAGCCGATATCGCCAAGGCTCGTCCAGATACCGATTTTCTGGGCATCGAAGTGCACAGCCCCGGCGTGGGCAATCTGTTCAAGCTGATCAACGAGCAGCAGCTCACCAATCTGCGTGTGATCCGGCACGATGCCGTAGAAGTGGTGCGCGACATGCTGACACCTGGCTGCCTGGATGGCTTCCACCTCTACTTCCCTGATCCATGGCACAAAAAACGCCACAACAAGCGCCGTCTGGTGCAACCCGCTTTTGTTGAGACCATCGTCAAGCTGCTGAAGCCGGGTGCCTATATCCACATGGCAACCGACTGGGAAGATTATGCCGTCCAGATGCTGGAAGTCCTCGGTGCCAATCCAGACCTGCAGAACCAGTTCGATGGCTATGCACCGCGCCCCGAGTGGCGTCCGCTCACCAAGTTCGAGCAGCGCGGTATGCGCCTGGGACATGGCGTGTGGGATTTGATGTTTGAGCGGAAGTAGACTCGATCCATCTGGATGTAATCAAGGGACCATAAGGTCCCTTGATTACATCTACCAACCATTAGTGTTTTTCACACCGCTGGCTAGCAATCACACTTCCTCTTGCTGACTTATTCAGCTTGGCGATTTCATCAGCCTGACCGACATCCATCGCCTTGAAAGTCAGCGTCGCTGTACGCAAGCTATCATCTTTCGCACGGATGATTGCAGACTGCACGTTATGCTGTTTTAGATCCGCCAACCGGCGCTCTGCCGCTTCGCGACTCGAAAATACGCCCAGCGAAATGGCGTTCTGCCACTTGCCGCCGTCATTCACGACAAAGTTGTCCTCCATGCCACGCTCGGTGATTTCCTGCGCCTTGCGCTGCGCGTCCGCCAGCGACGCACGTGGTGGAATATAGACCCAGAAACGGCTTGGCCCCTCCGGCAGATGCACATCAAAATCCAGCTTGCCCGGGACACTCGCCAGTTTGCGTTTGACGATGCTCAATTGCTCCGGGTCGATGCCTCGCCACACCACACACATCTTTTCACTGGCTTTTTCGACAACCTTGTCGTGAACAGACTTTGTCGCGGCCTTGTCATCCTTCTGGGCAACCGACTCCTTCGACGTGTGCAGATCTGCTTCTGGCGCCTTCGTCATATTTGCTTGCTTGTCTTCACCGGATGATTTCTCCTCTGCGACAACGCTGGCAGCTTGCTTCTCATCCTGAGTGGCCGGTTCAGCAACGGGCGCTGTCTCCACATGCATGGGCTCGCCCGGGGCAATTAATCTGACCTTGTCTGCCGCAACCTGACGCACCTTCCAGTCAATCGGCGCGGGTGGCGTAGACAAGCTGGAATAGCCCCAAAAGGCCAAATTGCCCAGCAGCAATACGATAAATAAATTACGCATGACTCACCATTTTGTCTGTCGGGTTCGCATCTGCGGCCAAACGGGCCAGACCATCCAGAACCAGATTTTGAACGTGCTGCGCCTGAGGCACCCACGTCAGCAGTGCCTCGGCGTCCCCGCCGGATAACAATATACCTGGGCTCAAGCCATCCCGTTGCAGCAGGCGCTGGTGCATCACCTGAATCGCACCAGCCAGCGCAATATGCGCCCCCGTGACAATGGCCTCACCTGTACTCACAGGAAACAGCACAACCTCGCCAGCAGGCATCCCCAGATTGGCCGTACCCTGCTGCAAAGCCGAGCGCATCAACTGCAAGCCCGGCACAATCACCCCGCCTAGAAACTCGCCCCCAGCTGTCAGAGCATCCACCGTCATGGCCGTACCAGCCATCACCACAATCACAGCTCGCTCACCTACGCGGGCGCGAGCACCAATCAATGCAGCAAACCGATCTGCGCCCAGCTGCTCAGGCACTCGATACAGATTACGTACACCCGCGCGATCAGCACTGGATTGCAGCCATTCAATCTCGCCCATCTGCAATGCTTGCTGTAACTGCATTGCAACTGCCTTGCCCGCCACATTGCATACAAATGCACGATCAGGCTCACACGCAGACCATGGTGTGGTCTGCGGTACCGGATATGATGTCACCCCTTCAGCGAGAAGGATTCCCTGTTCGACCACCCGCCACTTCAAGCGCGTATTTCCCGCATCAAGCAACAAATCTCGACTCATGCTGCGCCCCGTAAACTGACCTCACCCGAATGAAACTGCCGGATGCCATCTTCACACGCCAGTTTTAACGCACCCTCGTCACTCACTCCGACTACGGTGCCTTGGATTTTACTGCCATCGGGCATCAGCATGGACACAGGCTGTCCATGCCAGCGATGATGTGACTCCCACTCCTTCAGCAGCGGAGAAAATCCACCATGCGAAAATGCATTCAGCACATCTGCCAGCTCACGTAATAAGCAGGCTAACAATTGATTGCGTGTCGACTTCAGCCCCAGATCATCGAGGGTTGCAACAGGTTGATCAATCGCTGCCCGGTTGTCATCGGACATACGCACATTCAAGCCGATACCTAACACCGCCGCCACGGGGCCATGCGCCTCCCCCGCTAGCTCGATCAGGATGCCCCCCAGCTTGCCCGCATCACAGACAATATCGTTAGGCCATTTGAGCTGGGCACCCGACACACCCAGCGATTGCAACGCACGCACAACGGCCAACCCCACCGCCAGACTCAAACCTGACAGATCAGCTAACCCAAGGTTAAACCGCCACAGTAAGGAGTACATCAGGGTGCCGCCCAGTTCGCCGCGCCACTGTCTTCCCCGCCGTCCCCGGCCTGCCGTTTGATATTCGGCCGCGTAGACCATTCCCGACGGTGCTCCGTCGTGCGCAGCCTTGATCAATGCAGCATTCGTCGAGTCGATTTCATCGAAACATCGCAGATCAAAAAAACGTAGTGCAGTTCCCAGATGGCTCGCCACCACAGACTCTTCCAGCCAATCAACCGGGCGATGCAGGCGATAGCCTTTGCCATGGCGAGATTCAATGGAAACGCCCAGCTCGGCTGCATCGCGCAGTGCCAGCGAAATACTGGCGCGAGATACATTCAGTGCCTCGGCCAGTTGCTCGCCGGAGGTAAAGTCATCTGCGTGCAGGCGGCGCAATACGGGAAATGGGCTCATTGACGGGTCAGACGCGCAAACAGGCAGGTAAAGGCAAACACCCACACCGCCAGTACGATTTCGACAGCGGCCAGATAAGCAGATGTGCCATGATCTGCCCATGCACGCATGGTGCCTTCGATAAACCAGATCAGGATATACATCGACATCCACTGATAGGTATAACGCTTGCCACGTAGCAAGCCCGGCAAGGGTAACAATAGTGGCGCGGCTTTCAGCCACATCAAGGAGCCGGGTCGAAGCGGCGCAAGTAGCGTTTCCCACAGAATACACAAGGCCAGTAGAGCCAGTGTACCGGCAACTGTGGCATTCCGGCTCAGGCGAATCCAGCGTAAAACAACCGTTTCATGGGTCATCGCATCGCTCATATGCTTCCCTTCAGCTTAAGCGCGGTTTCGGCGAGACGCTTACCCAGCGCCATAGCCAGTGCCTTTTCATTCGCGTCGACCACGTTGCTGCCATCGTGGCCGGATACATGGGTCGCACCATAGGGCGATCCGCCCTGGGTGGTGTGACTCAGTGCAGACTCGCTGAACGGCAAGCCTACGATCAGCATGCCATGATGCAACAGTGGCAGCATCATGGTCATCAGGGTGGATTCGTTGCCGCCATGCAGTGTGGATGTACTGGTAAATACGGCACCCGGCTTGCCTGCGAGACTCCCCGCCAGCCATTCGGACGAGGTCGTATCGAGGAAATATTTAAGCGGCGCGGCCATATTGCCAAAGCGGGTCGGACTACCCAGTGCCAGCCCGGCACATTCGCGCAGATCGTTCAGCGACACGAAGGGCGCCCCCTCATCAGGTATCGCCGCTGCCGTCGCCTCACAGACGGTGCTGACGGACGGCACGGTGCGCAGCCTGGCAGAACAACCCGCCACGCTGTCTACGCCGCGCGCAATCAGCTGCGCCAACTGGCGAGTCGCACCATGTCGCGAATAAAACAGAACCAGAATCTCGGTCATGTTGAGTATGTATCCTTCAGGTGACAGCGGGTCGGCCCACGCCGGTTTTCCCGTCACCGCATTCGACAGGTATTATACGGACTTCATGACAAATCGCCCTGGCAGAAAACGCCCCAGATGCTCTCCTTGAATGCCCTCCGCGCCCTGTTGCCCGAACCCGTCCGGAATGTGGGCGGTTTTGCACGCTTTATCTGGCAACGCCTGAATCAGGAGCGCTGTCTGGAAGCGGCAGGCAGTCTGACTTTTACAACCTTGCTCGCCCTCGTGCCCTTGCTGACGATTGCACTTGCGGTCATGTCGGCTTTCCCGATGTTCGACGATGTGGGCATGCGCTTCAAAACCTTTCTGCTCGGCAATCTAGTACCAGAGGCTGCAGGTAAGATCATCACCGTCTACATGCGGCAATTTACGGATAACGCCGACCGTCTCACCACCGTCGGGATGATCACGCTGGGTGTGACCGCACTAGCCATGATGGCCACCATCGAGCGCACTTTCAATCGTGTATGGCGGGTCAGCAAGCCCCGTCCGGTTCATACCCGCCTGCTTACTTATTGGTCGGTGATTACACTTGGACCGATGCTCATCGGCGCCAGCCTCACCCTGACCCATAATCTTGCCAGCGTCGGTGGTGGCTGGCTGGATGCAATCTTGCAAGCCCTGACCCCGGGTTTGCTGGCCCTGATTGGTTTCCTTGTACTCTATCGTGTCGTGCCCAATTGCCCGGTGCCCACCAGTCACGCATGGGCTGCAGCCATCTTTTCCACCATCATGTTTGATGTGATGAAACGGCTATTCGCGCTGTACATCAAAAAATTCGCCACTTTCAAGTTGATCTACGGTGCCTTCTCCAGCGTTCCCATTTTTCTGCTGTGGCTATACATTGCATGGGTCATCGTGATTACTGGGGCAGTTCTTTCCGCATCGCTTTCCTATTGGCGCGGGCAGGCGTTCCGCCGCCCCTCCCACTCAGGTCAACGTCTGTACGATGCGGTGCGCCTGCTCCTCAAACTGGAAGATTTCCGTCAGGCCGGGCAGGTCGCCAGCTTAGATGCCTTACGCCATACACTTGCAATTGGCCAAGACGAACTCACTGTTTTGCTCGAGCGGATGTCGGATCAGCAGTGGGTAGAATGCACCCGCGATGAAGATTGGGTATTGAGCGCTGCACTGGAACGGATACAGCTGGCGGATCTTTACGCGCTGCTGGTCGCACGGGAAGCACGGATGGCAGGTGAAGGTGACGTATTACACGGCATTGTCGACACCTATATGAACCGGGTAGATCAACAGTTGCGGGTGCCCATTTCGTCCCTGCGCGATTCAGCCCTATTGGCTGGCTCAGACCGCTAATGCAGCGGAGATCAATCAGCCTAACCTAGCTCGGAATAGGCGATCAGTTCCATTCCGGGCGTCTGATCAACCAGACGCGTCACTTTCACATAGCGCGCCGTCTCGCCATGAATAAACAGCTCGCGCCCCGGTGAAAACGTCCCGCGTGGTGCCACTAGCAAGGCGGGCTGATCAAGGACACTGACTTCAGGCAGACTCAGTGCAGTCTGAAATGCCCCCTCGCCATTGCTCGTCGCAGGCCGGATATCCACCACATCTGCAGTCGGTGCAATAATCTGTACGCCAATTTCCAGCGCAGCGCCCTGATCAACCGTCTGCATCCAGCGCAACACACCCGGCATCCAGCGCGTATCCACGGCGCGCACCACAACCACATCGCCAACACGGCAAGTGCAATGTTGCGGCACGGGTGAGAGCCTCAGTGCAAAGCCACATGGCGATTCATTCAGTACCTTGCATTCATGCATCAGGCTTGGTGGCGGCAAGATGCTACGCACCGGCTCAGCACCCGTTGCATGCGTTTGCGACCCTAGCAACTGGGTAACAGAACGCAGGCCCGTACAGGTCGAAACGCGGGCATCAGGCGAAATCCGCTGAAATACGCGCTTCGGGGCAATGCTCCACTGCCGGATGACTCTACGCAACAAATCCAGCGAGGCAAACGCCCGCGTCTTGTCGGCAATACTCTGGATCTTCAGTTCAGCCGCGCTCTCCACGCGACGCAGCATCTGCGCCATGTCCGAGCTATCCAGGAGTATCGCGGGCGTATCAAACTCATCCAGCAAACCGGGATCATAAAACTGTGGTGGCTGATCACGATCCAGCTTGACGGCAAACATCCCGCCAAGGCCTTCTGCACGCGATTCGCCAGCCAGACTGATATTCGCCAGAGATCCATAATGCAGGATCAATTCTCGGATTTTGTCGAGCTCATGCGGCTGATAGCGATAGGGATCGGCAAGTGCCAGTAACAAGATCTGCTTGTAATACCCGCCAATCGTCAGAATCGGGCGCTCCACCTGCTCCGGCCCATCCAGCATGCGCTGCTGGATAGCGTAATGACAAATCTGATGCACTTCCAGCCAGACACCATCGGGCACAGAAAGATAATTCTTACTGCAAATCCACATCAGCTTGGCATGAACTGCCAGCAGCTTCTGAATCAGCAACGGAATATTGCGATTACTTAGCGTAAAGCGCGCGGATAGCTTTTCACGCAACACCAGCTTATAGCCATTGGCCATTTCGAGTTGCAGGTTTCGCGCCAGCAAGCCAGCCGCCCGCGCACGCTCCCGAGCTGGTTGCGCCACCGAGGTAAATACGGATTCCAGCGGCGCTTCCAGCATGTCGATTGACACCTGATACAGCTCGAGCAGTTTCAGGCGATCATCGGCATCCATGCGGGTGCGATTCAACGATGTCAGCGCATCGAAAATCGCACGGGCGCTATCGTGCACCTCCGAAGGTGGCAGTGAAACCAGCCACGCTTTCAAGGCACGGGGATCCGTCTCGGTTGCGAGTTGATGATGGGTTACAGGTTCGGGAACCTTAAGCTCAAGCTGCATGAGTGATCTGACAAAATTGCCTCACCCCGCAGCGGAAGTCAGGCCGGTGCGGGTCTGGATGGATCGGAGCCGGCAGGAATACCTGCCGCCAAAGTGTACTCTTGCTCCAGTACAGTTCGCATAATAGCAAACGCATCCATCACTTCCCCAGCAGTCACACAATACGGTGGCATCAAATACACACTATTGCCGACTGGTCGGACAAGCAGGCCTTTTTCCAATGCAAGGGAAAAATAGCGCTGCGCGAAACTCCCTTGCGCGTCTGGCACATCAAATGCCCAGATCATACCCAGATGCCGCGCATGACTTACACGAGGATGACTCGCAAGCTCGGCAAATGCTGACGTTACCGTTTCGCCGAGCTGGCGATTACGATCCAGCACGGCTTCATCTTCAAAGATATTCAATACCTCCAGCGCCGCACGGCAGGCTAGTGCGTTACCGGTATAAGAGTGTGAATGCAGAAATCCCTTGCGGATATCGTCATCGTAAAACGCGGAATACACTTCATCACGGGTCATCACCACGGACAAAGGCAGATAACCCCCGGTAATTCCCTTCGACAAACAGAGAAAGTCTGGCCGGATTCCTGCTTGTTCGCATGCAAACAGGGTGCCGGTTCGCCCAAATCCCATCGCGATCTCGTCTGCGATTAAATGCACCTGATAGCGATCGCACAAGGCACGTACTTCTGATAGATACACTGGGTCGTACATCGCCATCCCCGCCGCCCCCTGACACAGGGGTTCGACGATCACAGCAGCAATCTGCCCATGATGCTGGTCGAGCAGGCGCGCGAGTGACGCTGCTGCCCGATGTGCAACATCCGCAGCAGTCTCGCCAGGCAAGGCTCCGCGTGCGTCAGGCGTCATGACACGATGTCCGCGTCGCACCAGTGGCGCATACGTTTCCGAGAAAATCGGCACATCGGTGACCCCCAGCGCGCCCATGGTTTCGCCGTGGTAACTGTTTTCGAGACTGACAAATTCGGTCTTTGCAGACTGACCAAGATTGCGCCAGTAGTGAAAAGACATTTTCAGCGCGATTTCAATGGCAGACGCACCATCCGACCCGTAGAAGGCGTGGCCCAATCCCGTCAGCTGCCCGAGCCGTTCCGATAGCTCGACCACCGGCTGCTGAGTAAAGCCGGCCAGAATCACATGTTCCAGCGTATTCATCTGATCCAGAATGGCGGCATTCATGCGTGGATTGGCATGTCCGAACAAGTTGACCCACCAGGAGCTGACGCCATCCAGATGGCGCTTGCCATCAAAGTCGAACAGCCAGGCGCCCTCTCCCCGTGCAATCGGCACAATGGGCAAGGTTTCGTGGCGTTTCATCTGGGTACAGGGGTGCCAGACGGCGGAGCGGCTGCGCGACAGCCATTGCTGATTGTGCGAGGAATGAGGGGTATGCATCTGACGATTGTAATGCAAGTCGAGACAAGATCAGTCACCTTCTTCCAACGCTGCGACATACCGCATCACCATTCGCCAGCACGCCCATATGATGATGATCACACCCGCCACCCGCCACGCGCCGCCAATGAACCGGTCAGCCCCAAGCACATGCCAGCGACTGAAAATTTCAGTCCAGTCATGCTCCCCGCCACCTACCAATGGTAAAACCTGAGTACGTGCATCAGCCATATATCTGCCGATATTCAGCATGTTCTCGCCCAGCCAGATTTGCCCGACCGCCACGCCATCTGCGCGATGCAGCCTGTGGAAGTGCCGGATCACCGCCAGCGGAAATAGCAGCTGGAAGAGGGTTCCACCATAGACAGTCAACGACGGCAGGATTAGCCCAAGCAGTGGATGTCCTGCCTCATGCAGTGCGAGATTAGCACTATCAAGTAAGGGAACCCATGCAGCGGCCGTAAGCAATTGGAAGTAGAGCATGCACAGTGCAAATATGCATACGCCGACCGTTGCCAGCCCGGACGGACCATCGGCTAGCTCACCCTCTGAAAATTGCGCATCTGCCATGTCTGACTGCCCATCCCGTAGTAGTGCACACAAATATCTTTTTATGTCAGTACGATACGTCGCACGCATGAATTTTGCACCAATACCCAACAAATGACATTGCCATTTCTTACAGCCCGGATACTGGCATACCTACTGTGACACCACGCTTAATCACTCCATTTGAGACTCACGATGAAAATCTTCACTTTCCTGCTCTTGAAAACCCGACACCCCGCCCCTATCATTAGCACTCGTTAGCAATGAGTGCTAACAAGCAAGCATCAACCCTTTGATTTTTGCCTGTTAACGGCTCAAACACATTCCAACAGGAGCAAACCATGAAGATTCGTCCCCTGCACGACCGCGTTGTGATCAAGCGCGTCGAAGCCGAAGAAAAGACCGCATCCGGTATCGTTCTGCCTGGCAATGCAGCCGAGAAGCCTGACATGGGCGAAGTCGTTGCTGTCGGCACCGGCAAAATCCTCGAAAACGGTTCCGTGCGCGCCCTGCAAGTCAAGGCTGGCGACAAGGTGATCTTCGGCAAGTACAGCGGCCAGACCGTCAAGGTAGACGGCAGCGAACTGCTGGTCATGCGCGAAGAAGACATCATGGGCGTGGTCGAAGGCTGAGACTCGACATTGTTTCGTCTTGCGCCTTTAGGCGCGTGATCGACCACCCTTATCCCCTGCCCTTTTCCCTTGAATGGAAAAGGGAATGTGCAAGATGCACGTTGGTTAAAGAATTGGAGAATTGAAATGGCTGCAAAAGAAGTCAAATTTGGTGATTCCGCCCGCGCCCGCATGGTGGCTGGTGTAAACGTTCTGGCTGATGCCGTTAAAGTGACCCTGGGCCCGAAAGGCCGCAATGTCGTGCTGGAGCGCAGCTTCGGTGCCCCGACCATCACCAAGGACGGTGTGTCGGTTGCCAAGGAAATCGAACTGAAGGACAAGTTCGAAAACATGGGCGCACAACTGGTCAAGGAAGTCGCTTCCAAGACTTCCGACATCGCTGGTGACGGCACCACGACCGCTACCGTGCTGGCACAAGCCATCGTTGGCGAAGGCATGAAGTACGTTGCTGCCGGTTTCAACCCGACCGATCTGAAGCGCGGTATCGACAAGGCTGTTATCGCCCTGGTTGCCGAACTGAAGAACATCGCCAAGCCGACCACGACTTCCAAGGAAATCGCCCAAGTTGGTTCCATTTCCGCCAATTCCGATGAAGACATCGGCAACATCATCGCCAACGCGATGGACAAGGTGGGCAAGGAAGGCGTGATTACCGTTGAAGACGGTTCCTCCCTGGAAAACTCCCTGGAAACCGTGGAAGGTATGCAGTTCGACCGCGGCTACCTGAGCCCGTACTTCATCAACAATCCGGAAAAGCAAATTGCTTCGCTGGACAACCCGTTCGTGCTGCTGTTCGACAAGAAGATCAGCAACATCCGCGATCTGCTGCCCGTTCTGGAACAAGTAGCCAAGTCCGGCCGTCCGCTGCTGATCATCGCTGAAGATGTCGAAGGCGAAGCCCTGGCGACACTGGTGGTGAACAATATGCGCGGTATCCTGAAGACAGTTGCCGTGAAGGCTCCTGGCTTTGGCGACCGTCGCAAGGCCATGCTGGAAGACATCGCCATCCTGACCGGCGGTACCGTGATCGCCGAAGAAGTCGGCCTGACCCTGGAAAAGGCTACCCTGGCTGATCTGGGCCAAGCCAAGCGCGTTGAAATCGGCAAGGAAAACACCACCATCATCGACGGCCACGGCCAAGAAGAGGCTATCAAGGCTCGCGTGGGTCAGATCAACAAGCAGATCGAAGAAGCCACCAGCGACTACGATCGCGAAAAGCTGCAAGAACGCAAGGCCAAGCTGGCCGGCGGCGTGGCCGTGATCAAGGTTGGCGCAGCCACCGAAGTCGAAATGAAGGAAAAGAAGGCTCGCGTGGAAGATGCACTGCACGCTACCCGCGCTGCCGTTGAAGAAGGTATCGTGGCTGGTGGTGGCGTGGCGCTGCTGCGTGCCCGTGCTAACCTGGGCAAGGTTGAAACCATCAACCACGACCAAGAGCAAGGCGTGAAGATCGTTCTGAAGGCGATCGAAGCTCCGCTGCGTCAGATCGTAGCCAACGCTGGCGACGAGCCGAGCGTGGTGATCAACAAGGTGCTGGAAGGCAAGGGCGCGTTCGGTTACAACGCTGCAACCGGCGAATACGGCGACATGGTTGAAATGGGCGTGCTGGATCCGGCCAAGGTAACCCGCTCTGCACTGCAACACGCTGCTTCCGTTGCTGGTCTCTTGCTGACCACCGACTGCATGGTTGCCGAACTGCCGAAGGATGATGCACCGGCAGGTGGCGACATGGGTGGTATGGGCGGTATGGGTGGCATGGGTATGTAATCCGTCTGGATTCACAACCATGAAAAACGCCTCGCAACAGCGAGGCGTTTTTTTATGGGCATTTCAAGGTACACAGGCAATCTGGCCTAACACAGCGTACTCAGCTCACTTCACCACGCGTAAGCGAGGCTTACCCCCCGAGGGAGCAGGTTCAGGCGGTGGCGGTGGATCGCGATCATCCTCAGGCGCTTCAGATGCCCCCAGCACAGGGATCGTATCTTCATCGGTCACTGCATGAATACCATGACGGACGTGCTCAGGCACTTCATCTTCATGCGCATCCGGCTCCCACGCCATACCTTCCCCTGTTTCACGGGCAAACAGGGATATCACCGAACCAATCGGCACGATGATATCGCGTGACTGACCATTGAATCGCGCGGAAAACCGCACATAGTCGTCACCCAAATGCAGATTGCGAGTCGCGTTGTAACTGATATTCAGCACAATTTCGCCATGCTTGACGAATTCCATCGGCACTTGCATGGGGCCTCGAACGGCCACGACAAGATAAGGCGTATAGCCCTGATCCGAACACCATTCGTGGATGGCGCGCATCAAATAGGGTTTAATCGGAGCAGCATTCATGAATTGAAATGACCAGGTCTCTGAAGGTTACGGAGTGTCATCACCGATGCTTACTTGCGCATGGCTTTTTCATTCGGCGTCAGCGAATCGATAAACGCCTGACGACTGAACATGCGTTCAGCATACTTCAGAATCGGAGCCATTTGCTTGTTCACTTCCACTCCATAGTGCTCCAGACGCCACAACAGCGGCGCAACCGCCACGTCGAGCATCGAGAACTCTTCGCCCAGCATAAACTTTTGCTTCACAAACAATGGCGCAATCTGGGCAAGATTGTCGCGAATAGTTGCGCGGGCACGATCTTGCTCTTTCTTGGTGGCATCGCCGGATTCGAGTGTTTTTACATGAACAAACAGTTCGCGCTCGAAGTTGAACAGCATCAGACGTGCACGACCACGCATGATCGGATCTGCGGGCATCAACTGCGGATGCGGGAAACGCTCATCGATGTACTCATTGATAATATTGGACTCGTACAGGACCAGATCGCGTTCCAGCAAAACCGGCACTTCGCCATACGGGTTCATATTGACCAGATCGTCCGGCTTATTTTGCAGATCGATATCTACGATCTGGAAATCCATGCCCTTTTCAAACAGGACAATGCGGCAACGGTGGCTGAATGGACAGGACGTGCCGGAATACAATGTCATCATGGCGGACGATCTCCCATATTAGTGTCGAGTATGTAATGCGAGATTGTAGCATTTCAAAACAGCATATTCCAGAAATTCAACATAAGCCCATGTTTTAAAAGAAAAAAGGGCGGATATCCGCCCTTTTTATTTTTCACCACTGATTGACTCAGTGAATGTCTTTCCAGTATTCGCGCTTCAGGAAGTACACGAACGGGAACAACAAGAACAACAGGAACAGCACAACGCCCGTCCCGATCAGTTCACGCTGCACCTGAGCAGGCTCACCCATCCACACCAGATAGTTAACCAGATCAGTTACTTTGCGGTTGTAGTCGCTCAGATCCGCTTTACCATCGACCAGACGAGTATGGGTACCAGCCTTTTCCAGCACGATTTGCTTGGTGACATGCTGCACCTTGCCATCTGCACCCGCTTCGCTAGCAGACCAGGAACGCACCACATTACCAGCCGCTTCGTGATGTTCACCTTCTACGGTTTCCAGCACGGTATCACCCTGCATCTGCCACAGCACATGCGGCATACCAACCTTGTCGAACACACCATTGTTCCAGCCGGTTGGGCGGGATTCATCGCGATAGAAGCTGCGCAGGTAGCTGTACAGCCAGTCTGCACCACGCGAACGGGCGATCAGTGACAAATCCGGCGGAGTTGCACCGAACCATGCCTTGCCATCCTTAGCCTGCATGGCAACCTTCATGGTGCTCCCCACTTTGTCGGTGGTGAACATCAGGTTGTCCTTGATCTGCTGCTCGGACAGACCAAGGTCAGTCAGACGGTTGAAACGCATGGCGTTTGCACCGTGACAGGACAGACAGTAGTTCACGAATGTCTGAGCGCCACGTTGCAGCGATTCGGCATCGCGACGATCAATCGGAGCCTTGTCGAGCGCCACATCGGTATTTGCGGTCGCCGCCACCGGCATCAGCAGGGCTGCTGTCGCAAGCAGTTTTACGAGAATAGTCTTCATCGGCTTAGACCACCTTGGCAAAGAAGAAGGCACCAGCCAGCGTCAGACCCACATACAGCAGGAACTGAACCTGGCGACCCAGCGTCGATTCTGTCACGCGATCCGGGACCGGCACAGAGCCGACATCATTCTTGGTGTAGAACGGCATACCCAGGAAGAACACGAAGTAGATCACAGAGAAGATCTGCGAAATGATCGTGCGCGAGCTGGTCGGCGGCATTGCGCCCAAAATACCCAGACCGATAAATGCAGCAATGAACAGTACCAGCATGACCTTGAAGGTGGTACCGCGATAGCGGATCGACTTGATCGGGCTGCGATCCAGCCACGGCAAGAAGGCAATCAGCACAACGGCCGCACCCATGGCGATCACACCCCAGACTTGCGTACCGGCAAACGACGGCACCGCACGCAGAATCGCGTAGAACGGGGTGAAGTACCAGACCGGCGCAATGTGCGGCGGGGTCTTCAGCGGATCAGCCGGATCGAAGTTCGGATGCTCGAGGAAGAAACCACCCATTTCCGGCGCAAAGAACACGATGGCGCTGAACACAGCCAGGAACACCACCACGCCCAGAATATCCTTCACCGAGTAGTACGGATGCGAGTAGATCGCATCGAGGTACAGACCAGTTTCTGGATTCTTCGGCTGTTTCTTCACTTCCACGCCGTCCGGATTGTTGGAGCCTACTTCGTGCAGGGCGATCAGGTGAGCAACCACCAGACCCAGCAGCACCAGCGGCACAGCAATCACGTGCAGGGCAAAGAAGCGGTTCAGGGTCGCATCGGACACCACGAAGTCACCACGAATCAGCACGGACAGATCCGGACCGATCACTGGAATCGCGGAGAACAGGTTCACAATCACCTGCGCACCCCAGAACGACATCTGACCCCATGGCAGCAGATAGCCCAGGAAGGCTTCAGCCATCAGACACAGGAAGATCAGGGTACCGAACACCCAGATCAGTTCGCGCGGTGCCTTGAACGAGCCATACACCAGACCGCGGAACATGTGCAGATACACCACCACGAAGAACATGGAAGCGCCAGTGGAGTGCATGTAGCGGATGATCCAGCCACCTGCCACGTCACGCATGATGTATTCAACCGACATGAAGGCGGTTGAAACATTGGTGCCCGGAATCAGATTGCCATCCGGCTTGTAGTTCATGGTCAGGAAGATACCGGTGACAATCTGGATGACCAGAACCAGCATCGCCAGCGAACCAAAGAAGTACCAGAAGTTGAAGTTCTTGGGTGCAGGATACTTGCCCCACTGGTCATTCCACAGCTTGGTCAACGGGAAACGATCGTCGACCCAGCCTAAAACTGACTGCAGTTTGCTCATTGCGCTCCCCTTTTACTTGTCTTCACCGACCAGCAGCAGCTTGTCGTTGATGTATTTGTGAGGCGGAATCACCAAATTCTTGGGAGCCGGGACGCCAGAATACACGCGGCCTGCCAGATCGAACTTGGAACCATGGCACGGGCAGTAGAAGCCACCCTTCCATTCCGGGCCCAGATCGGCCGGCGCCACATCCTTGCGATAGGTCGGCGAGCAACCCAGGTGAGTACACACACCCAGCGCGACCCACACATCCGGCTTGATCGAACGGCCTTCGTTCTTGCAGTAATCCGGCTGTTCGGAAATTTCCGACTTCGGATCAGCCAGCTGGCCTTCAATCTGCTTCATGCCTTCCAGCATTTCCGGTGTGCGGCGAACCACCCACACCGGCTTGCCACGCCATTCCGACGTAATTTGCTGACCGAGTTCCATCTTGCTGATGTCCACCTCGGTCGGCGCACCGGCCGCCTTGGCTCGCTCGGACGGGAAGAAGCTGGCCACAAAAGGTGTAGCCACTCCAACCACTGCGACGCCACCCACGGCGCCAGTCGCGAGCGTCAGGAAGCGCCGCTTGCTGCTGTCCACTTGATTCGTCATAACCGATTCCCTGACTTGAAAACTGGGCACCCGCCACCATCTTCGTAATGTAGCGAGCTCTCGTTTGGGAAATACCAACCCGAAAATCGCTCGATTCTAACCCATTTGCCCTCAGAACTTAAGCACTGATGGCCTCGTGGTTAAAGGATTCTCCCAGTGTAGTGCATTCCCCGCCACACAGATACCGCAACAACAGATACTTATCGCACTTGAATCAGAACGGATTACCTGACGCAAAAAAGCGAACCTGCAATCCAAATTGTGCCGCCAGATGCGCGCCAAGTGCCTGCACCCCAAGTCGTTCAGTCGCATCATGCCCTGCGGCTATAAAGGCAATGCCGTTTTCCACTGCATCGTGATAGGTGCGTTCGGACGCTTCACCCGTCAGATAAACTTCACATCCTGCCGCAGCTGCATCTAACACATACCCTTGCGCGCCACCTGAACACCAACCTATCCGACTGACCATCCGATCCCGCTCACCCACAAGAATCGGCATCCGTCCGAGCTCTGCTTCAACGAGCTGACCCAGTGCGGTCAGCGACAAGGGGACCGGCAATGCCCCCATCCAGCCAATCGCCTGATCGCCGAAGCGTCCGTCTTCCTGCAAACCCAGTAACTTTGCAAGCTGGGCGTTATTTCCCAGCTCCGGATGCGCATCCAGCGGCAGATGATAGGCCAGCAGCCCCACATTTTCGGCGCACAACCTGCGGATGCGCTGCCATTTGGGGCCAATCAAGCGTGGATCTTCGCCTTTCCAGAAATAACCGTGATGTACCAGTAGCGCATCAGCCCCCCAACTAATCGCGGCGTCAATGGCTTCAAGACTTGCAGTAACGGCAAGTGCAAGCCTCCGTATCGGCCGATCTGTATCAACCTGGATACCATTTGGAGCGTAATCGCGGAAAAGTCCGGCATTCAGTAATTGTCCGGTATACTTTTCAATTGCCTGTAACGACACTATTTCCGACATTTAGCGGATTCCCGGTTATGAAAAGACTGTGGTTGATTTTCGCACAAACCACCACCATCGGATTGGCTGGATGGTTTTTGCTGACTGTACTCAAACCAGAATGGCTCCCGCGGCGCGTCAGTGATGTTGTCACCATTCGCGAAGCGATGAATGACAATAAAGCTACACCCATCGCGCCTAGCAGTTACCGCGCGGCTGTTCGCAAAGCCATGCCTTCTGTCGTCAACATCTATACCAGCAAAGAGATTAAGCGCCGAAATCACCCCTTACTGGATGATCCCGTGATTCGCCGCTTTCTCGGTGGCGACCGCAACGATCAGCAGGGTGGCGAAAAGGTGGCGAGCCTGGGCTCCGGCGTCATCGTCAGCGACAAAGGCTATATTGTTACCAATAATCACGTCGTCCAGTCAGTTGATGCTATTCACGTGATGCTATCCGATGGTCGCGCTGCCGACGCCAAGTTGGTAGGCACCGATCCGGAAACCGATCTTGCCGTGATCCGCATCGATCTCGACAAATTACCTGCAGTGACACTTGCACCACGCGACTCCGTAAATGTAGGCGATGTCGTACTGGCCATTGGCAACCCGTTCAATGTGGGGCAGACCGTCACCAGCGGAATCGTGTCTGCACTTGGCCGAACCACACGCATGAATACCTTCGAGAGCTTTATCCAGACTGATGCCGCCATTAATCCGGGCAACTCCGGTGGTGCTCTCATCGACACTCAGGGCAATCTAATCGGCATCAATACTGCCATTTATTCGCAAACTGGCGGTTCCATGGGGATCGGATTTGCCATTCCGACATCGATTGTCAAAGAAGTAATGGAAGCCTTGATCCGCGATGGCACTGTCACACGGGGCTGGATTGGCATCGAAGCACGCTCACTCACACCGGATGTTGCCCAGACATTCAAGTTGCCTGTCTCAGAAGGTGCCTTGATTGGCGGCGTGGTGAAAAGTGGTCCAGCGTGGCAAGGCGGCATCAAACCCGGCGACGTGCTGGTCGGCGTCAATGATCATCCTGTCCGCGATGTGGATGGCATGCTGGCCAACATTGCCTCGCTCTCACCCGGACAAAAGGCCGACATTCGAATCTACCGCGGCAATCAGGCGCTAAACGTGCCGGTCGTGATTGCCCGTCGTCCCAAAATGAAGGTTCAATACGATGACGAGGAAGATGATGCCCAATAGCACCCAGTGCGTCAGCTGACTCCTCCAAAGACGAGGGCCGCTTTCTGCGGCCCTTTCTGTATGCATGAATCAATGGCGTCCGATTCACTGATGAATCAGATTATGCATTTTTAAGCCTGCTTGGGCTGCCAGACAGATGCGATCACCAACCCTAATTCGAACAATAACCACAATGGGACTGCAAGCAGACACTGACTGACTGCATCTGGAGGTGCCACAATAGCTGCCACCACAAATGCACCGACGATCAGATATGGACGGATACTCTTGAGTTTGGCAACCGTCACAATCCCCATCCTCACCAGCACAATTACCACCACAGGGGTCTCGAAAGTCACGCCAAAGGCCAGGAACATCCCTAATACGAAGGACAGGTATTTCTCGATATCTGTCATCATCGCTACCCCTTCCGGGGCAATCGCAGCCATAAACCCAAACACCACGGGAAACACCAGAAAATAGGCGAAGGCCATGCCGATGACAAACAGCAGCACGCTGGACACCAGCAAAGGCAGGATCAGCCGCTTTTCATGCTGGTAGAGACCCGGCGCCACAAACGCCCACGCCTGATACAGGGTATGTGGCAAGGTCACCAGAAACGCCGCCATCAGGGTGACCTTCATGGGCACAAAGAAAGTGCCGGTCACATCGGTTGCAATCATCTGGCCACCCTTGGGCAGATGCTGCAGCAGCGGCAACGCGATGAGGTGGTAAAGGTCTTGCGACCAGTGAAACAGGCCAAAAAACACCACCACAATGCCCAGAATAGCCCGGACAATCCGGGTACGCAGTTCGATCAGGTGTTCAACAAATGTCTGGAGTTCTTCTTGCATAGATAGCGTCAGCGTCGATCACGCGGTGGCGGCACAAACGCCGGTTTGACGGGCTCGGGGGGAGCAAGATGTGCATCCTCGCCCGTAGACGCATGCACATGAGGCGTATCTTCGAAGGCACCCGAAATATCCTGCCCCAGCTGGCGGCCACGGTCATTCATGTCGGCTTCCATCTTGCGCAGGTTTTCCAGCTCGATCTCGCGTTCCACCTCGGCTTTCACCGAGGAAAGATATCGCTGCGCACGACCAAGCAGGGTACCTACCGTACGTGCAACGGTCGGCAGGCGCTCCGGCCCGATCACCACCAGCGCAACTACGCCAATGACAATCACCTCGCCCGCGCTAAAGTCAAACATGCGCTGCGCTCCGGCAAGAATGACGCTTTAAATGCACCGCCATCAGTGCTTGTCAGCTGGGATGTCGGATTTCTCTGCAGGCTTGGCGGCAGCATCATCGCCACGCATGCCGTCCTTGAAACCACGCACCGCGTCGCCCAGATCCTTGCCCAGATTCGGCAGCTTTTTAGTGCCGAAAACCAGCACCACCACCACCAGCACGATCAGCCAGTGAATCAGACTCATGGAACCCATGTTAACCCCTTATTGAATCATCTGTTCCATCATGGTTTCGGCTTTTCCGCCCCCACCAAAGACATGCAGATGCAGATGAAATACAGATTGGCCACCTTTGTGACCCGTATTGATCAGTGTACGGAAGCCCTCACCCAGCCCTTGCTCGCGCGCGAGTTGCGGCGCAAGCGCAAGCAGCTTGCCCAGCAAGCCAGCATCGTCGGCGTTTGCTGCCAGAAGGGATTCGATATGGCGCTTGGGGACAATCAGAAAATGCACCTGCGCAACCGGATGAATGTCGTGGAACGCGATGACATCATCGTCCTCGTACACCTTGCGCGAGGGGATTTCACCTCGACCGATCTTGCAGAATATGCAGTTGTCACTCATCAAGCTACCTCTCGGGCATTCTTTTCATCGATGCCGGAAATTCCTTCACGGCGAGCCAGTTCTGCCAATACATCGTCCGGACCCAGGCCCTGATGCGCCAGCAGAACCATTGTGTGAAACCACAGATCTGCCACTTCGCGCACCAGATGCAGGCGATTGCCATCCTTGGCGGCCATGATGGTTTCCACGGCCTCCTCGCCTACTTTCTTCAGCACGCTATCAATCCCCTTCTGCAGCAGTCCCGCAGTGTATGAGGAGGATGGATCGGCAAGCTTACGGGTTTCCAGTGTATCGGCGAGACGATACAGCACATCGGTTTTGGCCATGAGCAGGGCTCCACGACTTTGGTGAACGATTATAAGAGAGGTTCGATTGCGGCGTGAAGCACAATTAATCGCACGCAATATAACCAAATTGGCAAAAAACGGAATTATTTATGCGGATTTGTATAAATAGCAGCAGGATCACACAATACCGGATCAACCACGCGCCACGCTCCGCCTTCCAGCCGACGGTAAAGGCAACTTTCGCGGCCAGTATGACAGGCGATGCCGCCTTGCTGCTTGATCTGCATCACGATCACATCACCATCGCAGTCGAGGCGCAGCTCACTGACTAATTGTGTGTGACCGGATTCTTCGCCTTTTCGCCACAGCTTCTGGCGTGAACGCGACCAGTAGTGTGCTACGCCAGTGTCAGCTGTCAGCTGCAGGGATTCACGATTCATCCACGCCACCATCAGCACGCGGTGCGTGGATTCATCCTGGGCAATGGCGCACACAAGACCTTGCGCATCCCAGCGCACTTCGTCGAGCCAGTTCTTACTATCGGAAATGCTCACAGCCGCACCTCGATGCCTTGCGCACGCATCAGTGCCTTCGCCTCACCAACGGTATGTTCGCCAAAATGGAAGATGCTGGCAGCAAGCACGGCATCTGCCTTGCCTCTGGTCACGCCATCGGCCAGATCCTGCAGTGATCCGACCCCGCCAGATGCAATCACCGGCACAGGAACCGCTTCGCTGACTGCGCGCGTTAGATCTAGATCGAATCCGGAACGGGTACCGTCGCGGTCCATGCTGGTGAGCAGAATCTCGCCAGCGCCACGGCGCGCCATTTCCTGCGCCCACTCAATCGCATCCAGCCCGGTTGGTTTGCGGCCACCGTGGGTAAACACTTCCCAGCGCAACGCTTCGCCGGGCGCACTGACACGACGTGCATCAATCGCTACCACAATGGCCTGGGAACCGAAATAGCACGCCGCTTCTTCAACCACTTCGGGGTTGCTGACAGCAGTTGTGTTGATACTGACTTTGTCCGCACCGGCTCGCAGCAGACGCTTGACGTCCGCCACCGCACGGACGCCACCACCGACGGTGAGCGGAATAAACACCTGCTCCGCTACTTGCTCGATGATGTGCAGGATGATATCGCGCTGATCCGAGCTGGCCGTGATATCAAGAAAAGTGAGTTCGTCCGCGCCCTGCTCATCATAGCGGCGGGCGATTTCGACGGGATCGCCGGCATCGCGCAGGTCGACAAAATTGACCCCTTTGACGACGCGGCCCGCCGTGACGTCAAGACAGGGGATGATGCGTTTGGCAAGCATGACTGCCCAATCGTGGTTGATACAAATTCTGCACGGCTACGACCGGAATCAGCCTCCGGCATCTGCCAGCGTCTGGGCAGCACCGAATTCAAGCGTGCCTTCGTAGATGGAGCGACCAGCAATGACGCCAGTCACGCCTTCATACTCGACCGCACACAGTGCCTTGATATCATCGAGATTATTGAGGCCGCCAGAGGCGATCACCGGAATCGTCAGCGCCTGCGCCAGTCGCACGGTTGCGTCGATATTCACGCCGGACAGCATGCCATCACGGCCGATATCGGTGTAAATCACTGATTCGACACCGTAATCTTCGAAGCGCTTGGCCAGATCAACCACGTCATGCTTGGTCACTTTGGACCAGCCATCCGTAGCAACTTTGCCGTCTTTGGCATCCAGCCCCACAATCACCGAGCCAGGGAAGGCATCACAGGCCTCGTGCAAAAAGCCGGGATTGGTTACCGCTGCCGTGCCGATAATCACGTAGCGCAATCCGGCATCGAGATAGCGCTCGATGGTTTCCAGATCGCGGATGCCGCCACCCAGCTGCACGGGAATCTCGCTACCGATCACGTCCATAATGGCGCGTACTGCATCGAGATTCTTGGGTTTGCCAGCAAAGGCGCCGTTAAGATCCACCAGATGCAGGCGGCGCGCACCGGCCTTGAGCCAGCGCTCGGCCATTTCGGCCGGATCGCCGAACACGTCGGCATCTTTCATCTCACCTTGTTTGAGGCGTACGCACTGACCGTCTTTCAGGTCGATAGCAGGAATGATCAGCATGATAGGAACGTCAGAGAGGATAAGTTGCGGGTCTTAACAGACACCGTCCCAGGTCACAAAATTGCGCAACAAGGCCAGACCCGCCCGGTGACTTTTTTCCGGATGAAACTGACATGCAAAAATATTAGCGCGCGCCATCGCCACTGAGAAGCGAAACGGGTATTCCGACCATCCGACCGTGACATTCTCGTCATGCGGACGCAGGAAATAGCTGTGCACAAAGTAAAAGCGATCGCCATCCGGGATATCCCGCCACAGCGGATGCTCGCCCTGATGCCAGACTTCGTTCCAGCCCATATGCGGGACTTTCAGGCGTTCGCCGTTTGCGCCCACCATCAGTTCATCAGGAAAACGAACCACGTCACCAGCCAGACACCCGAGTGCCGCCGTATCGCCACCCTCTTCGCTACGATCCAGCAATAATTGAGCACCCACACAGATACCGAGGAAGGGCTTGTCACGGGTGGCCTGCATGACTGCTTCGCGCAGCCCGCGCTGATCCAGTTCTGCCACACAGTCACGCATGGCGCCCTGCCCCGGGAAAACGACGTGATCGGCCCGACGAATAACCTCAGGGTCACTGGTTAGCAAGATTTCACGGTCGGGCGCCACGTGCGCCAGTGCTTTTTCTACCGAGCGCAGGTTACCCATACCGTAATCGACGATTGCAATGCTCATGATTCAGTCCGGTAGTCGATCAGGCGGTCAGTGTGCCCTTGGTGGAAGGCATGGCATCAAGTGCCCGCGGATCGAAGGCCACCGCCATGCGCAGGGCACGACCAAACGCCTTGAACACGGTTTCAGCCTGATGATGGGCATTCTGTCCGCGCAGATTATCGATATGCAGCGTGACCTTGGCGTGATTCACAAAACCATGGAAAAACTCGCTGAACAGATCGACATCAAATTGACCAATCGTAGCGCGCGTAAAAGGCAATTCGTATGTCAGCCCCGGTCGCCCTGAGAGGTCAAACACCACACGAGACAGGGCTTCATCAAGCGGCACATAGGCGTGTCCGTAACGAACGATCCCTTTCTTGTCGCCCACCGCTTGCGCAAAGGCCTGACCAAGGGTGATGCCCAGATCTTCCACGGTGTGATGTGCATCGATATGCAGATCGCCCACGGCGTGAATATCGAGATCAATCAGTCCGTGGCGGGCCACCTGATCCAGCATATGATCGAGAAACGGCAGGCCGGTTTCGCATGTGAAGCTGCCCGTGCCATCCAGATTGAGACTGACGGTGATCTGGGTTTCCAGCGTATTTCGCGTAACGGTTGCGGTGCGCATGATAAGTATGGCCTGAGTTAGACAGGAGCAAGCTGACGCTGGGCGATCCATTCACCCAGCACTGCCAGCACGCGGTCATTTTCTTCGGGGCTGCCAACCGTGAATCGCAGGCAACCGGACAGCATGGGATGTGCGCCATGCAGCTTTTTAATCAGGATATGCTGTGCTTTCAGCTCAGCGTAACACGCTTCTGCGTCTGCCATCTGCACCAGAATGAAATTGGCTTCGGACGGGTAGACTGTGAGACCCGGCATGGCAGACAGTGCCGTAAACAACCGGCTACGTTCCTGCCTGATCGTGGCCGCCTGTGCGTTAAACACGTCGATATGGTCGAGCAGAAAACTGGCTGCAGCCTGACTTAACACATTGATATTGTAGGGCAAGCGGACTTTATCGAAGTAGGTGAGCCAGTCCGGGTGCGCGGACATAAAGCCCAGGCGCAAACCGGCCAGTCCCAGCTTGGATAGAGTCCGCATCACCACCAGATTTGGATACTGTGGCAGGCGCGGCATGAAACTGTCGCTGGCGAAGGCATGATAGGCCTCATCTACCACCACCAGACCCGGAGCAGCTTCAATGATGCGGATCACATCTTCGGCTGCAAAGCGATTGCCAGTCGGATTATTGGGATAGGCCAGAAACACCAATGCTGGTTGCTTGGTAGCAATCTCGGCCAGCACAGCATCGACATCCAGCGAGAAGTCATCGCGCAACGGCACACCGGCATACTGCATGCCGACAAACCCGGCAATCATGCGGTACATCACAAAACTGGGCTCAACAGCCAATAGTGTCGCACCGGGCCTGGCCAGCGCCAGCGCAAGGATCTGAATGAGCTCGTCCGAGCCATTGCCCAGCATCACATCGTATCCGGCGGGTACACCCATGGCCTTGCACAGACGCGCACGCAGCACGTGAGCGGACGGGTCGGGATAGCGATTCAGCATCACCTCGGATAGACGCTGCCCGAGTTCGGACTTGAGCGCAGGAGGCAAACCATAGGGGTTTTCCATGGCGTCGAGCTTGATATAGCCCGATGCATCCGGCACATGATAGGCCGCAATGGCGTCGATTTCCGGGCGGCGAATGGGTTTCAATGCGTCAAACGTGTTCATGCCTCGCCCTCCAGTCGCAATGTTGCCGAACGGGCATGTGCGGGTAGTCCCTCGCCTTCAGCCAACAATGCGGCAATTCGGCCCAGGGTTTGCGATCCTTCGCGACTCACGGCGATGATGCTGCTGCGTTTCTGGAAATCGTAGACACCTAGTGGACTGGCAAAGCGCGCACTGCGGGAGGTCGGCAGCACGTGATTCGGGCCGGCGCAGTAGTCCCCCAGTGACTCGGAAGTGAAATGTCCCAGAAACACCGCACCGGCATGACGAATCTTGGCATGCAGCGCCCAAGGATCGGCGACAGACAGCTCCAGATGTTCCGGCGCAATGAGATTGGAGATGGCGCAGGCTTCGTCCAGATCGCGAACCTCGATCAGCGCGCCGCGATTGCCCAGCGACGCACGGATGATGTCCTGACGCGGCATGGTGGGCAGCAGGCGTTCGATACTGGCGGCAACTGCATCAATGTACGCGGCATCCGGACACAGCAGGATGCTCTGGGCGATTTCATCGTGCTCGGCCTGACTGAACAAGTCCATCGCCACCCAGTCCGGGTTGCAACTGCCATCGGCAATCACCAGAATTTCCGATGGGCCTGCCACCATATCAATGCCGACCACACCAAACACTGCACGCTTGGCTGCAGCCACATAGGCATTGCCCGGGCCGGTAATCTTGTCGACTTGCGAAATGGTATCCGTCCCATAAGCCAGCGCTGCCACTGCTTGGGCGCCACCAATGGTAAACACTCGATCAACGCCGGCTAAATGTGCAGCCGCCAGCACCAGATCATTGCGCTCGCCACCCGGTGTCGGCACCACCATGATGATTTCTTTGACGCCCGCGACTTTGGCCGGCATCACGTTCATCAATACCGTACTCGGATAAGCTGCCTTGCCTCCCGGCACGTACACGCCCACGCGATCAAGGGCGGTGACAGTCTGGCCGAGTACCGTGCCATCGTCTTCCTGATACTGCCAGCTCTTCAGCACCTGATGTTCGTGATAGCGGCGAATCCGCGCAGCCGCCGTTTCGAGCGCCTCGCGCACATCAGCCTGCAAGCGGTGAAAGGCAGCCTCAAGTTCTGCGGGCAACAGCGTCAGATCGGCCATGGTTTCCGCCTGAACGCGATCAAAGCGACGCGTGTAGTCCACCACTGCAGCATCGCTGCGCTGGCGGACGTCTTTCAGAATGGCCGCGACAGTCGCATCGACTTCAGGGCTCTGGGCGGTTTCAAAGGCGAGCAAAGCATCCAGGCTCGACGCAAAGTCGGCACTGCGGGTGGTGAGTCGTTTCATTATGCGGCTTCCGGTGTCGGGTTCGAGGCAAGTGCAAAGGCGTCAATAATGGGCTGGATCCGGTGTCGCTTCAGCTTCAGCGACGCCTGATTGACCACCAGACGCGAACTCACATCCAGCACATGCTCAACCGCCACCAGATGATTGGCTTTGAGAGTATTTCCGGTACTGACCAGATCGACGATGGCATCGGCCAGCCCGACCAGCGGCGCCAGCTCCATCGAGCCATAAAGCTTGATCAGATCGACGTGCACACCTTTGCGGGCAAAGTGTTCGCGGGCCGATTCGACATATTTCGTGGCAATCCGCAGACGCGCACCCTGACGCACTGCAGCGTGATAATCGTAGCCTTCGCGGACCGCCACCATCAGGCGGCACTTGGCAATTTCGAGATCGAGCGGCAGATAGAGTCCGTCGAGGCTCTGCTCTCGCAGCACATCGAAGCCGGCAATACCCAGATCGGCCGCACCATATCGAACATAGGTCGGCACATCGGTGGCGCGGACAATCACCAGACGGACGTCCGGGCGATTGGTGCCCAGAATCAGCTTGCGTGAAGACTCCGGCGCCTCCACCGGGATGATGCCAGCCGCAGCAAGCAAGGGTACCGTCTCTTCGAAGATCCGGCCTTTGGAAAGTGCAATCGTGATCATGATACAAAAAATTGGCAAATTAAAAGGTTTGCCACTTTTCCTAGCTTATCTGGTTTCGCTCATGCTGCATAGCACGATGCACTCATTCAAGCACTTTTTCCTGAGATACCTAAGCTAATGTCTCAATTGGATTTCTGCCAGAAAAAAAGTGATACCGCGCCGTCTCCTCCCTCAGAGCAGCAGATAGTGTCTCACCCTTGCGACAGTTCTACCACAGAGCATCTGTCATAAAAATTCAAAAATTCCCCATCAAATCAAAAATCTACAAAACCGTTCACACATTCCCTTTCAGGCAAAAAATGAAAATTATTTTTCATTAAAACACTTTATGAAAATTTTTTAACAATACGCATTGATCCCTCCCGGCACTCGCGATACATTGCTGTCAGATACAGGAAGTTTTGCTTCCCTTGACTGACAGCTGTTTGCGGATGCCCATGATGAGTACAAGCAATGACATGCAGGATCGACGCTCACCCGATATGAGTTTTGCCCAATCTCCGATGGGCAAGCAGCTTCAGGAGTTGCTGACTCAAGGCTCGGCCTCCAGTCGCCGGATAGCAGACTTCATGTTGCGCCACTTTGCACGCATGCCCGGACTGGGCATTGAAGAACTTGCGCAACAATGTGATGTGTCGGCAGCCACCATCAGCCGCTTTGCAAGGGAACTGGGTTTCAGCAATTACGCCGGCATGCGCAGCAAAATTGCCGAAATGGTGCAGAACGTATTTCTGCCCGTTGAAAAGCTGCGCAACTCCATTAAAAGCGGAGAATCGGCGGAGTCGCCCTCTGCAGCCAATCTGCAGTATGCCATTGCCAATATCGAGTCAGCTCGGCAAACAATGACAGATGAGCAGCTCTCACCCATCGTAGAGGCCATATGCAAGGCACAAACCGTCTATATCATGGGTTTCGGTCTCAGTGCACAGCTGGCCGGCCTGCTCGCCCTGCACCTGCAACCCTTCTGTCGCCATGTTGTTGAAGTGGCCGGACTGGGGGGAACCGAGGTCGCAGCCGGCCATCTGGCCAATATCGACGACAAAGATGCGCTGATCGTGCTGTCGTTCCCGCGCTATGGTCTGGACGTGGTCAGGTTAACCCGGTTTGCGCGCGACCGGGCTGCGCGCGTCATCACCATTACAGATTCAACTGCATCGCCACTGGCCACTTTGGCGGATCATGTGCTACTCGCTCCCAGTTCACATCCTGTACTGCCAAGCAGCCTGAGTGCTGCGGTGGCGGTTCTCGAAGGCATTGTCAGTGCCATCATGGTTTCCAACAAGGAAAACGTAGAGAAAGCCATGCGACTGACCGAGGCGATTTCCGCGTATCTCCATAGTCCGGACGAGCCAGGCCCGCCAATAGCGGCAAAGCGCACGCCCTCCTAAAACCATTCAGACCCCCCGACCACCATGATCAGGTGCCAACACGCACCTGAGGGGGATGCTTTGCCCGCGTTTTCATCGTTTCACCTTTAACCGCCCATTGATTTTGCCAAACCAACCGGAGTCAGGTCATGCATGCACGTAAACCGGCTTTCCAGCCCACCCCCAACACACTCGCCAGCGCCACCCTCTACGCACTGAGCTTGATGGCCGTTACTGGCATGACGACCGGTCAGGCCATTGCCGACGAGGAAACCAATCCGCTCCGGGTGCAGAAAATCGAAGTCACCGGCTCATCCATCAAACGTCTGGATGCTGAAAAAGCGCTACCTGTGCAGCGGATTAACCGTGAGGCCATCGAGAAGGCAGGTGTGACAACTGCCAGTGAACTGCTGGGCATGATCTCCGCCAATGCTGCCGCCCTCAGCGATGGCCAGAGCTTCAGCGATATCTCCGGCCAGCGCGGTTTCAACGGCGCCAATCTGCGCGGAATCGGCGTCTCGTCGACGCTGGTCTTGCTCAATGGTCGTCGTCTGGCCAACTTCGCCTCGCCCGGCGGCAATGCAGGCGTTGACCTGAATGCGATTCCTGCCTCGGCCATTACGCGAGTGGAAGTCCTCAAGGATGGTGCCTCGGCGATCTATGGTACGGATGCAGTGGGCGGTGTGATCAATTTCATCACCAAGGACAACTATCAGGGTGCCGAAATCAATGCCTATTTCGGGGACAGCCAGCACGGTGGCGCGGGTAAGCAGATCGTGACCCTGTCAGGTGGTGTGGGTGATCTGGAAAGTGATCGCTATAACCTGATGGCGGTGCTGGATTACCAGAAAACCAAGCCATTGCGCTCGACCCAGCGCGACTGGATCGGTTCGGCCTACCAGCCGGATATCAATCTCGATGTGGGCAGCTCGAATACCTTTCCGGCCAATGTCCGACGTACCAAGTCCAACGGGAGTGCCACCGGCCCCCGCCTGAATCCCTCCGCCCCAAAATGCAATCCGCCCGCGACCATTTATGCAGCAGATAGCTTTGTAGGCAGCAGCGCCTGTCTGTATGACTATATGCACGACACCGAAATCTTCCCGGAGTCAGACCGTCTTTCGCTCATTACACGCGGTCAGATGGCCCTGAGCAGCGACACGACGCTGTTCGCGGAAGCGCTGCAGAATGACACCCGGACAACTTACCGCATCAGTCCGTTGACCATCAGCAATCTGAATTACCCCTTGGGTGGGCCGTTCTACCCAACTCAGCTCATCACCAGCAACCAGACGCCCCTGCGGGTCAACATGCGTCTGAGCGAGGCCGGTCCGCGAACCAATAAAGTCGATGCACTCGCACAACGGCTGCTGTTGGGCATAAAGAGCCATCTGGGCGAGTGGGATGTGGACGCTGCAGTCAATCACAGCACCAATACGGTCGATGATAACTACATCGACGGTTACGTCAAAACGTCTGCCTTCGATTCGGCTTTCAAGGCTGGCAAGATCAACCCCTTCGGCCCCTCGGGGATAGAGGGCAAGGCGTTGCTCGAGGCTGCAAAAATCAACGATGCAGCACGCCATGCCAAGGGCAACAGCAATACAATCGAAATCAAGGGTAGCCGCGATTTGTTTGAGCTGGCGGGCGGCACAGCCGGCGTGGCGCTCGGGGCTGAATACCGCAAGGAAGAGATGGCATTCACGCCGTCAGCATTACTGGAGCAAGGCGAAATTCGCGGGGATGGTGCCGCAACGGCATTCTCCGGGGACCGCAAAGTCAGCGCGCTGTATGCCGAACTCAACTTGCCGCTGCTGAAAACACTGGAAATTCAAACTGCGCTGCGCCGTGATCACTATAGCGACTTCGGGAGCACGCTGAATCCCAAGCTCGGTGTACGTTGGACGCCCCTGCCGGAATTAATGGTTCGCAGTAGTTATGGCACGGGCTTCCGTGCGCCATCACTGGCAGATCTTTATACACCGCCACGTATCGGACAAACCAACGGTATCTATAACGATCCGCTGGGCTGCATCAAGACCGCGACACTCGACAATACCGACAACCCGGACTATTGCGGCCTGCAGCCGGACAAGCTGACAGGTGGCCGGGATGGCCTGCAGCCGGAAGAATCCAAACAATTCTCCTTCGGCATCGTCCTCGAACCTGGCAAAGGCTTTAGTACCACGCTCGACTACTGGCGCATCAAGAAATCGAACGTGATCGTGGCGCCGGAAGGTTCGCTCTTCGACGATCCAGTACGCAATGCCGCCTATATCACGCGTGATACCCCCGATCCGGCGCTGCCTGGCATTCCGGGACGCATCCTCTCGGTGGATTCGCGCCTGCGCAATATTGGCTCGCTGAAAACATCCGGGATCGATCTGGGTGCGGACTGGAAACTGCCTGCCACCGATGTCGGCCGGTTCGCGGTGTCGCTCAATGGCACCTATGTAATCGACTATGTGAGCCAGGAAGCCGATGGTGGGCCGGAGATCAACGGTGTCGGTGTGTTTGCCAACGATCAGGTGGTGCAGCGCTGGCGGCATAGTCTGGCCTTCAATTTCGATCGCGGACCGCTGGGACTCACTATGCAGCAAACCTATTACCACGGCTACAAGGACCAGAATCCGATGCCGGACGGTTCGCCGCGCCGGCTGGAGGCCTACCAACTGTGGGACTTGAGTGGCAGCTACCGCGTGTCCCGTGCACTGCGTCTGCGCGTGGGCGTAAAGAACCTGTTTGACCAGAACCCGCCGCGATCCAATCAGGTCTACCACTTTATCGCCGGATACGATCCAAGCTATACCGATCCGCGTGGCAGATATGTTTATGGTTCGGTCAGTTACGCATTCAAGTAATCCCGAGCATGTAGAGGTGCGTCAGCGCTTGGTGCCATTTGCTGCTCGCTGACGCAGATCAGAGGAGGAATGCTCTTGCAGAAACTGTTACAGCCTTTTCACCGCTGGCGCCTTGCTCTGCTGCTCCTGACTGCACTAAGCAGTCCTGGCGTGCAGGCAGAGGAGAACGATGCAATCAAAGGAACGCTGGTCATCATTGGGGGGGCATTACGCAACGATAATCGCGAAGTTTGGTCGCGTATTGTCGATGCCGCCGGCGGCAGGCACGCACGGATCGCCGTTATCCCGGCCGCGTCAGGCGACCCTGAAGCGGCTGGCAAGAAAGCAGCCGTCCGGCTGCAAGCCTATGGCGCAGATGCCTTTGTCGTGCCGCTCTCTATTCGCTCGAAAACCCACCGTGCCCAGGATATTGCCAGCAGCAAATATTGGGCCGAACAGATCCGCCGGGCAAACGGCGTGTATTTCACTGGAGGCGATCAGGGTCGGATCACGGCAGCGCTGCGCACCACCGATGGCGGCAACAGCCCCATGCTGGATGCCATCTGGCAGATTTACCGGCGTGGCGGGGTCATCGCGGGGAGTAGCGCGGGCGCAGCCATCATGAGTACCACGATGTTCTTCGATGCGATGCCGACATTCGACATGCTGAAAAACGGCGTACAAAAGGGAAAAGAGATCAGCGCCGGACTCGGCTTTATTGGACCGGGGGTATTTATCGACCAGCATCTAATCATACGCGGGCGATTCGCGCGCATGATTCCGGCGATGCAACAAGCAGGCTACACACTAGGGCTCGGCATCGATGAAAATACCGCACTGGTTGTACGTGAGCGCGAGCACGTCGAAATTGTCGGTTATAAAGGTGCCATCCTGATCGACTTGTCTACCGCCACCTCCGACTCCACGCGAAGGGAATTCAATATCAGCAGGGTTCGTCTGAGCTATCTGGACAGCGGCGACCGGTTCAATCTCTCAACCGGCCAGCTCACCCCGGCCGCAGACAAATTGCAGCATCCGCTTGATCCTGATAAACCCTATTTTCACGGTGCACGCTTTTATCCGGATATTCTCGGCAATACCACGCTGACCGACCTGATGTTCGAACTGATCGACAGTGACCAGCATGAAGCGATCGGCCTGGCCTTTGATCATTCAAAGCTAAGGGAACAAGGAAACGGGTTTGAATTCCGCTTTTACAAGACGCCGGACAGCATCGGATATTTTTCCAGCACCAACGGACACGAATCCTATTCAATCTCGCGCCTGGCACTGGATATACGCCCGGTTCAGATGAATGCGCCACTCTATCAGTGAGACACCATCGGTCCCCCAGCCGATTTTGCCATCTAACAGACACGATTGTTATGCATATTCAAGAACATCCGCTGCTCCCCGGTAGCGCCGGCCATCAACGACTACTGCATTCCCTGCACTTCGGTAGCAGGCAGACACCGCAGAAGGTCTATATTCAGGCATCGCTGCATGCAGACGAAATCCCCGGCATGCTGGTCGCCCAGCACTTGCGGCAACACCTGACGGCACTCGAGTCCGCTGGCGCAATTTCGGGCGAGATTGTTCTGGTGCCAGTCGCCAATCCAATCGGCCTGAGTCAGGAGATTCAGGGCGTTGCTTTTGGGCGCTTCGACCTGAGCACCGGCATCAACTTCAATCGTGGCTATCGTCACCTGACGCCCGAGTTGCCCGCCCGGCTGGATGCACTGATTGGCCATTCCGCCCGCGACAATACGCGCATCATCCGGCATGCCTGCCATAGTCTCCTCAGTGAGGCACGGCCTGCTACCGAATCGGAACAGCTCAAACATCTGCTGCAAACGCTGTCGATCGACGCCGACATTGTGCTTGATCTGCATTGCGACAATCAGGCCAGCGTGCACCTCTACGCGGGTACACCTTTGCAGTCGCGCGCCATGCCACTAGCACGCTATCTCGGTGCCGAGGCCATACTGGTATCACGCGAGTCCGGCGATGATCCGTTTGATGAAACCTTGTCACGGACCTGGTGGGAACTCGCGGAGCACTATGCCGGACGCTTTCCGGTTGAACTGGACTGCCTGGCTTTAACGGTTGAATTGCGGGGCGAGGCGGACGTTACACACACATTTGCTGCGCGTGATGCAGCAGCCATCATCGAATTTCTGAAGCACGAAGGGCATGTCCAGGGACAAGCAGCACCTTTGCCTGCCGCTCGCTGCGAAGCGACGCCGCTCGAAGGAGTCGAACCCCTGGTCGCACCGCATCCCGGCATCGTGGTATTTCATCGAGAAACCGGCGAACAGATCAATGCCGGCGAACAGGTTGCCGAGCTGATCGACCCGCTCACAGGACATTCGACGCCGGTGCTCGCCAGTGTTTCCGGTGTGCTGTTCGCACGGGTTGCGCGACGGTATGCCAGTCGCGGCATGCGCCTCGCCAAAATTGCAGGAAAAACGGCCTATCGCAGCGGCAAGCTGCTTTCTATGTAGATTTGCATGACAGGGACTCCACCATCCATGCGCTCATTCAAACTCCCCAATACCTTCGTGCTGCTCTTTCTGCTGCTGACACTGATTGCACTGGCCACATGGTTCGTGCCCGGCGGCGCCTATGCCATGCATGAACTCAACGGCAAACAGCTGATCGATCCCGAATCGTTTCGGTACATAGCAAGCCGGCCACAAGGGCCTGTCGCATTGCTGATGGCGCCGATCAAAGGATTTGTGGAAGCCGCACTGATCATCGGCTTTGTGTTGATCGTGGGTGGTGCTTTCGCCGTACTGCAAAAAACGGAGGCCATCGACGCACTCATCAAATCGGTGGCAAAACGCCATCAGGATTCGGCACTGATCCGTGCCTTGCTCATCCCGGTGTTCGTTACTTTGTTTTCGCTGGGCGGTGCCACCTTTGGCATGGCAGAAGAAGCCATTCCCTTTGTCATGATCTTCATTCCGCTCGCACTTGCACTGGGCTACGACTCGATCGTCGGCGTGTCCATTCCCTTCATAGGTTCGCAAGTCGGCTTTGCGGCGGCCTTCCTGAATCCGTTCAATGTGGGCGTCGCACAAGGGATTGCAGGTGTGCCTCTGTTTTCCGGCATTGGGTTCAGACTGATCGTCTGGCTACTGGCAACGGCAATCACCATCGTCTTTCTGAGCTGGTACGCGGCCAGCGTCAAGCGCCACCCGGCATATAGCCCCTGCTTCGAGCTGGATCAGTCCAGGCGGGCCCAGATCGATCTGCATGGTTTCAAATCATTTACTGGCATGAGCAGGCAACACACGCTGGTCTTAGTCATCTTTGCGCTGACACTCGGCGCCATGGTGCTGGGCGTCGTGCGCTACGCATGGTACATCGAAGAAATCGCAGCGCTGTTTCTAGCCATGTCGATCATTGTTGCCTTTGCCGGTCGCCTGAACACCGATGAGTTTGTTGCGGCCTTTATGCAGGGTGCACGCGATCTGGTCACCACCGCACTGGTCATTGCCCTGGCGCGCGGCACCATGATTCTGGCACGCGACGCTCACATCATCGATACGCTCTTGCATGGACTGATGCCTTACGTGCAATCGACGAGCCCGGCATTCGCCGCGCAGAAAATGTTCGTGATTCAGTCGATCATCAACTTCTTCATCCACTCTGGAACCGGGCAAGCTGCCCTGACCATGCCCATCATGGCGCCGCTGGCGGATCTGGTGGGCGTGTCTCGGCAAACGGCGATTCTCGCCTACCAGTTCGGCGAATTCACCACGCCCATGATCCCGACTTCCGGCATCACGGTGGGCGTTCTGGCACTCGCAGGCATCCCGTGGAGCAAGTGGGCGCGCTGGATGATGCCGCTGCAATTGATGTACTTAGTGCTGTCGCTGGTTCTGCTGGGCGTAGCCAGCTGGATGAACTGGCAATAATGCAGATTTTGAAAATAAAAACCGGCCTATCGAGGCCGGCTTTTTTATGCTGAGCGATCCCAGTTACTGAATCCGCTCGATGCGGGCACCCACACCACCCAGCTTGGCCTCGATCAGCTCGTAGCCGCGATCCAGATGGTAGATACGATCGATGATGGTTTCGCCTTCTGCTGCCAGCCCCGCAATCACCAGACTGGCGGATGCGCGCAGGTCGGTCGCCATAACTGTCGCACCTGACAGCTTCTCGACACCCTGCACAATGGCAGTGTTACCTTCGGTGGAAATATTCGCCCCCATGCGCACCAGTTCAGGTGCATGCATAAAGCGATTTTCGAAGATGGTTTCGGTCATCACACCGGTGCCTTCGGCCAGCGCATTGACGGCCATGAACTGCGCCTGCATATCGGTGGGAAATGCAGGATACGGCAGGGTACGCAAGCCAACCGCTTTCGGACGGCCACGCATCTCGCCCAGAATCCAGCCGTCACCGGCTTCGATATGCATGCCGGCTTCCTGCAGCTTATCGAGTACGGAATCGAGAATATCCGCGCGAGTATTACGCAGAATGACACGTCCCCCGGCTGCCGCCACCGCACACAGGAAGGTACCCGTTTCGATGCGATCCGGTACTACAGCATGCTCGGCACCATGCAGACGCTCCACACCCTCGATGGTGATGGTATCGGTACCATGACCGCGAATCTTTGCACCCATCTTGATCAGGCATTCAGCCAGATCGACCACTTCCGGCTCGCGCGCAGCGTTTTCAATCGTGGTGATGCCATCGGCCAGTGTGGCAGCCATCAGCAAGTTTTCGGTGCCGGTCACGGTGACCATATCGGTCACGATGCGTGCGCCCTTGAGACGCGTCGCCTTGGCCTTGATGTAGCCATGCTCGATGACAATTTCAGCGCCCATGGCCTGCAAGCCCTTGATATGCTGATCAACCGGACGACTACCAATTGCACATCCACCCGGCAGGGACACGGTTGCTTCACCGAAACGCGCCAGCATCGGGCCGAGCACCAGAATCGATGCGCGCATGGTTTTCACCAGTTCGTACGGTGCAACCAGCTTGTCGAGGTGGCTGGCGGTCAGTTCGAACTCGTGCACATTGTCGGTCATGACGCGCACACCCATGCCCTGAAGTAATTTCTGGGTGGTCATTACATCGCGCAGTTGCGGCACATTGGTCAGGCGCAAGGTTTCCGCTGTGAGAATGGATGCACACAGAATCGGCAAAGCCGCGTTCTTGGCACCCGAAATCACGATTTCACCTTCGAGCGGAACACCGCCCACAATCTTTAATTTATCCATGATCTACTATCTCGCCACACCTTCCGGTGCGTCGTCATTATTCGTGCATCACCCACCACGCAATCAAGATAAACAGCCACGGCAGGCCGGTTATCAACAGCGCCCAGCGCATGCCAGAATCCACCCGTTTTCGGGGGGCCTCCGGCGTCTCATTGCTTAGGCGCGGTTTTTCCATTCGTGCGGGCTATATGTTTTCATCGACAGGGCATGAATTTCTTCACGCATGCGCTCACCCAATGCCTGATAGACAATCTGATGCTGACGCACACGCGGCAATCCATCAAACGCATTGGCGACAATCGTGGCCTCGAAATGATGTCCGTCACCGGTCACTTCAAGAAATTCGCATGCCAAACCTGCAGCAATGTATTGCCTGACTTGTTCTGGTGTCACCATGATGTGTCACGCTACCCCATTTTAGTGGCGCAGCTTGTATCCTTTTTTAAGCAAGTAAAGTGTGAAGGCAGACAGCATGATCAATGCTGCGCCCACCACGCCGAGACTGATCCACGGGGACGGTACGTCGGCCACGCCGAAGAATCCGTAACGGAAACCGTCGATCATATAGAAAACTGGATTCAGGTGCGATATGCCCAGCCAGAAGGATGGCAGAGAATGAATCGAATAGAATACGCCCGAGAGAAAGGTCAGCGGCACAATCACGAAGTTCTGGAAGGCTGCCAATTGGTCGAATTTGTCAGCCCAGATGCCTGCAATCATGCCTAGCACACCGAGTACACCGCAGCCGGCCACGGCAAAGGCCAGCACCCATAACGGATGCTTCACCTCTGGCACCACCAGGATAGAGGTCACCAGTAAGACACCAGCACCGACCACTAAACCGCGAACAACAGCGGCGAGCACATAAGCCGAGAAAAATTCAAGATGACTCAGGGGCGGCAGCAATACGTAGACGATATTACCCGTAATTTTGGACTGAATCAGACTGGATGAGGTATTAGCAAAGGCATTCTGCAACATCGACATCATGGCCAGGCCGGGAATCAGGAAGGCAGAATAGCGCACACCGGGCAACGCTTCCACATGCTGGTCCAGCACATGAGAGAAGATCAGCAGATACAGCATGGCTGTCAGCACCGGCGCGGCAACGGTCTGGAAGCTCACTTTCCAGAATCGCAGCAGCTCCTTGTAAAACAGGGTGATGAATCCTTGCACCATGTACTCCTCAGGCAGCCGTTGAATGGCGACGCATCACGTCGACAAAAATCTGTTCAAGCGCAGGTTTGCGGATATCAATGTCCAGTACACGAATGCCGGCCATGTCGAGCACGCTCAGAATGCCGGAAAGCCTGGCTGGATCATCCAGACGCAGCAGGATCATGCCGTCGTCCTCGCCCACCTTGAGGGCTGCAATGCTATCCGGCAGCAGTCCCTGCTCAAGACGCAGGGCCAGTGTGCGCGCCGAATGCGCTTGCATCAGGTTATCCTTGGTATCCAGCGCCACCAGCTCGCCCTGCTTCAGCATGGCAATCCGGCCACACAGCGCTTCCGCCTCTTCCAGATAATGCGTGGTCAGTACAATGGTATGACCCTTCTGGTTCAAGCGCTGCACAAACTCCCACAAGCTCTGGCGCAATTCCACGTCTACACCGGCGGTGGGCTCGTCGAGCACGATCACGGGAGGCTTATGCACCAGCGCCTGCGCCACCATGACCCGACGCTTCATGCCGCCTGACAAGGCACGCATATTGGTATTGGCTTTATTTGTCAGCCCGACGTTTTCGAGGATTTCGTCAATCCAGTCGTCGTTGCGACGCAATCCAAAATAGCCCGACTGGAATTGCAGTGCTTCACGTACGGAGAAGAAGGGATCAAAGGTCAGTTCTTGCGGCACGATACCGACGAGCCGGCGTGCTTCGCGATACTGGCTGACCACATCCCGCCCCATGACTTCGACAGAGCCACTATCCGCGCGCGCCAAGCCACCGAGAATGGAAATCAGTGTCGTTTTGCCTGCACCATTTGGGCCAAGCAAGGCAAAAAATTCACCTTCGTGAATCTGGAAATCCACCCCTTTCAGGGCTTCAAGCTCACCAAAACGCTTTCTGACCTGGGAAAAACGGATCGCAGTGGACATGGGTAGCAACCAACTGGAAAGCAGGGATTGTAGCGCAATTCACTTAGGTGAAAAGATCGGAATATCCCTGCACATATCATGGAAAAAATAGAACAGGCGGGCTAATTGACCCGCCTGTTTCAAGGCATTCATTTTTCAGCAGGCGTTACCGGAGGTGACTCGGTAGTGACAGGTGCAGTCTGTTGTATGTCTGCACTTTTACCTGTTTCAGACTTTGCGCTTGTGGGTTCATCGATGGATGAAATATCAAAGTCATCATCGTCTCCCAGCTTCAGCGGCTTGGGTGGCGCACCGTCATAAATCAAACTGTAACGACGCTGCAAATACCCATTGCGCACAAAGGCATATTCGTCGCCAAGCGATGCTTCGCCAATCAGTGCATTTGAATTCAGCAAACGCGCTCTCAGATCGACCACTTTAATCAGCTTTAACTGGTTACGTGCCGCCTGATCATGAATCACACGACTTCCGTCCACCTGACTGCCTACCACCCAATCAGTGGTATCACGCAAGGTTTTAGGACCAAGAAACGGCATAACCAGATAAGGACCTGATCCGACGCCCCATTTGCCTAATGTCTGGCCAAAATCGGCCTGATGCTTGGGCACCTTGGCCGCAGACGCAATATCAATCAGACCGCCAAGTCCCAGCGTGGTATTTACCATCACCCGGAAGGCATCGGTGGTACCGTCGACCACTTTCCCCTGCAGATAATTGTTCAGGCCAATATAGATATCTTCGAAATTGCCCAGCACATTACTGACCGCCGTTTGCACAGGCTGCGGCACACGATCCCGATACCCGCGCGCCACCGGTTGCATCACTGCCTCATCAACCGATTTATTAAAGGCATAGACCTTGCGATTAACCGGTTCGAGCGGATCATAATAATTGCCCGGTGTCGCACACCCTGCCATCAGAACAAATAGCATACAGGCACTTATTGAACGAAGCACGCGGGCAGATGATTTCATGACCAGACTCCGGCAAGCACGGTTTCCACGCCATACAAGCGTGCCAAATTGAGAATATTATCGTGCGGACGGGTCACTTTCAGGTCGCGCCCATTTACTCGCGCGTCTCTGAGCGCCTGCATCAGCATGCTCACAGCCGTCGAATCCACATCAGTGACCGCGGCTAAGTCCAATGTCACCGAATCTGCAGCCAAAGCTACGCTGACGCGTGCACTTTGTGCGGTAACAGTTTTCAATGTGATGGCGCCTTCAAGGCGTATCGTCTGCATTATTCGGTTTTCCCTTTTGCCGCGCAGCAGCATTGCGCGCTTGTAACTGGCGAATCAGCCCTTCGATACCTTCTTTTTCGATGGTCTGATTGAAGCTGGTTCGATACGTACTCACCAGTGATACCCCTTCTACCGAGATATCACATGCACGCCACGTATTACCAATATGGATCATGCGGTAGTCGATCGGAAAGGTCTGGCCGGAACTGGTTTCCACTTCAGTGTGAACCACGACATCGTTGTCCCCCTCGACCAAGCGAACAGGCTTCACCTCGATATCCTTTATGGACTGTGCTGACAGTGCCATGGAGTAGGTTCGCACGAGCAGTGTGCGGAACTCTCTCACGAGCAGGCTGCGCTGCAGCTCATTGGCGTCACGCCACCCCTTACCCACCGCCAGGGCAGTCATGCGCGCAAAGTCAAAATTGCTCAGCGCGCGCGACTCGATCAGATCCTTGAATCGCTTGTCGCGGAAGGTCAATTTTTCCTTGCGCACCACTTCAAGCACTTCGCGACTGGCATTACGCACCACCGTTTCTGGCATCGGCACGTCGACGGCCCATACAGCCGCATGCAAGGACATGCCAAGCAGAACCGGTGAATACAATTGGCGCATGCTGACTCCGATCAGCCTTATTTGGCTGCCGCTCCGTCACCCTTGTTTTCCGCAGCCTTGCTAAACAGGAACTGGCTAATCAGCTGTTCCAGCACAATGGCTGACGATGTCAGGGAAATCTGATCTCCGTCTTTCAGCATGGTTTCATCTGCCCCCGGGGTCAAGCCGATATATTGCTCACCAAGGATACCGGACGTCAGAATTTCGGCCGAACTATCCTTTGTGAACTGATAACGCGGATCCAGCGCCAGCTTCACAATGGCACGATAGCGCTTGCTGTCGAACTGAATGTCCAGTACACGACCCACGACCACACCTGCACTCTTGACGGGTGCCTTCACCTTCAGGCCGCCAATATTGTCGAATGTAGCAGTGACATTGTAGGTGGCAGCCTGCGTGGCGCCGCTACTGCCACTGACGCGCAAAGCAAGAAAGGCAATGGCCAGAAATACCATGGCAACAAATAAGCCTACCCAGAAATCGTAATAACGGCGATTCATCAAATGCCCCTGAACATAAAAGCGGTCAGCACAAAGTCCAGACCGAGAATAACCAGTGAAGACGTCACCACTGTGCGGGTCGTGGCGCCGGAAACGCCTTCCGCCGTAGGCTCAGCCTCATAACCTTCAAACACTGCAATCAGCGAAACTGCCAGACCAAACACCACGCTCTTGATCACGCCATTGATCACATCATCACGCATGTCTACGCTGGATTGCATCTGTCCCCAGAATGCGCCCGCATCCACACCGATCAGTTTCACGCAGACCAGATAGCCGCCGATAATCCCCATCGTGGAAAACAGGATCGCCAGCATGGGCATGGAAATCACCCCCGCCCAGAATCGCGGCGCGACCACACGTGCAACCGGGTCAACCGCCATCATTTCCATCGCAACGAGTTGTTCGGTGGTTTTCATCAGACCGATTTCTGCGGTCATTGCCGACCCTGCACGGCTGGCGAAGAGCAAACCCGCCACGACCGGCCCCAGCTCGCGCAACAGCGACAGCGCCACCACGACGCCCACTGTTTCGGTTGCACCGAAGCGTTGCAGTTGTTCGAAAAACTGCAGTCCCAGCACCATGCCGACAAACAGGCCAGATACCAAAATAATGATCAGCGACTGTACACCGCTGAAGTAAATTTCGCGGATAGTCAGTCCGGCGCGGCGAAAAGCCGTACTGGAGTGAAGCAGCAGCGTGAAGAAAAATCGCGTCGCGAAGCCCACCTTGATCAGCGCATCCACAAAGGGACGTCCAAGGGCGGACAGCCGCGCCACAAACCAGTCAGTCATGTGGCACTCCCATCAATTGTTCTGCATAGGTTGCCGCCGGGTAATGGAACGGCACAGGGCCATCCGGCAGGCCGCCCACAAACTGGCGTACGAAAGGATCGTCGGAGGCACGGATTTCGTCGGGTGTTCCTTGAGCGACGATTCTGCCCTCGGACACGAAATAGACGTAATCGACAATCTCCAGCGATTCGATCACATCGTGCGTCACGACAATCGAGGTTGCACCGAGCGCATCGTTCAGTTCACGAATCAGCTTCCCGATGACACCAAGCGAGATGGGATCGAGGCCAGCGAAGGGCTCGTCATACATCATCAGCATCGGATCAAGCGCAATCGCACGCGCCAGGGCAACCCGACGCGCCATCCCGCCGGACAGCTCGGATGGCATGAGATGCGATGCACCACGCAAGCCGACCGCATGCAACTTCATGAGTACCAGATCACGGATCATGGATTCACTGAGGTCGGTATGCTCGCGCATCTGAAAGGCGACGTTGTCATACACAGACAGATCGGTGAACAGCGCACCGAACTGGAACAACATGCCCATGCGGCGGCGCAAGTCGTACAGATCATCACGATCAAGCGCATGCACGATCTTGCCATCGACTTTCACTTCGCCGGAGGTCGGCTTGACCTGCCCGCCAATGAGTCGCATCAGGGTGGTTTTGCCACAGCCGGAACCACCCATGATGGCAACAAGCTTGCCACGCGGAATGGTGAGGTTGATCCCTTTCAGGATCGTTCGGGTGTCGTAAGCAAACGTCACATTGTTTACTTCGACCAAATTTGCAGAAGACACTGGATTCACTCTGTCTCTCAGTCAACGCGCCATTTTAAGCATGATTGAAATTGTAATCAATTTTTCGGCCAAAATTTCTCGCATCGCAACAATTTGCATTTGACCGACAAACTGTTACATCATGTCGCAAGTTATTGTTTTATATATTGTACATGAGTTTAATATGATCCTACTCCAGCTTTCGACTCATCACAGCATCCCGCATGAGCACATCCGGCAAGCCCTCTCATTGGCCTTCAATGTCACGTCAAGCGGTGAACAGGGTCAACTGCTACTTTTGGCGCGGGAACCGTCCGGCAGCGCATCCACGCAACCCGTTTCAATCAAGCCCCCGGAAGAAGCAGACCTGCTTGCAACACTGGCATGGACGCTCAATCATCAGGATGGTTCCCCATCCTCACATCCGATCATGGGTCACAGTCCCCCCATCATCTCACTTCGTGAAACCATTGCACGGTATGCGCCCTTCATTTGGCCGGTGCTGATTACCGGAGAATCCGGCACAGGCAAAGAACTGGTCGCACATGCGCTGCATGCCCTCAGTCCGCGTGCCGATCAGCCATTTATGCGCGTCAATTGCGCAACCTTACCAGAGAGTCTGGCCGAGTCCATTTTGTTTGGTTCGGCCAAGGGTGCATTTACAGGAGCAAGCAAAGATAGTCGCGGCTACTTCGAAACCTGTGGCGCCGGCACTTTATTTCTAGACGAAGTGGGCGAGTTATCGCCGGAGGTGCAAGCCAAACTCCTGCGCGTTCTGGAAAACCGTGAGTTCGTACGTGTGGGCGAAACAACAGTACGCATGACGTCAGCCCGCATTGTGGCAGCCACCAATCGCGATCTGAACCAAGCAGTCGAGGAGGGATTGTTCCGCTCGGATTTGATGTACCGGCTCAATGTGCTGAATATCCAGACCCCGTCGCTCAGACAGTGCGGCGCGGATCGCTGGATCTGGCTCGATCATTTTTTGAACTGCCGGGATGGGAACTCGCTCCGACCAGCACTGGACATCGGCGCGCTCCAACGCCTGGCGAACCATCCTTTTGCAGGCAATATGCGGGAGCTGCGCAATTTTGCATTTCGCTTGTGCACACACGCAGATCGGGCGTGTTTAAGCGCGGAGGATATCGAACCTCATCTGCCTCTACCTGTAGATACCTCCCACACCGAGCGTCGGCCTCATCCTCTGCAACCCGGTTTCAAACTGGATGACTGGCTGAAGCAGATTGAGGCCAGTGTCATTATGTCGGCACTCAATCAGTGCCAGCATAATAAAACTGATGCAGCACGCCTGCTAGGGATCAAGCGCACTACGCTGCTAGGCAAACTACACGCGTTGTATCCATTGCTCATCATGTCTGACACGCTCTCTGATGATCTGCCATTATTTTTTTAATCATTTTACTTATATATTTTATAATTAATGTACAAATTAATCATATCCATCATGTTAATAGTCGCAATCCATCTTTCTGCCAGAGGTGAATCTGCCACGTACTCACTCGAAGTACGCGATGTCCCCTTACGCGAAGTGCTCACGGCACTCGCTGCCGACAGCGGGATGGAATTGCAAATCCAGACAGGCAGCGACGCTCGTCTTACGCTCCTATTGAAGAACAGACCGCTTGCCACGCTGCTGGAGGCAATTGCCCTACAAACAGGATTGCTGATCGAGATTCGCGATAAGCGCATTCTCGTCAACGATGATGTCCCTACCCTGCATACCTACCGCGTGGACTATCCCCAGATCGCCCGACAGATGAAAGGGCATGTTTCCTTGTCTACCGCAGTTGGCACCACGGGTAGCGCACAGGCAAACGCCCCCCAGACGGGCAATAGCAGTGAAACCGACCTCACTAGCGCCAGCGATCAGCAATTCTGGGGCCGACTGGAAAAGGCCATCGCCACATTACTGCAACCCGCCGCACCTCTGCAGGGCGATGCAAGTGCACCCGTGCCACGATTTGTTCTACACCCAGAAAGCGGGGTCATTGCTGCGTGGCTCAAACGTGGCGAACACCTTGCACTTACCACCTTCCTGAACGATATCAATCTGCAATCACACCGGCAGATTCTGATCGACGCGGCACTGGTTGAGCTTGAACTCAAGGAGGAATTTTCAGCGGGTGTGAATTGGAGCGTGCTTTTAGGCGGAAAGCGACTGGAATTCGGTCAATCCAGCCTGGGTAGCAGATTGAGCACCGAGCCCTTCGGACTGGCGCGCTATTTGTCAGGCGACCTGAATGGCGTCCTGAAGCTACTTGAGTCAGTTGGCTCGGCGCGTGTGCTATCAAACCCGCGCATCATGGCGCTCAACAATCAAAGTGCAGTCTTGAAAGTAGTAGACGAAAAAGTCTACTTCAGTACACAAATCGATATCCGCGAGGCCACGGAGCGCACACCGGAGCGCCGCGTATACAGCAGTACGGTTCATACAGTCCCCGTCGGATTTGTGATGACAGTCCTGCCTCAGATCAGTGCTCATGGCGACCTTATCCTGCATATCCGCCCCACGATTAGCCGTATCACCGGTTATCGGGATGATCCGGCAATTGCCATGCTGCAAGCAGATGGACTGGCCGCTCAAAGTATCCGCAATCCCGTTCCGGAAATTCAGGTACGCGAAATCGAATCACTCTTAACGCTCGCCGACGGGGAAACAGCCGTGCTCGGCGGACTGGTGCAGCAGCAGAGGGATCATGATCTGGATCGTGTGCCGGGCAGTCAGACCTTTCCGTTTGGACTGGATCGGCTCTTTGGTAGTCAGTCACGTCTTGCTCGACGCACAGAGCTGCTGATTGTGCTCCGGGCACACATCAAGGCTGCAGAATCCCGCTGGCCTGATGCCCTACCCGAGGAGGTTCGATGAGCAGACCGATACGCATGATCCGTCTTGGCCGCACATCGAAGCATCACGGTCTGGCCTGGGTCATCTGCACGCTGATTAGCCTAGGCTGCTGGTGGCCCGTTCAATGGCATCCGGACACGCAGGCAGCATCTCGCACACCTTCTGCGCCAGCGACCAGTGAACCGGCATCTGTCGCACTGCCAACGCCCCGACTGCAGTCCGCTGTCCAGATCCAGGGGAGCAAGCTGCAAGCCATTCCGCCCCTTCGACTGACCCGTATGCCCAACTCACAAGGCAAATGAACCATGACAAGTCGTCCAACTGTCCGTTTTGGTGAATCATTAGTCGCTGAAGGCATCCTGCATCCTGACCAACTTCACCTGGCACTGACGGCACAACGCACCCTCGGCAAACCCATTGGCGAAACATTAATCGAGCTGGGCTTTTCTCAGGCGCAGGACATCTGGCCCAGACTTGCAAAAAGACTAGGAAATGAACTAGTCACCACACTGGATACGTGCATTGGCGAGATGCCATTCAGCCCTCATCTCGCACGCCGTTATCAAGTCTGGCCAGCCCGACTGGACACTGCCGCTCGCACCATGACCCTGGCAATGTCACGCCCACAGGATACAGTTGTCCTGGACATGCTGACGCGGCATTTACATCGCGATTGGTTAATCGAGCCTGCATTGTGCGACCCGCTCACTTTGGCGCAAGCACTGTCCCTGGAGCAGCGGCCGCCAATGGCGTGGCAGGATCTGGATGCGCCGGGCATACTGGATGACTGTCTGGGCGAGGCACATCGACTACGCGCCTCGGACATTCATTTCGAACCCGGACGCTACAGTGGTGATATCCGCATGCGAATTGATGGGGTGCTACATCTGCAGCACAGTGCCTCGCTCGATCGCTGGCCTCAGCTCATCAATCGCATCAAAACACTTGCGGGCATGGACATTACCGACACACGCCATCCTCAGGATGGCCGGTTTTCCTGGCAAGGCCAGCATGCAAAGCTGGAAATCAGAGTATCCAGCCTGCCCACAATCGACGGCGAGAAACTCGTGCTCCGCCTTGCGGACCTCAATATGGGTCCGCGCAGCCTGGCATCGCTTGGCCTGGCTCCACCAGTGCAATCCGCACTTGAGCTCGCCATGCGCTATCCCTCCGGGCTGATTCTTGTCTGCGGCCCCACGGGTTCGGGTAAGACATCTACGTTGCATGCGCTAGTCGCCACCCTATCCAGCCCCGGCATTCATATTGCGACGCTTGAAGACCCAGTGGAAGTCAGGTTACCCCACATTCGTCAAACCGCCATTTCCGAACAGCTGAATTTCCCGGATGGCATCCGTGCCCTGATGCGCCAGGATCCGGACATCATTCTGATTGGCGAAATTCGGGATGCAGAAACTGCAGCCATGGCCATGCGCGCTGCCATGACAGGACATCTGGTCTTATCTACCGTACACGCATCCTCCACTCGAAACGCCGTGCTGCGCATGGAGGAGCTGGGCATCTCAACGCGCCAGCTTGCCAGCGAACTGAAACTGATCCTGTCGCAGCGTCTGGTGCGTACACAGTGTCCGCACTGCTTTGGCGCGGGATGCAGCCTTTGCCAGCATCGCGGCTTCAAGGGTAGAACCATTCTGGCCGAATGCCTGATACCTGACTGTACTGCACTAGACAGTCTGCATCCGCAACACACCCTTCAGGATGATGCCCAACGCATTCTTCGTGCGGGGTTAACCACAGCGGCAGAAATCGAACGCGTGACAGGATGGCGGCCGTGACACCATTTCTACGTCATTCTCGCGCCGCTTATCCGGTTCAAGATGAAGATCTGGCTGAGTTCTGCTTTCAGCTGGCCCAGCTACTCGACGCTGGCTTACCTCTCGCGCAGGCATTGAAGCTGCAGCACGATCTGGTGGTTCATGCACGCTGGCGCACAGCCGTTCAGCAAATGGCGGCCATCATAGAAAGCGGCTTTCCCCTTTCGGATGCGCTGCGGCGCTGCGGGCTTCAGATTCCATTGCACTGTCTGGCCGTCATTCGAGCAGGCGAACTCAGCGGAAAACTACCCGAAGCACTGGGTCGCCTGGAAGCCGTTTTGCAGCAACATGTCGCAGCGCGCAAACACTTACGGAAGGCACTGACCTATCCGGCACTGGTGCTGATGGTGGGTGGCGGAGCCAGCGTCTTTATCATTGGCTGGCTACTCCCTCAACTTGCCGGCATGTTCAGTGCGTTTGGCAGTCAGCCACCCGCTACGATGCGAGCCTTGCTGTCCGTGAATGAGGTGTTTCGCCAGGCACCTATCCTTTCCTGTCTCTGCCTATTCGCACCGCCCTTATGCTTCGGAATGGCCACGCTGCTATCTACCCGATTCCAGCGATGGCTGGGGCATGTCCTGGAGTCCGCGCCAGTCATCGGCGCATGGCGGCAAGAATGGCGAGCCAGTCATCTGGCCTCACAGCTCGCCATGCTGTTCGAGTCCGGTATGCCCCTCGCAGAGTGCGTATCCGTCTGCGCACACAACCAGTCAAATCCAGAGCTTGGGCACTCTCTTCGACAGTGCTGCGTACATCTGGAAAATGGCCATCCGCTGAGTCTTGCCCTCGGCAGGCATCTTCGCTTGCCTAGCCTGTTTATCCAATTGATTCAAACAGGCGAACACACCGGTGCCCTGCTCTCTACCCTGAAACGCGCCCACACCTATTTCGAACGGCGGTGCCAGCAGCGCACCGATAAGCTCATCGCCAGTATCGAGCCTGCTTTGACGCTGCTCCTTGGGGGAATCATGACAGGCATCATTGCCGCGGTGATGCTGCCCGTGTACGACTTAGTGGGCAAATTAGGAGGATAGCCATGGGTCGGCACGATCCGGATCTGATCCTGATAGACGATGATGGAATTTGGTTTCTGCCTGACAATACGCCATTGGATCAGGCCATTCAGCTAAGCGATCAGGATGACTGGCTTCCTGCACTGGGTCAGTCGACACGGCAGCTGTTTATACTGCTCAACTTGGCCAGCGAATCCATCAGCGAAATACCCCCGATGGCGAGCGAGCACGATTGGCAGCAGACTTGGTCAATGGGAGATCGCACCCTGCACTTTCACTGTCGCGAGGCCGGCATGCGCGACTGGCTGGCGCAGACGCTCAAGCCACTGTCCCGACCCTGGCGAGTGGTCAGTGCAGCCATGCTGGCCGCGCACGCGCTGTTGCCGCATCTGCAGACGCCCACCTTGCTCGCCTTACCGCTAGGCAGACGTACACGCATGCTACTGTGTGAGCACGGTGCAATATTGCATAGCACCGACCATGGCGAGCAATTGGGAAACGATGATTGGATCAGGCCACAGCTGCAGGAATATCGCATCCTCCGATTAGCCGCCCCTCTCACCCTGATGATCAGCACCGAGGCAAACGGAGAGGGTGTAGGGCAGCACGCAGAACGTGCAGGACTCGACATCTGCTTAATCGACATCCCGCCTGATATTTCTCTGCTTTCCGTACTGTGCCGCCAGGGAGGACTGCACTGTCCTGTGCTGATGCGGGCACCAGACATACTGTCCAGTCATGGTTACGCGAGCCCCGCATGGCAGCGCCGCTTTATCGCGCTCTCACTTGCCGCGCTCGGCTTGAGTGGGGTTCTGCATGGATACAGCCAGTCGACGCGTCACTATCTGGCAACCCGCCCGGCACCATTACCTCACGTGACGGAATCTTCGCATTCAGGTTCGCAGTCCGCCACATGGTCAGCGCTGATTGCCGATGCAGATGAACATCAGACTCGGCCCGATCGCGATTTGCATGCGCTGGCAGCCCGACTGATGCCGCCACCGGATATCCGAATTGACCAAATCCGCTGGCAATCTAACGGGGGAAATGTACGTAGTACGCTGACCTATCATGGCCCAGACGCCTCTGCGCGCATCTGGATCGATCAGCTGCAGCGAACACCGGGCCTGATCATCCATCAGGATACCCACACCCTGGACGTCACTCATCCATTGCCATGATACCCACCCGCCTCGCCTCACTCATCGCGCCGTGTCTTGCCTTGCTAAGCAGCGTGCTGGCCATACATATGTCAGCCCAGGCATACGGACTAGCTGTGATGAGTCAGACCAGGATGCGTCCGGTGCAAAGTCCGCCATCCATACCTGCACCAACCGCCATCACACATGCACTTATCCATGATCCACGGGCCGCATGGCACACCGCGCGCTCCCCTCTTCCCCCTACCCTGATTACGATCGGAGATGCCGTGGCACCTGACCCGAACGGGTGGTTGCACGTGTCTCTCGTGGTAGATGGCATATTTGTACATGATGTTGCCGCAATCGAATGGCTCGGTAGCCTGGCAATGCTTCCCGGGCGTGTGCACTTTGATCGCTGCATCCTGACGCGCACATCGGGCGCCCATTTGCGTTGCGAAGGTGAACTCAGATGGCTACAGCCATGAACACCCTGCTCCTTCTGGGGCTGCTATCCGTCCCACCACAGAACGAATCCCTTGGAACGCTCTTGTTTACGCCTCATGAACGACACGTGATTGACCAACAAGGTTCTGCGATTCCACAGCAAGGCAGGCTCGAGAGAAACGGCAAAATTTTGCGACTCTGGACACAAGACCGCGCATACGAACCCCATTTTTTTGCTCCCACCAGCAATGAAAGAATACCCATTAAAAACAGAAAGATAGGCAAGAATCCCGGACAAAACCGGTCTCACACCGAAAAAAATTTGCAGAAAAAGGTTGACGCACCTTCTTAAATCGGGTTTAATGCGCGTCTCACTTGCGGCCGGTTAGCTCAGTTGGTAGAGCAGCGGATTGAAAATCCGCGTGTCCGTGGTTCGATTCCGCGACCGGCCACCATCCCCACTCTGTGGGACTTGTGAGGAAATACTTGAAACCCGCTTTGCTCATTGCAACGCGGGTTTTTTGTTTTCAAATGTTCAAGGAACGGCTGCCGGGCTATAGCCAGCAAACCATTGGTACCGTGCTCCCGACAGGCGAAATACAGCCCGCGTTTTTGAGCTACGCGCTTTTACCGTAGTAAAACAGGTTAGTAACCTTACTTACTGTGTCCTCATTCATCTTTGCCCCTTTAATTGAATTTTTTTAAATATCGACTGAACACCCATCCTCGCACCACAACACCGCCACCATCATCAGACCATGCAACAAGAGACCAATCCCCTCGTTTCTCCATCAACGCAACCACTTGCCCCAATTGAAATTGACCGACAACTGGTGAGTTAGCAGATGGATTAAGTCTCACATTAATCGCCTTTCCTGAAACCAGTCTGAATTTTTCGAGGACAGCCCTATCCTCCACCTCAGAAATTACGTGTTTTTTTATCTTCTTCTCCACCTCACGTGGCGGAGCTGTTAAATAGTTTTTCACATAGTAATCAACACCAGAGTTAATAAAAGAAAAAGCAAAAGTCATTATTATTGGAAAAACAAACAAGGTTAAAATCTTCTCAAGGACCGGACTCTTTAAAGCCTTGACTTCAGCAATCAGCCTTTCCAGAACCTGTTCAATTCTTTCAGAGGAATCACTAAAAATCTTATCTGCAATTTCATCGGCAATTCTTTGAATTTCAGCACAGCTAAACGTTGCAGAACCCAGCGAAATAGTATTATCGGGACCTAGCTCTACTTTATCATCGAAGTAGCTATAGATTGCGGACCACTCCTCTCTTGTAGCATACTTAATAATACTTTCAATCCCCAAAGACTTGAAAGTCGAATTCATTCCAGAAAAGTCGCTCAAAACACGGCTTGCCTCTAATGCATCCCTATATTCTTTTAAAGGATCCAAAATATGCAGCGACCTTAATCCATCACGCAGCTCTTGAATAGGATCAAGCACATTATACTTATCATAAATTCTGCGGTATTCGCTTAATGGATCATGCATCACTAATGCTTGTAAGGATTCACGATAGGTACTGAAGGGGAGCGCCTCTATCCCAAGCAATACCTCACGAAGTTCCCCAACTGAATGTAAAGCTGAGGTGGACCTTTCAAAATCAGCAAAATAGCGAAGATGATCATTCCTAGAAGATAGGACATCCAATGAGCCGCTATTGTATTTCAACATCGTACCCCATCCTCCCATCTTCAAAGAGTCAAGGAGTTCTCTCTTAGACTCCTGCAGTTGGAGCATACCCAGCGCACCCCTGATACCCAGCAGCTGATCGTAATTATTCATCTATCACACCCCGCAGAACGATAGTTAACTTTACCATTCGAGCAGGACCTTATCCACACAATCTATTTCACAGAATAATGATATACAAACATACTTTAACCCGAATCTAAATATTTATTGGACAGATATATTTCCTCGAATCATCAACCATTACGAGGAAATATGCCTACCCATCACGAAACCTCCGACTCTATTCTTGAAATCAATTTTGAACTTGAAATTGACTTCAGCATTTCCATTCATCCCGAAAACCTGATCGACCACATTTTGGGATAACCATCATGAACCCCCAGACAAAAAGCACAAGCACGCTTGGCGGCAAAAAATTCAGCGAAATCACTTATACAATAGATTTCGCAAAGGAAGTTGATGATTTCGCCATTCGCATCACTTCCACATCCGGCGGAATATTCGGCACCGAACCAATCCCATTTGGTCGAATTGAATCCATCCTCTCCGAAATTAACGAGGGGTCAATCATTTCGCCTAAACAGCTTCAACCCGCCTATTTGAAAAGTAGATCGTGCAATAACGGTTATTACCTAGCCGCCATCTTAATCAATGAGGAAATCATCACAAAGGGGGATAAAAAGGGGGTCTACCTATTGGGTCCCATTTCCAAGCTCAGGGCCAAATATGCCAAGAAAACCAAATCATGAGGCTGGCCTATATGGAATCTCAGCCCCTCAAAATCCAGAAAATCTACACATCCAGCATGGAGACAATCAGCAATGATGATCATCCAGTCCCATCAAGATATTCACAAGATTGTGAATAGCGAAATCAAAAGCCTAGTTGAAATGCGGATTGGTCAGTTTCTGGACACATGTGAAATCGACCCGTTCGAATATTCGCAGTTCATCATCATCGACGACTCGGATCACCCAAGGGAAGTGGAAGCAATTACTGGTGGCAGCCTCAGTATTGAGTCCTCACTTGAATGCTCTACCGATCTGGACCTGCATCCGGGGTTCGAGTTCATCGAGGAACATGCTACCTGTTACGAACTGCTTTATCTGACCGGAGACTCTGGATCAGGTATTGAGATCATCATTCCGAAGTCATCAGGCATTGACCACGAAATTTCAGCGTTCTGCCGTTTCCACCTTTCACCATGCACAACACCGACAGAGGTGTGACGCCATGCGTGAGACGAGCAGATGGAGGCGATCATGAATTCACATCCTTTCAAACCAAGCAAGGAGTCACTTTTCGTATGGTTCCAATCCCTAGATGCCGATGCTGCCGAATTTTTCATGGAACGAGCTGCTATCCGTGAATTTGACGGCAACTGTCATCGTGAAGAGGCGGAGGCACTAGCGTACTTGGATACGGTTGCATGGTTGGCGCGACGCCAGTTGTAAATGGTGCCCTTGACGCCCTTCGCGCCCTCAAGGTGTATGAAAGGGCATGAAGGGCGCGAAGGGCACCAACTTTTATCCAAGTTCAAATTGGCTGGCCATAGGCTGGCCACTGAAGCCTCTTTCTGGACATTTCCACACCCAGCATCCTAACCCATTGTGGCAAGAGGGAATTTCTGAAGAAAACAGGGAGAAATTGGGTTCTAATCAACGGATTCATATGCCGCGAGTGTTGACAACCACCCAAAAGACGGTACAAGATTCGCACCTTGAATCGCTTTACATAGGCGATTCACATACACCTAAAAACTGGATGAGCCTCTGACGCTATCGACAGAGGCTGTGCTAGAGGGAAGCAGTCTCTAGCGCCACAGCGCCCAGTCCCCTGCTTCCGGTCGCGGCCTCCGATTAATACCCGCCATACAAACCAACTCCAATAAGCCTATTGGAAGTCATCCACAAGGATGGTCATCGCACGAGTACGACTCGTTCTGCGGTGGTTGTGTATGGGCGCGGGTACCGCTGCCGCATCTCACCCCCCTCTTGCCATGACCTCCTTTTTACAAAGGTTCTATCATGGCAATGAAAGTTGATCCCAGTAGTTCAAGTAGTAACGCTCCGCCCTTTACCGATAAGGCAATCAGGGCCTTAAAGCCTCACGATGCCAATTCAAGCTCGAAGTCACGTAGCATCACTTGCCCATTGGTCAAGGGTCTTCGTATTGAGGTGACCAAGTCAGGGCAAAAATCGTTCTGGTTCGCCGCGACTATCGCTGGTCATAAAAGACATCTTCGTATCGGTACGTTTGGCGCGATCACGGTAGAGCAAGCTCGTACGATTGCATTGGGTTTCCGTGCCCAAATCGAGCGGGGTGGCAACCCGTTCAACGAAAACCAGCAACTGAAGGCAGTGCCGCTCTTCTCCAAGTTTTCTAAGGAGCACTATGTTCCCCATGCAAGCGGGTACAAGCGGTCCATCGCAGATGACGAAGCCAAGCTCAATCAACACCTGATCCCCGCCTTTGGCAAATACCGATTAAGCGATATCACTACACGTTGCATCGACACCTACCTGAATACAATCAAAAACCTGCTATCTCCGGCCACCGCCAATCGTCACCGCTCCCTGCTGTCGAAGATGTTTTCACTGGCAGTCAAGTGGGAAATTGTCGCAACGAGCCCTGTTACCCATGCAATCAAGTTTAAGGAGGAAATCAAGCATCAGAAGTACCTGAATAAGGAAGAGGCAAAGCGCCTCGTGGAGGCCGCGCAGCATGAAACCAATCAGGTTGCTGCATCAGCAATCATGGCATTACTGCTGACTGGTTGCCGTCGTGAAGAAATCCTGCAGGCACGATGGGAGCATCTCGACATTGATGCTGGCACGCTCTACCTTCCGACCACAAAAGCCGGAAAGTCCCGACATGTCACGCTCAACGAGGCCGCAATCAGCATCTTTCGTAAGCAAGTTCGGGTTGCAGGTTCGCCTTGGATTTTTCCAGGCAAGGACCCATCCAAGCCACTGAACAATCCGCGCAAGGCTTTTACCCGCATCCTTGAGGCCGCAGGCCTCAGCCATATGCGTATACACGATCTCCGCCACAGCTTTTGCTCGTTGCTGGTTGAGAACGGGGTGTCGCTCTATACCGTCCAACATCTGGTCGGGCATGCATCACCATCCACCACCCAGCGCTACGCCCACTTCAGCACTTCGGGTCTCCGCGTCGCCAGTGATGTGATGGCCAACGTAGTCATGAAATAACCATTAAGTCAAACACTTAGCCTCGGAAGGGGCATTTTTTTAGAAAGTCCTAAAAATGCAATTCTCTGAATTCGAAGTCATCAAATCCAATCGTCCGAAAAGCGTTGAAAAATGTAATTTTGAAGAGCTGTGCTACCACTTTGGACAATTAGGTCACGCTACCATTCCCAGTAAGGATCAGGCGAAACTGTTCTCGCTGACGGAGTTCAAGCCCAATCAGCCCCGTACAAAGGAGAATGCGGTCGCAGTTACCGGCGCAATCCTGGACATTGATGCAGAGCTGTCACCCGAAGGGCTCGCTACCTTGAAGGCGTCTCTTAAGCCATACGCCTATATCCTGTACACCACGTTCTCTTCAACAGCTGAGGCATACAAGCTGCGTTTGGTGATGCCTCTGACCAAAGATGTCCCTTCAGGTCGCTACAGCACCGATAAGATTGCCAGCCGCATAGGCAAGCTCCTCAATGTCGAAGTGGATCCCTGCTCCGACAACGCCGTTCAGATCTACTATATGCCATCCCATGACGGCAGCCATCCAGCCGATCACTTCATCGAATGCAAGGCCGATGGTAAGGCGATTGATGTAGATGCACTTCCTGTACTCAAAGGCCACCGCACCAGCAGCAGGACTGCCAGCAACTCGACGCCAGTCGAGTCGGACTACCTAGAGGCTGAAGCGGTCATAGCCACCTACTTTGGCGGCATCAGCCCTTACTTCAGCGAGGGGCTGTTCTGGGTCTACAAATCCGGTTCATGGTCGTCAATTGCAGTGAAGACACTGCAGACATCCCTAGTCAACGAGCATTACAAGCAGAGCAAGCCATTGCGCGAAGTGGAAGCGGTTATTAACGTGCTGACGGTCACCTGCCGCAAGGAATTCCGTCCTGAGCCGCTGGCCCATTTGATTGGCTGCGCCAATGGAACGGTTGACCTCATGACTGGCGAACTCAGCTCTGACAACCCCGAAAACAACCTGCAGAACAAGCTCAGCATTACCTTTGATCCGCAGGCAGCATGCGAAGAGTGGCTCAAATTCCTGGAGGCTACCTTCAGGGGTGATGCTGACCAAAGCGCCAAAATCCTCGTCCTGCAGCAGTACATGGGCTACATGCTTACACAAGACACTTCCTTCCAAAAAATGCTGTGGCTGTGGGGCACCGGCTCCAATGGCAAGAGCGTGATTACCTCGACAATGACCTCCCTGCTCGGGGTGCACAATGTCTCAGTGATACCCCTTCCAGCGCTCGCAGGTAAGTTCAATGTCGCCGAGATGAGCGGCAAGCTGGCGAACATCTCGGATGAGGTCGCTGCAGGCGCAAAGCTGCCCGACGAGATCATCAAGCGTGTTGTTGCAGGCGGACTGATTTCGGCCGAGAGGAAGGGCAAGGACCCCTTCCAGTTCAAGGCAACGGCAAAGCTCGTCGTATCGGTCAATTCGCTCCCCCGAAGCAAGGACACTTCCCACGGCTGGTTCCGTCGACTGATCGTTCTCCGCTTGAACAATAGGGTTGAAGAGAGCCAGATTGACCGAAACCTCAGCCAGAAGCTGGCAAATGAGCTGCCTGGCATCCTGAACTGGGCCATCAAGGGGTACCAATCCTTGCATGCTTCAGGTGGTTTCTGCATCCCAAAGAGTAGTGAACAGGCGCTGACCGCGTACAAGGAGAAGCTGAGTAGCGTGCTGTCATTTGCGAACCACTGCCTGATCATCAACAGGAAGGAAGCAGTACCTGTCAAGAAATTCAGAATAGAGAGAAGGGATCTATATAAAGCATATGTAGAGCACTGCGATGAGATTGGCGCAACACCTAAATCTCAACGTGTTGCCTACGAGGAGGTAATGGACCTTTTGAATGTTCAAGAATATCAAAGGTCAAACGGGGGCTACTACCTTCCATGCATGCTCCGCACGGCTCCAGAGGGCGATGCTCAGGCACCGGCACCTGACGGTTACGAAACGCTCCACACGCTGGCAACCGAGTTCGTAGAGGACTAGCAGAGGTGTTTGACAAGCACCGGCCTGATCAGGCCGGTGTTTTTTTATGGGGTTCGAGCCCCCTCTCCCCCGGCACCTGTGTACCTTTTCCATCACAAGTGAGATCCGAGTGACTCACGTCTTTGCAATCCTTCGCTTTCCTGCCTATTATTAGCTCGTGGACGATCGGTACGGATCAGCTCCACTCCGGCTGAGGGTGTGAACCTCCGGCGCGGGTGATTCCAGCGTCAATATTGGATTAATCCGTGGCATAAGTACCTGCCCGTTAATCAATTATTCTTGCGGGACATACTGGAACCTAAAATTCACCGCCTTTTTCATAAGTCGGTGGCGCGGTCGACTCTCCGATCAACTTTGCTGCGTACTCAGCTTTTGCACACACAGAGTCTTTACTGCTTCCAGAAAGCTGGCTCCTGCCAGCTACTTGCTGAATAACTTGAGTGAGCCAGACCAGCTCTGCATCACTTGAGCTTATTTGTATGCGTTTTGGGTTTTACCCTTACGCATCATGCGACTTCATAACCGGCAGTCACCGAACTCGTACAGCAAGCCCGATACATCATCGATTTGTTAGGCGTATCTGCGCTAGGCCTATGCACACCCATATGGTGTTCACTGATGTCTATGCATATGCCTTAGTTGCACCGCAGAACTGTGATTTACAGTCAGCCACGCTCACGCATCGCCAAGCATGAGCAAAGGGCCATTGAGTCTGCTGTCCGAGGAAATCAGGACACCAACTCAAGCAATCACGATTCCGCGCATTTGTAGTGCTATTAGGGGCGCTCCACCATCTGGAACTGAAGGTGCATACGCCCTATGGAATGGACCGCATCTCAAGCCATACAGGGCAATGCATCGTCACACGAGAGGATTTCAATATGAATGGCATGCCAGTACCAACACTGCAGGTGATTCACAACGCATCGAGCGAAGCTCCACAAGAAGTACATGCAGCCATGCCACTGGGCAAATATGATGAAATCATTGCAACTAACGAGGCTTTTCGTGACATCACCGTTTGGCTATCCAAACTCCGCGAAAAGGATGCAATGAATACTGCCGACATCATGTTTCTGGGTGGATTCTATTCGGAAATCATCAAAAAACGGGCGGAAATAATAAGTGAGATAGCCAAGAAAAGAGGGGGTAAAATTCAAAGCAAAAAAACATTGGAAGCTTTGCTATCAGCTCCTATTGAGTTTAAGATCGCAGCGTCATCTCCTATTCATGGCCTGATGAATTTTACAAACATAAAGAATGAACATAAGCCAAGAATTGTAACCGAATCTGCAATTGCAATGGAAATACCGCGTGCTGGAGCTTGGAGAGGAAAGCTGGGCAGTCTATATGTCACGAGGCAATTAGTTCCATCTGCGATTTTTTCAGAACCTGACTTTAACACCTTTGGCATAACAAGAGTCTTCACCAGTCACGCTCTTGAACGGTGGAGTGAACGAGCAATAGAAAGCCATCTCTCAAGATCTGATCAAATCCGATCTATTCTTGAGGTATTGTCAAATAGACGAAAATATCCTGCAAAAATAGTTGGGAGAACCGATCTTAGGCTTATATATGAAGCGATAAAGATGCCATCTGGAATTATATTCATGAAAAGCTCGATTAGATTTGTAGAAGACAGAAAAGGCTTGAAATTCTTTTTCTTATTTTATGTAACGGTCTTATGTATCAACCAAGCAAGTTCTAAACAATTTAGACTCTTAAAGAAACTCGGGTTAACGGAGGACACGTGGGACTTACAAGCACCAAATGGCTGCTTTGACATTCATTCAGATCCAACAAAATACGGAAAAAGAAGAGCAGATTTCTAAACTGAAATCTCATTAATCCAAATTTAACACCCAAGCAGCGAACCAGCATTATCTACAAAATTCTATCCATTTATAATTCACAGCAATACATTCCATACTTCTTAAAAACTAAATTAACAAATACAATTAAAGCGCCGCATAACTTCGGCGCTTTTCCAAATATTATTTCGCAGTTCTACCACCTCCTCCACCGCGAATATTTAATAGTGGATTATGCTGACCAATCTTTTCTGACTCATGCTCTCTGCGTGTGCCAGATGTACTCCTACCATCTGCGCGCTGCCATTCAAAGTCATGAGTTTCTGGAGAAAGGGGCTTATCCGAATTATAGTGCTCCCTCTCTCTCCGCCTGAGATTATTTGTCTCTCCAATGTAATCAATTTCATTCGTGTCTTTATTCCTAAACCGATATTCACCAGCCTCATCTGGCGGGTTTCCTTTGTTCGGACGTCCAGGCTTATAAATCGACATAATTTCTCCTTGATTGCACAGTGAATGATTCAACCAGAAAAAACAACAAGCACACCTCGAACAAGAGGCAAAACTCAGCATCTCCACTCAGCAAGTTACCAACCTAGAATAATGCTTTAGTTTACTGAAACTCAAGTTGAAGCATACCTTTGCCATCCCATTGCATCCACACTTGAAAATTTCAAGTCTGAGTACGCATCAGGAATACTTTATCTTAGTATGAATTTATTAATTGTGATACTTTTCTACTTATTCTTGATCCAGAAGAACAAATATACAACAGCACACTAAGAAGGCAATATATCAGCCCTATTGAATTACAGCCAAATCCAATACACCACTTACACCGCGCAAGGTTATTCGTGTGACAGTTACGCATATTAATTAACATTCAAATATGCTTTAGGATACTCTGAATAAGTCCCTTCACCATAAGATCAGGCAGGTCCAATCAACGGGTTATTTTGATGCGCAACCTTATATTTGGACTTATTCAGAGGTTCTATTTACATCCGTCAAGATGAATAAAGAAAGCCCGGGGTACCAAACCGGGCTTTAAAAAAGCCCAGTTACCAGCCGGGCTTTACAAAAAGCCCAGTTACCAGCCGGGCTTTACAATCAATTACTAATTATGTATTTGCCATGAAAATGGTAGCATTGATACAGTCAGGATAAATTTTCAAGGTTATTACCGTTGGAAGTCGATTGTTCAGTAAACATTACCACCCTTGAGCCAACCCTCAAAAACCCAAAGTAGTCATGCAAGTACTACTAAACCATCATGCTTGCTACCAAGCAAGCCAACTCCGTTCATCAAGACTTTATCAAACATTATCACAGCTTCTCAGAGAGAAGATTCAACAATGGCTGTTAGATACCAATTGTTAAACCCATGTCATCCCAGACAAGCCACAACATCACCCACCCATTTAAGGCAAGTTCATTCAAGGCATCTACATTACAAATAATAAATAGTAAGCGGCATTATGTCAAGCGCCTTCACACCCCTAATCCACTTCCCACACCTAAAATCACTTAACCATTCAAGTTGGCAATCAAAGCCCAATTATAGTAGACCAATTAAATTCCAAAATGATACAATTATCGCCAACAGACTATCATCCATAAGCCCTACCCCATTATTCACTGAGCACACAATGCGCATGTTTAAACATAGATTAAATAAATTCCTTCAATTCTTCTCCAGTGACACTCCCTCCTCCAAAGAAGAACCCGCCCTCGAAACCAATATAGAGATATTATATTCAAACAAGGAACCTACACAAATTGATGCACGAATTTTTGGCCAGCTTAGTAATATTAACCGCTTTGGAATATCAACTCTGGTTAGCTACGAAGGGCGATGCTATTCAATAGAAACTTCAAAACTTCGCGAATCAAATATCCCACTTGTCATTGGCACATATGTAAGCTGGACAGGCACCTCAGTCTCTGCCCCTGACCACTTAATTCAAGCAGAAAATCCTCAACCATGGAGCGGCTCCACGCCAGTTATTGAATGGCTCGGCAAAACTATTCATGGAACAATAACTGGCAATGATCCCCAAAAAAAGGTCGCTTTTAAAGTAGATGGAAAAGATATTTTTCTATCCCTTCATAGAGCTCAACTTAATTATGAGCTCACATTTAAATCAAGCAAACTTCTATTCATCATAGGATACAGATCACACTCAAAAAAAATAAACCACAATCATTACACTGCAATTCCACGCCTATCTGATAGTGATATTACTCCCCCCATCAAGCGACGAAGTGGCATCATCTGCAACATCCACAGCGGAAGAGCATTTGTTTTTGATCTTCACTCAAGGAGAGTAATATCTTTTTTTAAGTCACAACTTGAAAGAGTGCATATCCCTCTATTTTTGGGTGCTGAAATAAGTTGGCTCGAACAGCGCAAGGGAGTTGCTGAACGAAACATTGAAAGCATTGCCTTAAGACTTGAAAATATCCTCTCACACAGCACTCCCTTGCTAGGCTCTTTTCACAAGGGCACCATCAAACTTGGCCCGCTGGGATTCACATATGACTTACATCTAGGCATAAATTTAAAAAAAATACACGTAGATATAGACAAATTCAATATTAAAGACATTGAGGATATTGAAGATATTACCCATATTAAAAATTTCACTTTCTGCCTCGGAATAGAGCCAGCCATTGGCCAAGACATTAAATCTGGCATACTTATTGCTTGCAACGTGCATTATATGAATCCAATGCACAAAGTCACGCCTAGTTTCGGCCACAAATCTTTTGATGAAAGACGATCAGAAGTCAAACAAGAAATTCTTAAAATATTCAAAAAAAATAATGGCATTATTAGAATCGAACAGGCAACTCCAGCACTACGAAACTTTGGCATATCTACTAAAGCCGCAAGCCCACTCACTCAATTAGTTATTGCTTGCGGCGACATTTTCTCAATCACAAAAGACAAAAATAATATTGTCACCCTAAGGAGGCTCTGAATAAGTCCCTTTTCACAAAAATCAGGCATGTTCAATCAACGGGTTACATGATTGCACGACCTTATATTTTTACTCACTCAGAGGCTCCCTAATCAAGACCATATCGCCAATAAAAAAATGAACTCTTTCGACCAAGTCATACAGTGAAATATTCTTTGGCTCATTTGAATAAAATCCGATGGATTAAAGGCCATAGATGTGACTGCACTCCACTTCAGCACTAGAGCACACCTTCGAACTGGCCTTTCCCTACCACGGCATACCAAGAGTTTAGTTAGCATGGGGGGCAATACCCCAAATGCCGATTCTTTCTCAGACTGTCGCTCGCCGTGCGCACGTGCCCCAGCTCACGACTTTTTGATCCACCACCAGATTCATTTGATCAGGGAAATCCTTACCCCATACCTTTAACGACTTGCACAACTGCCTGCCGTACGCCTTACTTACCGCTTCCACTCACCAAACCTTCATGGCATCGCCAACGTGTAATGCCAACTTTAGGTAGGTACTTCCTTGATGAAAGCCCTTCAATGTAGAGCAAGCAAAGCTCGTCAGAAACGGCGAGGTCTTTCCTTCAGGAACATCCTTCATCTAACTTGTACATCTCTTAACTTCATAGAAAACGTGGGGATTGAAAATCCGCGTGTCCGTGGTTCGATTCCGCGACCGGCCACCACCCCACCTAGTGGGACTTGTGAGGAAATACTTGAAACCCGCTTTGCTCAGTGCAACGCGGGTTTTTTGTTTTTCAGTCCTCTGAAGAATGCCGAAGCATTCAGTCAAGCACACCCCCATCCACACCGAATTCACCACAGTTTTTCCATTCACCCTCCCCGATCGCACCGATTATTTGAATGGCTTGGCGGAACAACCTAGACTGACCGCCCTTTGTCTTTTCTGATGTCACTGGATCACTTAAAAATGAAAAAAGCAGTATTAGGAGGTTGCCTTGTCCTCGCTTCGCTCGCAGCCTATGCAGATGAGCAAACCCCGATGATGACGGAGCAAGCGAATTACAAGCCTTTCCGCTTTATTGTGCAGGCTGGCCTGACTGGCGGCGGCGATAAGCTTGCCACGGTAGAAACCAGCAAGGGAACGGACAAGCTGTACGCCGGTAATCTCGTTCAGCTCGGCGCGGGGGTCGTCTTTCAGTCGCAGGACTATCCGATCGCCCTGCAAGCAACCCTCAATTACCACGTCGATAACCGCCACTATAAAAATGGTGACGCCACGTTCTCGCGCTTTCCATTCGAAGTCCTGGGCTTTTACCAGTTTTCACCGCAATGGCGCATTGGCGCAGGCATTCGCCACATTGGCACGGCCAAGCTGAAGCTTGATGCAGATGGCGCCAGCGAAAGCGCTGAATACGCAGGTGAGAACAGTTCGGTCATCGAACTAGGCTACGCAATGAACGACCGCGTATGGCTAAGTGGCCGCTATGTCCATGAAACGCTGAAGTTGCAGAAATATAACGGCATCGATGTATCCCGCCACCAGCTGACCACAGACGGTTCCCATGTCGGGATTTTCATGAGCGCGCAGTTCTAATTTTAAGCGACCGCTTCTGCATGAAAAAACCCGGCCAACAGCGCCGGGTTTTTGTTTATCCGCTAAGCGCGAATTAATAGCGGTAGTGATCCGCCTTATACGGACCCGACTTATCCACGCCAATGTACTTGGCTTGCTCATCCGTCAGCTGAGTCAGCTGCGCATTCAGCTTCTTCAGCTGCAGGCGGGCAACCTTCTCATCCAGATGCTTCGGCAGAGTATAGACGCCAACCGGATAGGCATGGTTACGGGTGAACAGTTCGATCTGTGCAATGGTCTGGTTAGCAAACGAGCTGGACATCACATAGCTCGGATGGCCGGTACCGCAGCCCAGATTCACCAGACGGCCCTTGGCCAGCAGGATGATGCGCTTGCCGTCGGGGAAGATCACATGATCAACCTGTGGCTTGATTTCCTCCCACTGGTATTGCTCCAGCGCCGCCACTTCGATTTCATTGTCGAAGTGACCGATATTGCAGACGATGGCCTGATCTTTCATCTTGGCCATGTGATCATGGGTGATCACATGGAAGTTACCGGTGGCGGTTACGAAGATATCGGCCTTGTCGGCGGCGTAATCCATGGTGACAACACGGTAACCCTCCATCGCCGCTTGCAGGGCGCAGATCGGATCGATTTCGGTGACCCACACCTGTGCGGACAGGGCGCGCAGTGCTTGAGCAGAACCCTTACCCACATCGCCATAACCTGCGACGACAGCGATCTTGCCTGCCACCATCACGTCGGTAGCACGCTTGATACCGTCGACCAGCGATTCACGGCAGCCGTACAGATTGTCGAACTTGGACTTGGTGACCGAGTCATTCACATTGATGGCCGGGAACTTCAGTTCGCCGCGCTGATGCATCTGATACAAACGATGCACGCCAGTCGTGGTTTCTTCGGTTACGCCCTGAATGGCGGTCAGACGGCGGGAATACCAGCCCGGCACAGTTTCCAGACGCTTGCGGATGGACGCAAACAGAATGCGGGCTTCTTCGCTGTCCGGATTGGCCAGCACAGAGATATCGTGCTCGGCACGGGCGCCCAGATGCAGCAGCAGCGTGGCATCGCCGCCATCATCCAGAATCATGTTGGCATCGCGACCTTCCGGCCACTCGAAGATCTGATGGGTGTATTCCCAGTACTCTTCCAGTGTCTCGCCCTTGAAGGCGAACACAGGGGTGTTGGCCGCAGCAATTGCAGCAGCAGCATGATCTTGTGTGGAGAAGATATTGCACGACGCCCAGCGCACTTCCGCACCCAATGCCTGCAGGGTTTCGATCAGTACGGCAGTCTGGATGGTCATGTGCAGCGAACCGGCAATGCGCGCGCCCTTCAGCGGCTGCGCAGCGGCGTATTCTTCGCGAATCGCCATCAGACCCGGCATTTCGGTTTCGGCAATGCGGATTTCCTTGCGGCCCCAATCGGCCAGCGACATATCCGCTACATGAAAGTCTTTGAATTCAGCCACAGCGTGCTCCTTGTGCATGTGGCCGGGTGTGGGCGGACTCACCCAACCCGGCGCTGGCTTCGTTATGACGCATTCTGCCCGTTATACAAGCAAGAATGCGGACGAAGCCGGTGGGTTAAGTGAGCGCCGTTTTGAAACGGATACAACAGTGGCGGGCCTGGAGTCAGACGACTTTGCAGCGCTCCCCGCCGGATATCTGTGTTTTGACGCTTTCACGTCGAGTGTGTTGACGTTTTTACGTCACCCCGGCTTGAAGCCTCAAGCCGGGAGGGGTGCTTACAGGCCTGCGTCCGCGCGCAGGGCAGCAGCCTTGTCGGTGGCTTCCCAGCTGAATTCCGGTTCTTCGCGACCGAAGTGACCATATGCAGCCGTCTTGGAGTAGATCGGACGCAGCAGATCCAGTGTCTGCACAATGCCCTTCGGACGCAGATCGAAATGGCGCTTGATCAGTTCAACGATCTGCTCGTTGCTGATCTTGCCCGTATCCCAGGTATCCACCATGATGGACACTGGCTGGGCGATACCGATGGCGTACGCCACTTGCACCTGACACTGACGCGCGATACCAGCAGCCACAATGTTCTTGGCAATGTAGCGGCCCATGTAGGCAGCCGAACGGTCAACCTTGGAAGGATCTTTGCCGGAGAACGCGCCACCGCCGTGCGGGCAGGCGCCACCGTAGGTATCCACAATGATCTTGCGGCCGGTCAGACCGGAGTCACCTTGCGGGCCACCAATCACGAAACGGCCGGTCGGATTGATGAAGTACTTCACATCATCCTTGAGCAATTCAGGCGGCAGCACTGGCTTGATGATGTCTTCGATCACAGCTTCGCGCAGGGTTTCGTAAGCGATATCCGGATGATGCTGGGTAGACAGCACCACGGTATCAATGCTCACCGGACGGCCGGTTTCGGCGTCGTAGCGCAGGGTCACCTGCGACTTGGCATCCGGACGCAGCCACGGCAGGCGGCCATCCTTGCGCAATTCGCTCTGGCGCTGCACCAGACGGTGCGACAGGTAAATGGCGGCCGGCATCAGCGTCGGGGTCTCGTCACAGGCATAACCGAACATCAGGCCCTGGTCACCTGCGCCCTGGTCCAGATCGATGCCCTGGCCTTCATTCACGCCTTGGGCGATGTCCGGCGATTGCTTGTCGTAAGCCACCAGCACGGCACAGCCCTTGTAATCAAAGCCGAGCTCTGAGCTGTCGTAGCCGATGCGCTTGATCGTATCGCGGGCAACCTGAATGTAATCCACATTGGCATGGGTGGTGATTTCACCGGCCAGTACACACAAGCCCGTATTGACCAGTGTCTCAGCGGCCACGCGCGCATATTTGTCCTGAGTCAGAATGGCATCAAGGATGGCATCAGAGACCTGATCCGCAACCTTGTCCGGATGACCTTCGGAAACAGATTCAGACGTGAACAGAAATTCGCGCATGGTAATTCCTTGTGACGGGTGAGCCGCTGGATTGCGCAGGTGCGCTACAATCAGGGACTTGTATTGTTAGGTTTAACGACCAATTCTACCGGAATGCTGATTTACATTCTCAAATTCATGTCCCGCTGGCCATTAGGGTTATTACACCTGATAGGCAGTGGCATTGGCTGGTTAGCCTGGGTACTTGATCAGCGCTACCGCATCCGCTTGCGCGACAATCTGCGCCAGAGCGGCCTTGCGATGACAACTGCGCATTATAACCAGATTCTACGATCAAGTATCGTGCAACATGGTAAAGCAGCATTAGAACTCCCCATGGTCTGGGGTCTCCCTTCAGATAGCATAGTCAAGCAAGTTCGGAAATGCGAGGGATGGGAATATGCGCAAGCTGCCATCGACAACAAACAGGCGCTTATTTTTGTGACGCCCCATCTGGGCGCATTTGATGTGGCGGGACGCTATGTGAGTGCCCGGCTGCCGTATCCGCTCACGGCCATGTATCGTCCGCCCAAGCTGAAATGGCTGGAACCGCTGATGCAGCAGGGCCGGGTGCGTGACAATGGCCGCACGGCTCCCGCCACACCGTCAGGTGTACGCATTCTGATGAAGGCCTTGAAAAGCGGCGAAGCGACCGTCATTTTGCCGGATCAGGCACCGGGTGCAGGTGAAGGAGCCTGGGCGCCGTTTTTTGGGAAACCAGCCTATACCATGACGCTGCTACCCAGACTGGCCAGCAGCGCCAATGCTGCCGTGCTGTTCTTTTTCGCAGAGCGCCTGCCACATGGCCGCGGCTATGCTGTGCATATTTATCCGATGCAGGGTGCATTCAATGGCGATCGCGATCATGATGCCGCCCTGATGAACCAGAATATTGAGACGCTGATCGCACGGGCGCCCGATCAATATCTCTGGAGCTATAACCGTTACAAGACGCCTGCGGGCGCACCGGAACCCCTTGCATGATTTTTCTGAAAGCTCTCATGTGGCTGATCAGCCGCCTGCCCTACCCTATTGTATCCGCGCTGGGCGCTGGACTGGGGCGACTGATTTACTGGCTGGCCGCCGAGCGCCGCCGTGTTGGGCGCGTCAACCTGCGCCTGTGCTTCCCCGAAAAGACTGAAGCTGAACGCGAGGCCTTGCTTAAGCAACACTTCGGCGAAATGGCGCGCATGCTGCTGGAGTTTGGTTACGCCTGGTTTGCCAGTGCGGAACGCATGCGCCAGCTGGTACGCATCGAAGGTCAGGCTAATCTGGACAAGCTGGATGGCCAACCGGTGATTTTCTTAAGCGCCCACTTTACCGGGCTGGAGCTGGCTGGCTTGCGTATGTCGATCGATACGCCAATGATCGACATCTACACCAACCAGAAGCATGCCGAACTCAACCGTTTCATGCTGGAACGTCGTGCGCGCTTTGGCGGACAGCTGCTCTCGCGTCAGGAAGGCATTCGTCCGGTGATTCGAGCTGTGAAGTCGGGTTTGCGACTCTATTACTTTCCGGATCAGGATTTCGGGCCGGATGAATCTGTGTTCGTCCCGTTTTTCGGGGTGCAGGCTGCCACCATTTCAGGATTGTCGCGCTTGGCCGCTGTAACCGGTGCACATATCGTGCCCTTTTTCTGGCGACGTGATCGTCATGGCTATGTCATCAGCGTGGGCGAACCTTTGCAGGACTTCCCGACCAAGGATGTCGTGGCAGATACGGCACGCATCAATCAGGAAATTGAAGCGCGTGTACGAAAAGATCCTGCCCGCTATTTCTGGCTACACAAACGCTTCAAAACCCGACCAGAGGGCGAAGACCGCTTCTATTGACCCCTGCGGCGGCACGGGATTTGCGCTACAACGATAAAGCGGCGCTGCACGCCGCTCCGGAGGATGCATGAAACCCGCTACACCGAAGTCAGCTCGAACCGCGCTTGTCATTGGCGGCGGCGCACCGAACGCCACCCTGATGGGTGGGGCGCTGTGCGCATTTATCGATCACGGCGTGCAATTCGATGTCATTTCCACGGCGGGTGCCGGGGCGCTCATGGGTTTGCTGTATCAGGCTCCCAAGAATGGCAACCCACGCCAGGCGTTGAAGGAGTGGGCCAGTAATGGTGTAGCCGATCTGATCTACCAGTGGCTGCCGGTCAATTACAAAGTATTCATGAAGCCGGGGCTAGGCGCAGATATGTGGCGCAACTGGCTGCATCGTGACCCGTTTATTCAGGCCGTCCTCGAGCAAAGTTACAAGCAATCTCAATTCGTCGGTGACAGCATCCAACTGTGGCTGCAGGCACTGACACCCGCTACCTGGAGCTGGAACAGTCAGGGTCTATGCGCGCATGTCCCGTTTGTAGAGGACATGGTCGACTTCAGCAAAGTCCCGGCCATCGATCCGGCCTTCTACATCAACGCCTACAACGTCACGCAGCATCGGATGGAAATATGGGACAAGCAGCAGCTCAATGTTGATCATTTCCGCGCAGCCCTGTCCTTCCCTTTTATTTATCCGCCCTACAAGATCGGTGACAGCGAATACATCGAAGGCGCAGCCATTGACACGCTCAACCTGAAAGCACTGTTAAACGATGACGAGCACAAGGCGGATCCCGGCCTGCATCAGAGCGTGGAAACCATTGTCGTCTTCGATGTACTGGGCAGCGATCACCTCATTCACACACCACGCAATCTGTACGATGCCTGGGTGCAAAGCATCATTACGCCGCTGGTCGAACTCACCCGAGATGATCTGAAGCTCTTCCAGCATCTACACAATGTAGACAAACACGGCCACCCAAAGCGCAAGTTGCTCAAGGTCGACCTGACTCGCCATATTGCCCCGGAACGCTGGGAATCGGTGCTTGACTGGTCGCAAACCAATCTAAGCGAACTGTTCGACCTGGGCTACGCGGCAGGGCAGACCTTTGTGGACGAACAATCACTGGATTTGCTCGGGACGTAACATTTCCTGCCACAACGCTTGCATGACACCAATCGGCCGCTCTAGACTGCGGCCGAACTGTTTCATGAAAGCATGCAGATGGCTACGCCCAATTCCGCCCAGTACGATGAAAGCTCGGTCAAGGTCCTGAAAGGACTGGAGCCCGTCAAGCATCGCCCGGGGATGTACACCCGCACCGAAAATCCCCTGCATATCATTCAGGAAGTGATCGACAATGCGGCGGATGAGGCACTGGGTGGCTTTGCGAAAACCATCGATGTCACGATCTATGCCGACGGCTCGGTGATGGTGGCCGATGATGGGCGCGGGATTCCGGTCGGGATTCACCCGGAAATGGGTGTACCCACGGTTGAAGTGGTGTTCACCCAGCTTCATGCGGGCGGTAAATTCAATAAAAAAGACGGCGGCGCTTACTCCTTCTCGGGCGGCTTGCATGGTGTCGGCGTCAGCGTGACCAATGCCTTGTCCACTCGCATGGAAGTGCGCGTAAAACGCGATGGCCAGGAGCACGCGCTAGCCTTCGGTGACGGTTTTGTGATTGAACCGCTGGCCGTGGTCAAGGATGTGGGCAAGAAGAACACCGGCACCAGCGTACGCGCCTGGCCAGACCCAAAATATTTCGATTCGGCCAATATTCCATTTGGCGAGCTCTCGCATATCCTGCGCTCCAAGGCTGTGCTGCTGCCCGGCATAACGGTCAACCTGCACGTTGAAAAACGCGATGGCAGCCTTGAAACCACGGCTTGGTGCTATCCGGATGGACTGGCCGGCTACCTCTCGGAGCAACTGGCTGATCAAGAACTTGCGGTCCCCCTGTTCAAAGGCGAACGCTTTATCGCAGAAGCTAACGACAGCTTCTCGGTGGGCGAAGGTGCGGCCTGGGTGATCACCTGGACAGAAGAAGGTGGCATTGCCCGTGAAAGCTATGTGAACCTGATTCCTACACCGTCGGGTGGTACGCATGAAACTGGACTGCGCGATGGTGTTTTCAATGCGGTGAAGAGCTTTATCGAGCTGCACAACCTCATGCCCAAGGGCGTGAAGCTGCTGCCTGAAGATTTGTTTGCGCGCGCATCGTTTGTACTGAGTGCCAAGGTGCTTGACCCGCAATTCCAAGGTCAGACCAAGGAGCGCCTGTCCAGTCGCGATGCGGTGCGTCTGGTGTCCGGACAAGTGCGTGATCCCTTCGAGTTGTGGCTCAATGAACATCTGGACTACGGCAAGAAACTGGCCGAGCTGACCATTCGTCAGGCACAGAGCCGCCTGCGTGCAGCCAAAACCGTGGTCAAGAAAAAATCCAGCGGCGTAGCCGTGCTGCCCGGCAAGCTGACCGACTGCCTGAGCGATGACATTGGCCGCCGCGAGCTATTTCTGGTGGAGGGCGATTCGGCTGGCGGCTCCGCCAAACAGGGTCGCGATAAGGATTTCCAGGCCATCCTGCCCCTGCGCGGCAAGGTACTGAACAGCTGGGAAGTCGCCAAAGAAGAGTTGTTCGGGAATAACGAAATTCATGACATCGCTGTAGCCATCGGGGTCGACCCGCATACCTCCGACCAGACGGTTGATCTGGCCGGCCTGCGCTACGGCAAGATCCTGATCATGAGCGATGCTGACGTCGATGGCTCGCATATTCAAGTGTTGCTGTTGACCCTATTCTGCCGCCATTTCCCGCAGTTAGTGCTGAACGGACATATCTACATCGCCCGACCGCCACTATTCCGTATTGATGTGGCCGGTAGTGGCAAGCAAAAGCCGCCGCGTAAATTCTACGCACTGGATGATGGCGAGCTGGAAGCCATTCTGGATAAGCTGCGCATGGAAAAGGTGCGCGAATCGTCGTGGAGCATCAGCCGCTTCAAGGGTCTGGGCGAAATGAACGCGGAACAGCTCTTTGACACCACCATGAACCCGGATACCCGCCGGACCCTGCGTGTAGAACTGGAAGCCTCAGACCCTGACACCAAGCGCATCATGACCATGCTGATGGGCAAAGGCGAGGCCAGCTCACGTCGAGCCTGGCTGGAAGAGAAGGGAAATCTGGCCGAAGTGGATATTTGAGCAAACTGTCCGGAGGAACTGTACTGTTGCGACACAGTAACAGCACAAATGTAAATAAAAAATTACAATTGGTGCATTTTGTACACGATGTTAATGTATCCCCTTACAAAGATCGCTTTTGATATATCTTTGCATATCAAGCGTGAACCTGTTCACGTTGATGCTTATCAAGAATAAGGAGATTTCCATTGCAACTCATTAAATTGTTTAGCTGTGTCGGCGCCTTCTGCATGCTGGCCGCGTGCGCAAGCACTCAGAATCAACAAGTCGCCAGCAACGATGGTGACGAAATGGTAGAAATTACCGGCAGTCATATCAAACGTCGTGCAAACGATGCTCGCCATGTAAATGTGACAACAGCTGATCCAGAGGAATTGCGTCGTCAGGCTGAAATGCCAAAGGCCGGCTTCGAGACATTGGGAAGAAATGGCATTTAATTTATTCACTTAAATCCAGCATTGATGTTTACCATTGGGCGTACACCGATTTGTACGCCCTTTGTCTTTTATGGAATGACGGATTGAGCAGCTACGCAGTCCTGCACTGTTGCTTCGAAGTCACAACCGTTATGCATATATTGACCGGAACCCATTTAAATTAAACACAATGTTACAATTACTTATGGCATCGCTCGATTTAATCAAGAAAGGCATCGAGCTTTGTAATATGTGTAACCTAATGCAATCAAATACAAGGAGAATGACATTGAACATGCCTAAACTATTTATCTATGCAGGCGCCATTTGCATGCTTGCTGCATGTGCATCCACACAACATCAGCAGATGGCCAGTACTGATCGCGAAGAAACAGAAGAAGTCACGGGAAGTCACTTTAAGCGGAGAGTCTCGGACATGCGAAATACCAACGTCAGTCGCGCAGATGCTGAGGAATTCCGCAACCAGGCAGAACTCAATCCACCGTATGCAAAAACAGTTGGCACGCCGGGTCAATAAACTCAACATCGCTTTATAGAAAAAGGTATTTGGACATACCCAAACACTAGGCTGAATTAAGTATTTATCGAGGGCGTACATATTTATGTACGCCCTTTTCAAAATCATTTCCCGTCACACTACAATCAATACCAATCTCTGCCATGCATCTCACGCAAAATGCAGTGCCAATGCCAGCAATATCACAGTCGGTTGAATTACTGTCGGCATTTATTTTCCCCTTTTAACTACCGCTCAAGCCTTGAGCGCCTCAACAATCCGTACATTTGCTGCACGATAGGCGTGACGCAAGCTGGCAAACAAGGTAATGAGTACGCAGATCGCCATCGAAACGCCCCAAGGCAGCAAGCCAGGCTCGACCGCCACAGAGAAGCGAGCCAGATAGTGATACTCACCCAGCCAGGCAACGGGCACCCCCACCAGCAATCCAAGTCCCAGCAACATCACCGGCTCTCGCAGGAAAAAGGCGAGCAGTCTGGGTGAAGATGCGCCATGCAGTTTGCGCAGCACCAGTTGTCGATAATGACGCTCTGCGTTGTGCCCCGCCAGGGCATAGAGACCGCCAATGCCCAACAAGCATGCGACCCATGATGAAGCCAGCAGCAACTTCCCCAGCACAAAGTCATGCTGATACGCTTCACGATAGAGCTGATCAGCATCGTTATATTGCAGAAGATCATCGGGGAAGTAGCTGCGCCACAGATCAGCCACTTGCAGATCGCCAGACCAGTTGTCCGGACTCACCCGAATGATGAGCCCCTGTAGCCAGAAAGTACTTTGTACGTACATGACTGGCCCGGTCTGATCGCTCACTCTGGCGCTGCTATGACGCACATCTTTGACCACGCCAACCACGCGACACCCCTCTCCACCATCCGAGCGCAAGAACTGCCCAAGCGCATGCTGCAGATCAGTCAATCCGAATGCTTTTGCGGCAGACTCACTGAGTACGCATTCATCGCTTTGATCAACTGGACTATCTTCAACAAAAGTCCGCCCCGCTAAGGGAGACAGATGCAACAGAGAGAAAAAGTGCTTATCCACTGTTTCTTCCCGCAGATTGATCCCAGCGGGCTGTCCAGCCAGCCGGTAGTCCCCCGTGTTCCGGACACCGCCCGCATTGCCGGGAAGATTTTGCGCAAGCGCCACCTGAGTCACGCCCTCAATCCGCGCAACCGCGGCTGCAAATGCTTGCTTGCGAGCAAGCAGTGTAGCCGGATCAACGGTGCGGTTTTCCGCAAACATCAACCACTTCAGGCCGCGCTTATCGTAGCCAATATCCAGTTGATGCAAGTGCTCCATTTGCAAATACACGACGCTACCAATACACACGATGCTCATGGTGGTTGCCAGCTGCACCACAGTCAGCAAGCGTCGGAACCAACGCCCCGGCAAAGTCTCCTGATGATCTCGTCCGGCCAGCGCCTCGCCTGGTTGAATACGTCCAGCGGTTCGCCATGACCACAGACTTGCACACACACCGACCATGATGGCCAGCAATAGCAGCGCCAGCACATTCTGGAGATCGAGTATATTGCCTTCGCGCATGCCAATCATGTGGGCAAACGATGCGGACAGCAGCCACGCAAGAAACACGCCGCCTATCCACGCCACCCATGCCGTCATCACGGACTCAGCCATGAATTGCATACGCACGCGCCCCACACTAGCGCCCAATACCTTGCGCATTGCAAGCTCACGTGTCCGGCGTACCGTACGCAGGGTGGTCAGATTCACGTAATTGATAAAGGCCAGCAACAGCACTGCGATGCCCACCAGCGCCAAGCCACCAGCCCGCTCAAGTATGTCTCTGCTGAATGCGCCATCTAATAGCATGCGCTCGAATGGAATCAGCCGAAAGCGCGCAATATGCCCATTGACGCGTTCCTCTGGTTTCATCCATTGCGCCCAGGGCGAGTCATCCATCACCGCTACTAATTGGCTTGCAATCCCTGACACATCCGCACCGGGCTGCAAAGAGGCGAATAAGCTGCCGTGGAAGTGGCCCCAGGCATTGATGGCAAAGCCTCGATTTGTCCATGCAGCGGATTCCGTACCGGCCAGCACATCAAAGTCAAAATGCTCGTAACCCGCCAAATCAGGCAAGATTGCCACCACGCGCAAGGGCTTACCTGCAACCGACAGACTCTTGCCAAGTGCATCTGCATGACCAAACAGCTCCACTGCAAGTGCCCGGCGAATTGCCACGGCATCGGGCTGCACCAGGGCTGCTGCCACATCACCTTGTAGCACCCGAAGTCCCGTCATAGCCGGAAAGTCAGGGTCGACAAAGGCAAAGTTGCGGCGCAGTACGGTCTGCCCCACACGCAGTGATTGATCGTAGGGATAGTAGCGAGACAACGCGGCTATACCGGATAGATTGCCCAATTTGGGTTTCACCGGCACGGGTACATATCCTACCCAGTCCCCCTCCCGTCCCTGATTGCTGACGGACAACTCCACACGCATCAAATTGGATTCGGCAGGAACCGACTCAATTCTCAGGCTGTTGCGAATAAACGCACCCAGCAGCAAAACAGTAGCCATCGCAACAGCCAGTCCGCCCAGCACCACGAGCGCATATACCTTGTCGGCAATCAATAGACGACAGGCAACTCGAAAATCTTTCCAGTTCATCAGGCTTTCCCCGGTATCTTGTTTTGTGCAAGCGACCAATCGCTATGCCATGCAGACTTACACGCGCTGAGCGGCATCCACCAATACGCGTCCATCCAGAAGTTGAATGGTGCGATTAGCCTGTGCGGCATGTGCGGGAGAGTGAGTCACCATGATCACCGTGGTGCCATCTTCATTAATCTGCCGCAACATCTTCATGACTTCGTCGCCATGAGCCGAGTCCAGATTGCCTGTGGGTTCATCGGCTAGTAACAGGCCGGGGCCTGCAACCAGGGCGCGTGCAATGGCGACGCGCTGCTGCTGACCACCGGATAGCTGCGATGGACGATGACGGGCACGATGCGAGACGCCGAGCTTATCCAGAGCGGCCTCGATACGCTGTTTGCGTTCTTTCACCGGCGTATCGGTATATTCCAGCGCCAGCTCTACGTTTTCGAATACGTTCAGCTCTTCAATCAGGTTAAAGCTCTGAAAAATAAAGCCAATGCGACCACGACGCAGCTGATTGAGTTTTGACTCACGCCAGCCTGCCACATTGTGACCATCGAACCAGTACTCGCCACTTGACGGTACATCCAGCAGACCAAGGACGCTCAGCAGTGTGGATTTTCCGCAGCCGGAAGGCCCCGTGATCGCGACGTATTCACCTGATGCAATGTCCAAATCAATGCCATTCAGGGCGCGGGTTTGCACTTCGCCAGCCAGATGCAGTTTGGTGACATTAACGAGTCTGAGCATGTTGGTTTCCTCCTGTTGTATTTGATATGGTGCGACGCGCAGCTAAGCAGAATGGGCTAAAAATCATGGTATCCGTCCGAATGGTTAATGCCCGATATCAAGGGCATGTGCCTTAGCAAACGTGGCATATGTCGATACCACCACCCGCTCTCCCGGATTGAGCCCGGACAATACTTCGATCTGGCTACTGGAACGACGCCCCGTCCTGATGGCACGCCGTTCTGCATGCTTGCCCTGAGCATCCGCCACAAACACCCATGCCCCACCCGTATCGTTAATGAAGGCATCGTAGGGTAGCAGTAAGGCAGGCTTCGGATCGCCCAGCGTCAAGCGTGCATCGACACTCTGACCGGGGCGCATGCCCTTGGGTTGTGCGCCGTCAAAGGCCAGCTCAACCTGAAAGCGCCCATCCTTGACCTGAGGAAAGGCGCGTACGACATTGACGGAATAGCTTTGGCCATCCACCGATACCGCACCCTTCTGCCCCGCATGGACGCGGCTCACATAGTATTCATCGACCGAGGCGGTCAGTTTGAAATTACTGGGATCATCAATACGTCCTACGCGAGTGGACATTTGCACCAGCATCCCGACCTGCAAAGAGAAATTGGTTAGCTGACCATGAATGGGCGCACGCACCGTCAATGCATCAATGGCGTTGGCGACCAGCTTGACGCCATCGGCCATACCGCCTACCGCATCTTCCTGCTTTTTCAGGGCAGCATCACGCAATGGCTGTTCGCGGGCATAGCTCTGCTCCAGTGCATCCAGCTGCTGCTCCAACCCTTTGACCGCATCTTGCGATGATTCCAGCGCCATGGCCGAAATAAAGCCCTGGCGAGATAGGTCCTCGTTACGCTTATTGTGACGTTTCGCCATATCGAGCTGTCGCTGCAGGTCGCGGCGTTGTGCCCGATAGCTGAGATCCCCCTGCGCTGCTGATTGCTGGGCATTCGACAGCATGCCGTAAGCCTGCGTCAGCTGATAGCGCGCCATGAGCAAGTTTTGCTGGAGATTAGGATTAGACAGGCGATAGAGTGGCTGTCCCTGTTTAACCATGGTGCCGTCTTTTACCAGTACCTGTTCGACGCGGCCGCCTTCAACCGAGTCCAATACCACGCTATTGGCGGGCTCCAGATTACCACGCACGATGATGTCGTCGTGAAACACCCCGCGAGTCACGGAGGCAATATGCAGATCCGCACCCGACACCACCAACCCGTGCGGCATTGCCTGCCAGCCAGCCCACGCCAATCCGGATAACACCGTAGCAGCAATACCAAGCTTGATATATAGCGGCTTACGATTGCGCTTAATCACTTCATCCATGCCCGCACCGCTTACGGGCAGATTGTGATCAGCATGACTCATGGACACTCCCTCCTGCATTGATAACGTTTCATTTCAAGTTATCTGCAAGCTGCGTGCCAGCTTCATCTACCCATCAATATCAGTAACTTACAAAACATGACTCATACGTAAAGGCTGCGAGTGTCCGGGATCGGACAGCGAACAGTGTCCGGAACCGGACACTGTGGTCAGTCACCCTATTCGGCGACGATCTGATTGCGGCCGTTTTGCTTGGCCAGATACAGCATTTCATCGGCACGGCGGAAAAGCTCGGTTTCGCTGCGCAAGGCCGGGTACGCCGCTGCCCCCCCAGAAAAGGTAAAGCCGCGCCAGTCTTCCTCTTCCACCTCAAACAGCACCCCGGCAAACGCCAGGCGCATGCGCTCAAGTCGCAAATAGGCCGCTTCAAGATTGCAGTCCATCAGCAACATGACGAATTCTTCACCGCCAAAACGGCTCAGTAAATCATCCTGTTTCATGTGAACCTGCAACAAGACCGCCAGACGCTTGATCACGATGTCGCCAAAGTGATGCCCCCACGTGTCATTGATATTCTTGAACTTGTCGATATCGATCACGGCCATGGCCATATGCCGATCGGAGCCGGCCTGAGACAGCACGCTACGAGCCTGCTTCTGGAAGCCCACCTTATTCAGCAAGCCTGTCGCACGATCGCGACTGATCAGATTCCGGTTGATACTGATTTTATCCAGGCGATGGATCAATTGCCGGGTAGCCAGCGATGGATCTTGCGCTAACAAGACAGTATCCATGCCCCCTTTAATGGCGCGCGCCAGCAAAGATTCATCATGACGGTGCTGCAAAAGCACCATCTCCAGACTCGGATCGGTTTCCAGATTGCGATTGATGACAGCTGGCAGAATCTCTAGCTGACTAAACAGACGATCATCAATCACCACCATTTCCGGCGGGTGTTCACGCACGTAGCGGTGCAAGGTGTGGGGATCGTCATGATGTACCCAGTGAATCCCCTTGCGGGTCAGCATGGCCACATCAAGCAGACCGCAATCGCCCAGATACACCATTTGATCGGTACTGTGAATCTGATGATCAAATAGCAGGCTAAACAGTTTGTCTATCAGTACATCGTTGGCAATGGGCTTTTCCGCATAGGCCAGACAATTGGTTTCGACCAGCATGCGCTGTAACAGGAAGCGCTCACTTTGCCGACGTGTCTGCAGGTACACATACTGGTGGATTTGCGGAAGTTGCCGCAGCAGATCGCCCAAAAAAGGCGTGCGATTATTACTGGCCTGCAGGTTGTAAAGCACATCCAGATCGACCACAAACAGATCTGCCGATCCTGCCTCTTCGGACGCCATTAAGAAGTCGGCAATCTGATCAAAAAACAGAATGTCGAAATCATAACGATGGGCGTACATAAGCAACGCTTCACGATTATCGTGAATGAAGTATTGCTGCGCCAGAAAATGCACGCTCCGTGAGAACGGTTGACTCTCTCCGACCTGACTCATGACGATTTCCGTAATCATCCCTCCGCTTTATCTTGATAGACCAAGTTTGCACATTCCGTACAGGCAAAGGATCAACGTGTTGCGATAGCCAAAGTGCAACTGATACATTCCCGCCATTGATCACACCGTTGAATATGCATGTCTGAGCAGTCTGTACACGGCCATATCCTGATTCTTGATGACGATGAGGACGTTGCGATCGCAGCGCGTCTGTTGTTGCGACGGCGATTTGCCCGCATTAGCTGGCTGTCTGATCCGTCGCAGCTGGAACACACCTTGCAACAGGGTATGCCCGATGTCGTGTTGCTCGATTTCAACTTTACAGTCGGCCGCACTGACGGCACCGAAGGAATCGATACCCTGACGCGGCTTGTTTCAAAACCGCTTGCGCCCGCCGTCATTGCCATGACCGCGTATGCCGATGTGCCGCTTGCAGTACGTGCGCTTAAACTCGGTGCAACAGACTTTGTTACCAAGCCTTGGGATAACCAGCGGCTGATCAGTACCATCGAGGCGGCACTTGCCAGCCGGACCCCTCGTCAATCAGCTCATGCGAGCGGTGCCTCGCCGCTATTGGGTGAATCTACGGCCATGCGCCAGCTCAATGCCATGATTCACAGCGTCGCCCCCACCGAGGCAAATATCCTGATTCTGGGTGAAAATGGAGTAGGTAAAGAGCTGGTTGCACGAGAGATCCACGCACGTTCGCTACGCCACCGGGCACCCTTTCAGGCCATTGACATGGGCGCCGTGCCTGAATCCACTTTTGAGAGCGAGCTGTTCGGACATAAGCGCGGTGCATTCACCGATGCCCGGCAGGATCGAGAAGGCCGATTTCTAGCCGCCCAGGGCGGTACTTTGTTTCTGGATGAAATCGGCAATATGCCGTTGTCTGCGCAGGCGCGACTTCTGACGGCATTAGAGCGGCGACATATCACGCCTGTTGGCGGTGATCACCCGATTCCATTGGATGTGCGTATTGTCAGCGCCACCAATCTCGCCGAACTGAAGCTATTCGATCCACAGATATTCCGAACCGATTTGCTCTTCAGGCTCAATACCATTGTGCTGCGCGTACCGCCGCTGCGAGAACGCCAGGCAGACATTCCTTTACTGCTGGATCACTATCTTCGGACATATGCGCTCCAGTACCGCAAACCCCTGCGTCCAATTGAACCCGACGCGCTGGCCGCGCTAACCGCCCATGCATGGCCGGGCAATATTCGGGCACTGCGCCACGCATGCGAGCGCGCGACGATTCTGTCACCCCACGACACATTCAGACTGCTCGATTTCGCGATAAGCGAGCCGCACCCCACCCACTCCGGCGGAGTGACCGAAGTAGGATATCCGGAGGATTCCACACTGGCCGAACAGGAACGGCAGACCATTACCGACGTGATGGCGGCCTGTGAAGGCAATATCAGTCAGGCTGCCAAAAAGCTGGGCTTGTCACGCGCCGCACTGTACAGACGACTGGAAAAGCATGGCCTCTGAACCGCGCGGATGGCGCCCACTGCTGCGTCCCCTGATGGCGTGCCTGCTTTTCTGCTCGGGCGTCACTGCACTGTGCTGCCTGCTTATCCCGCCACTTACGCTGACCGATGACATCCGCATGCGTTTACTGGTTCTGGCCATATTGGCAGTCATCATTGGTGTGCCGCTTTTACTGACATCGTTGCGCACACTACAAGCGGGGGAGACTCCCATCGAGGAGGCATCCCCTCCCCCGGTGCAGGATGCATTGGACATGATGTCCCGTCTTCATGCGCTGGAAGCACGTCTGGATCATGCGCCGATTGCATTATTCAGGCAAAGCGCCGGGCAGTGTGCTCCCCTGAACACACGTGCACACCGCCTCATTGCCCCCGGACGCTTCCATCCTCCCATCGCACTGTATGGCATGTTTAACGACACCCCGGGTGATCATCAGCAACTGGTCAGCTTTGAATCGGAGCGTGGTGCCGAACGTGTCCTGTTTGCCGCTACTACCCTGTTAGTTGCAGGACAACAAGAACGCCTCATTGCGCTCCTGCCGGTCGAAAGTGAACTAGAAGCCGAAACGCTCCACGCCTGGCAGCAACTCGTGCACGTGCTGACGCATGAAATCATGAACTCACTTACCCCCGTGGCCTCGCTCTCCAGAACGGCGCTCGAATTAATGGAGATTTCAGATCAGGACATCGATGCACGAAGCGATCTGCATACGGCGCTTGAGGCCATCAGTCGCCGTGCTGACAGCCTGGCCGCGTTTGTATCCAGTTATCGCCGTTTGTCTGCCCTGCCCGCGCCCATCATGGAACGCACACCGGTCAGCCAGCTATTTGCGCGCCTGGAAGCACTGATTCGTCCGGAATGGGATGCCGTTCAGGGTCATCTTCGTTTGAGTATCGAACCGCCGACTGTCGAACTCATGTGCGATTCAGGTCAACTTGAGCAAGCATTCATTAATCTTGCCCGAAATGCACTGGAAGCCTGCCGGCAATCAAATCCTCCGTGCCTGAATATCAGTGCCAGACTCAGTAAAGGCGGGCGTTTGCGCATTGAGGTCAGTGATAATGGTCCCGGCGTGCCAGATGCCATCACCAGCCAGATTTTTACGCCGTTCTTTTCGACCAAATCCAAAGGTCGGGGCATCGGCCTCGCACTCGTTAGACAACTCGTTCATAACAACCACGGGACCGTCAGACTCGCACACGGCATCAGCCAAGGTGCCCGTTTCATTCTGACCTTTTGATTGATCCCCCATCTATCACAGGAGTCTTGCATGTTTCGCCCTGTTTTCCCGCTGTCCGCCATCGCCCTGTCAATATGCCTCTTGAGCGTTAGCCCGGATACGACTGCTAAAGCAGCCCCCAGACCAGCTGCACGACCGGACGCCATGGCACAGACGCTGAAAACACAACTGGCAAACGTCGCCCATGACTTTTACGAGCTGCAGATCCGCTTTGATCCCATGCGGGCAACCGATTATGGCGAAAACCGCTATGACGACCAGCTTGGCAAAAATAATGATCCGGCCGAGGTACGCAAGCAATACCAGACATTGCATATCCTGCAGCGAAGGCTTGCAGCTATTAAACGTCATCAGCTAGATGATAAGGACAAGCTGACATGGGATGTTCTGGAATACGAACTCCGCTCGGCGCTTGCGCTGGAACGGTTTCCCGCCTATCTGCTCCCGATCGACCAGATGGGAAGCATTCCGGTCACGCTGGCGAGTTATGGCAGTGGTGAAGACAACCAACCGCTGGATACCCCCAAGCAGTATCGCGCCTACCTGAGTCGTTTGCGCCAACTCCCCCACTGGATAGATCAGTCCATGCTGAATATGCGCCGTGGCATGCGCCAGCACATTGTTCTGCCTAAAGCACTGATACGCTCAACACTCCCGCAGTATCAGAGCCTGCTGGCCAAGTCTGAGAACGACAACCTGTACCTGAAACCCATCCATCGCTTCCCGGCTGACTTTTCTAGCGCGGACAAGCAAGCGTTGAGCAAAGACTTCACACGGACAGTGCAACAGCAGGTTATGCCCGCACTGCGCAGACTGACCACATTTATGGAACAGGAATACCTGCCGGCCTGTCGTGATACAGCGGGCATCAGCAGCCTGCCTGATGGCAAGGAGTGGTATCAGGCTCGCATTTTCACCCAGACAGGATCCAATCTTAAACCGTCTGTTATTCACGAGATCGGGCTCAAAGAAGTAGCGCGCATCCAGTCTGAATTTGCGAAGCTGGCACCCAAGCTCGGGTATGACGGCCCGGCTGCGGGCTTACCCAAGTGGGTACATGAGCAGCCTCGCTACCATCCCTTTACATCCGAAGATCAGGTGATTGCGGAATACAAGCGCATTGCGGCCAACGTGTATAGCAAGCTTCCGCAACTGTTCAATCATCTGCCTGGCACACCGATGGATATCCGCCTCGAGCCAGAAATCAGTCGCAAAACGGCCTCGGATCATTACTCAGGCCCGTCATCTGACGGTACCCGGCCGGGGGTTTTCTGGGCAGTGGTCAATGATCCAGCAACCTACGGGCAAGCTGGCATGACGACATTATTCCTGCATGAAGGCGTCCCCGGTCATCATTTCCACAGCGCGACCATGCTGGAGATCGCGCTGCCCGCATTTCGTAAATTCAGTGGCAACAATGCCTATACCGAAGGCTGGGCGCTGTATGCGGAAACACTCGGCAAAGAAATGGGGCTGTATGACGCCGATCCGCTTGCCTATGAAGGACACCTCACAGACGAATTGCTTCGCGCAGCTCGCTTGGTCGTTGATACCGGCTTGCATGACAAGGGCTGGTCACGCGAACAGGCGATTCAATACTTCCGTGAGACACTTGGCTATGACGAAGCCCGCGCCCGCAATGCTATTGAACGCTATATGGCCTGGCCCGGACAAGCGCTGGGTTACAAGATTGGCTCACTGAAAATCCAGGAGTTGCGTCAGCGTGCGCAAGACAAACTGGGCAGCCATTTCCGGCTGGCAGACTTCCATGATCAGATTTTGGGTGAGGGCACCCTGCCACTCAGCGTACTGGAATCACGGGTCGATCACTGGATTGAGACATCCGGTAGCAATCCTTGAGCATGCAATTTGATCGCGATCAATATGGGGAACCGGCGACAGGCATAACCTGATCTCAACGCCGGAAAGACAAGCAGGTCAACCCGGCAGGTTCCCAACATCGCACAGGATAGACCCATGCATATCGATCATCATCCCCTGATCTCCGAATTCCCGGAACACCGCGACAGCATCCATGTGCTGAAGCAGGACAGCGCCCACTTCGCCCGTCTGGCAGGCGAATACGAGTCGGTCGACAAGGCCATCACCCGCGCCGAAAACGGTGAAGACCGTCTGGGCACCGGCGAACTGGACGGCCTGAAGCACCAGCGCCTGTCGCTGAAGGATCAGCTGTACACCATGCTGCGCGATCACGCTGCCGTTTGATTCGCGAGCTGAGTCAAGCAAAACGCCCTGCTGATGCGGGGCGTTTTCGCTGGCAAGTGCTCAATTCAAAAGCAAACAGGCGGCCAAGCCGCCTGTTTTTTCCTTCACAAGACTGGACGATCTCACCGAGCGGGCTGGCGGTACCGGGTCAAGGAGACATTCGTCCCGATACCGCCACCTTGCGCGCTCGCCATCCTGATCGGATGACAGACGTTCCCCAACCCCTGTCATCTTTAGCATCAAATGATGCGGATGGCGCTCTCCCCAGTGAGACCGTTTCACCCATCCGCCTTAGCGGTAGTAAGCCTTTTCACCGTGCGATGTCACATCCAGACCTTCGCGCTCTTCGTCTTCCGGTACACGCAGACCAATGATCTTGTCGATCACGAAGAAGAGCACAACCGAGACCAGACCGGACCAGACCAGCGTGGTGCCTACAGCCTTGGCCTGAACAATCACTTGATCAACAATGGAGTAGGTTGGCGCAACTGCATTGGCAACATAGTCGTAGATGCCCGTGCCACCCAGTGCCGGATCAGCAAACACACCCGTCATCAGCGCGCCGAAGATACCGCCCACGCCGTGTACACCGAACACGTCCAGTGCATCGTCGGCACCCAGCAGCTTCTTCAGGCCATGCACACCCCACAGGCAGACTGCACCTGCCAGCGCGCCGATCGCCATCGCACCACCGACCCCCACGAACCCACAAGCCGGGGTAATCGCAACCAGACCAGCCACCGCACCGGATGCAGCACCCAGCATGGAGGGCTTGCCCTTCCAGACCCATTCGATAGCGGTCCAGGAGAATGCGGCAATCGCAGTTGCCACCCAGGTGTTTACGAAAGCCAGTGCTGCGGTGCCATTGGCTTCCAGCGCGGAACCAGCATTAAACCCAAACCAGCCAAACCACAGCAGAGACGTACCGATCATTGTCATGGTCAGGCTATGCGGGGTCATCGCTTCGCGGCCGAGGCCAACACGCTTGCCTACAAAATAGGCACCCACCAGACCGGCAATCGCGGCATTGATGTGCACCACGGTACCACCAGCAAAGTCCAGCGCACCCTTTTGGAACAACCAACCAGCCGTCGAATTGGCCAGATCTGCTGCCTTGGCATCGGTATACGCATCCGGACCCGCCCAGAACCACACCATGTGCGCAATCGGCAGATAGGAAATCGTGAACCACAGCACCACAAACACCAGAATCGCGGAAAACTTGGCACGTTCGGCGAAGGCACCGACGATCAAGCCACAAGTGATCGCTGCAAATGCGCCCTGGAACACCACATAAGCAAACTCGCTCACCACCACGCCCTTGGAGAAGGTCGCGGCCACGCTGTCAGGCGTCACGCCCTTCAGGAACAGTTTGCCGAGGTTGCCGATATATGGCGTCGTTGCGGATGCGACTGCATCGCCATTGAAAGCCAGTGAGTAGCCATACACCACCCACAGCACGCTGATCACCGAGAAGATCACGAAGACCTGGATCAGGATGGACAGCATGTTCTTTTCGCGAACCAGACCACCGTAGAACAGGGCCAGACCGGGAATCGACATCAGAATCACGAAAGCTGCGGATACCAGCAACCAGGCATTGTCGCCCTTGTTAGCCACTGGGGCCGGAGCAGCAGGGGCTGCGGGTGTAGCAGCGGGCGCGGCGGCTTCTGCAGCAGGAGCTGCATCGGATGGTTTGGCGGCTTCGACGGGTTTGGCAGCATCGGCTGCAGGCGCCGCAACAGCGGCGACTGGCGCGGCTGCATCAGCGGGCTTTGCGTCTTCCGCGAACGCTGGCATCGCCAGCGCCAGCATCAGCGCGCAGATGGACATTAGTTTTTTCATGTTGGGTTCCCTCGTGCTCAGACTGCTTCGGTGCCGGTTTCGCCCGTACGAATCCGTACGGCCTGTTCCAGATCCCAGACAAAAATCTTGCCATCGCCGATCTTGCCGGTACGTGCAGCGGTTTCGATGGCTTCGATGACACGGTCGATCAGGTCATCAGCCACGGCGATTTCGACCTTTACCTTGGGCAGAAAATCAACCACATACTCGGCACCGCGATACAGCTCGGTGTGTCCCTTTTGACGTCCAAACCCCTTGACCTCGGTCACCGTAATACCTTGCACACCGATAGCCGAGAGCGCTTCGCGGACTTCATCAAGCTTGAACGGCTTGATAATGGCGGTAACGAATTTCATTCGTCGCTCCTTGATTCAAATGAATGTAAAAACTGAAAGACGGTGCGTACCGGCGGTACTCGTGGTACTACGCCTGTTCGGGCGGCTGGCGCGTTGAGCCTGAATGCCCGGCTGACTCATGAGTTAGCAACGAGCGTGCCACCCCGCAATTTCATTCAAAATCAATAAGATGACAAATGCGCGAAGTCTAGATGAAGCTTGAATGCACCATTGCAGTGCATTGTTTGTATATTGGTGCACGGAGGGGGTGCACTCAATGTTTGGATAGCCACCCATTCGCCTCCGCACACCGTACCAGATGCTCAATCAACCTGCGCACGCGAGCAGGCAAAGCCCTGCCATGCGGCCAGACGGCATAGACGGTGCGCCTGCCTGCATCCCAGTCCGGCAATACCACCACCAGCCGGTTCCCCGCGAAACTATCCTTGAGTTGCGTCTGGGGGATATAGAGCAAGCCCTGCCCCGCCTCTGCCAAGGCAATGGCCACCTGCATTTCATTGGCAACGAAGACTGGATGCTCAACGTGTATCTCGGCGTTCTCTCCGGATGGATGCTGAAAGTGCCACGTTCGCAGCGGATCAGCGACAATCAGGCGATGATTCATTAGCTCTGCGGGCGTGGCGGGCGTACCAAATCGTGCCAGATAATCGGGGGATGCAACCAACCGGACAGGCATAGATGCCAGTCTGCGCTGTCCAAATGAGGAGTCTGCCAGCGGTCCCACGCGAATCGCGAGATCTGCTCCCGCATCCAGCACATCTTCGCGATGATTGCTGAGTTGCAGATTCAGGCGGATATCAGGGTACTCAGCCATAAAGCTGGCCCAATACCTTTTAAAGGGTCCATTGGCCAAATTGACGGGCGCAAGCACACATATTTCACCTGCAAGGGCATTCAGATTCCCCTCCAGATCACCTGCCACCTGCTCCAGACGCGTCACCAGATCCCGGCAGGCTTCGTAGTATTGCCTGCCAGCCTGAGTAGGCACCAGTCGACGCGCACTCCGATGTAGCAATTGGGTCTGCAGGCGAACTTCCAGCGCCTGAAGCCTGCGCGTCACGGTCGCGGAGGGTATGTCCAGTTTAACGGCGGCCGCACGTAGGCTGCCTGCATCCACAATATGTACGAATAGCGCCAGATCATCCAGCATGATTTCATTTATGGAATTTGAGATTGATTTGTTCAGTGTATTTCCAATCTAGTCAGATGACTAGACTGGCAGCACTCATTTAACGGAGATCATCATGCCTAGTCCGATCAGCCCCCGTTTACTGTTTTCCGCGCTTATGTCCCTGCAGATGTCGCTGCTGATGACCTGCTGGATCACACTGATCAATCTCGGCTTTTCCGATCAGTTTTTTTCGCGCTGGATGCACGCATTCACGCTGGCCTGGCCCGCAGCCTTTTTTATCGTGCTACTCACGGCACCAGCAGTACAACGACTCACCCAGCGACTGCTCGACGCCGTCCGATCACTCAAAGGAGTACGCGCATGACGCCTGCACGCTTGCCCTACGCGGATCTTGCCCCCGCCATTTTCAGAGGATTGAAACAGGCGAAAACAGCGCTGGCCGAGGGCGTACTGCCGACTTCGCTATTAGAACTTGTGTATCTGCGCGTATCCCAGATGAATGGCTGTGAATTTTGCATGAGGATGCACAGCGAGGCGGCTCGCCGAGCAGGTATATCCCAATCCAAGCTGGATGTACTACCCGGCTGGCAGATTAGCAGCCACTTTGATGCACGAGAGCATGCTGCGCTTGCCTGGTGCGAATCAGTCACTCATCTGGCGGTTATCCATGTACCGGATTGCGATTACCTGCCGCTGCGTGAACTGTTTAGTGATCAGGAAATCGCCGAGCTGACACTGGCCATCGCCACCATGAACGCTCTGAATCGCGTCGCCGTTGCCATGCGTCAATAATTTCGCCCACTCTCAGGCAGCGCCCGCCGCCAGTTTTGCTACACTAGCGGCCTATACCAGATTACTTCAGGGGCGCTGCCATGTTGTCGCACAAATTGCTTGATGAAATGCACCAGAAATTCTCCGAGGCACTGGCTGCCAGCCCGGCCAAGGACATCGAGAAGAACGCCAAGGCCGCGCTGTCTGCCGCCTTGTCCAAGCTTGATTTGGTCACCCGTGAAGAGTTCGACATTCAGTCTGCTGTGCTTGCCAAAACCCGCGAAAAGCTCGCCGATCTGGAAGCGCGTATTGCCAAGCTGGAAGCGGCGGCAACAGCCAAGGCAAGTGATCCGCAGGACGGCATCTGATCTTACGTAAAATTTGAAACGTGAAATGTGAAATGTAGGGGCAGCCAAAGCTGCCCCTTGTTGTTCATGCTGGCTGAGCTTGTCGAAGCCCGCCTACATCAAGATCACATCAAACTGTTCCTGGGTATAAGCCGACTCGACCTGCAGCGAGATCGGTTTGCCGATGAAATCGGCGAGCATGGCCAGATTGGCGGATTCTTCGTCGAGGAACATGTCGATCACGGTCTGCGCGCCGAGGATGCGGTATTCACGCGCATTGAACTGGCGAGCTTCGCGCAGGATTTCGCGCAGAATTTCGTAGCATACCGTCTGCGCGGTCTTGATCTCTCCACGTCCAGTACACACCGGGCATGGCTCGCACAGGATATGCGCCAGGCTCTCGCGGGTGCGCTTGCGGGTAATCTCCACCAGACCGAGGCTGGTAAAGCCGGAGACGGTGATCTTGGTACGATCCTTGTCCAGCGCTTTCTGTAGCTCCTGCATCACCTGATCACGGTGCTCGGCGTTATCCATGTCGATAAAATCGACAATGATGATGCCGCCCAGATTGCGCAAACGCAGTTGCCGCGCGATCACTTGAGTTGCTTCGAGATTGGTCTTGAATATCGTATCGTCGAAGGAGCGCGTGCCGACAAAGCCGCCGGTATTCACGTCGATGGTGGTCATGGCTTCGGTCTGGTCGATGATCAGATAGCCGCCAAACTTCAGATTCACCCGCCGCGCCAGCGCACGTTCGATTTCGGCCTCCACGCCGTGCATTTCGAACAGCGGTCGCTCGCCCTGATAGTGCTCAAGCTTGGGCGCTACCTGATGCACAAACTGGCTGGCAAACTCGACCATCTTCTGGTAAGTCTCGCGCGAGTCGACAATCACTTTTTCCGAATCATCCGTTACCACATCGCGCAGCACCCGCTGAGCCAGACTCAAATCCTGATACAGCAAGGTTTTGGGCGGCAGGGTACGTGACTTTTGCTTGATATCGGCCCAGATCAGATTCAGATATTCGATATCGGCGTGCAATTCGTCATCGGTGGCATGCTCGGCAGAGGTACGGATGATATAACCGCCATGATCGCGCCCTTCGGGCAGCATCTTCATCAGGCGCTCGCGCAGATGCTCGCGGCCTTCGCCTTGTTCGATGCGCTGCGACACCCCGATATGATGTTCCTGAGGCAGATAGACCAGAAAACGGCCGGCAATGCTCACCTGCGTGGACAGGCGCGCACCCTTGGAGCCAATCGGGTCCTTGATTACCTGCACCAGCACGCACTGGCCCTCGAACATCAGTCGTTCGATGCGCTGCGGTTCACCCGGATGCTGGCGTTGCTCGATCACGTCGGCGATATGCAGGAAGGCCGCGCGCTCCAGCCCGATCTCGATAAAGGCAGACTGCATGCCCGGCAGGACACGCTTCACCACCCCGAGATAGATGTCTCCGACAATTCCGCGACTCGCACTGCGCTCGACATGGATCTCCTGGACCACCCCCTCCTCGATCAGCGCCACGCGCGTCTCCTGGGGAGTGATATTGATCAGAATGTGTTCTTTCATGATGCACGGCCGAAATGTTCAGCCGCAACCGGCACAGGGTACCGGCTGGGGTTGGACATCTCACCGACTGGACATTACCACCGCCCGTGCCGCCTGTCAGCCGAAATACGTTGCCCCGCCACGCCGCCGCGTGCCGGGAGGGGGCGGTTAAAGCGTATAGGGAAGCCTCACCCCTGGCTCATCCTGCTTCATGTCTTTGACATTGCGGGTCACCAGTAACCGATGATGCACTTGCGCCGTTGCCCAGATGATGGCATCCGGCAATTTGATCCGCTTGGTCTGCCGAATGTACACAGCTCGCTCTGCTACCGCATCTTCAATCGGCAAGTGAGAGAAGCCCGCCAGAAAGGCCTTGGTGCCTGCGGCGTTCACCTCATTTGTTCCCGCCATGACTTCCATCCAGCTGATGATGCTGATCGCCTTGTCGCTATATAACGCGAGTTCAGCTCGTGCCGCCTCCACCCCATTCAGATAGTCGATCAGGATATTGGTATCAAAGAGTGCGCTTACCATTCGCTACGCGCCTGTTCCTGATAAGCCAAGCCATCTACCGCAGTCGTCTTCCAAAGACCAAACGCACCGGTTTCATCGATTTGATGTGATTCAATATAGGCAGTCAGCGCCTCACGAATGATTTGCGCACGAGGCTGCTTGCGCAATTGCGCAAGCCGGTTCAACGACTCAAGCTGAGGTTCAGTGATATCGACAAGGGTTCGCATGATGTGCACCTGATAACTGATATACACATCATATATCAACTACCCCACCACCCGCATCCCTAATTTCAGCAGCTCTTCCCAGGGCTCACCTTGCGCAACACCTTTGATCATGCGATCGATTTTGGCTGCATGTGCCAGTGCAGCCTTCAACTGGCTGGACTTGAGCCGGTCCAGTGCGCGTGGATAGAGCTTCTGGCGCTCGCCCCATACACGGCTTTCGCGGAACAGATTCTGCAGATTGCCCCCCTGCGCGCGTCCCAACCCGACGCGCAAGAGACCACGGATTTCATCGGCCATGGCCCAGAGGACCAGATTGGCGGCCTCGCCCTCTGCTTCCAGTCCGTGCAGCATGCGAGCGAATCGGGCGGCATCACCAATCAACATGGCTTCGCCCAGACCCCACACATCGTAACGTGCGACATTGGCGACTTCGGCGCGCAGCGCCTCCAGCGTAATTTCGCCTTCGCCATGTAGAAGCGCCAGCTTGTCGATTTCCTGTCGAGCGGCCAGCAGATTACCTTCCACACGCGCCACCAGAAAGTCCATGGCCTCGTGCGACAGCGATTGCTTCTGCCGCCCCAATCGCTCGCTGATCCAGCCCGGCAGCTCATTGCGGGTAATACTGGCACAGGCAATCACGCAGCCTTTTTCCGCGAGCGCAGTAAACCATTTGGATTGCAGTTGCAGTTTTTCCAGTTTGGGCAACTGCACCATCAATACATTTTCGGCAGGCGCGGTTGCAGCGTAAGACTGCATCGCCTCGCCGCCCTCGCCGCCCGGCTTGCCTGTCGGAATCCGCAGCTCGATCAGCTTTTGTTCCGCGAACAGCGACACTTCGTTTGCCGCCATCGCCAGATCGCGCCAGCTGAAACCGGGCTCGACCGTCATCACCTGACGCTCGCTGAAGCCTGACTGTCGTGCCGCATCACGAATGGCTTGCGCCGCTTCCAGCGCCAACAGCGCTTCTTCGCCATGAATGACATAGACGGGGGCTAGCGAGCCTGAAGCCAGATGACGTGCCAAATCGGCCGGACGGATATTCATGAGCGCTTATTTGCTTTCCTGAGTGGAAGGCGCGCCTGAATCTGGCACGGGTAATACCGGAATGTCCGTACGACCGGCACTTGGGCGTACCACCGCAATCCGGCGGGCGATTTGCTGCGCCATATCCGCGCGCATATCTGCAATCAGCCGTTGCTCTTCCGACTCTTTACCCAGCACGGCATTGGCATTGAACGATAAAGTACGGCGCAATTGCAGCGATGTCGGCGAAATCACTTCTTCATCGCCGATTCTCAGGGTATAGCGCGCCTGATACAGCACCAGATACTGCGTCACCTGACCTGACCCATTCACGGTAAACAGCTGCTTCTCGCTATTTTCCTGATCGATAGACAGCACCGCATCCGCGCCCTGCCCCACGTTTTGCAGCTTCAGCTCCTTGCGCAACGCCAGTTGCTGGCGCAGTACTTCGCCCAAGGGACCGGGCGAGGCAATGTACAAACGCTGGAACGCAAATGGCTGGCTATCGCCATACCCGCGCAAATGAAAGCCGCAGCCCGCCAGCATCATGGCTCCAAGAGCCGTACATAGCCATTTTTTCATCGCCATCTTCATTCAAAAATCGGTAAAACGCATAAAGCGGATGCCTGAAACAAAACGGGGTGGCGTTCACCACCCCGCAGGCACTTAGACCACCAGATTGACCAGACGACCCGGCACGACGATCACCTTCTTCGGCTCGGCACCTTCAAGGAACTTCTGCACATTCGGGTTGGCGCGGGCCAGTGCTTCGATCTCGTCCTTGCCAGCGCCGCTCGGCACACTGATTTCACCACGCAGCTTGCCGTTCACCTGCACCATCAGGGTCACTTCGTCCTGCACCAGTGCAGCGGCCAATGGCTCTGGCCAGGCGGCATCGATCAGCTCGCCTGCCATACCCAGCTCGCGCCAGATTTCATTGGCAATATGCGGTGCCACCGGATAGATCGCACGCAGCAGCACACTCAGGCTTTCGCGCAGCAATGCCGCGTTGTCGCCCTTATAGCCTTCCAGCGCGTTCAGCAGCTTCATACAGCCCGACACCACGGTGTTGTACTGCAGACGCTCATAGTCAGCATTGATCTGTTTGAGCGTGCTGTGGACTTCAAAGCGCAATGCCTTGTCATCCTTGCTCAACTCGACCACTTCGCCGGCGGCGCGGATCACATCAGCCCGCTTGAAGGCAAAGGACCACAAGCGGCGCAGATAACGGGAAGCGCCTTCGACGCCACCATCACTCCAGGCGGCACTTTGCTCGGGTGGACCGGCAAACATGGTAAACAGACGGGCCGTATCGGCGCCAAAGCGGCTGATGATGTCCTTCGGTTCCACCACATTGTTCTTGGACTTGGACATCTTCTCAATGCCGCCCATGATTACTGGCTGTCCATCAGACTTAAGGGTGGCTGCAATCGCCCGACCCTTGTCATCAAGCTCAACTTCAACCTCATTCGGGTAATACCAAATTTTCTTCTGTCCGGAAGGATCAGTTGGATCTTTTCGGTAGAACGAGTCGTTCAGCAGCATGCCTTGCGTAAACAGATTCTTGAACGGCTCGCCAAAGCTGACCAGGCCGATGTCGCGCATGGCCTTGGTCCAGAAACGGGCGTACAAGAGATGCAGCACGGCGTGTTCGATCCCGCCGATGTACTGATCCATGGCCATCCAGTATTTGGTGCCTTCGCCCACCATTGCATCCGCATTCTTCGGATCGCAATAGCGCATGAAGTACCAGCTGGAATCCACGAAGGTGTCCATGGTGTCGGTTTCGCGCTTGGCGGGCTTGCCGCACTTGGGGCAATCGACATTCAGGAAGTCTTCGCGATGCTTGAGCGGATTGCCCGAGCCATCGGGGATGCAATCGGTCGGCAAGACTACCGGCAGGTCTTCATACGGCACCGGCACATCGCCACAGCAATCGCAATGGATGATCGGGATCGGCGTACCCCAGTAGCGCTGACGGGAAATGCCCCAGTCGCGCAGACGCCAGGTCGTCTTTTTCTCGCCGATCGACTTACCTGCCAGATCAGCAGCCACGGCATCCACGGCATCCTTGTAGGCCAGACCATCGTATTTGCCGGAATTCACCGTCACGCCACGGGTCTTGTCACCGTACCATTCGGCCCACGCATCGGTGCTGAAGGACTCGCCTTCCACAGCGACAACCTGCTTGATCGCAATGCCGTACTTGTTGGCGAAGGCAAAATCGCGCTCGTCATGTGCCGGCACGCCCATCACGGCACCATCGCCGTAGCTCATCAGCACATAGTTGCCAATCCACACTTCGACCTGTTCGCCAGTCAGCGGATGGGTCACGAACAGGCCGGTGGCCACGCCCTTCTTGTCCTGAGTGGCGATTTCGGCTTCTGTGGTACCGCCCAGCTTGCATTCTTCGATAAATGCAGTCAGGGCGGGATTCAGTTCGGCGGCGCGCACAGCCAGCGGGTGCTCGGCAGCCACGGCGCAGAAGGTCACGCCCATGATGGTGTCGGCACGTGTGGTGAACACCCACAGCTGGCCGTCGTTGATCAGGCTGCCATCAGCGGCCTTGATCTCGTGGGCAAAAGCAAAACGCACACCTTCGCTCTTGCCGATCCAGTTGCGCTGCATCGCGCGCACCATGTCCGGCCAGCCTTCCAGCGTGTCGATATCGTTCAGCAACTCGTCGGCGTACTGGGTGATGCCGAAGTAGTAGCCCGGAATCTCGCGCTTTTCGACGAGCGCACCCGAGCGCCAGCCACGGCCATCCACCACCTGCTCATTGGCCAGCACGGTCTGGTCGATCGGGTCCCAGTTCACGATCTGGGTTTTCTTGTAGGCCACGCCCTTTTCCAGCATCTTCAGGAAGAACCACTGGTTCCACTTGTAGTAATCCGGATCGCAGGTGGCGATTTCGCGCGACCAGTCGAATGCCAGACCCAGCGGCTTCATCTGCGACTTCATGTCTTCGATGTTGGCGTAAGTCCATTCGGCAGGCGACTTGTTGTAGGCGATCGCAGCATTCTCCGCAGGCAGACCGAAAGCATCCCAGCCCATCGGCATCAGGACGTTGTAGCCTTTCATGCGCAGATGGCGCGCCAGCATGTCGTTGATGGTGTAGTTACGCACGTGGCCCATATGCAGCTTGCCGGACGGATACGGCAGCATCGAGCAGGCGTAATACTTGGGCTTCTGATTGTCTTCAACAACGGTGTAAGCGTTGCGTGCATCCCAGTGCTGCTGGGCCGACGCTTCGACTTCGGCTGGGCGATAGTGCTCTTGCATGATCTCAAAATCCTGAATGGAGGCGCAAATACGGGCCGGAACGCGCCGCAAAGGGTTGATTATAACCGAGTCCGGCGCTGCGTCATGATTGCCATTTGCGTGCTTTGGTATCAGGATTCGCCCCATTGCCACACTTTCCAAAGCACGGACGGTTTCCGACCAAGCAAAGCTGCGAAAACTAATACAATTTGACGCAACGCGACTCAGCCCCCCTTGGGGCCGCGCCAGCTCATCACACAGCACAAGAAAGCATCCCTACCCATGCACATCAACAAACTCACCTTGCGCATCATCCTCGCCATGATTCTCGGCGTGGTGGTGGGCTATCTATGCAACCGCTTCTCGCCCACACCGGAAGTGGCCAAGCAGATCGCCGATTACATGCACATCCTCACCGATATCTTCCTGCGCCTGATCAAGATGATTATTGCGCCGCTGGTGTTTGCCACGCTGGTGTCCGGTCTGGCGCGCATGGGCGATGCCGAAACCATCAGCCGGATTGGCCTGAAGGCTTTGCTGTGGTTTCTCAGTGCGTCGTTCATTTCGCTGCTGCTGGGTCTCTTCTGGGCCAACCTGCTGCAACCGGGCGCCGAGCTCAATATTCCGCTGCCCGACACCAGTGCCCACACCGAACTGAAAACAGCCGCACTCAATCTCAAGGATTTCATCACACACGTCTTCCCCAAGAGCATCGTCGAAGCCATGGCAGGCAATGAGATCCTGCAAATTCTGGTGTTCGCGACGTTCTTTGGTGTGGCCTTGAGCAAAATCCACAACGAAACAGCCCTGACGCTCGTGCACATCATGGATGAACTCACCCATGTGATGCTGAAAGTGACCGACTACGTGATGCGCTTTGCGCCAGCAGGCGTATTTGCGGCGGTGGCATCGGCGATCGCAGTGCAGGGTCTTGGCATCCTGACCGTATTCGGAAAATACATGGCCAGCTTCTATCTGGCACTGAGTTCGCTGTGGATTATCCTGATTGCGGCGGGCTTTCTGGTACTGGGCAAGTCGGTTTTCAGTCTGCTGCTGGCCATTCGCAGCCCGATGCTGCTGGGTTTTTCCACCGCATCCAGCGAATCGGCCTACCCCAAGCTGATGGAGCAACTGGGCGCCTTCGGCATCAAGCAGCGTCTCACCGGCTTTGTTTTGCCACTGGGCTATTCGTTTAATCTCGATGGCTCGATGATGTACACCACCTTCGCTGCCCTCTTTGTGGCGCAGGCATATCACATCGACCTGAGCCTCGGCCAGCAGATCGCCATGCTGCTGGTACTGATGGTGTCGAGCAAAGGCATCGCCGGTGTGCCGCGCGCCTCGCTGGTCGTGGTCGCCGCCGTGCTGCCGATGTTTGGTCTGCCGGAAGCGGGCTTGCTGCTGGTGATGGGCATCGACCACTTCCTCGACATGGGCCGCACTGTCACCAACGTGCTCGGCAATTCAATTGCGACAGCGGTGATTGCCAAATGGGAGGACGGGATTGGTGATCCGGTGGAAACCGAGCCGGAGGATGAGGATGCAGAGCCGGATGTGCCGGCGATTTGAGTGAGTCAAACCTTGAGCAGATCCTTTGCATGATTGCCTTGCAGGATTTGCTCAATCTTTCAATTGCATCGGATAAGACCCAACCTTAACAAGAGTAAGGACGCATATAGATTTCGATATACATCGAGTCTCATTTTAGAAATTTCAATTCACAAATTAGCCGAACAAACTGATCCGTATCCTGATCCACATACTTGGAACGACAAAACGCCTCCGCCTGATTCGCCATAAACCAGTCGTCATGTGCGGTCCATTCGGGATCAAGGATTGATACCGGAAGATTGTGAATCAGTTCAGACAGCTCGCGACAGTATGCGCGTCGGCGATAGTAGGTCCATAGATTCCATGTGAACGCATTGCGTAACATGGGCAGCGCCAGCCGCAGGATGTCGCGGTAGATTTCCTGCTTGCGGCTCATTCTAAACCTCAGGTAAATTAAAAAGTAATTTCGGAGGGATCATATATGCACAAATGGAGCAAAGCAACACTCCTCATACTAACAATCTCATTTGGAGTATTTATTTGGCTTCCATACAAGCAAGAATATGGCCCAAGCAATAAATCAGCATCTACAACCGAATCTAAAATTAAGCACTCACAAGGCATATTTGGGACAGCCACCCAGACTCCCAACACAAAAGCAAGTCCATATCAAGTCGCGGATGCGTATCGCAACCTTGGACTTTCAAATCGCACAGCTTTTGTTCGAGAAGCGCTCAAGCACCCCGAAATCGGCGGCATATACTATGCATCAATTGCATCCTCATTTTGCGAGCCACGCCCAAAATCAGAAGCGGAATACATTACCCACCTGAATCAATTTTCCGCAAGAAAAGGCGCCTCCTCTCAAGTTCAAATTGACGCTACCAATAAGCTAGCGAGGATGTGCGCGGGAGCCGGAGAAGTGTATTTCCATGCACGAAAAGATCCCTCGCTCTCAGAAAAAGACCCTTATGTAAATATCGAAAATTCGATTAGTGAAATTACAGCAAACGAGAAAGATCGGCTCATTGCAAAAGAAAAGATCCGGGCACTTTTTACTAAAAACATTGACGACCCTGTTTTACTGATCAGCCTTTCGAATAATTTTCTGCTTTCGGGAGAAAACTACAAGCAGGGCGGCGCTTATTATGCTGCTTCAATGCAGGCAATCTGCATGATGGGCGGAGAATGCTCCCCGAGGGCATCCCCTCAGATACTTCAGATGTGCGCATTGTCTCCCGAATCAGATTGCCACATTCCGGACACATGGGATCAATGGGGATATGTTTTCTCTGGCAATCAAGGCGACATCCACACTACTACTAGCACTGCCAATCAAATCGTAGCGTGTGCCAGAAAAGCCGATATTGATTGCTTCTACACCGTTCAGAAGCAGTTTGAGTGAAGCAAAATAGGGGTGCCACTCAAGCGTGAACAGCCATTCCCGCGTCCACAGCGTTTACATTTGTAAGCAGAGGCCACGGCCGGGCTTTGATTGATCCCACGCTATAGCGACGATGCCGCGTGCACAGCATTGCACCTCAACCACCATGCATATACAATAAATCAACATAAAAATTGCATATGCACGATTGGAGCACATCATGTCTGCGTTGCAAAAACCCGTCGCCCAGCCAGAAGTGGTACTCACCAAGGCCCTGCTGAATACTGCGAAGAAGCTCGATCTGAATCAGGCACAACTGAGCCGTATTCTCGGCGTGGACCCATCCACCGTGTCGCGCATGGCGCGGGGCGCTTCTACGCTGCGCAGTACCGGCAAGGAATGGGATGCCGCTACCACGCTGATTCGCATTTACCGCTCGCTGGGCGGTTTGCTGGATGGCAATGAATCGCTGATGCTGGGCTGGTTTCAGAGCCTGAACCATGATTTCGGCAAATCGCCTTGCGAGGCCGTGCTGGAAAGTGCGGGCGGGATTTATCGGGTATGTGATTATCTGGATTCGCTGCGTGGTCGCTTTTAATCTTCATCTTACCCGCCACCGCCTCTGGCGCGTGTGCGAGGGTCAAACCAAAAACTATGTGGCACCGCTGGTGGAAACCGTGGACGAGCTGGATGTGCTCGAATCCATTCTGGAATCATCCAAGCCGCCGTATTGCGCCGAAGATCCGCGTCATTTTCTGCTGTCCACGCCGTTTCGCTATGCCGAGCGCACGCCGGGCGGCTCTCGCTTTATTGCACATGGCGCAACGGGGGCGATGTATGCGGGAGAAGTGCCGGAGGTCTGTTTCCGCGAAGCCGGGCACTGGGCCTATCACCGCTTTGTGCGCCAGTCAGAAGGGCTCAGTTCGCAGACGTTCAGCCTGCGCAGGACACTGTTTTCTTTTGATGTGAGTGGCGCAGCAATTGATCTGTTTGCGCCGCCCTTTGATGTGGATGCTGCAGCATGGCTGTCGCCGGACAATTATGTGCCCTGTCAGCGCATGGGATCGGCAGCGCGACAGGCCGGGATCGACCTGATCCGCTATCGCTCGGTGCGCGATCCGGATCACCGCGCCGCCATGGTGGTATTGGCAGACAGGCCGATTGTGTCCAATGCACCGGCATCACAGGAAGACTTCGATCTGTTCATCGGCAAATCGCAAGTAGCCTGGCGGGGACTGCAATCGCGGGATCAATACACCATTGCAATTTGATCCCGACTCCGGATATCGGGCTCGAAAGACTACAGCGAAGCATCTGGCTGCCATGCCCCAAGTGCTAGCTGAAGCTGACTATAGGCCTGAATCGCGTCGGCATGCGCGATCACTGCGCTACGGCGCGCCCGCTGATGCGCTGCCGCCCATTCAAGCGCACTGGCACGCGGATCCAGACTCGCACCCACCCTCGCCTTTGCACGCATGGCAACATCCTGCGTCAGTTTTTCGGCACGTTGCGCCTGAGCCAGCACTGTCAGTGCAGCGGTCCATTGTCGCAGCGCCCCTTCACTCTCCTGCAGCGCCTGAAGCACAGTCCGCTCGAATCCATGCCATGCAGCCTCCTGCCCTGCTTGAGCAGCCGCAACACGTGCCCGATGCCGGCCGGCATCCAGCCAGTCCCAGCTCAAGGATGGTCCGGCGGCATAGCTGAATGCGGCACTGTTACCCAGACTACCGAATGGCGCCCCCAGTCCGGCATTCAGATTGAGACTCAGCCGGGGCAAGTGCGCGCGGTCCGCCAGAACTGTCTCCCCGATGGCTGCACGCAAATTTGCATCCGCACGTAGCACATCCGGTCGGCGTGCGAGCAAGTCCGAGGGTCTGACCAGTCCATCCTGCGCAGGCAGGGTGAGGGTGATAGCATCCGATGAGGCGAGTGAGCCAGCCCATGCACCCCGCTCCGCAGGCGAGCGGCCGGTCAGGACTGCCAGTGCATCCAAATGCCGTTCCAGCATTGCCCGAGCCTGCGCCTGCTCGGAAACAGCCCTGGCCTCATCACCCTGCGCCGCCAGAAGCACTGCGCGGTCGATCAGTCCTGCATCCACCCTCGCGGTCAGATGCCGGCTCCGCTCGGACAATACGGTGACTTCTTCCACCAGACTTTGCACAATCTGCTGTTGCTGGCGCAGGCCAGCGTATTGCCGGACCACCTCCATCTGGATCAGCGCGACAGCCGCATGCCAGTCAGCATGAGCGGCATCGGCTCGCCGGGCAGCTACGCCTGAGGCTGTTCCTATCCGTCCAAACAGATCGATTTCCCATGACAGTCCCTGGCCGAGCTGCATGACATTCCGTTCCGGCGCTCGGGGTAACCCTTCATTAAACGGATCGACATCGAGCATCGAAGGACGCTGCTTCTGCACCTGCCCCTCTAGACGTCCCTGCGGCCGCGCGTCGCGCTGCGCAGCATCTGCAAGTGCTCTGGCACTGCGTACACCCGCCAGTGCTGCCACAATGTCGTGATTGTTGGCCATAGCATCCTGTACCAGCGTATCGAGCACCGGATCGTTCAGCGCACGCCACCATTGCCGTGCGGGCACCCCGGAGGCCATACCTGCGTCAATTGCCGCAGGACTGACAGGTTGATTCGCAGACAGATGCGTCAGCTGACTGGGCGCATGTACAGACGCGCAACCGCTCACAAGAATGGCCACCGAACAGGCGGTCAGGATAGGGTACCGAAACATGCCGTTTTCCTTGGTTTTATGCTTCCGGGACGTTCACACGATAGACAGTCGCGTATAGCGCCGGTATCAGACCCAGTGTGATCAGCGTGCCCAGTGCCAATCCGCCAATCATCACCACGGCCAGACTGGTCCAGACCACGCCGCCAAACAGCCAGAGCGGAACCAATCCCAGAATACAGACCAGTTTGGTCATGACGATAGGACGAAGTCGTTTGGCACCTGCATCTTCAATCGCATCGACAGGTGACAGGCCGGCACGGCGACCATCCTCGATAGCATCGAGCAGTAGAACCGCGTTATTGACGATAATCCCTGCCAGTGCCAGCAGCCCGAGTGTCCCCACAAAGGTCAGCGTGGTTCCGGTGGCCTTCAGCGCCAGCGCGGCACCAATAGAGACAAAGGGAATACTGGCCAGCACAATCAGGCTCTTGCGCATGCTTTCAAACTGCCAGACAAAGAGCAGGAACATGGCAATGACGCACGCTGGCAGGAGCTTGAGAATGGCATCGTTGGCACTGGCGTTTTCTTCGATCTCGCCACCTAGCGCAATACTCACGTCGCCGGCAGCGTGCGCCTGATCCAGAACAGGTTTCACAGCGTCAGCAATTGCCTGAGCGGTCATACCGGGATGCTTGGCCAGCAGGGTGACTGCACGCGTCTGGTTATAGCGCTGGATGACCGAATGCTGTGGCAGCAGTTTGAGTGTGGCCACCTGCCCCAGTAGTGCCGATCCGCCTCCGTCTGCACGGGAAACTGGCAACGCAGCCAATTGCGCGATATTTGACCGAAGCGCGCGATCCCCTCTCAGGATCACAGGCAGGACGGTATTGCCTTCTCGATATTGCGTGACCGGCGCGCCTGCCAGCATCAAATCCAGACTGCGCGCAATGTCGGCACTGCTGACGCCTGCGGCATGCGCCCGAGCCTGATCCACCTGTACATCCACTTCCAGAATTTCGCGTTCTGCATCATTGGACACCAGCTCCATACCCGGTATGGCCTGCAACGCCTTCTGCAATGCATCAGCCATATCATGATGGCGATTGCCATCACTGCTGGACAGGCGGAACACCGCTGTCCCACTATCGGATGAGCCCATCGAGAATCGCTTCGGTTCAAAGCGGATATCCGGAAATCGCAGAGCCAGTGCCGTTCTGAGATGCTGGATTGCCGCAGCATGCGTAACGCCCGGCGCTAGACTGATCACCGCATACGCACGATGCGCCGCAGGGGTTGGCGGATTCAGTGCCAGAATAAACCGTGGACCACCATCGCCCATATATATGGCATGACTGGCAACGTCCGGAAACGCTTTGCGATCGGCCAGTGCCTGACTGATTCGTCCTGTCATGGCCAGGGTGTGCGAGGTGCTGGCATCCGGTGCAAGCTCGATACTCATCTGCAACTGGCGTCGTTCGGATGCAGGCATCAGCTCGGAGGGCACCGTACTGAACACCCCGCCCGCTGTGATGAGCAGTACCAGCATGACGCCGATATACATTCCCTTGTGACGCAAAACCCAGCGTACTTTCCCGCGATACCATCCCGTGAGCGATTCAACCGCTCTGGCCACCCGACTTAACTCTGCATGATGATGCGCAAACCGCTGGCACAGCAGCGGCGTAAACGTCACGGCCAGCAGCAGGGATAACAACAAGGCAATGGCCATGACAATGCCCATGCTGCGCAGGTACTCGCCCGTTTCCGTATGCGAAAGCACCAGCGGCATGAAGGTCAGGATAATGGCCAGCGATGACACCAGCAGCGGGACAAACATGGTTCGACCGGCCTCGGCAGCGGCCTGCTCTCGTGACTCGCCCAGCGCAAGCCGCCGCTCCATGTCTTCTGCCACCACAATGGCATTGTCTACAAATAAGCCAAGCGCGATGATGATGGCACCAATCGAGATGATATGCAGATCGATATCCAGCAGCTTCATGATGGCCAGCGTACCCAGTACTGTGGTTGGCACAATGGCACCGACAATCAATCCTGTACGCAGCCCCAGAAACAGCACCACAACACCCATGACGATAATCGTGGTCTCAAGGAACACCTGCCCGACCTGTTTGAGCTGCTTGGTGACGATCTGAGCCTGATCGGTAATCGGCACCAGGGTCATGCCAGCCGGGAGTCGTGCCTCGAGCGTTTGCAAGCGCTCGCGCAGCTGTCCGGCAAAGCTGGTCACATTTAATCCGGGATCCATCGAGACCGCGATGACGGCCGCGGGCTGTCCATTCACAAAGGCGGCCGTCAGCGGCGGGTCTTGTGTCACCCGCTCGATGCGCGCGATCTGTCCCAGTAATACCGTCCCGCCCGATGGCAGGGCAATCGGCGTACGCTTCAGGGCTTCATACCGGTCGACATCGCCACTTACCTTGAGGGCGATCTCCGTGCCGTCCAGTTCGACAAACCCTGCAGCAGCAATCACATTGCGCCTGGATACCGCCTGAGCCACCACGGCCGGGCTCAGTCCTTTTGCTGCCAGTGCAGGCATGTTCAGGACAATCTGCACTTGCTCATCGCGTATACCGTGCAGGGAAACACGCTCGACGCCCGATAGGTTCAGCAGCTCATCTCTCAGGCGTCGAGCCTGCTCCCGAAGTTCTCCGGCGGTATACCCGGGTCCGGTTAAGCCGACGGTCAGCACGGCCACCCGTCCAAACTCATCATCCACCAACGGCCCCTGTGTCCCGTCAGGCAAGCTGGGACGCAAATCATTCATTCGTGCGCGCAGGCGCTGCCAGACATCCGGCAATCGCCCGGGCGTCACGCCGGGATCAAGCTCGACATAGGTAAACGCAAATCCGGGGCGCACGGAGGTTTTGACGCGCTTGACTTCAGGCAGGCCAAGGATGGCCTCTTCAGTCGGGCGTGCCACCAGCTGCTCTACCCGTTCAACATTTGCGCCGGGCAAAAAGCTCAGCACAGTGGCGGTCCGTACGGTGACGGGGGGCTCTTCGGTCGACGGAAAATCCAGCGCCATCCACAGCCCCGCCAGAATCAGCGCCAGCACTGCCAGAAAGGTAAATCGCGGACGCGCCAGCGCATGCAGGGCAATATTGCTCATGGCTGCTCCCTGCCTTGCGCCGATGTGTACATCAGAGGTTGCACCAGACTGCCGGGGCGGATCGCAGCCGCCCCCGCCACCACGACACGCTCACCTGCGGCAAGCCCCTGCAGCACCTCGATTGAATCGCCGCGAATCTCGCCCAGCTTGACGGGCACGGACGCTACTTTACGGCTCTCACCTGCCAATCTCAGCACACGCCCTGTGCCCGGTGTCACGTCAAACATCACCGCACGCAACGGAACCTGTGCATTCCCCTGCTGCGCAATCGCACTTCTGATGCTAACTGTCCACGTTGCACCCACTGTGGCAGTCTCCGGAACCGCCAGAAACACCCGACGGCTACCACCTGCCTCGAGTCGGGGGCTGATCCGCAGCAACTTGCCGGGCATGTCCATTCCTTCCCCCGTCAAATGGACAGACTGTCTGGGTGTCAGCACCATATTGGCAGGTACCAGCACAGAGAGTTCACGTGCATCACCATCAATCAGCATTACCGCGGCGCCGGGACCCACGGCATGACCGGGCTCGATCAGACGACCTGCAACTCTACCCGCGGCCGGCGCGCGCAGTGTCGATTGCTCAAGCGTCCATGTGGCCAATTGCTTCTGAGACCTTGCTGTCAGCACAGCCGCCTCAGCCGCCGCCACTTCGGCCGATACCGCTTCCATTTCCCCTGCGGAAATCGCATCTCCCACTTGCACACGGCGCATACGCTCAAGTCGCTGACGGCTTTCCTGCAATTTTGCTTCGGCGCCCGCCAGTGAGCCCTGCGCTGCACCCAGCTGCGCCTGAACAGGTTGCAGATCCATGATTGCGAGCGCCTGCCCGGCCTGCACGGTATCACCCACGTCGACCATCACCTCGGTCACCCGGCCAGAAACCGGAAAGGCTAGTTCAGTGCGCCGCGCCGCACGTACCTCCCCCACAAATTGCAGCGCTTCAGCATCTCCCGCACGCACCTCGGCGACAAATGCAGGTACGCCCTTGTCGGGCGCGACTGTAGCGTCAGGTGCCGAACATCCGGCAAGACCGGCCAGAAGGATAAGCGGGGCAGCCAACAGGCGAGTTTGAAAGGAATGAAACAGCTGTGTCATGCATCTCTCCCGCATTGCGGAGGTAAATGGAGCCAATCAGAAATAGGCGTGACCCTGCCATGGCGAAACCGGTCCGGATCACGAGGGCGTAACTGTAGACGAGTAACCTAGAACTCAATGAGGACAGAAAAGGCCATTTGCAGGACACTTTCGGACGATCAGCAATGCGAGAGGAGAGTAAAGCTCATTTAAACAGCGTATAACAGCTCCCGACATATAAATACCACTTAAATACAACTGAATCTGTAAGCGACATTCTGGTCAGATCATGCGTACGAGGGAGCCGCCTGTGGAGATAGCCGGCAGAATGAGTGACAGGCTCGCCAAAGTCGTTCAAGATATCCGCTGATACAAATTGAAATAGTTTTGATGGCACCCGGATTATCATGGAAACAGATCAACGCAGGCACGCAACGATTGTCCCCACCATTGCGCGGGCGCTGCTTGCACAAATTGAGGCACAGGGTACGTCACCAGATCAGCTTTGCCGCGGACTGGGCTTCTCCTATCCGGATCTCCTGCATCACCACTTGCATCTCTCTTACGCGCAGGTACGAGAACTCATCGTCCGTTCGCAGCGCCTGATTCAGGATCCCGTACTCGGACTGATGGTTGGTATCCGCCAGATGCCTGTCTCATGGGGGGTGGCAGGCCTGATGATGCTCACGTGCGAAACGCTGGGAGAGGCCATGCTGAAAGGCATTTCCCATCAGGATGATGCCGGTACGCTGGTGAACCACATCGTGCATGAAATGGGCGCGGAGATGCATATCGAAGTGGTTCCCAGGCACATGGATCAACTGATCGAGACCTTCCTGATTGATGAGGCACTGGCAAGTGTGGTCTCGGTGGGTCGCTATCTGGCGGGCGCCGCTTTCAGTCCGCTTCGCGTGGACTTTGCCCTGCCCCGGCCAGGACAGGAGACTGCGTTCTCGCAGATACTGGGCTGTCCGGTACGCTTCGATACGGGAAGCAACCGGATCATTCTGGCCACGCACTGGCTGGAGACCAGATTACCCGGCTACGATCGCGTCACGTCCGGTGCAGTGCAGTCGCAATTGAGCACCTTACTTGCCAAACCAGCCGGTCGATATGATCTGGTCGAGACCGTCGCCAATCGTGTGCGGACAGAACAAGGCGCACTCCCGAAGCAGGTCGACATCGCGAGCATGGTGAATGTCAGCCCGCGCACACTTCGTCGCAGGCTGGGCGAGCAGGACACCAGTTATCGTTCACTTCGCGATAGCGCCCGCTATGCAAAAGCATGCGAACTGTTGCTGAACTCCGACGCCACCATCGCGGAAGTCGCAGAGCGGGTTGGCTATTCAGATGCCCGCGCCTTCAGGCGCGCCTTCAAACGCTGGTCAGGTGTCTTACCGACCGATTTCCGTGAACGCGAGGCCGGGTAACTTCCGCGCGCGCCTCAACCGCGCCTATCATCCCGCATCACTGTCTGATCCCCGCACCTTAGCTTCATGACAGGGCTGCCGCTCATGGGATATAGTCCTGAGTGCGGCCAGCAGACTGGCTCGCACTGACAGGAGCATGAAACTGGTACGCCTCATCCTCATCGAAGACGACCCTGATCTAGCCGATGCACTATGCATCAATCTGGAACGCAGCGGCTATGATGTCCTTCACGTCGCAGACGGCCTGATCGCCGAGGTCAAGCTATTGCGCGAGGAAGTAGATATCGCGGTGCTTGATCTGGGTCTGCCCGGACAGCATGGTCTCACCCTGCTGCGCCATATCCGTCCGCAGAAACCAGATTTACCCATCTTGATTCTGACTGCCTTTGAAGGCGTGGAAGACCGTGTGGCCGGACTGGATGCAGGCGCGGATGATTATCTGGTGAAGCCTTTCCAGTTTGTTGAACTGGAAGCCCGCCTCAAGGCACTCCTGCGCCGTACCCACAATACCTCGGCCAATCAGCTAAAAATGGGTCGCCTGAGACTGGATCGCGAAGGTCAGCGCGCGTGGATTGATGACAGCCCGCTCGACCTGTCCGCCCGCGAGCTGGCCGTCCTCGATATTCTGATGGTGCAGCACAAGCGCGTGGTGACCAAGGAGCAGATTGCCGCCGAGCTAGGAGGCGAGGATATTGGTGCCAATGCCATCGAAGTCTATGTCCACCGTCTGCGCAAGAAAATCGAACCTTCGGGTGTGGGCATCCGCACCGTACGCGGTCTAGGCTATCTGATCGAGCCCGCTGAAGATGCTGCTGCCCGGCCGTAAACCCTCGCTGCGCCGCCAGCTGCTGATCTGGCTGCTGGTGCCGCAACTGCTTCTGTGGCTGGCTGCAGCTGGCGTTTCCTATCAGGTGGCCGTCCGCCACGCCAATACCACACTCGACCAGAGTCTCGCGCAATCCAGCCGCGCCCTGTCCCGACAGGTTCAACCGCTAGGTGATGGCCTGTACATCGACTTCCCCAAGGCGGCACGGGCGATTCTCGAAGCTGACCCCAATGATCGTATTCATTACATGGTCAGTTCGCCGCCGGGGCAGTTTCTGCTGGGTGGTGAAAAGCTGCCGCCGCCGCCGGCTGGATCGCCTGTGGTATTTGGTCAGCCGGTATTTTATGACGGCCCAATGAACGGCAAGACCGTGCGGGTTGCCACCTTGTATGTCCCGATCGGCACGCCGGAGCATCCGCAAGTGATGATGGTGCAGGTGGCACGCAGTACCAGCGCCCGTACCGAAATGGCGCGAAACATCCTGATTGATACCGTCGCACCGCTTGCGTTACTGATGCTGGCCACCAGTGCCGTCGTGTGGGGGGGCGTGGCGCGTGGACTCTTGCCACTTGGCACCCTGAGAAAACAGGTAGAAAACCGTTCACCGCGCGATCTGGCCCCGCTGGAGCTGGATCATGCACCAGCCGAGGTCAAGGATCTGGCTAGCGCGCTGAACACGCTGCTGGCCGAAATCGACAAACAGGTGAGCGGCCAGAAGCGCTTCATCGCAGATGCCGCGCATCAGTTGCGCACACCGCTGGCGGGATTGAAATCGCAGACCGAAGTCGCCCGCTCCGAACTCGACTCGCCACACCCGGATCATCAGGTCATTCGCCAGCGAATTGACAGGCTGGAGCAATGTGCCGATCGCGGCATCCGCCTGGTTAACCAGTTGCTCGTGCTCGCCCGTGCCGAACCGGAAGCCCCGGTGATCCTCACAGAAGTCGATCTCACCGATCTACTGCGTGAACTGGGTCGCGAAATTGCACCAGTGGCACTGAAAAAGCATCTCGATATGGCCGTAGAAGGACTGGACTCACCGGTTCATATTGAAGGCAATGCCGGATTATTGCGCGAGCTGTTTGCCAATTTGCTGAACAACGCCGTGGCCTATACCCCTGCAGGCGGCGAAATCGTGCTGACACAGCAATGCGATGCGGAACAGGTTGTGGTAACCGTCAGCGATACAGGACCGGGTATCCCGCCGGAAGAGCGCGAAGCCGTATTCGAGCGCTTCTATCGCGGAGCCTTGCAGGCCAACTCGCTCGGATGCGGCCTGGGACTCCCCATCGCCCGCGAAATTGCCCGCCGCCATCACGCACGCATTGAACTCCGCGACAACCATCCGCACGGGCTGTTGATTTCTGTCAGCTTTCCGCGCACCACCCGAGCAACGCGCCGCTAACACGTGCAAATGGTCGAGACCGACCATTGCAGCGCATCATTTCTTACCTCAAACTTACAATTCCTATCAGGAAATTCTGCCATCCATGTACGTATAGTACACGGATGCAGACTGTGACCAAGCATACCTGTCTAGCTATACCGCTCATGCTGCCCTGCAACAAACCTCATTAAACACACGTGCATTTAGTCAAATATTTCAGTCACATCAATGCACTTCCCGTGTGATTTACGCCACAGAATTGTACGCGATCCAATTCCATCCCGCTAAAACCACTTGCTTTCATCATCTGACATCCATAGGATTCGCGAAAGTTTCACGTAAGGTTTTGCGTGATTACGAAAGAAACTTGTCAGATTAAGTCTGTAAGTCGAGTGTCCACACGATCACGAACTCCGTCGGGTACGTGCGGCACTCACCCCTCGCGGGGCAGGTGGCACTCACCTGCCGGCCACCCAGCCGGCATCAATCTACACGGAGAGGAGCAATATCAAGATGGCAACACCCAGCATGTTCGCGCATGGCGCTTTGCGTCGCAGTATCGCTCAGGCGGTGATGACAGCCTGTCTCGGCATGGCGGCTCTGTCCGCGTTTGCATCCGATGATGAAGGTGAATTCACAGGCTACCTGCGTGCAGGTGCCGGTACATCCTCGCATGGCGGCACCCAGAATTGTTACTACCTCGGCAATGGCAATGGACACGGCTATCGCCTGGGGAATGAATGCGACAGCTACACGGAATTCGGGTACTCCCGCACCATGGCCAAGGCAGATGATGGCGTGAAGCTGGTAGGCTACATCATGGTCAATGATTACTCCGGCGATTCCGCCTACTCCGGCAAACTCGGCATCTCGCAGATTTTCGTGCAGGCCAAGGGTCTGGACTGGCTCAATGGCGGTACTGCCTGGGTGGGTGAACGCTACTACGAGCGTCCGGATATCCACTGGATGGATCTGCAATACATCAACCTGAACGGCACCGGCGGCGGCTTCGACAATATCGGCACCGATCTAGGCGGCAAATTCAGCTACGCCATCTTCAAGGACAATGACACCAACAACATTGCTGGCACCTCGCTGAACAACTATTCCTTCAAGTCGTCGAACTCGGCTATCCGCAACAACTTCCTGTACCGTGGTCTGCCGGTGAATGCTGGTGGCACACTGGACTTGGCGGTGAGCCTGATTACTCCGAGCAGCCCGGATAATGGCGGTGCATCGCGCCATAGTGGCTACAGCCTGCACCTGTTCCATAATCAGGACGTAATGGGCGGCGGCAACACTTTCGGCGTCCAGTATGGCGTGGGCGCAGGTACGGGTCGCGGTGATCCGGGTACTTACACTGTGGCTACCCCGTGGACCGCCTTCGGTAGCAATGGCCCCTGCTGCAACCGTATGGGCGTATCCGGCTCGACCCTGCTCGGCTCGGACGATACCCGACTGCGCATCTTCGATGCCCTGTGGATTCAGCCGACCAAGGATTTCGGGGCAGGCTTCAACTACATCCATCAGGAAGACAAATCCCCCGTCTACGGTATCAATGGAGCCTCATCGGGCACCTCTAAATGGGATTCCTTCGGCATTCGTCCATCCTATGCCATCAATGAACATTTCAAGCTGCAAGGCCAGATCGGCATTGATCGCCTCAGCTATCCCGGTACGGATACCGAAAACCTGACGACCTTCACGATTGCGCCTACGATCTCGCTAGGCAAGGGTTTCTTTGATCGTCCGGAACTGCGCTTTTTTGTCACCCATGCCAAGTGGAACAACGCTGCAACGGCTAATATCAATGCCAACAACGCAAACAGCGTGGGTGCCCTCGGTATGGCGACATCGGGCACCTCCTTCGGCGTACAGGTGGAAGCCTGGTGGGGCAAGAACTGGTTCTAAAGTCTGGCCAGTTACTCAAACCGCTATCGAACTGATATGACGCTGGCGCGACCCTGCACAGGCAGGCGCGCCCTACTACAGAGTGTGCGGAAATGCCCGGACTCCCCGGATCAGGCGTCGGGCGTTTCCCCCAATCAGGATGCATGAACATGAAGACTCGTTTTTCCTTGCTGCCAGTCGCACTGGCAACCGCCGCGGCACTTTCCGTCTCCGCCCTGGCCGGTGAAGTTGAAGTCCTGCACTGGTGGACATCCGGTGGCGAAGCCCAGTCTGCCGCCGAACTGAAAAGCCTGATTCAGGGCAAGGGTCATACCTGGAAAGATTTCGCGGTGGCAGGTGGCGGCGGCGACAATGCCATGACCGTCCTCAAGACCCGTGTGGTATCCGGCAACCCACCGACTGCAGCCCAGGTGAAGGGTCCGGCGATTCAGGAATGGGGGGATGAAGGCGTACTGGCGAATCTGGATGCCGTCGCTAATGCCGAAAAATGGGACAGCCTGCTCCCGCCCGTGATCGCCAATATCATGAAATACCGGGGTCACTATGTCGCCGTGCCGGTGAACGTCCATCGCGTCAACTGGATGTGGATTAACCCGGCCGTATTCGCCAAGGCGGGCGTCAAGCCGCCGAAGACATGGGATGAATTCCCGGCCATCGCCGAAAAAATCCAGAAGGCAGGCTTTATTCCCGTTGCACACGGCGGCCAGCCCTGGCAAGACGATACCCTGTTCGAATCCATCGCCCTCGGTATCGGTGGCGCGGACTACTACAAGAAGGCCTTTATCAAGCTGGACCCTGCCACACTGGGTAGCGCCACCACGCTGAAGGCATTCGAGACCCTGCGCACCGTCCGCAAGTATATGGACAAGGACATGCCGAACCGCGACTGGAATCTGGCTACCGGCATGGTGATCAATGGTAAGGCCGCCATGCAGTTCATGGGCGACTGGGCCAAGGGTGAATTCACCGCTGCACGCAAGGTGGCTGGCAAGGATTATCAGTGTCTGGCTGCACCGGGCACCGACAATGCCTTCACCTTCAATGTCGATTCTTTCATTGTCTTCTCCCAGAAGGACAAGGGTTCCAAGGCGGTGAACGACTTTGCACAAACCGTGATGGCGCCGCAATTCCAGGAATCGTTCAATCTGCGCAAGGGCTCGATCCCGGTGCGCATGCACCTGAACATGGACAAGTTTGACGACTGCGCCAAGCGTTCCGAAGCCGACTTCGTCGCCACCAGCAAGTCGGGCGGCCTCGTACCCTCCTTCGCGCATGAAATGGCCATGTCTTCTGCCGTGAAGGGTGCGGTGCAGGATCTGGTCTCCCAGTTCATGAACTCCAATATGACGCCGAAGGATGCTGTCGCCAAGCTGCTGATTGCAGCCAAGGCCAAGTAATTCCACATCGGTAACAGGCAGCTGGGCCGGACGCTTGTCCGGTCCCGCTGTGCACCTTCCTGCATCGCAAAGGATTATTCATGTCTGCACCGCGCCAGAGCGCGGCTGCACGCTCGCTGGGACGTTTTTCCGATCTGGTTCTGCCCAAGCTGGTCATCGCACCGACTGTGCTTGCCTGCCTGATTGGTTTTTATGGTTTCATCGGGTGGACAGCCTGGCTTTCATTCACCAATTCGCGCCTGCTGCCCCGCTATGAGTGGGCTGGCCTGATCCAGTACGAACGTCTGTTTGCCGACGAACGCTGGTGGCACTCCATGCAGAATCTGGCCGTATTTGGCGGCTTGTTCGTGGGGATCAGTCTGGTGCTCGGCTTGCTGATGGCCGTGCTGCTCGACCAGAAAATCCGTGGCGAAGGCTATCTGCGCACTATCTATCTCTACCCGATGGCGCTGAGCTTTATCGTCACCGGTACAGCCTGGAAATGGATCCTGAATCCGGGACTGGGTCTGGAAAAAGTGATGCATGATCTGGGCTGGACCCGCTTCAACTTCGACTGGATTGTGAATCCGGACTACGCGATTTATACCGTGGTTCTGGCTGGTGTCTGGCAATCATCCGGCTTTGTGATGGCGCTCTTCCTCGCGGGTCTGCGCGGGGTGGATGAATCCATCATCAAGGCGGCACAGATTGATGGTGCATCGCTGCCACGCATCTACCTGCGCATCATTATTCCCAGCCTGCGCCCTGTGTTTCTGTCGGCTTTCATGATCCTGACGCATATCGCGGTCAAGAGCTTCGATCTGGTCATGGCCCTCACAGGCGGCGGCCCCGGTTTTGCCACCGACCTGCCCTCTATCTACATGTACCAGCACGGTTTCACACGTGGCCAGCTCGGACTGGGCGCAGCGAGCGCCATGATGATGCTGTTCACGGCCTGCGCCATTGTCATGCCCCTGCTGTATTCCGAATTAAGGAGCGACAAGCGTGCCTAATTCATCCTCCCCAAACACTTCACTCAGTTTTGCTCGTGGCCTGATCTACACCGTACTCCTGATCATGGCGGTGTGGTATCTCGCACCGCTGTACGTGATGCTGACCACCAGCTTTAAATCGCTGGACGAAATTCACACTGGTAATCTGCTGGCTCTACCGCATGTGTTCAGTCTGGAAGCCTGGCAAACTGCCTGGCAGGGCGACTGTGCGGGTGGCGACTGCAGCAGCGCCGGCATGCAGGGCTATTTCCTCAACAGCCTGAAGATGATGATCCCGGCCGTACTGATCTCGACTTTGCTGGGTGCATTCAATGGCTACGTGCTGTCGATGTGGCGCTTCAAAGGCTCGGATACCTTTTTCATGGCGCTGCTGATCGGTACTTTCCTGCCGTTTCAGGTGGTGATTCTGCCGATGTCGCAAGTGCTGGCCATGCTGGGGCTGGAAAATAGCACTGGTCGACTGGTACTGGTACACGTGATCTACGGCTTACAGTTCACCACGCTGTTTTTCCGCAATTACTACATCACCATGCCAAGTGAGCTGGTCAGTGCGGCGCGCATCGATGGTGCCGGATTCATGCGGATTTTCTTCCGGATTCTGCTGCCATTATCGGTGCCCACCATCATGGTCTGCCTGATCTGGCAGGTGACCCAGATCTGGAACGATTTCCTGTTCGGGGTGGTGTTTTCCTCGGGTGAACAGCAGCCCATCACGGTCGGCCTCAATAATCTGGTCAATACCTCGACAGGGGTCAAACACTACAACGTGGACATGGCCGCCGCGATCATCGCCGCCATTCCGACCCTGTTCGTCTATGCCATCGGCAGCAAATATTTCGTACGCGGGCTCACGGCCGGCGCAGTAAAGGGATAACGCATCATGGGCGCATTAAGCATCCGCAATGTCAAAAAGAGCTATGGCGACACCCATATCCTCAAGGGCATCAATATCGAGATCGAAAAGGGCCAGTTCCTGATTCTGGTGGGTCCGTCCGGCTGCGGTAAATCCACGCTGCTGAATATGATTGCTGGTCTCGATGACATCACTTCCGGCGAGATCGCCATCGGCGACAAGGTCGTCAATCACCTGTCGCCCAAGGATCGCGATATTGCCATGGTGTTCCAGAGCTACGCGCTCTATCCGAACATGACCGTGCGCAAGAACATCGCCTTTGGTCTGGAAATCCGCAAGGTGCCGAAGCACGAGCAGGACGAGATCATCAGCCGCGTGGCCAAAACGCTGCAGATCGAACACCTACTGGATCGCAAGCCGCAGCAGCTCTCCGGCGGCCAGCGCCAGCGCGTGGCCATGGGGCGCGCACTTGCCCGCAATCCCACGCTGTTCCTGTTTGATGAGCCGCTGTCGAATCTCGATGCCAAACTGCGCGTAGAAATGCGCTCCGAGATCAAACTGCTGCACCAGCGCCTCGGCACCACCATCGTCTATGTCACCCACGACCAGATCGAAGCGATGACGCTGGGCGACCGGATTGCGGTGATGAAGGATGGCGAGGTGAAGCAGTTCGGCTCGCCACAGGAAATCTACGACGAGCCGGCCAATCTCTATGTAGCCGGATTTATTGGCTCGCCCGCCATGAATTTTATTCCCTGCGAGCTGGGTGAAGCCAATGGTCAGGCGACTGTCACCTTGCAGAGCGCCAGCGCCAGCCATGTCATTCAGGTCGGCCCGATGACAGATGCGCGCCGTGCTTTCCTCGGCAAACGCGTGATTCTGGGCATCCGTCCGGAACAGCTCACCGACCTTGGCAGCGCCCGCCACGATCATCCGGATCTGCAGCAACTGGACATCCGCGTGGAGATTCAGGAGCCCACCGGCCCGGATACCCTGGTCACCACCGAAGTAAACGGCGTGCGCATCGTGGCCCGCTGCCATCCCAAAGCAGCAGCACAACCCGGCGAATCCATGCGCATCGCCCTTGATGCAGGCAAGGCGCTGCTCTTTGATCCTGAAAGCGAAAACCGTCTGCCCTGATTCATGGCATCAGGGTGGCAACCCTTCCAGTCCGTAGGGGTATTGACAGGGCGAACCTTTAGTTCGCCCTTTTTTTATTGTCCTTGAATCCAGATGACGATGGATATCCGTCCAAGCGAATAACCAGACACTTTCGTCAGGCGCTTCAGGAGGAAAAGACGTCATGCAAAACCACGCTCACGGCCGCCATCATTCCCTCATTCATGCCAGCTTAGCCAGTCTGCTTCTGCTAATCGGCACCGGACTGGCCGCAGCAGCCCCCCAATCTGCGCTCGCCGCCGATCAAGCCGCAATTGACGCCAGCGCTCTGGGCAAATCCATCGTCGATCACATCAACCGTGATACACCCGATGCCATGCGGCTCTGGGCACCCAAGCTCTTTTCGGATGCCATGGATGCAGGAGATCGGGCCGATGCAATCAAGCGCCTTGTCGCATCCGTGCGCGAAAGTGGCGGGCTGGATATTCTGGAGTCGGGCAGCGCCCCGGGACAACCCGGCGTGGCAATGCTAGAGGTCAAAAGTCGTCGCACTGGCAAGCAGGCGATGATGATTCTGACGGCAGACGAGAAGCGGGCTGGCACCTTGATAGGCGCAGATCTGGTGCCAATGGAGGATCCTGCACGCTACGCAAACTGGCCAGCCGCCCTCTCATCGCTGCACCAGCTACCTGACCTCATCGATCCGGTGCTTGCCTCACTGGTAAAAGACAAAGAATTTTCCGGATGTATCACGGTATCAAACGGCAAAGAAGCAGTTTACAACGCATGCCGGGGCCTCGCTGATCGCAATCAAGGTACCCCAGTCGGGCAGCAGACGCGCTTCCACATTGGCTCCATGAACAAAATGTTTACGGCTGTCGCCATTGCCCAGCTCGTCGAGGCGGGAAAACTGTCGTGGCATGCCTCGGTGGCAGATGTTCTCCCCGACTATCCCGATCAAGCTACCGCCCGCAAAATGACGGTGTGGCAGCTGTTGCATCATACGGCAGGGTTGGGCGATTACTTTGTGCCGGAATTTTTTGCCCATCGCGAACAATTCGTGAATCCTGCTGACTATCTGCCCCTCATCGCCAAACAGACGCGCGTAGGCGAACCTGGCGAGCAATGGATCTACAGCAATGCCGGCTACATTCTGCTTGGCCGCATCATCGAGCGTCTGACTGACCAGTCTTACTTCGATTACATACAGGCCCATATATTCGCCCCTGCCGGCATGAGCGCCAGCGGCTACGACAGCCAGGAAGATATCACCCCTGATCTGGCTGTCGGCTATTTCCATGAGACACCGTTCTCGACAAGCTGGAAGGCCAACTGGATGACCCTGCCGTTCAAAGGCAGTCCGGCGGGCGGCGGATACTCGAATAATGCGGATTTGTTGCGATTTGCTGCTGCACTCAAGCATGGCAAGCTGATTCAGTCGCACACGCTGACCCAGATGTTTGATAATCAGGTCCCGGCGGGCCCCGGTGGATATGCGGCAGGATTTGGCGACCGCGAACATGCGGGGCGCCACATCCGGGGACATGCAGGCGGTGCCCCCGGCATGACTGCGAATCTGGCAATGGTCTGGGGGACCGGCCTTTCCGTCGCCATCACCAGCAATCAAGGTGATGACCAGGAAACGATGATACTGGCCGAACGCATTGCTGACGTACTGGCAGCCTCTCCGCTGTCTGCTCGATAAATCTGCATCACAAGCTCACGAATCGAATTGGAACCCACATCATGAATAGCGAATTTTCGCCCGAATTCATTTTGATCCCTGCAGTGGTCATGCTCGCCCCCGTGCTGATCTTGCTGATCGTCATGCATTTCCGCACCAGGCGCGCCCAAGCCCGTTATCAACTCTTGCTGCAACTTGCCGACAAAGGGGTGGAACTTCCGCTGCAGCTCATCACAGAACCCGAAGTCGCATTCTGCGAACGCCGCCGCGGTATCGTGCTGATCAGTAGTGGTCTGGGCATGATGGCGATGCTACTGAGCCTGCCCGTCCACACGGGAGAAGGCGACACACTGCGTTCATTCTGGGGAATCGGACTGCTGCCACTGATGACGGGTGCAGGCTATCTCGTCAGCTGGTGGCTCAATCAGCGCGAGCGTAGCCGTGACTGATCCCATCTCGGAAGCGCATATTGACCGGGCACTGGTGGCAAGGGCGCTTCTGAATGATCAACGCGCATTTGAACAGTTATTGCGTCGGCATCAAGGCATGGTTCGTGCCCAGCTACGCCGACTCGCCGGTGGAAACGATGCGCTGGCAGACGATCTGGCACAAGAAACCTTTCTCACCGCCTGGCGCAAGCTTGATCAATTCAGAGGCGATGCCCGTTTCTCAACTTGGCTATACCGCATTGCATATACCAGCTTCATCGATGTTGTACGCAAGCAACCGGCCGCACACCACGAAGTAGATGAGGCTGCGCTATCAGACCTGGCCGCTCCGACGCACTCCGCCGATCTCCAGTTCGATGTGCAGCGAGCCATGAGCAGATTATCCGGAGGCGAACAGGCCGTGTTATTGCATTGCACCCAACTCGGACTTAGCCACGAGGAAACGGCGTATGTGCTGGACATGCCGCTTGGCACTGTCAAAACCCATGCTACACGGGGTAAAGCCAAACTGAGAGCCTTGCTCGCAGCCTGGAACGAAACCGGCAAACAGGAGCAACATGATGCATGAAACTCAAGAAGATCCGATTGAGGCCCTGCTGCGCATGCAGTTTGACGGTCCCGTCGCAGACGATGGGTTCACCGACCGGGTGATGCAACAGCTGCCCCGTCAGCGCCGCAGCCGGTGGCCTATTTATCTTGGTCTGACGCTGGGTACGCTCCTTTGTCTGTCCACGTTGCTGATATGGACACCCTTCGATTCATTGCACTGGCCCCAAAATGGAGGATCACTGACCGCATGCACGCTGGCATGGCTATGCACCTCGCTCGTATTCAGCCTGCTCTCACTGTGGTGGGGACTTTACGAAAGCGGGGACCGGTAATCGACACAGCCATGTAGTTGCTTTTACATCACCTTCACCTGCGCAGCGGCACGCTTTCTGCCGCTGCCCCTTTCGTTTTTACACCGCTTTTACACCTGTCGGCATACAACTGCATCACCACCAGACGCAACTGGTGGCGTCCATTCACCCGAATGGTCCTGTTAAAAGAACAATTCACTCAGGAGATGCATCGTGGATTTCTTTCACGAATACGGCTGGTACCTCATCACCATTGCCGCGATCCTTTTCATTCTGGTCGGCTTTCGCTGGATCCTGTGGCTCTTCGGCGTCGTTATCGTGCCGGACGACAGTATCGGCGTGGTCACCAAAAAATTCGTCCTGTTCGGTGCCAACCGGCAGCTTCCGGATGGCCGCATCATCGCACTCAACGGCGAGGCAGGCTTTCAGGCCGATACCTTGCCGCCGGGCATGCATGTCGCTCTGTGGCCATGGCAATACTCGGTCGAACTGGTGAAGTTTTTCACCGTGCCGCCCGGCCAGATCGGGTTGGTGGAATCGTGTGATGGTGCAGCGCTACCCAGCGGCCGCATCGTTGCCCGCCACACAGCCTGCGATGCCTTTCAGGATGCCCGTGCCTTTCTGCAGAATGGCGGCGAACGCGGCCCGCAGATGACCGTCATCCCGCCCGGCACCTACCGGATCAACCCGCTGCTGTTTACCGTCACCTTATCCGACGCGCTCAGCATCCCGCCCGGTAAAGTGGGCGTCGTCGAAGCACGCGACGGCACACCATTGCCCAGCGGCCGAGTGCTGGCGCGTCAGGTGGCGTGTGATTCCTTTCAGGATGCCAGCGCCTTTATCGACAACGGTGGCGAGCGTGGCCCGCAAATGGCCCTGATTCCGCCCGGTACCTATCGCATCAATCCGCTGCTGTTTGATGTGCAACTCGATGATGTCGTGGACATTCCCGACAACAAGATCGGTATCGTCACTACCCGTGAAGGCACAGCGCTTGCCACTGGCGAAATCGCGGGCCCGGCAGTAGACGGCCATAATATGTACCAGAATCCGCAGGCCTTTATCGACCATGGCGGCTGCAAGGGTTTGCAGGAACAGGTTTTGCTGGCCGGTCGCTACTTCATCAATCCACGCTTTGCCACCATCGAAATCGTCGAGATGATCGAAGTGCCGATTGCCCATGTCGGCGTGGTGATTGCTTATGTAGGTCGCGAAGGCCGCGATGTCACAGGTGAATCGTTCCGCCATGGCAATCTGGTCAGCAAGGGTGAAAAAGGCGTGTGGGTCGACCCGCTTGATCCGGGCAAATACCCGATCAATCCGTACACCCATAAAGTCACCAATGTACCCACCGCCAACGTCGTACTGAACTGGGCAACCGGCAAAACCGAAGCGCACAAGCTCGATGCCAATCTGTCGACCATTTCGGTACGCTCGGCCGACGGCTTCAAGTTCAACCTGGATGTCTCGCAGATTATCCATACTCCGCGTAACGATGCGCCCAAGGTGATTGCCCGCTTTGGCAGCATGCAGGCGCTGGTGACACAGGTTCTGGAGCCGACCATTGGCAACTACTTCCGCAATGCCGCGCAAAATTCGGACATCATCGACTTCCTGAAAAACCGTTCGACCCGTCAGGATGAAGCACGTCAGGCCATCTCGACAGCGCTACAGGAATACAACGTCGGCGCCGTCGATACCCTGATCGGCGATATTGTGCCACCGGATCAGCTGATGAAAACCCTGACCGACCGCAAACTGGCCGAGCAGGAGCGCGTGACCTATGAAACCCAGCGTCAGGCTCAGGTCGTGAAGCAGGAGCTGGAACAAGCCACGGCACTCGCCGCTACGCAGGCCAAGGTGGTGGATGCCGAACGGCAAGTAGCCATTGCCGAATTCAATGCCAAGGCTAACGTGAAGTCTGCCGAAGGTCAGGCGCAGGCCAAGAAGATCAATGCCGATGCCGACGCCACCGTGATCCGCGCCGTCGGTGAAGCCGAAGCTGCCAAGACGCAGGCGGTGGGTGGTGCCGAGGCCGAAGTCATTAAACTGAAAATCGCGTCGATGGAATCCAGCAACTATGCCATGGTGCAAGTCGCCGAGGCGCTCGCCAAGGCCGGGGTGAAGCTGGTGCCGGATATTGTGGCGGGTGGCGGTGCAACAGGCGGTGGACTGGTGGATGTGCTGCTGGGGAATTTGATTCGCGACGGGATGCATCAGCCGCGCCCGGCTCAAACCGACAAGGTGTAACGCCCCTCACTAAGACGATGCATGTCTAACGCATGCGGTCGCAGAAACTCAGGTCAGCCCGTAGTGGCTGGCCTGATTTTTTCCGACTGTCTACGGTTTCCCCACAAAGTTACCAATTGGTAGTATTATTTACCAGTAAGTATTTCATTCATTTCAGGGGACGTTGCATGCTACCTATTCGCCGTTTGCTGTTGATCACCATTGCGTGCCTGCTCGCCGCCTGCACCATTCAACCGCCGCCCGGCATCACGCCGGTAACCGGATTTGATGTCCAGCGCTATAGCGGTAAATGGTACGAGATTCTGAGGCTGGATAATCGTTTCGAGCGTGATCTCAGTGATGTCAGCGCCACCTATACACTGCGCGCGAACGGCGATGTCGGCGTGCTGAATCGGGGCTACAACACCACCACGGGTCGCTGGGATCAGGCAGACGGCCATGCTAAATTCAATGGTGACCCACGCATTGCCTCGCTCAAAGTATCGTTCTTCGACCCTTTCTACGGCGGTTACCATGTTGTGGCGCTCGACCCCGACTACCGCTGGGCAATGGTCGCGGGCAATGATCGCAGTTATCTGTGGATACTCGCCCGTGACAAGCAATTACCAGCCGAAGTGATCGACACGCTGCGCAAGCAAGCCGGTCAACTTGGTTTCGATACGTCGCGCCTCATTCAGGTCGGGCACACACGCAGCGACGGCTGATTCATGGCAACCAGACTCAATCCTAAAAAGCTACTGCGCAGCAAATGGACTACACGCATGCCGGTAAACAAGGAAAAGCATTTTCTTGTTACCCGCATCGTGCAGCCTGACGATCCCGATGCACCAATCACCCACGTCGAACTAGAGGCGATTTACAGTGGCCGAACCCGCGTCATCGAATGGAAGTCATTGCTGGAAGAGACGGTCTGGCATCAGGGTTGGCGTTAGCAGGACGGCAACGATACGCCGCCCCTAATCCTCTCCGTCCTCACCTTCCTCGCCCGGCACATATTCCAGAATTTCGCCGGGCTGGCATTGCAGGTATTCGCAGATGCGGGCAAGGGTGGAAAAACGAATGCCGCGCACTTTCCCGCTTTTCAGTAGCGACAAATTCTGTTCGGTAATTCCCACATGTGCCGCCAGTTCGCGCGAGCGAATCTTGCGGTGGGCCAGCATCACATCCAGACGAACGATAATGGGCATCAGATAATCCGTCCATGGTCGTCGGCAATGGTATAGGCAGCCGCGAGAATGCGCGACAGCAGCCAGAATACGGTGCCGACCAGCAAGAGCCTGAGCGAGCCACTGTCAATCGAGAAGCCTGCCAATCCGCCCACCAGTGGTACCACCATATCGACCGCCTCGCGCAGCACCATGCACAGCGCAAACGCCGACAGATGATCAGCCGCACGACGGCTGAATAGATCGCCCGCTTCGTAACCCAGCAGCAGCGCACTCAAGCGCAACAGGCCATAGCCCACAATGGCAAGATCCAGACTCATGTAGAGCCACATGAGCGGTGGATGCCCCACTAGCCCGCCTGTTTGCGCCATCCCCACTCCGATGGTCGCCACGCCGCCCGCCATCGCGCCCTGCAGCTGCGTCTGCCCGGCCCATAAAGTCCAGCTGAATAGCCCCCAGACCAGCGTGCCGCCTGCCAATGCCAGCATCACCAGCCATCGCAATAGCCTTGCAAGCCGTCGTACCTGTATTTGCTCTGCAGAAATGTCCATGACAGCCATTTTTTACTGTTTGATAAGAAGTTTTCTGAGCGTATCACGCATTACATTCATTCCGCAATATCCGTTTATCTGTGTATTTACAGCCATTTTTTATTCTTGTAGATTTACTATTTATTGTTTTACGATAATTTAGCACATGAACGGAAGACGACTCATGCGCCACATACCACCCGATCTGAAAGGCAGACATCATGAAGTCATCCTCCCCCCTCCGCTGGACGCTGTGCGGACTGCTCGCCATCACAGGCATCGTCCATGCCGACCCTCAAGCCGATGCAATCCTTGCGCAAGCCCGTCAGGCAAGCGGCGGCAAAGCCTGGGACACGTTGAACAGCCTGGAAATGGAAGCCAGTGCGCAATCGAGCGCCATGGGCCAGTTCGCCTATCGCATCAAGGTGTCGCTAACCACTGCACCGCGCGAAATTGCGCAGATTGAGATGGGCCCCCTTCACGTCTCCTGGGCATGGGATGGTCAGCAGGGCTGGAACACCGATCCCGCCGGTAGCGTGCAGATGCTGCAACAACCTGCAGAGATCAAGGAGCGACGGACAGCCGTATTCGGCGATGCCTATGGCTACTTCTTCACCGACCGGATTCCTTCCGAACGCCGCTATCTCGGCAAGCGCACCATCCAGCACACCGCATACGATGTCGTCAGTGTCACGCCAGCCGGCGGCGCGGCAATTGAGCTGCTGGTCAATGAGCGTACCCATCTGATCGAAGGCCAGATCGGCACTATCGGTGAACCCATTCAGCGTCAGCGCTTCAGCGATTTCCGCACCGTAAACGGCATGCTGGTGCCATTTCAAATCGAGTCATTGAATGCAGCCAATGACACGCCACTTGATCGCACCACAGTGAAAGCCTATCGCCCGAATGTCGCCGTCAGCGATGCCGATTTTGCGGCCCCCACACAGCCAGCTCGCACCGCTGACCAGGGCACAAAGTGATCGTCATGATCACGCTGGCACACAAGGAAGACCAATATGTTCAAGACTCACCTCAGCGCGCCCCTATTTACGGTACTGATGCTACTGCTCTGTATCGCAACACCGGTTGGTGCGGTAGAAACATCCGCTTCTGTCCATGACTACATCGAGCTCCGTAAACGTGAAGCACAGCCCTCCCATGGCACCGTCGTGTTTGAAAATGGTGCACGGGAAACGCTGGATACATGGGATCAGGTGATCGCCGATATTGGCAAGGACATGACGACTTTTGCTTACAACCGTCCCGGCTACGGCAAGAGTCCGGAAACCAGTGACCCACGGGATGGCCGGACCATTGTCGACGCGCTTCGTCTGCGCTTGCAGCAGCAAGGGCTCAAGCCCCCTTATCTACTGGTAGGGCACTCCATGGGCGGCCTGTATATGCAACTGTTTGCGCGCCTCTACCCGCAGGAAGTCAGAGGCGTTGTGTTGGTCGATTCGCTGTATCCGGGCATCATTAAACGCCCCGAGGAATTTCCGCTTTACACGCGCATCGGCAAGCAGCTTTTCCTGAGCCGGACGGTAGCACGCGAGATTGACGAAATTCATCACACCGGCGAAATGGTACTGGGCCTGCCCTCGCCCGATGAAATTCCGATGATCCGCTTGATCAACATACCCAAATCGCGCGGTGCGATTGGCGTGGATTTTGGGGTGGTCAATGATGATCCGCACACCATCGCCCGGGTGAAGCAGATGTACCCTCGGGCACGCACCATTATTGTCGATTCAGACCACCGGATTCAGTCAGCCAATCCGGAAAAAGTGACTGCAGCCATTCGGGAGATCATGGCCAACGAGTGGCCCGGAAATAGCTGAAGAATCTGCCATCACGATCGCTGATGGCGAAATCAGCCTCGCTTCTCCCGAGGATTGCTACTTTGTCTGCATGCCGGTGAAAGTGCGTGAATTCGCGTCAAGTACGCTCGACGAGTGCCTTAATCTTTGCTGCTTTTTCAAAGTGATCCAGTCGATTAGTCAGAATCCACCAGGTGGCAGCTTCCATCAGCAATTCAGGATCGTCATTCTTGTTCTTGAAAAAGGCATAGAACGACAGCCCAACATCCGCCCCCTTTGCAGCCATTTTTTCATGACAGACCTGTACGATATGCTGCTTGAGTGCGTGTCTCATAGGCTTTGTGTGAAATGTTCGGGTTGAAGTAAATAATCTGCCAGTTACAGACGGTCGGCTGAGGCGCTGCATGGCGATCGTCCGCGGCCAGCCTCTCAGATGGTAGTCAGCGACTCGAATCCGGGGGCGCTGTTCATTGGCACGATTATGCCTCTAAACTGTGCTCCCAGTTTTTCGACCACTCCCGCAATGGTGAAAGCAGGCTCATTAATTCATTTCCACACGCTGTGATCCTGTACCCCTCATCAGCAAGCATAATGAGCCCCGCTTCTCGCAGCTCTTTGATCCGGGTGTTGAGCACACTCGATGACATATTCCCGCAGCATGCTTGAAGCTCACGAAATGAGGATGGCTTCGCGTTTACTTCCCATAAAATTCGCATAGCCCAGCGCCGACCTAGCAGGTCAAACAAGGCCATAAGCGGTTGGCCGGATGTCGAGCCTCTGACCGGAACGCCAGGAATGGGGGTTGCCATAAAGTGCTTGCGCTTCGAATTTAGAAGCGATATTGTGCCGCACCTTCAAACAACATGCAAATGGGTAGAGCATATGTTTCTTGTCAATTTTGAGTTCACGAGCTCATTAGAGCAGGTTGATCTGTTTGTTTCTGCTCATCGCGCACATCTATCCAAATTTTACGATAGCGGTGAACTGCTGCTTGGCGGGCGGAAAGTCCCTCGAACGGGCGGTATCATCTTGTCTCGCCATCATTCCATAGAAGACGTGAAACGCGTGTTTGATACAGACCCGATGGTCTGCGCTGGCGTGGCAAAATATTCGCTGATTGAATTTCAGCCAGTGATGATGGCAGAAGCACTAACGGGGTTGATTTAGCGGCTTATTCGAGCAATAGCCTTGACGCTTCATCGCTCACGCCTTGCCTGCGCTGAATGTCGCTCAACATGGATGTTTAACCACAGGTAAGCTAGTCGGTCAGGAGCAGGTGGTGGATAGATGCCCTGCATTGCAGTCATACGACTTCACCCCCTAAAAAGTAGCCTGTGCTTTTGTGCAATCCACCATTATTCACTGAGTCTATTGTTATACTGACGCAGCTCAGACAAGATCGAGGCGTGGCGCGGGTTTGAAGGGTATCATCCGACGCTCTTATAATAATGCTATGACTGACCGATGGGTCATTGTATTTGATGTTAGCCCTCTTGGATAAGACATGGATCTACCAAAGTTCAAATATCATCCTAATCCAATTGCAACTGGCGCGATCGTCTCGACCAATGAGAGCTGCGAGTGTTGCGGCAAAGCAAGAGGGTATAAATATAGCTCGGTGTTGTATGCCACTGAAGAGGTGGAAGTGATATGTCCATGGTGTATCTCTGATGGAAGCGCGGCGCGGAAATATGATGGGCAGTTTTTGGATGACTATCCTTTACGCCGAGGCAACCTTCCGGAAAGCGTAATTGAAGAAGTATGCGAAAGAACGCCTGGCTATAATTCGTGGCAACAACAAATTTGGCAATCGCATTGCGGCGATGCCTGTGAGTTTCATGGCGATGCTTCAATTGAAGAGGTCGCGGGAATATCAGGGGATCTACTTGCGGAGCTTGTTTCAAGGGAAGGAATTAAGGCGGAGCACTGGCCTCGTATCCGGGATAACTATGCGCCAGGTGGAGGCATATCAATATTCAAATTTGTTTGCCGGCACTGTGGAAGTCCGGTCTATAGTCTGGACTTCTCATGAATAACCGTCGGGCTAACTAATCGTTCAACAGGACGTCGTCGCCGTGCCGGCGCCGCCGCCTGTTAACTCAGACGTTAACATTCACGCCCTCCAAACTCGCACTGCCGGACAGTACCCTAGAGATCGAAAATTTCCCGATTCGCCCCACTAACCGGCAGCAATACACTCATTTGCTGCCGTTTTCAGTCCATCACCCCAAAGTCAGCCCAGGCCAAGCACCAGTCAAAATCCAATTTCATAAAACGTCATCGCGTACTTCAGCCTCCAAACAAAAAGAGGCCACGCATTTACGCAGTGACCTCTTTGCCCGGCGACAGTAAGTCACCGCCCGACGAACCTTATTACCTGTCGTCAATAATCCACCAAAGCCCCTTATTCCACGGTCACCGACTTGGCCAAGTTACGTGGTTTATCGACATCCGTCCCACGTGCCAGCGCCGTGTGATAGGCCAGCAACTGCACCGGAATCGAGTGCACAACCGGCGACAGCGCGCCCACATGCCGTGGCGCGCGAATCACGTGCACGCCATCGCTTTCGCCAAAGTGGCTGTCCAGATCGGCGAACACAAACAGTTCGCCTCCACGCGCGCGGACTTCCTGCATATTGGACTTCACTTTTTCCAGCAGGGTGTCGTTTGGCGCAATCACCACCACCGGCATATCAGTATCCACCAGCGCCAGCGGGCCATGCTTCAGCTCGCCGGCCGCATAGGCTTCGGCGTGGATATAGGTGATTTCCTTCAGCTTCAGCGCGCCTTCCAGTGCGATTGGATAATGCTCGCCACGTCCCAGGAACAGGGCATGGTGTTTCTTGGCAAATTGAACCGCCCAGCTTGCCACTTGCGGCTCCAGATTCAGGGCGTGCTGCACGCTGCCCGGCAACTGACGCAGATCGTCCAGATAAGCAGCTTCGTCAGCTGCATTCACCTTGCCGCGCTGCTTGCCCAGCGTCACCGCCAGTGCAAACAGAGCAACCAGCTGGGTGGTAAACGCCTTGGTTGATGCAACGCCAATTTCCGCACCGGCACGGGTATAGAACACCATCTTGCTGGCACGCGGAATCGCCGATTCGCGCACATTGCAGATCGACAAGGTGATGTTGTGGCCGAGTGATTGCGCGTATTTCAGCGCTTCCATGGTATCCAGCGTCTCGCCGGATTGCGAAATGGTCACCAGCAGGTGCTTCGGGTTCGCCACCACATCGCGATAGCGGTATTCGCTGGCGATCTCGACCTGACACGGAATACGGGCAATACGCTCGATCCAGTAGCGCGCCACCGATGCGGCATAGTAGCTGGTGCCGCAGGCCAGAATCTGCACACCTTCCACTTGTGAGAGCAAGCCGCCTTCCACATCGCCAAACAGCGAGGGCACAAACCCATCATCGAGAATCTGCTCGATGGTATCGGCCAGCGCCTTCGGCTGTTCGTGGATTTCCTTCTGCATGAAATGGCTGTACGGGCCCAGCTCCAGCGATGCCAGCGAGACATCGGACACATGCACCGCACGCTCGGCTGCCTGACCCGATTTGTCCAGCAGTGTCATGCTGTCGGCGGTCAGTCGCGCGACATCGCCCTCCTCCATGAAAATCACGCGGCGGGTAGCGGCAATGACAGCAGAGACATCGGATGCAATGAAATGCTCGCCCTCGCCAATGCCAATCAGCAATGGGCAGCCCATGCGTGCGCACACCAGTACGCCAGGTTCATTCTCGCTCATCACGCCAATGGCGTAGGCACCGTGCAATTCCTGCACTGCCTTTTGTACGGCGGTGAACAGGTCGGGGCTATCCTTCAGGCAGTGATTCACCAGATGGGCAATCACTTCGGTATCGGTTTGCGAGGTAAATTCGTAACCCAGCCCCTTGAGACGCTGGCGTTGCTCGTCATGGTTTTCGATGATGCCGTTATGCACCACCGCCACGCCTTGCGAAATATGCGGATGCGCGTTCGGCTCGGTCACGCCACCATGCGTCGCCCAACGGGTATGGCCAATCCCTTGCAGACCTTGAATATGCTCGGACTGTGCAGCAGCTTCCATCTCGGCCACTCGACCCACGCGGCGTACACGCTGAATGCCATCATTGAGCACCGCAATCCCCGAAGAGTCATAACCACGATATTCCAGTCGTTTCAGCCCATCGATCAGATGAGCCACGACATCGCGCTTGGCGACCGCACCGACAATTCCGCACATATTTATTCCATTCGCATATCAAGTTCTGACAATTAAAAGTGTACGTCATATTTTGTATGAAGTGACCATATTTTCAGCCCATATTGAACACCTACAAAATATGCATTTGTCATTTACATCTCAATGAAAAAAGCCCTGCTTCATGCAGGGCTTTCAGTGTGGCAGGCCTTGTTTAAGCCGGCACCTTGTTTCCGACGAACTGACTAATGTGCTCAAGCAGCTCATCTTCCTGATACGGCTTACCCAGGAAGACGTTCACACCCAGCTCCAGCGCATAGTTGCGATGCTTTTCTGCGGTTCGCGACGTGATCATGATGATCGGGATATCGCGGGTGTCGGCATTGGCGCGCAGATTACGCGTCAGTTCAAAACCATCCATACGCGGCATTTCTACGTCGAGCAGAATCACCGCTGGCTTGATATCCTGCAATTGCTGCAAGGCATCGACGCCATCCTTGGCTGTTTCGACCTGATAGCCCTCGCGACTCAGCAGACGACCGGTAATCTTGCGCACAGTCAGCGAGTCATCCACCACCATCACCACCGGCGCCACATCCAGTACTTCATTGGCGGCAGGCTCGGCATGTGCCACTTCGCTCGACACTTGCAGATCAGCAGGTGTTTCGGCGCGGCGCAGCGCTAGCTGCATCGGGTTGATGATCAGCACGATTTCGCCGTTACCCAGCACAGTCGCACCCACAATACCGGCCACACGTGACAGCTGCGGGCCGATGTTCTTCACCACAACTTCCTGGTTCCGGGTCAGTTCATCAACGTGGATGGCAATCCGCTGAGCACCGGAGCGCAGCAGCAGCACAGTGTTGTAGCGCTTGTGCTCGGCCTTGACATCCATGTCACCCACCAGACGCGGCAGGTAATGGAACGGATACTGATTACCCAGCCAGTTCACGTCACCCTTCTGGTACAACTCTTCCAGTGCAGGCATCTTCAATTCCTGCACCTGCTCCACCATCACCGATGGGATCGCATAGTGACGTTCACCCACCCGCACCATCACAGCCTGTGTCACGGCAAGGGTCAGCGGCAGATGAATCGTGAAGGTCGTACCCAGTCCGACTTGCGAATCCACTTCGACGCGACCACCCAGTTCGGTAATCTGCGTCCGCACCACATCCATGCCGATACCACGGCCGGACAGTTGCGTGACGGATTCGGCTGTACTGAAGCCGGCCGCAAAAATCATCGCCATCAAGGCATGCGGCGTCGGGTGATCATTGGCGCCAATCAGGCCGCGCTCGAGTGCCTTGCTGCGAATACGATCGAGATCCAGACCACGACCATCATCACGCAGCGTCAGAACCAGTTCATTCCCTTCCTGACGCGCCTCAATCGTCACTTCACCGAACTCGCCTTTACCGGACGACAGACGCTGACCGGTATGCTCAAGGCCATGGTCAATCGCGTTACGCAGCATGTGCTCGAACGGCGTGACCATCTTTTCCAGCACGGACCGGTCGATTTCAACTCGGCCGCCACGCAGTTCCAGATTGACCTTCTTGCCGGTTTCCTTACCCACCTGACGAACCAGGCGGTAGAAACGGTCGGCGATGCTACCAAACGGCACCATGCGCACGCGCATCAGTTCCTGTTGCAGGTCACGCGTCATCCGCGCTTGCTGCAGCAGGGCTGCGTTCGACTCATCGAAGTTGCGTAACAAGTTCTGCTGAACGGTGGCCACGTCATTCACGGACTCGGCCATGAAGCGGGTCAGTTCCTGCAGACGGGTAAAGCGGTCGAACTCGAGCGGATCGAAATCGTGCGACTCGTTGGTGTGCGACAGACGCGACTGCATCTGCGACTCAGCCTGAATTTCAATCTCGCGCAACTGACCACGCAAGCGAGTCACGTTATCGGTCAAATCGCCCAGGCTGCGCTTGAGCGCCAGCATTTCAGCCTCGATACGAGAGCGCGCAATCGCCACTTCACCGGACTGGTTAACCAGACGGTCAACCAGATCCGCACGGACACGGATCGTTGCCTTACCTGCATCCGGATCGGACAAGGTCGGCTGCAGCGGCTGCACCAGACGTTCGCCTCGGGTGATTTGCACAGGCATCACCGAGAATTCATCACGAGCAGGCTGATTTGCCACTTCGACTTCAGCCTCTTCGGCTGCAGCTTGCGGATTCAGCAAGCGGTCATACACCTCGGACACAAGGTCGAAATCAATTTCCAGACCTTCAATCAGCGCGGGCGAAATCAGCTCACCGGCGTTAATCAGGCGTGTTTCCATCTGGTGAGTCGCATCACCCAGACGCATTGCACCTGCCATCCGCGCACTGCCCTTAAGCGTGTGCAGCAGGCGACGCAGCGCATCGGCATGCGACGCATCTTCGCCCAAACCGCGCAAACCAGCGCGAATCTGCGGCATCAGCTCTTCAGCTTCTTCAATGAAGACTGGGAGCAATTGCTCGTCAATTTCATCCGCAACTGCAATATCGGCCAGACGCTGCTCTGCACGCGGGGCAACCGCAACTTCCGGGCTGACCACCGGCGCGGCAACGACTTCCTCGATAAGAGGCGCGTCATTCAGTGTCGGGACATTGATTTCGATATCGGCTTCGGCTTCGGCTTCGGCTTCGGCTTCGGCTTCGGCTTCGGCAGCGTACTCGCTTTCATCCACCGGCAATGCGGCTTCCGACGATTCAGCTTCAATTTCTTCTGCCGCTTCGTCAGAGATGTCTGCCTCAAGCAGCGGCGCATCCTCGACGGCTACAGCTTCGATCTCTGCATCTTCACTTTCACCAATGTCGAAGTCGATACTATCCAGCTCATTCGCCTGCAATTCGGGCAATGCCGATTCAGCTGCTGGCTCGGTGACTTCCGGCACTTCCTCATGCGCCACTTCTTCGACGACAAGCTCGAGTGTCGGCACATCATCTTCAGTGTCGCCCGCCCACGCATCCGTATCAGATACATCGGATATCGCTGCGTCTACACCTGTGGATTCAGCCGCTGCACCTTCGTCAGACTCAACAACATCCGTTATCACCGGCAGATCAGCGTCTTCAGTCTCTTCAACCTCGATGACTGGCAGCGCCTCAAGCTCATCCTCCAGTGAATCGACATCCTCTTCCGATTCAGCAAGCGGCGTTAATTCAATGGCCGTCTCGATGTCGGCTTCGGCTTCGGCTTCGGCTTCGGCTTCGGCTTCGGCTTCGGCTTCGGCTTCGGCTTCGGCTTCGGGCTCCAGCTCAAAATCCACTGTTTCGAAGGTATCTGCAACTGCCTCGGGCGTATCGTCCTCTGACTTCGCTTCCGCTTCTGCAACCGTCAAACCGCTCAGATCTGCTGCATCATCTGCAGACACCTGCAGCTGTGCTTCGTCGAGTTGTGCATCCTCGGGCAAGTCAAGCAGCGCAATATCCAGCACGATCTCATCGTCGCCGGAATCCGCCTCTTCGAGCGCCAGATCGGCCATAGCACGCACTTCTGCCGACTGCGCATAAGGACGCAGTGCTTCGGCACGCGCCATCAACGCCTCACACAGTTGTGCATCAGCCACCGGCTCACGATGCGCACGAATCGCGTCAATCATGTCTGCGATACTGGCAATTGTGTGATGAACCAGTTCGACATCCGAGACTTCTTGCTCCAGTTGCGGCGCACGCTCAAGTCCAAGCAGTACCATTTCCAGTGCATGAGCCACATCGCCCACACACCGGAATCCCGTCGTGCGTGCAATCCCGCACAACGTATGTGCGGCATGCACAAACTCGCGCTGGATCACACCACGCTGAGCATAGACCTCGCCACCTTGCTGCAAGGCAGCGACATAGCGTGCAGCTTCTTCCTGGAAGATACCGAAGAGCACCGGCGACAAGGACACATCGCCCACGCGGATATCGCCACCGGCATCCTCTGCTTGTGCATCTGCTTCAGGTGCAATGTCCACGGCTTCGTGTTCATCACGCCCCTGCGCGTCCGGCGCATCCGCTTCCGCAACCAGTTCAAGCGGGGAAGCAGGCACATCAGCCGCAGGTGCATCTACAAGTTGGGTAGGTGCAGCGACAGCCACAGGTTCTGCATCACCTTGCTTCAAGGCTTCTGCAGCCGCAAAAATCGCACTCGCTTCAACAGCTGTTTGGCCGTGTTCCTTGAGTTCATTGACCCAATTCACGAAACCATCATGTGCATCCTGCAGTAGTCCCATCAACTGGGGCGATACATTCCGTTCATCCTGCAGGAAACGGTTCAAGACTTGCTCAACAGCCCACGCAACTTCGCCCAGTGTGTTGAGTCCCACCATGCGACCACTGCCCTTCAGGGTATGGAAGCTACGGCGCACCACGGTCAGCGCCGAACGATCGCCCGGCTGCGCACGCAGAATATCGAGATGGCTCGACACATTACCAAGCACCTCGACGGCTTCTTCGAGGTATACCTCCAGCAACTCGGCATCCACTGCCGCTTCACTGACAGGAATCGCGGCAGGAACCGGCAATGGCTCGGCCACCGCCTCGGCTACCTCGGGCTCAATCACTTCCTCTGCAACCTGCACCTCTGGCGTCGCGATCTGCACAGAGGCTTCCGCTTCGGGTGCGCGATCCAGACTTTCCTCAATCGGCTCGGCCAGAATATCCATATCCGGCGTATCCAGCCCTAGCTTGCGCAGCGCCGCATCCAGATGACGGTGCGGGTCAACATCCCCTCGTGCCAGCGCATCAACGAAGAAGCCCAGGCTAGACAGGGATTCAGCGATAAACTCGAGCGTTTCCTGCGGCGGGACATCTTCGCTTTGTTTGCAGCGTTCGATCAAGGTGCCACTGGCTTCAATCAGTGCCACTGCACGCGATTCATCAAGGATCGACAATGCGCCCTGCGCCTGATGCAGCGGACCAAAGACGGCATCCAGCTCATCACGACGCGATGCATCGCGGAACCAGGTATCCAGCGACTGCTCAATGCCACGCAAATTGGCCTGAATTTCATGCGCCACCTGAACACGCAAGAGATTTTCTTGTGCATTCTGCGACAGGCTATCCAGAATCGGCTCGGCATCTGCATCGCCTTGTAACTTGGCGATCATGGCATCCGCCTGAGCATCGAACTCAGGAACGGTTGCCGGAAACACGATTGCAGCGTTCTCGATCAGGAGCAGTGCGGTCGCCACTTCCAGCGCCAGCGAGGGCGCAATGGGTTTGCTGCCGTCGACCACTTCTTCTAATGTCGAAATCAGGCGTGGCATGGCCTGCAAGCCCAGCACTTCACTGCCAGACGACAATTGCGTCAGAAGCGCAACAAATCCCTTGCGCTTATCAATGGCACCTGCGCTGATGCGGGCCCAGCTATCCTTGGCCGCATTCAGTACATCGCGCAACTCCCGCACGCGCTGCAAATCCTGCATCCGCTTGCGATCCGATTGCGCATCTCGTCCCGATAAGGCATCCAGATCATATGCAGCCCGCACAGCCCGCGCATGCGGACTGCGTGTATTCATATGGAGTGCAACATAAAGCACGTCGCGATACAGGCGTTCGGCAATCTTGGCATTCCCTTCGATCAATTTGCGCAACTGCGCATTGATCCGGGCAAATAATGCCTGCAGCTCGATATCCAGGGTCGAACGATTATCCTGTGCGCCTTCGGCCACCGCGCTGGCAGCCCACCAGAATCCGCGTTGCAGCGTACCGCTCTGGCTCCGGGCAATCCCCAGCAGCGCCTGATGCATCCACTGGAGTCCCTCGACAGGTTCCTGACGCATCCACTTCAATAATCCGCCTTCGAAGCGGGTACGCGCATTTCGCAGGAATTGCTGAAGCGCCTCACCTTCGAGTTTGACAGGCGTCAGCCCGGCAGGAAGTTGTGGTTCTAGCTTTGGGAAAAACAGATCCGAGGCCGTCGGCTGTGACTCATCACGCAAGGCCTGGAGTTTGAGGTAGAACGGTGCCAGCTTCAGCGGGACATACGGAGACCCCAGCAGCAATCCATCGAGAAATGCCTGCAAGGCTTCAATCGCCTCGCTGGCTACATTCAGGATATCTGCAGCAAGCTCCTGACGTTCAACCGCCCCGACTGCAACTTCAATGACTTCAACAAATTTACCCAGACCTTCTAGTCCAACCATCTCGATGGCACCGTGTGCCTGATGGAGAAAAGTCTGGGCAGAGCGCAACGCACCCGCTGCGCCTTCGTTCAGATGGCTGGTGATGGCCGACCGTGCCTGAGCCAGCACCTGGTCGATCTCACCCTTGACCCAGATCAGCGATCCCAGGTCGAATTCTGTTTGCGCGCTCATTCAATCTCTCGCTGGACTAATCCATCGGATGAAGGCTGCGCCCATCTCCCTGCCTCTCAACTCTTTAACAGAATCAATAGACAACAGACACAGGCGCTCGCCCATCCTTTTTTACGGCAACGCCGTACTGCAGATCTCAATTACAGTTTGAAACCTGCAACCGATCCCTTGAGTTCGGCAGCGAGGCCGGTCAACTGACCAATCTGCACCGCGGTCTGGCGCGTACCAGCCGTGGTCTGCTCGGTAATGCGCAGGATGTCCTCCATTGAACCGGACACCTTTTCAGCCAGCGTACGCTGAGACTGAGTGGCACGTTCAATAGTATCAATCAGATTCGCCAGCTCGTTCGACACCTGTCCGATTTCGTTCAGGGCCTGACCAGCAGCGTCAGACAGCTTGGCTCCTTCCACCACACCCTGGGTGGAAATTTCCATGGCGGCCACGGCATCATGCGTATCGGCCTGAATCGTCTTCACAATCGCGCCGATCTGCTTGGTCGCTTCACCGGAACGCTCAGCCAGTCGCTGCACTTCTTCCGCAACCACCGTAAAGCCGCGACCCGCTTCACCCGCAGACGCCGCCTGAATCGCCGCATTCAGCGCCAGCACGTTAGTCTGCTCGGTAATGTCGGAAATCAGTTCCACGATTTCACCAATTTCCTGCGAGCTTTCACCCAGACGCTTAATCCGCTTCGCAGTTTCCTGAATCTGTTCACGAATTTCATTCATGCCCTTGATGGAATCCTGCACCGCGTTTGTACCCTTCTGCGCCACATCCAGAGACTGGCGGGCCACTCGGGACGACTCGGTTGCACTTGCAGAGACATCGTTAATCGACTGGGCAATTTCCTGAACCACATTATTGGTGGTCTGAATTTCCTGCGACTGACGCTGCGCGGCATCCAGCAGTTCGCTGGAAATGTTCTGCGCTTGCTGGGATGCCGACGTCACCTGCTCGGTGGCGCGGTTAATACCGATAATCAGCGTACGCAACTCGTCGATCGTATAGTTCATCGAGTCAGCAATCGCACCGGTCAAGTCTTCGGTCACCGATGCACGCACCGTCAAGTCACCGTCAGCAAGATCCGACATTTCGTTCAGCAGACGCAAAATCGCTTCCTGATTTCGCTTGTTTTCCGCTTCGATTTCCACCCGGCGAGCCATGGTTTCCGCGTTGTACACACGGATCAGACCATACAGACAGACCAGCGCCAGCGCTGCAAACAAGACTTCCGCGCCCACGCCAACGACACCGCCTTCGCTCGACTCGTACACCTGTGTCAGGTGTTGCGCCTCTTTCAGCAGTGTTTCGCTTTCGCGGTAGATGGCCTGATTGGCATAACGCGTATTAGTCAGATTCTGCAGATTACGTGACAGCGTCAGCACCACACCTTCGAAATCCTTGAACAACTCGCGGATTTCTTTCAGCTTTTCGCGCACTTCCGGATTCTTGGCAGGCGACAGGCGCAGCTCCTCGCTGCCATCAATCATCCCGTTCAGGGTATCGCGGAAAGTATTCACGTCCTTGCTCAGCAAGAACACGGTACCCGGGTTAATCAATTCACCGGCCAGCGTCACGTTGGCGTTTTTCGCCATCCGCTGCGACAGCATCACCTGCTGGTTAGCCAGTTCCATCACGTGCTCGGACGCTTTGGAATCCTGCAGCAGTGACACCAGTTGCATGGTCATTTCCAGCAACTTGGTATCGTTACTGTTAATCGCGTTCACGCTCTTGGAGACGTTTTCCAGCGTTTCCTGCTGCTTCAGAATGGTCGCAACGGTTTGCTGGTTGTTCTTGCTGGGCTTGAATTTCTTTTCCCATACGTCCTTGATCCGCTTCAGCACGTCCTGCGCATCAGAGGAGGAAGGCGGCAAGCCTTCGCCACCATTCATCAGCAAGGAAAGGTCGCGGTCAAATGCCGTATACGCTTCCTGCAGGTACTTAAACGCCTGGGTATTACCCTGAATCGCCTGCGATGACGCACGGGCAAGACGCTGCGACAGCATCTGCATTTCCGTAGAGGTCGAACGATACACAGCAGCATGATTTGAATCACGCACGGACAAGGCCATTGTTACCGCAAACGCGACAACCGAAATCGCCATCCCCCAGCCAAATACCGTGATCTGCTGGCGCACAGGTAGATTGCTGATGATCGGAATACCGCGAGTCGCATTCCCCTCCTCATCCGGAGAGCGCATGCGTTCGATGATCCCCACCGTACGTAAAGGATCGAAGTTCTTGCCTTCGTCCTTGCCCGATTCACCCTTAGCGCGCTTTATGCCACGCACCTTGCTCAGAAAGCCGGTCTTAGGGCCCATTTCCTTATCAGCCTGCTTTGCGCTGTCTTTGCGAGAAAACGCCATACTCACCATCTCCCCACCGCGTGCGCGGCTTGTTGAAGCTTGTCTAATCTATTTGACGACTTCGGCATGCAAAATTGCTGAACCATCACACCAACCCGCTCCCCAACCTGAACGGATACACACCACTTAAACCAATCCAACCTGCAAGAACACCGGTTGAGTTACCAGCTCGGACAGATGCAGCTCGCGCCAGATTTCGCCCTGCGCATCACGCCAGGTGGCGCCCGCCCAGGGCAGTTCGCCATCAGCATCACCAGCGTGTTCCAGATTCTCCAGGTTGCGCAAGCCCACCATGCGATTCACGAGTAAAGCTGCGTTGGTAATGTGGCGTGTATGCACCAGCAGCAGACGGCTATTGCTGGCCGGAGTGGATTGTTCCCCCCCTAAAAATGCCGGCAAATCAACCACGCTGAACAAATTGCCGCGCACATTGGCCACACCTTTGAACCAGCGATGGGTAAGCGGCACGCTCACCATCGTCGGCACCGGAATCACCTCACTGACATCTGTCAGATCAACAAGCCAGCGATCCTGACCAATCATCACGCCCAATCGGGACGTCGCCGAGTGAGTAGAGGCCATCTCTTTGAGACGAGCCACCACACTTTCCTGAAACTCCCTCAGACTGATACGTTTGGCCATGAGTCAACTCAACCTGCAGAACTTGCACTGTCTTCGGCTGCAATCGCCTGAATCTGACCCAGCAACTCTGCTGGATCCACCGGCTTCACCACATAGCCTCTGGCTCCCTGGCGCTTGCCCCACACCACATCTGTTTCCTGCCCTTTGGAGGTACACATGATGATCGGGATATGCTTGGTCGCCGCCTCACGGCTCAGCGTACGGGTTGCCTGAAACCCATTCAGCCCCGGCATGACCACATCCATGAGAATCAAATCCGGCATGATTTCGCTTGTTCTGGCAACGGCTTCTTCTCCGCTTTCCAGCATGACGACCTGATAACCGCTCTTGGTCAGCAGCTCACCGAGAAAATGCCGCTCTGTCGGCGAATCATCCACAATCAGGATTTTCTTCAGATTCATGACCCTTCCCTTGTGCGCTCTTGGCGCAACACCTTTATCTGCCCGAAAGCAGCTTTGACTCTGATCTCAAGTACGAAACCGGCCCGAAGTTTTAAGCATTACACGCATGCTGGCCAACCACCTCAAGGAGACTATCCTTGGTGAATGGCTTGGTCAGATACTCATCTGATCCGACCATTTTGCCCCGCGCACGATCAAACAAGCCATCCTTGCTTGACAGCATGACAACAGGCGTATTTTTAAAACGCGGATTTTTCTTGATTAACGCGCATGTCTGATAGCCATCGAGACGAGGCATCATCACATCCACGAAAATAATATCCGGATGATGGTCACTGATTTTTGACAGCGCATCGAATCCATCTTCAGCGAGAATGACCTGACAGCCAGCCTGCCCGAGAAAGATTTCCGCGCTGCGACGGATCGTATTGCTGTCGTCGATGACCATGACTTTTATATCTGTCAGATTTGCCATCCAACTACTCCACAAGTCTGGTCTACGGGATCGATAGATACACATCGCCCCACTACGCGCTAACTTATCACAAGCGAGTAGCGAGAACTATGACAAACGACTGCAAAACGTCATTTTTGAACAAAATGGAAACAGTCGCGTCATGTTCTTTGACCCAAAACAAACAGTTTTGATGCTTATTCGTCGCCATTTTGCATCGCATCGTCAAACCAGCCGCCGATAATGGTCTCGGCTTCAGGTGCGCCCAGCTTTTTGAGACTCGAGAAAAGCTGCACTGTTGTATTTGGCCACTTTGACAATGCTTCCTGAACCGTGCGCAGGGTTTTGGTCTGCTCTTGCTTGGTGAGCTTGTCAGACTTGGTCAGCAACACATGAACCGGTAATCCACGTGGCAAGAACCAGTCCAGCATGCGACAATCCAGTGGCTTGAGAGGATGGCGCGAATCCATGATCTGCACCAAGCCGATCAGATTTTCCCGTGTTGCCAGATAATTGCCGAGCAAACCTTCCCAGTGCAGCCGCACTGCCTCGGGCACTTCGGCATACCCGTAACCGGGCAAATCGACGAGGTAGCGCTCGTCACCGAAGGTAAAATAATTGATATGCTGGGTACGACCAGGCGTTTTCGACACATAGGCCAGTCGAGTGTGATTGGCCAAAGTATTGATTGCACTGGACTTTCCGGCATTGGAACGCCCGACAAACGCCACCTCCAGGCCATTGAATGGCAGCATGCGGAGGTCGTTGACAGTGGTATGAAATGCGAGTTGAGTGAACAGCGACATATGCTTAGCGCTTTCGCGGCAAAATTGACTTGCGATAGAATAACAGGTTTAAACGATCAACCCTTGGTTGCACGCTTGGACTTTAGCATCCATGCTTATACGTACAACCAGCGAAACCGGCTCTATGCCGTCGGCCGGCAAACGACCATTGTCTTGAAGGAGTGTTTCCACATGAAACGTAGCGCGCTGATGCTTTTGCTCGGTTTCGCCACCACCGCTGCCTTTGCAGCCAACGCCCCCAAGGCTGACGCAGTTGCAGGCAAGGCCATTGTCGACAAGATCTGTGCAGCCTGTCACGGCGCGGATGGCAATAGCGCCGCGTCGGCCAATCCGAGTCTGGCCGGCCAGCATGCAGAATACTTGGTTGCCCAGCTGAACGCCTTCAAAAAGGGTGAACGCAAGTCATTCGATGCGGCCACCGGTAAAGTTGGCCCGTCCATCATGAGCGGTCAGGCTGCCATGCTGAGCGATGACGACATCCGCAATGTCGCCGCCTACTTCAGCCAGCAAAAGCCGAAGGATCGCGCAGCCACCAACAAGGAGCTGCAAGCACAGGGCAAGAAGATTTACACCGGCGGTATCGCAGCCACCGGCGTACCTGCCTGTATGGCCTGTCACGGTCCCAACGGTGCCGGTATTCCGGTACAATACCCGCGCGTCGGTAGCCAGCATGGCGCCTACATTGCGGCGCAGATTGCCAATTTCCGCAATGGCGAAGCCCGCAAGAATGCACCGATGCACGACATCGCCCTGAAGCTGTCGGAGCAAGACACCAAGGCTGTAGCAGAATACATCCAGGGTCTGCGCTGATCGCTGACTTGCCAGTTCAGTAAGCACTGGCAGACAATCCATGAAAGGGGTGGCAGTGCCACCCTTTCATTTTGAGTGAAAGAACCTTCGCCGTGCGTCGTAGTTCATTCCGCGCAGCCTTGTTCGAGCTATTCAGCTCGATGCGCTTTGCTATCAGCCTACTGGTCATCATTGCGATTGCCAGCGTCATCGGTACCGTTCTCAAGCAGAACGAGGCATCCAACAACTACGTGATCGAATTTGGCGCCTTCTGGGCCAATATCTTTGACACCATCGGCCTGTTCGATGTGTATCACGCAGGCTGGTTTCTCGGCATTCTCGGTTTTCTGATTCTCTCTACTTCACTGTGCATCTGGCGCCAGTGGCCCAGCATGCTGCGTGATATCCGCCAGTATCGCGAACACGCCAAAGATAATTCGCTGCGCGCCATGGCGCATCATGCCGAGTTTGCGCATAGCAGCACGCCGGATTCGCTCGCGGAAAAGGTACAAAACTGGTGGCAATCACAGGGCTATCGCATCAAACAGGTGAACCGTGAAGATGGCCTGATGCTGGCAGCAAAAAAGGGAAGCCTGCAACGACTGGGTTATCTGTTTGCGCACGTCGCCATTGTGGTGATCTGTATTGGCGGTCTGCTTGATGGCAACGTCGTGCTGCAGGCACAACGCTGGTTAGGACTGAAAACCCTGCAAGTCTCGGCCAGCAGCCTCTCCGAGATTCCTGCCTCTGCCAGACTCGGCACCGGCAACTTTTCATTCCGCGCCGACATGAATCGGGTAGCCGAAGGCAGCAGCCGCGACTACGCCATTCAGAACGAAGGCAAGGGATTCATGATTCAGGAGCTGCCTTTCACAATCAAGCTGAAGCAGTTCCATGTCGAGCACTACAGTACCGGTCAACCCAAGCTGTTTGCCAGTGATATCGAAGTCACGGAAAAGGCCACCGGCAAGGTCACCACCGGCACAGTCAAGGTGAACCATCCGCTGATCGTCGACGGCATTGCCATTTATCAGGCGACCTTCGGGGATGGCGGCTCACCGCTCGAATTCAAGGTCTGGCCTTTGCTTGGCGGCCAGCCGAGTGCAATCAAAGGACAGTCGCTATCCACTGTACCCGTAAGCTTTGGTCCCCAAGCCTACTCGCTCGAATTTGATGATCTGCGCGTATTCAACATCGAAAACCTGGGTGATGCCACTGCAGGCAATCGCGATCTGGACAAGGTCTTTCAGGATGCCCGCGCGGTTCGTACCGAGAAGAAGCTGAAAAATGTCGGCCCGTCGATTACCTTCAAGCTGCGTGATGCACAGGGTCAGGCGCATGAATATCGCAACTATATGCAGCCGTTCGAAGAAGAGGGTCGCTATTATTTGCTGAGCGGTGTGCGCGCCGCCGTAGCCGATCCATTTGCTTTTGTCCGTTTCCCGCTGGATAAGGACTTCAAGCTCGACACCTATATGCGGCTCAAGGATGTCATGCTGGATCCGGCGTTTCGCGACGAAATCGTCAGCCAGACTTCCGCACAACTCGCTCAATCGGGGAATAGTCCGCAATTCAAGCAGCAGTTCGAACAGGGCCTGCGCTTTGTCCTGAGCCAGTTTGCATCGGGTGGATTTCAGGCGCTGGAGCGCTTCCTGAAGGAGCGCGTCCCCGCCGACAAACGTGAAGCCGTGGCACAGCCGTTGCTCAAGTCGCTGCAAGGCGCTGCCTTTGTTGCCATGGACATTGCCCAGAAACATGCAGGCCAATCTCCCATTGAAGTGGATGCCGACGGCAAGCAGTATCGCTTCCTGATGGATAGCCTCACCGCCATGTCCGCAGGCTTCGAATATGGCAGCCCGGTCTATTTGCAGATGGTCGACTTCAAGGAAGTAAAATCCAGTGGCTTCCAGCTCACTCGCAGCCCAGGCAAGAATCTGGTCTACCTCGGCAGCCTGTTGCTGGTGCTGGGTATCATCTGTATGTTCTACGTGCGCGAAAACCGCATGTGGCTCCGCATCAACGATCGTGACGCCCTGTTTGCATTTAGCAGCAATCGCCGCGACGCGTTGACCGACGCCGCCTTCAAGCAACAACTCGACTCGCTTTCAGCACTTATTGGCAAGGAACCATCATGAGCCAGCAGGAACTGACCCTTACGCCCCCCCGCGCATTCTGGAAAACCAGCAACATCGGCGACTGGCTGTTCGCGGTGATCATTGCATTCGCGTCTGTCTATGCACTCAATCGCTTCTCCGGCTTTATGGATGTGTACGAACAGGTCATCCTGATCGGCAGCGCCGCCGGTTTGGTGGCACTCGGCTGGTTCTGGAAGCCGATGCGTGTTTTCCTGCCGCTGTGCGCGCTGTTCGCGCTGGCCGGTGCGGCGAGCTATCACGGTGACCTGTCACGCGGCCAAACCGCCTTCTGGCTCAAGTATCTGCTGGCCAGCCAGTCCGCCGTGATGTGGATGTGTGTGCTGTTCGTACTGGCAACAAGCTGCTACTGGTTCGCCCTGCTGCGCCGCAGTCAGACTGTCGAGCAGATTGCCTCCTCGCTGACCTGGGGCGCATCCGCCGCAGCACTGATTGCTTTGCTGGTTCGCTGGTACGAGAGCTATCTCGTCGGCACCGATGTCGGCCACATTCCGGTATCCAACCTGTACGAAGTATTCATTCTCTTCTGCCTGTTTACGGCGCTGATGTATCTGTACCTCGAAGCTCGCTTTGCGACCCGCAAAGTGGGCGCATTTGTCCTGCTGATCATCACTGCATCGGTCGGCTTTATCCTGTGGTACAGCTTCGATCGCCGGGCGCATGAAATCCAGCCCTTGATTCCGGCATTGCAATCGTGGTGGATGAAGATTCACGTACCAGCAAACTTTGTCGGCTATGGCGCATTTGCCCTTTCGGCGATGCTGGGCGTGGCCTGGCTGCTGGCCGAGCCTCGCGAGGTGAGCTCCGCTTCCCGTCTGCGCTTTATCGGCGCAGGGATTGCTCTGGCCGTCGCTGGCAGCATCTTCCAGCTGAAAGCAGGTATCTGGTTCCCAGATCTGGGTGCTGGGATTGGTCTCGTTAGCGGCGGTCTGATTGCCAGTGCGTTCCTGATGCTGGTGGCGGCCTACCGTGGTCGATTTGCAGCCTTGCTGCCTGCCCCCGCCTTGATCGATGAAATTGCCTATCGCGCCATTGCACTGGGCTTCCTGTTCTTCACCATCGCCACCATTCTGGGTGCAATGTGGGCTGCAGATGCCTGGGGTGGATACTGGTCGTGGGACCCGAAGGAAACCTGGGCGCTGATCGTCTGGCTGAACTATGCGGCCTGGCTGCATATCCGTCTGGTGAAGGGCTGGCGCGGCGAAGTGCTGGCCTGGTGGAGCGTGGCAGGCCTGTTCGTCACCACCTTTGCCTTCCTCGGCGTGAATATGTTCCTGACGGGGCTGCACTCCTACGGCACGCTTTGATCTGCGAGTCAGCTCGATCTCAAGCAAAAGGGGCCTGATGGCCCCTTTTGTTATTGCGTGCGTACAGGCTCAGTCCTGCAATCGCCACGCCACCGTCTCGCCTGCACGCAGCGGCACCAGCGTGTCGCCCCCCACATACGGCAGTTCCGCAGGCATGGTCACGGCATCGCGTACCAGCGTGATGGTGTCGGGATTTGCCGGCAGGCCATAGAACAAGGGACCAAAGCGGCTGGCAAAACCTTCCAGCTTGTCCAGTGCGCCAGCCTGATCAAAGGCTTCAGCGTACAGCTCGATACCGGCGCACGCCGTGTACATGCCAGCACAACCACAGGCCGCTTCCTTGGTCGATTTGCCGTGCGGGGCGCTATCGGTTCCCAGGAAGAACTTCGGACTACCGCTGGTCGCCACTTCCACCAGCGCTTCGCGGTGTGATTCACGCTTGAGTACAGGCAGGCAGTAGTGATGCGGACGAATCCCGCCGGTAAACAAGGCATTGCGGTTCATCAACAGATGATGGGCGGTGATGGTCGCGGCCACATTGTCCCCCGCACTCCACACAAAACGCGCCGCCTGCGCGGTGGTGATGTGTTCGAACACCACTTTCAGATTCGGCAGCTTCTCGAGCAGCGGCTTCATCACCCGGTCGATAAACACTGCTTCGCGATCAAATACGTCGATGCTGGCATCCGTGACTTCACCATGCACCAGCAGTGGCACGCCCAGATCGGCCATGGCCTTCAGGGTCGGCAACACCTTGTTGACATCGGTCACACCGGCGTCAGAGTTGGTGGTGGCACCAGCGGGATACAGCTTCAATGCTTTCACAAAACCACTGGCTTTCACCTTGGCGATTTCTTCAGGTGGCGTGACGTCGGTGAGGTACAGCGTCATCAGCGGCTCAAAGGTCGTACCGGCAGGCAAGGCTGCCAGAATACGGTCGCGATAGGCGGCAGCCTCTTCCACCGTACGGACGGGCGGCTTCAGATTAGGCATCACAATGGCACGACCAAAGCGGCGGGCGGTATCCGGCAATACAGCCTTGAGTGCATCGCCATCGCGCAGGTGAAGATGCCAATCATCCGGACGAATCAGGGTAAGCGTGTTCGACATGGTGAATCCTGTTGCTGCACCTGTTCGTGCAGGCGCAAAGTTCGGAGAAAAACAGTAAGGCTCAGCGGCGCTGAATCCAGAACAAGAATTGCGACTCGGTGCGCTCGTGCTTGAGCAGCGCATGGCCTGTCTGCCGACAGAAGGCTTCAAAGTCGCTAGGCGTGCCGGGATCGGTGCAGATCAGCTTGATCACCGTCCCGCTCGGCAAGTCTGCCAGCGCCTTTTTTGCGCGCAGAATGGGCAGCGGACAGTTCAGACCGCTCAGATCGGAGGTTAGCTGGGCTTCCGGAGCAATATCGGGCGATGTCATGGCAAGGCTCGGTTAAATGCAAACGCGCCATTATACGCTGTGAAGGTGTCTGACCTGTCGAATTGCAATCGCAATGACCGTAGTGCCTGCGCGCAGGCATATCTCGCCGCTTGCCGAATCAGCCACAAGCAAATCGCCGGAAACCGCTTGCCTATCCGGCGTATCGATCTTTCCTGTGACAACGTAATACAGTTGCCGCATATCCTGCCGCATCAGCACAGTCAGATCGGTAGCGGGATGCAGCACGTCCAGTTCGGCATCAAACTCGCCCCGACGCACCATCAGATTGAAATCACGCAGCGGCCCATTCAGCAAGGTGGATTCAATCGCTGTTTCGCCCGGAAAGCGCACCGGATGCAGCGGCTTATCGAGCAGCATGGCACTCCCATCTGCGCAATCCAGTCGCATACCCGCGCCATCCAGTACCAGCAGTGTCCGGTCTATCCCCGGAAACAGAGAAAACGGCCCGCTGGTGGCCACGCTGGCAATCGATAGCCTGATCAGAAATCCATCTGCAGATTCAGGGTCTGGGAGGCGCCACAATTCGGTGGTGACGCCACCGCCATTTTTCCACGGCATCTGACGATACGATTCCGGCCCCAGCTTGATCACACTCACAGACATCTCCACGCAAAGGTAGCCGCAAGTGTATCAGCCATCGGTATTGATGCGTTTAACCAGCTCTTGCAACACCGCGCCTGCACGATCATTCCCCACCTGACAGGTCCCGGCGGCTTCATGCCCGCCACCGCCATAATCCAGCATCAGACGGCCGACATCCGTTTTACTGGAGCGATCCAGAATCGATTTACCGGTGGCAAATACCGTATTCTGCTTTTCACGCCCCCACATCACATGAATGGAGATATTGGTTTCGGGGAACAGCGCATAGATCATGAAGCGATTGGTGGCCCAGATGGTTTCTTCCTCACGCAGATCGAGTACGGCCAGATTCTTGTAGACTCTGGTACAACGCTGAATCTGCTCGACCGCCTTGGGTTCATGATCGAAATACAGCTCGACCCGCTCGCGAACATCCGGCAGCGTCAGAATGTCCTCAATGCCATGATTGGCGCAGTAGCTGATCAGATCCATCATCAGCTGGTAGTTGCTGACGCGGAAATCGCGGAAGCGACCCAGTCCAGTGCGGGCATCCATCAGGTAGTTCAGCAGCACCCAGCCTTCCGGCCGCAGGATTTCGTCGGCATTAAAATCAGCGGAATCGGCCTTGTCCACCGCCTCCATCATATCGTCCGACACATTGCGGAACGCTTTGCGTCCGCCGTAATACTCGTAGACGACACGCGCAGCCGATGGCGCATTGGCAATGATAATGTGATTGTCACGCTGCCCTTTATTGCGCACCGTTTCCGAATGGTGGTGGTCGAAAGCAAGGTGAATGCCTTCTGCATAGGGCAGATTGGTGCTGATATCACGATCCGTCACCGGCACCTTGCCATCCTGCATGTCCTTCGGATGCACAAACAGGATGTCATCAATAAGATCCAGCTCGCGTAAAAGTACGGCACAGACCAGGCCGTCGAAATCGCTGCGGGTGATGAGGCGGAACTTCTGTTTGGACATGGCGCACTCCTGAAAGTCGGGCCGGACACACGACCCGATACCTAATAGTCAGTTTCGTATCCAGTACGGATTTTTGCCAGTTCTGGCGATGCCACCCGCCACACGGTCATGTCGTGAGCGTTCAGACCAGGACAGGCGGGTCTCCCGACAGCGATCATCCAATCCGGTAGCTTGCGCAGCCCCAGAACTCACCGATGACGCCCCCACTCAGGGATGCTCGCAGCATATATCGATCATATTACCGCTCTACACGCATTAAATATTCGACCCAATGCATGCCAGGCAACTCGACAAGTACCTGATTTTTATTAAATTTTCACTTTTACGCTCATCGACTGACCGCTTGTAAGGCCTGCCCAATCGGGTCGTTTTCGCTTACAATGTCGCCCTTTGTCATTAGTTTTCAGTCACTTGCCATGTCATCTGTGATGCACTACCCGGATACCTTCGATGTGATCGTGATCGGTGGCGGCCATGCAGGCACCGAAGCCGCGCTCGCCAGCGCCCGCATGGGCGTTAAAACCCTGCTGCTCACCCACAATATCGAGACGCTGGGGCAGATGTCCTGCAATCCTTCGATTGGCGGCATCGGCAAGGGACATCTGGTCAAAGAAGTGGATGCACTCGGTGGCGCCATGGCGCTGGCGACGGATATGAGCGGCATTCAATTCCGCATCCTCAATGCCAGCAAAGGCCCGGCGGTTCGCGCCACTCGCGCACAGGCCGATCGCGTGCTCTACAAAGCTGCGATTCGCCACATGCTGGAAAATCAGCCTAACCTGACGCTCTTCCAGCAGGCTGTCGACGACATTCTGGTTGAAGGCGACCGCGTGACGGGCGTCGTGACACAGATCGGCATTCGCTTCTCCGCACGCGCAGTCGTACTGACTGCAGGCACGTTTCTGGGCGGCAAGATTCACGTTGGCCTTGAAAATCATATTGGTGGTCGCGCGGGTGATCCTGCGTCTATTACGCTGTCGCAGCGTCTGCGTGAACTGCAATTGCCAGTTGGTCGTCTGAAAACCGGCACCCCACCGCGCATTGACGGTCGCAGCATCGACTTTAGCGTGATGACCGAGCAGCCTGGCGACGATCCGGTGCCGGTTTTCTCGGTTCGCGGCAATCGCGCCATGCATCCGCGCCAGCTGCCCTGCTGGATCACGCATACCAATGCACGTACGCACGAGATCGCCCGATCAGGCTTCGATCGCTCGCCCATGTTTACCGGCGTGATCGAAGGTGTGGGTCCGCGTTACTGTCCGTCCATCGAAGACAAGATCAATCGCTTTGCCGATAAAGATTCACACCAGATCTTCCTCGAACCGGAAGGCCTGGATACGCACGAGTATTACCCCAACGGCATCTCCACCTCCCTGCCCTTCGACATCCAGCTGCAACTGGTGCGCTCGATTCCGGGCCTGGAGCACGCGCATATCCTGCGTCCCGGCTATGCCATCGAATACGATTACTTTGATCCGCGCGCGCTCAAGGCCACGTTTGAATCCAAAGCGATCAACGGTCTGTTCTTTGCTGGCCAGATCAATGGCACGACAGGTTATGAAGAAGCCGCCGCTCAAGGGCTGTTTGCCGGTCTGAATGCTGCACTGCAGGTGCAAGATAAGGATGGCTGGACACCCGGTCGCGAGCAGGCTTATCTCGGCGTGCTGATCGACGATCTGATTACGCGCGGCGTGTCCGAACCCTACCGCATGTTTACCAGCCGCGCCGAATTCCGCCTGCAATTGCGCGAGGACAACGCGGACCTGCGCCTCACCGAAACCGGCCGTGCACTTGGATTGGTGAGCGATGCGCAGTGGGATGCCTTCAGCCGCAAGCGCGACAGCATTGCGACTGAATACGAACGCCTGAAATCAACCTGGATCAATCCACGCCTGATCGAAGCAGCCGACGCCCAGCGCGTACTAGGCCAGAGCATCGAACGCGAGTACACACTCGAGCAGTTGTTGCGTCGCCCCAACGTCACTTATGCGCAACTGATGACCCTGCCCGTCGCCGGAACTGGCGTCGAAGACCCACAGGTAGCCGAACAGGTCGAAATCCAGGTCAAATATGCAGGGTATGTCGAGCGACAAAAAGACGAAGTGGCGCGACGCGCAGACGTCGAAGATGTCAAACTACCTGCAGATTTCGACTTCAGCGGAATTTCTGGTTTATCCCGCGAAGTACAGCAGCGCCTCAAGCAACACCAACCGGAAACCCTCGGGCAGGCTTCGCGCATTCAAGGCGTCACGCCTGCTGCCATTGGTATTCTACTGGTGCATCTGAAGCGCGCAGCCAGTCTCAGTAAACAGTCCAAGCAGGATGAATCCAGCGACGCAGCCTGATCCGGAACACGCATGACAATATATACACAGCAATTAAACGAGGGACTGACCAAGCTGGGTCTGACACTGGAAACCGAAGTCAGCGAGAAGCTGCTCGACTATCTGGAACTCCTGAGCAAGTGGAATCGCGTCTACAGCCTCACAGCTATTACCGAACCATCACGCATGGTGTCGCATCACCTGCTCGACAGCATGGCTGCACTTCCGCCAATTACCGGCATCATGCCGGAAGGCGGGCGTTTGCTGGATGTAGGATCGGGTGGCGGACAACCGGGTATTCCCTTCGCGATTGCACGACCTGACTGGCAGATCACCCTACTCGATAGCAATCACAAGAAGACGACTTTCCTACGTCAGGCAGTGATCGAACTCGGACTGAAAAATGTCAGCGTAATCTGCGACCGCGTTGAAGCAGTCCCTGCGGAGCACCCTTTTGATGTCATCACCTCGCGCGCTTTTGCCGATCTGGGCGACTTTGTCCGCCTGACGCGACATTTGCTGACCAAAGGCGGACAATGGGCTGCACTCAAAGGCGTGCGCCCCTACGAAGAAATGGCTGCATTGCCATCAGATATTCACACCCGCGTGGTCGAATCACTAGACGTACCCGGCCTCGCAGCTGAACGCTGCGTGGTGTTCATGGAGCCAAGCGAATGACATGCACCATCGCCATTACCAACCAGAAGGGCGGCGTCGGCAAAACCACGACCGCGGTTAATCTGGCGGCAGGCCTCGCACAAGCAGGCAAACGGGTTCTATTGATCGACCTCGATCCGCAAGGCAATGCCACCATGGCCAGCGGCGTCGACAAGATGCGCCTGCTTCGTCATGCCTATCACCTCTTACTGGGTCATGCCACTTTTGACGAAGTTGTACAACATACCGAGTTTGGTATGGACATTCTGCCGACCAACCGTGAATTAGGTGGAGCCGAAGTCGAACTGGCAGACATGGAACACCGTGAAGTCAGGCTGCGACTGGCGCTTGAGGGTATTGCAGCGCGATATGATTTCATCCTGATCGACTGCCCACCCGCCCTGAACATGCTGACAGTCAATGGCCTGTGTGCGGCTAACGGCGTTATTATTCCCATGCAATGTGAATACTATGCACTGGAAGGCCTGTCCGATCTGGTCAATACCCTGCGACGCATCCGCCAGACATTGAATCCCCGCATCGAGATTTTTGGCCTCGTGCGCACCATGTTTGACTCACGCTCCACACTCGCGCAACAAGTGGCGGAACAATTAGCCAGCCACTTCGGCGACAAGGTCTTCCGCACGGTGATTCCTCGCAACATCCGGCTGGCCGAGGCCCCCAGTTACGGCAGGCCTATTTTTGCCTATGACCGCAGCTCACGCGGCGCTCAGGCCTATACCGAACTGGCGCAGGAATGCTTGGAACGACTCGACAGCCCCCATCACGAAATGGCGCCTGCCTAAGGCAGGGCCTGGAAACACACCGGAATATCATGGCAAAACTCAAAGGACTCGGTCGCGGTCTCGATGCATTGCTCGGCAATACAGCATCCTCGGAAGAACGACTTGAAAGCCTGCCCGTCCACTTTTTGCAGCCTGGCCGCTACCAGCCGCGCACCCATATGGATGAACAGGCGCTCGAAGAACTGGCAAATTCAATCCGAAGCCAGGGCGTCATTCAGCCTATTCTTGTCCGCGAAGTTGGCATCGACAAGTACGAGATCATTGCAGGCGAACGCCGCTGGCGCGCCTCGCAAAAGGCTGGTCTGACCGATATTCCGGCCGTCGTCCGCTCCGTGCCAGACGAAGCCGCCATTGCCATGGCGCTGATCGAAAATATCCAGCGCGAAGATCTCAACCCGATTGAAGAAGCGGTTGGCCTCAAGCGCCTGATCGACGAGTTCGGCATGACGCACGAAGGCTGCGCCCAAGCAGTTGGCCGCTCGCGTTCTACCATTACCAATCTCTTGCGCCTGCTGGATCTAGCCGAGCCTGTCCGCCTGCAGCTGATGAATGGGGCGCTTGACATGGGGCACGCGCGTGCATTGCTCTCTCTGCCTGTGCTGCAGCAGATCGAAATGGCCATCAATATCACCGAGCATGGATGGTCGGTGCGTGAAACCGAGCGTCAGGTGCAAAAGCTGCAGGAGCAAAAGCTGCCCGTCGCCAAGGCAGAGCGCAAAGTTGATCCTGACCTAGTCAGACTAGAGAGCAACCTTTCCGATCGGCTGGGCACCAAGGTATCCATTCAGTCATCCAAGAAGGGAAGCGGAAAGATGGTGATCGAGTACGCATCACTTGATCATCTGGACAGCCTACTCGCCATCCTGCAGACCGAAGACTAAATCTGCAACACCTTTTTAGTTTGGCGCAACAGATTTTTTCCTCGAAAAAACAGTGGATTACACCCTTATTTCAGGAGTGTAACTTGACCTATGACGTTACAAAACGCTAATATCCCGAGGCTTGGCTTGGGCGAGCCATTTAATGCTCGCCTCCAGCACCTGATTAAAGGGGTTGTGATTACGATGTCAGGGCTTACCGCCCTTGTTTCCGTGATTGCCCTAATTACCTCAGGTACGTCGGCGATGTTCGCTGCTCTCTGGGGCGGCTTGAGCCAGATCGCTGCCGTTCTGGCCTATGCCCGGGTAGGTCGCATTACGCATATCACTGGTTCGCAAGCCATGCTGTCCAAACAGCTGGTTGCCGAGCTGGTCAAGGTTATCGTCTCGCTTCTGCTGGCCGCATCTGGTTTTGCAGTGCTCTTTGCACTCAACCTTGCCGCTACCGGAATATGGTTACTGATCAGCATCATTGCTGCACAGATTGCCTACGGGGTTGTACTGTTTTCCAAATAATTGTGATTCCAACGCTATGTCGGCACATAACGCACCTGCAAATCCTTCAGAATACATCGGGCACCATCTGGGCTTCCTGCAAACCCAGAGCGGTTTTCACCTCGATACATTCTTTGTTTCCGCCATTCTTGGCCTCGTCTTCCTGCTGGCTTTCGGCCTGGTTGCACGTCGCGCCAAGGTTGAAAATCCGGGTCGCTTCCAGCTCTTCATCGAACTGGTCATCGAGCTGGTCGACAACCATGTGAAGGAAATTTTCCACGGCCGCAGCAAACTGATTGCCCCGTTGGCCCTGACCGTGTTTGTCTGGATTGTGCTGATGAACGCAATGGACTTCCTGCCGGTTGACCTGCTGCCAAAAATCGGTGGCGAATTCGGTCTGGAACACCTGCGCGTGGTGGCAACAGCTGACTTGAACCACACACTGGCCATGTCCCTCGCCGTCATCCTCATCGCCATCGGCATGGGTATCCAGGCCAAGGGTATCGGCGGCTTCCTCGCTGAATTCGTGACTGCACCGTTCCATGCAGAAGGCACCGCCATGAAGCTGGTGCTGATGCCCGTCAACATCGCCATGCAGCTGATCGAATACGGTTCACGCGCCATCGCGCTGGCCATGCGGTTGTTCGGCAACATGTTTGCCGGCGAACTGGTGTTCATGCTGATCGCACTGCTGCCATGGTGGGGTCAACTGATTCCGGGCGCAGCCTGGGCAATCTTCCACATCCTGATCGTGGTACTGCAGGCTTACATCTTCATGATGCTGACCATCGTTTACTGCAGCCTGGCAGTGGAAGCACACTAATCTGACGAACGAGATGCATCTACAGGGTGCATCTCGTTTAAAGTGTTTGTTTTTTTGTTTTACCTTTAATCACCATCCCACTTAGGAGTATCTCAATGGAAAACCTGGCCCCCCTGTACGCACTGGTTCAGCAATACACCGTGATCGCCATCGGCCTGATGATCGGTCTGGCTGGTCTGGGCGCTGCAATCGGCGTTGCACTCGTTGGTGCCAAGTTCCTGGAAGGCGCAGCACGCCAGCCGGAATCTGCAGCCGCTCTGCAACCGAAGCTGTTCGTTATCGCCGGTCTGGTTGACGCCATCTTCATTATCTCCGTTGCTGTTGGCCTGTTCTTCGCAACTGCCAACCCGCTGCTCGCCGCAATCGCCAAGCACTAAGACCTGGACGATTTTCGGAAACAAGCAAGGGGTTAAACAATGGACATTAATGCGTCCCTCTTCGGCCAAGCGTTGGTTTTCGCCATCCTTGTGCTGTTTGTGATGAAGTTCGTTTGGCCTCCGCTGATCCAGACGCTGGATGAGCGCGCATCGCGCATCGCTGCCGGCCTGACCGCCGCCGACCGTGCCAAGCACGATCTGGAGCTTGCTGAAAAGCGTGCTGCAGAAGAACTGCGCGCGGCAAAGGCCCAGGCAGCCGAGATCATCGCACAAGCTGACAAGCGTGCTGCGCAGATCATCGATGAAGCCAAAGACGCCGCACGCGTCGAAGGCGAACGCCTGATTGCCGGTGCCCGCTCGGAAGTTGACCAGCAAGTCCACCAAGCCCGTGAAGAGCTGCGTATTCGCGTCTCCGAACTGGCTGTCGTCGGTGCAGAAAAAATTCTGCGTCGCGAAGTGGATGCTGCTCGTCATGCCGACCTGCTGGGATCACTCAAAGCGGAACTGTAAAAGCTCATGGCTGAACTCATTACCGTCGCAAGACCATACGCCGAGGCAGTTTTCCGGCTCGCGCAGGAAGCGAACAGCCTGTCCGCGTGGTCCGATGCACTCGCCATTTTGGCGACAGCTGCACAAGACCCGCTGGCGGCAGAGTTCGCAGCCAATCCGAAGTTTGAGGCGAGCCAGGTTCAGAGCCTGCTCGTAGAGTTGCTGGGCGATAAGGCCACAGCGTCGGTGGTGACTTTCATCGCTACCGTGCTGGAAAATCGCCGTTTTGCCGCACTGCCGAAGATTGCCGAAGTATTCGAGCTCCTGAAAGCACAGGCCGAAGGTTCAGTGGATGTCGTGATCGAATCCGCCTTCGAACTGAATGCCGATCAGGTGAACGATCTGACCGCCATCCTCGCTGAGCGCTACAAGCGCCGCATTACGCCGACCGTAACCGTCAACGCCGATCTGATCGGTGGTGTACGCATGACAGTTGGCGACGATGTGATCGACGCTTCCGTACGCGGCAAACTCGCCAGCCTCTCGGCGCGCCTCACCAGTTAGGAGTAATCATGCAATTGAATCCTTCCGAGATCAGCGAACTGATCAAGAGCAAGATTCAGAACCTGTCGACTGGTGCTGAAACACGCACCACCGGCACGGTCGTTTCCGTGACCGACGGTATCGTTCGCGTCCACGGTCTGACCGACGTGATGCAGGGCGAAATGCTCGAATTCGTCGGCAACACCTTCGGCCTCGCGCTGAACCTGGAGCGTGACTCCGTCGGCGCCGTGGTGCTGGGTGACTACGAACACATTTCCGAAGGTTCGGAAGTGAAGTGTACCGGCCGCATTCTGGAAGTGCCGGTCGGTCCGGAACTGGTTGGCCGCGTGGTCAACGCCCTGGGTCAGCCGATCGACGGCAAGGGTCCGATCACCGCCAAGGTGTCGAGCCCGATCGAAGTGATCGCCCCGGGCGTGATCGCCCGTCAGTCCGTGTCCCAACCGCTGCAAACCGGTATCAAGGCGATTGACGCCATGGTGCCGATTGGCCGTGGTCAGCGCGAACTGATCATTGGTGACCGTCAAACCGGTAAGACCGCTGTTGCGCTGGATGCCATCATCAACCAGAAGGGCACCGGCGTGATCTGTATCTACGTCGCGATCGGCCAGAAGGCTTCCTCGATCGCTAACGTGGTACGCAAGCTGGAAGAACACGGCGCAATGGGTCACACCATCGTCGTGGCAGCTGCCGCTTCCGAATCTGCAGCGATGCAGTTCATCTCCCCGTACGCTGGCTGTGCCATGGGCGAATACTTCCGCGATCGCGGTCAAGACGCCCTGATCGTGTACGACGATCTGTCCAAGCAAGCTGTGGCATACCGCCAGATCTCGCTGCTGCTGCGTCGTCCGCCGGGCCGTGAAGCTTATCCGGGTGATGTGTTCTACATCCACTCCCGTCTGCTCGAGCGTGCAGCTCGTGTGAACGAAGACTACGTTGAAAAGTTCACCAACGGTGAAGTGAAGGGCAAGACCGGTTCTCTGACCGCCCTGCCAATCATTGAAACCCAGGCTGGTGACGTGTCCGCATTCGTGCCGACCAACGTGATCTCCATTACTGACGGCCAGATCTTCCTGGAAACTGACCTGTTCAACGCTGGTATCCGTCCTGCGATTAACGCCGGTATTTCGGTGTCGCGCGTTGGTGGTGCAGCCCAGACCAAGGTTGTGAAGAAGCTCGCCGGTGGTATTCGTACCGCTCTGGCTCAGTACCGTGAACTCGCAGCGTTTGCACAGTTTGCGTCCGATCTGGACGAAGTAACTCGCAAGCAGCTGGATCGCGGTCGCCTGGTGACCGAACTGCTGAAGCAAGGCCAATACGCGCCGTTCAAGGTATCGCAGCTGTCTGTGACCCTGTACGCCGTTGAAAAGGGTCTGGCTGATGACGTGCCGGTTGAAAAGGCACTGGCATTCGAAGCCGCTCTGTATGCCTACCTGAAGGCCAACCATGCTGCGATCATCGAAGAGATGGACCAGAAGGGTGAGCTTTCCGGCCCGAACGATAAGGCGCTTGCAGAAGCGATCAAGTCGTTCAAGGCCAATGGCGCTTTCTGATCTGATCTTTAACTAGGAAGGTCAAATCATGGCAAGCGGCAAGGAAATACGCAGCAAGATCAAGAGCGTCCAGAATACGCGCAAGATCACGCGCGCCATGGAAATGGTGGCAGCGTCGAAGATGCGCAAGGCCCAGGCACGCATGCGTGCAGCACGTCCATACGGTGAAAAAGTCCGTGTGGTGTGTGCTCACCTCGCGCAGGCTTTGCAAGACTACGCGCACCCGTTCCTGACCAAACGTGCTGAAGTGAAGCGCGTGGGTCTGATCGTGGTTTCCACCGACAAGGGCCTGTGTGGCGGTCTCAATACCAACGTATTGCGTACCTCCGTCAACAAGATGAAAGCTTGGGAACAAGCCGGTATTCAGGTTGATGTAACCGCCATCGGCAACAAGGCATTCGGTTTCATGCAACGTGCGGGCGCCAATGTGGTGTCCCACGCCGTGCAACTGGGTGATACCCCTCACCTCGACCGCCTTATTGGGCCGGTCAAGGTGATGATGGATGCCTACCTTGCAGGTGAGATCGATGAATTGCATCTGGTCTATACCCGCTTCATCAATACCATGAAGCAGGAACCGACAGCAGAACAACTGCTGCCAGTCTCTGCCGAAGCGATGAAGCCGGTAAGCGAGCACCCGTTCGAGTACATCTACGAACCGGGTCCGGAAGCAGTCATCAACGATCTGCTCACACGCTATATCGAAGCGCTGGTCTATCAGGCTGTGGCTGAAAACATCGCCTCCGAGCAATCCGCACGGATGGTGGCAATGAAGGCCGCGAGCGACAACGCCGGTACGGTGATTGATGAACTGAAGCTGGTCTACAACAAGACCCGCCAGGCAGCAATTACCAAGGAATTGTCGGAAATCGTGGCAGGTGCCGCAGCAGTCTGATCGCGCGCCGGTCGCGTTGTTTGCGACGAAGGCTTAGCGCCGCATGTGAGTCTCCATGCGGCGCACATTGAAAATGTGCCGGTCGCAAACGCGATCTGGATGACGAACTCTATTTTTAAGGAATGCAACGATGAGCCAAGGGAAAATCGTGCAAATCATCGGCCCGGTCGTCGACGTGGAATTTCCGCGTGACAGCCTGCCGAAGGTTTTCGACGCGCTCAAGCTCGAGTCCGCAACGCTGACGCTGGAAGTACAGCAACAGCTGGGTGATGGCGTGGTTCGCGCCATTGCAATGGGCTCCACCGATGGTCTGAAGCGCGGCATGGCCGTTCTGAACACTGGCAACCCGATCTCGGTACCAGTGGGCAAGGCCACACTGGGCCGTATCATGGACGTGCTGGGTGATCCGGTTGATGAAGCCGGTCCGGTTGAATCCGAAACCAAGTGGGCTATTCACCGCAAGGCACCGAAGTTCGACGAACTCAACCAGTCGGTTGATCTGCTCGAAACCGGTATCAAGGTGATTGACTTGGTCTGCCCGTTCGCCAAGGGCGGTAAGGTGGGTCTGTTCGGTGGTGCCGGTGTGGGCAAGACCGTTAACATGATGGAACTGATCAACAACATCGCCAAGGCTCACTCGGGTCTGTCCGTGTTTGCTGGTGTGGGTGAGCGTACCCGTGAAGGTAACGACTTCTACCACGAAATGAAGGACTCGAACGTTCTGGACAAGGTGTCCATGGTCTACGGCCAGATGAACGAGCCGCCTGGTAACCGTCTGCGTGTTGCGCTGACCGGTCTGACCATGGCCGAGTACTTCCGTGATGAAAAGGACGAAAACGGCAAGGGTCGTGACGTGCTGTTCTTCGTGGATAACATCTACCGCTACACACTGGCCGGTACCGAAGTGTCCGCTCTGCTGGGTCGTATGCCGTCTGCCGTGGGTTACCAACCTACCCTGGCTGACGAAATGGGTCGCCTGCAAGAGCGTATTACTTCGACCAAGAATGGCTCGATCACTTCCATCCAGGCCGTTTACGTGCCAGCCGATGACTTGACCGATCCGTCGCCTGCCACCACGTTTGCTCACTTGGACGCAACCGTCGTGTTGAGCCGTGACATCGCCGCACTGGGTATCTACCCGGCCGTCGATCCGCTCGACTCCACCTCGCGTCAGCTCGACCCGCAAATCGTGGGCGAAGAGCACTACAGCGTGGCCCGTGGCGTGCAGTCCACTCTGCAGCGTTACAAGGAACTGCGCGACATTATCGCGATTCTGGGTATGGACGAACTGTCCGCAGAAGACAAGCTGGTCGTGGCTCGCGCCCGTAAGATCCAGCGTTTCCTGTCCCAGCCGTTCCACGTTGCTGAAGTGTTTACCGGTTCGCCTGGTAAGTACGTTCCGCTCAAGGACACACTGCGCGGCTTCAAGGGCATCCTGGCTGGCGAATACGATCATCTGCCGGAACAAGCGTTCTACATGGTCGGTTCGATCGACGAAGTTGTCGAAAAAGCCAAGACCCTGAACTAAGAGGGGCAGGATATGGGCATGACCATGCATCTGGATGTGGTAAGCGCTGAAGAACAAATCTTCTCCGGCACCGTCGAGTTTCTCGCGGCACCGGGTGAAGAAGGTGAAATCGGTATCCTGCCACGCCACGCTCCGCTGCTGACGCGTGTGAAGCCTGGTGCCCTGCGTATCAAGGTTGCGAACAGCAACCAGCCGGAGCAGCTGATTTTCGTGTCGGGTGGCATTCTCGAAGTGCAACCGCATGTGGTCACCGTTCTGGCCGATACCGCGATTCGTGGTGAAGACCTCGATGAAGCCAAGGCATCCGAAGCACGCAAGCGTGCCGAAGAAGCTCTGGCCAACCGCAGCGGTGCAATGGACTACGCCAAGGCGCAAGCCGAACTGGCACAGGCCATCGCACAACTGGCAGCGATCCAGCGCCTCAAGAAGCAACACTGATCTGCTTATGCAGAACGCCAAAAAGGACAACTTCGGTTGTCCTTTTTTATTTGGCCCGGTGTTGTAAAAACTCAGACTTACCGTTCATTCCCACAAAATAACCGGTCATCTACCCAACTGGAGACTTGCCAATGGCATAGATAATATCCAGACTGCACGGATATGCAAAAGTTGCATTCGGTCTGGAGCCTGACAATGAAGAAGATGAGTGGATTTACGTTGATCGAGTTGATGATTACGGTAGCAATCATCGGCATCCTGCTGAGAATCGCAGTGCCTGCTTACTCAACGTATATGAGCAGCGGAAAAATTGCAGAGGGCACCTCGACGCTTGTGACCACCCGTGCGGCGCTGGAGCAGTATTATGCGGACAATCGCAGATATGACAACTACACAGGGGGAATTTGTGCGGCCGCACCTAATAACACGACTAAATATTTTTCCTACGCCTGTACGCTTGCCACCAACTCCTACACCATTACTGCTACCGGCTTGAGCACCTCAGGGGTGCCTAACCTTGCATTGACGATCGATCAGGCAGATGTAAGAACCACGACCATTCCGGCAGCATTAAACGGCACCGGCTCAGCCATTACACTAAGTACCTGCTGGGCCAAATCCATCAAGAGTACGGGCTGCTAATCATGAAAAGTCGTGGTTTTACACTCGTCGAGATGCTGATCACACTGGTGATTCTAGGCGTGGGTCTCGGCATCGCGGTGCCCAGCATGAATGCCTGGACCAATGATCGGCGTGCGCAAGCTGTCGCCCAGAGCATGATTGACGGATTGCGCTTCGCTCGTCAGGAAGCACTCTCCCGCAATACCAATATCAACTTCACGCTGGTCACTGAAACTGATGGCACGGTGAGCTGGGAAGTCGGTTGCGCCCAGGTAGTGAACAATCAAAACGTCGGCACCAGCACGGCATTGATTGGCTGCCCCGCTACCATTCGGGAAAGAAAGTTATTCGAAAATGGTGATCGCTTCAGTGTATCGCCCAGCCCTACCAGCAACACTATTCAGTTCCAGCCCCTGGGCAATATCGCGACCACCTCCATCACCTCGCTAGCAGGCAGCGGTACGGCCACCGCCCTGAACATGATTATCACCTATCGAGGCACTGCTACACCCATTGCGGTTAGCGTAACCGTTGGCGGTGTGATCAAAATTTGCAAAACCTCGATTAGTACAGCGGGAGATCCACTGCTATGCCTAGCACCCGTCGCAACATGACACTTAGATCTAAATCTAAACAAAGTGGCGCCGTCCTGCTTGAAGCGCTGATTTCGGTCGTCCTGTTTCTGGTCGGCCTGATCGCACTGATTTCGGTTCAGAGCAGAGCAGCCAGCATATCCGCGCAAGGCAAGTATCGTGCAGAGGCCGCCTACCTTGCCAATCAGGCGCTGGGCATCATGCGCGCACAGTTACCAGGCAATCCCGGCACACCGCTCGGCAACTATGTCTGCTCGCCCTGTACATCCGCAAACAATACCGCTGGCATGCTTTCCACCTGGGGCCCCACCGTCGCGAGCACGCTCCCTAGCGGGGTGGCCAGCATTGCCGTAGCGGGCTCACTCGTCACGATTACCATTACCTGGCAGGCGCCCAATGACAGCCAGCACAACTTTACGATTAGCAGCAATGTATACAACTAATCCTCGCCGCCAGATGGCTGGCTTCTCCCTTATCGAGCTTCTGGTTGCACTGGGTGTCGGCATACTGGCTTTACTGGCTGTCACGACTGCGCTGGTCAATGCCGATCAGCAGCGTCGCGTAACAGTCTCGGGTGGTGACGCCCAATCCACAGGCATTCTGTCCTCCTACCTTGTCGAGCGGGACATTCGCATGGCGGGTTTTGGCATGTCCGGACTCGCGGCCTTGAGCTGCAACACGCTGACCTATAACGACAGCACGGTAACGACTGGCGCCCAGACTATTAGCAACTTTGGCCCGTTCCGGATTACCGCAGGGGCAAATGCCAATACACCTGATACACTCACCATTCGTTACTCTACGTCCAGTCAGCGCCCTGCAGGTGCCGCACTGACTTCTACCTACACGGCGCCTGGTACCACCGTAGCTGTCGCCAACCGCACCGGGTTTTGTGCAGGCGATGTCGTATTGATTGCACAGCAAGGCAACGCGACTTGCACCCTCGGGCAACTGTCAGCCTCTCCCGCTACCGGCGCTGGCAATATGACCCTAGCGGCAGGCAACACTGCAACCGTATCACCCTGCCTGGGAGTAGCCCGCACGCGCTATTCACCCGCCGGCACTCAGGTCTACGCTACCAACGCGCAGGTCTATAACCTGGGGCAGCAAAGCGTGGTAGCCAACAGTAATTTCCTCGTGACAAATGTGTATACGGTTGCCAATAACTTACTCACACAGAATGGCGCCGCCATTGCCGAAAACGTGGTGAACTTCAAAGTTCAACTACTAGGAGATACCACAAATTCCGGCACTACCGCGGCCTGGACAGGCGCGCAACCGAACTCACTTGCAACCTGGCAACAGGTCAGAGCAATCCGCATGGCCATTGTCGTGCGCAGCCCAACACAGGAAAAGGCTACAGTCAGTCCTGCCTCGCTTGCACTCTGGGATAACGCCCCCGCGGCCTACACGATGACATTATCCGCGACCCAGCAACGCTATCGCTACAAGGTCTACCAGACCATTGTCCCGCTCAGAAACCTGATCTGGACCACAAATGGGGGCATACTATGAAGCGCCAGCAATATGGATTCGCCCTATTTGTGACGCTGATGGCGCTGGTGATCATGTCGCTCGCGGCCATCGCCGTGATGCGTACAACCGATGCGACCAACGCCACCACAACCAATATCACCTTCCGCCAGACAGCGTTGGCCAGTGCTGAAACCGGCGTTCAGGCCGCGCTGACATGGATGGCGAATAACTCGGCCTCACTGGGCACGAATGGCGCCAACGCAGCCGCCCCGACTACAACAGACGGGTATTACGCCGTCTTCACCAATGCAACCAACAGCATGACCGGACTGGATGTACGCCGGGTGATGAGCACCGCATCCACCGATGATGTGAACGATGTGAACTGGTTTGGCTATACCGCAAAATCCAATGCCCGTAATCCCAGCTACCCGATGTCCACGCCAGATGCACTTGGAAACAGCTATCAGTATGTCATTCAGCGGATGTGCACCTCTACCGGTGCAGTGAATGCGGCAGGCCAAACGTGCCTGATTGCCAACTCAACCTCCAAAGTCGGATCGAGTTACAAGGCAACGAATGGTGGTGGTACACCGCTATCCGGTTCCACACAGGTGTTCTACCGCATCACGGTTCGCGTAGTCGGCCCAAGGCAGACCGAAACTTTTGTCGAGGCAATCGTTGCAAATTAATGGCGACGAGGAGATTTCTGATATGAACAATATTTCCCGAAAAATGCGTACGATCCCCATGGCTTTGCTGGGGCTTTGCTACACATTGCAGGCCGCACAAACTGACATTTCCAATGTGCCGCTGGCCACCTGGGGCGGCAGTGCCTCTGTCTCGCCAAACATTCAGATGCTGATGGATGATTCGGGGTCGATGGCCTACGACTTTCTGGGTGACTGGGTCGGAGCCAACGACAATCAATGTGTGGCGAAGTACGATGCAAGCGGCAGTTCGGATGCTTTCTGTTATCCAGGCGAAGTACCGTACATGTCGTCATCGTTCAACTATGTCATGTACAACCCGGCAGTCACCTATACGCCACCACCAACAGGTTCAACACCTACAACATTCTATCCGGCCGCCACACCAACTGCCGTCTATACCGACGAAGTGGATATGAATAGTGGCACTCAGATTGACCTCACTACATCCTACCCGGAGATGGAATACTGCACGGACAGCAGCTACACCAACTGCGCCCGTAATACATCTACCTATCGCTATCCCGATAGTACATATTACTATGCCCGGCTGATCAATTCGCCGAATGGCCATATTAGCTGGGGCAATACGCCCAATTTCCAAACCACCACGCGTAATATCGGGCCATATTACTTCACAGCAACGGCACCACTTTACTGGTGTGATTCAGCCTCCCCGACAAGTCTAACAGGATGCGCAACCACCAGATCTTCAACCAAGATCTACCCGATGCACATGGGTGTGGGTGGGGTAGCAGCACAAGCAGCATCAGGAAGTATTGTTTTATATAACGGAACCCCTCGCGGGACTTTGCGCAGCATCACAGTTGGCACCACCGTGCTCATGAATCAGGCCATTGCCTATTCAACCAATTCATCGAGTGCTCGCTATACTCTTGGGGCGGCGATTGTCTCGGCTATCAATGCGAATAGTAGCACCAGCGGTTACTCGGCAGCCTTGGATGGCTCATGTACGACCTGGAGCAATAGCTGCTATGTCATGCTGTACGCCCCAGCAAGTGCGGGCGCTTCGGTTAATGGCACCTCACCGACATCCTCCGGGATCAGCTTGTATTTCAACGGCTTCTCTGGTGGGGTAACTGCCGTACCTGCTTCAGGCGATCCTGTTTATACCCGGGTCGATATCGTACCCGGCCGAACCTATACCAAAGCCAACACACGTACCGACTGCACTGGCACATCCTGTACATATACCGAAGAGCTGCAGAACTTCGCCAACTGGTACCAGTATTATCGTACACGCACCCATATGGCCAAGGCAGCAACTGCCATCGCTTTTAACGGTCTGACTGACGCATACAATATTGGTTATTCGGTGACCTCGAATGGTACCTACCGCTATGACTCCAGCAACACCGTGGGTGATTTACCGATAGCGCAGTTTAATAGCACTCAGAAGCAAAGCTGGTATGACTCGCTTTACAGTACCAAGGCACATACTTCCACTCCCCTGCGCTTAGCGCTTGCTCGCGCTGGTCAACGCTATGCGGGGGTGTCCTCCATTTTGACGGCAGGCACGAACAGCAAAGTGCAAAATGGGCCAGCGAGCGACCCGGTTACCCAATCATGCCAGAAGAATTATGTCATTCTAGCCACCGATGGCTATTGGAATGATGAAGGCACCTATGTTGTTGGCAGAACTCGCTACAACGTACCCTCTGCAAAGGGAATCAGTTCCTCAGGCAGCGTCAACAGCATCTCCAGTACCTCAATAGGCAATGAAGATAGTAGTCTGCCGGCACCTTTCACCGATACTTATAGCGGAACACTGGCAGATGTAGCTGCTTATTATTACAACACGAATTTGCGCCCAAGCATGGCCTGCAATGTGCCGGTGGCCGACTCCAACTCGCTAAAATGCCAGCACATGACCACTTTTACCATGGGTTTGGGCATGAATGGCAATTTTGCATATTGCACAAACTACGCTACCAACAATTGCTCCAATGACTACAATAACGTCTTACAAGGCACACAAGCTTGGCCAGATCCGACGCAGGCATTCGATGAGCGCCGTGTAGATGACCTTTGGCATGCAGCTGTTAATGGGCATGGTCAGTATTTCAGTGCACGTACCCCAACAGCGGTGGCACGTGGCTTGCAAACTGCACTTTCTACCATTGCCTCCGCGCCGGGCTCGGGTGCGGCAGCTGCAACCAGTACGCTGCAACCAGTAACAGACAATCGTACAGCCTATATCGCAAGCTACACCACCGAAAAGTGGACTGGCGATCTGTCCGCATCGCTTATCGATCTAAATAATGGTTCCATTGGTTCTCCGCAATGGCGTGCTGCAACGCGCCTAGCCGCGCAGGCAACTGCAGGCACACGACGCCTGTATATGTACGACAGTGCCGCCACTGGCGCAGACAAAAAGAAGACAGTTTCGTGGAATAACTTGTCAGCGACACAACAAGGTTACTTTGACCCAAACAACCTGAGTCAGTGCAGTGCAGGTTGCCCTGGTATTACAAGCCAATATGTATTCAACTTTGCTGTTCTGGGTCAGGCTGAAACTGCTACCACACCGGTACTGCGCACTCGAGAAACCCCAATGGGCGATATAGTGTCATCCCAGCCTGTTTTCGTGGGCGCACCTATAGCGACCTATGAAGACGCAGGCTACTCGACCTTTGTCACCAATCAGGCCAGCCGTGCGGGTCGCGTTTATGTAGGTGCCAATGACGGCATGCTGCATGCGTTCGATGCTACCAATGGCAATGAAGCCTGGGCCTATATCCCCAATGCCTCATGGGCCAATATGGGCAATCTGGCGGACACCAACTATTATGCTAGCCATCGCTTCTTCGTGGATGGCCCCATTACCTACGGCGATGTGTACGATGGCAGCAACTGGCGCACCATTCTGGTCTTTGGCCTCGGTGCAGGTGGTCGTACCTATACCTGTATCGACATTACCGACCCGGATGCCCCGCAAGTGCTATGGGAGTTCTCCAATACCAACCTGGGCCTGACCTATGGCAATCCTGTGATTACCAAGCTGGCCAGCGGCGACTGGGTGGTGATGTTTACCTCCGGCATCAACAATGCAGATGGTGTGGGTCGCCTCTTTATTCTGAATGCTGTTACTGGCACTCAACGTACTGGCTCGCCCATGAGTACAGGCACTGGCGATACAAGCACGCCATCCGGACTCAGCAAGATCAGCGCATACGTGTATGACATCTCCAAGAACAATACCGTCAAGTGGGTATACGGCGGCGATCTCGCAGGCAATATGTGGCGATTTGATGTAAACGGCATTCTGGACAACAGCGTTTTCAATCTGATTGCAACCGGGCAGCCGATTAGTGTCGCGCCCGAAATCGGCTTGGCCACCTCTCCGGTGGCACCCATGGTGCTGTTTGGTACCGGTCGATACCTTGGTGTCAGCGATATTTCGGATACAACTCAGCAGTCGTTCTATTCCGTAAGCGACTATGGCACTGGCGCGCAAAACACTGCCACCGCAACCATCAATACTCCGCGAAATACAGGATCACCGCTGATTCAACAGACCGTCACAACCACTACGCTTACGTCAGGCACGACTATCCGCACGACAACAAATAACGCAGTGAATCTGTCCAGTACCGTGCGTGGCTGCTATTTTAATCTGCTGGACTCGAAGGAACGCATGACTGTCGACCCATCGCTGCAGTACGGTGTGGTGGTTGCGGCATCTACCGTTCCCCAATCCAATGCCTGTACACCGGGAGGTTATGGCTGGATTTATCAGGTCGACTACAAGACTTGCGGCAATGCCGGTTTACTCACGGACGGCACCACCAGGTTTGTTGGCAAGAAAATTACGATTGGTACGATTGTAGGTACCACGACAGTTAAACTGCCTAACAACAAAGTTATCATTGAGGCTCGCACATCCAACGCACAAAATCTTCAGGAGGAACTGAATTCCACCCTGATAAACGGCGTGCCCCGTGCGGCAACCTGGCGGGAAATCCTTCAGTAAATGACATCCGCGTATTTTAATTTGCCCAGAAGCGCCAATTTGCGGTTTAATTTACCCAAGCAGATTTGTGCGCCTGCAAAGCGCGCAGCATAACAAAGACAGTAAGGGGGCCCATCGGGCTCCCTTTGAACCATTGTCATACGTCCGGCGCACCATGGCGGGACATTTTCAGTAAAGGGAAGCAAGCGTGATGCAATTTGCTCAAATAGCACGGCTGATGCGCTTCTGGCAGTCCATCCTGGTGATGCTGTCATTAGCGCTGGCTGGATGTGGTGGCCCGGGTGCAGGAAGTTCCAGTTCGTCTGGCGGTTCGGGCGGTAGCGGCAATACCGGCACAGAAGCCATCAGCGTGACTATTTCGTCGGCCTCGGTGGCACCGGGCTCGCCCGCTACCGTTACCGCTACGTTAACCAAGGGAGGCTCGCCGGTTGCACAGGAAGTCATTTCCTTTACCACCGATGCCAATCTGGGCGTGTTTAGTCCCGCCACCGCAACCGCACTCACCGATGCAAGTGGCAAAGCAACCATTACACTGTCTGCAGGCGCTCAAACCGGTGCAGGCACTGTCACCGCCAAGAGCCGCCTCGGCGCAAGTGGTACCGTCAACTATCTATCCAGCGGCACTGGTGGCAATATCACTCTGTCGCTCGGTGCAATCAGTTTTGGCACTGCACCGCTGTCCGCCTATGGCACGACATCCGTCTCGGTTAATGTGCAAGCGAACGGCTCACCCTATCAAACACCGGTAGACGTGACCTTTGCATCAACCTGTGCAGCGAGCGGCAAAGCCATCCTGACCCCCAAAGTCACTACCGTGAACGGTGTGGCCAGCGCCCAGTACAAGGACAATGGCTGTAACGGTACCGATACCGTGACTGCTTCACTGGTTGGGGTGAATACAGCCAGTGCAAGTCTGGTTGTCCTGAGTCCGTCGATTGGCTCGATCCAGTTTGTAAGCGCGACACCGACCACCATCGCCCTGAAGGGCACCGGTGGTGCAGGTCAGAGCGAGACCTCGCTGGTGAAATTCAAGATTGTTGATCAGGCTGGCAATCCAATCAAGGCCGACGTTACTTTCTCCTTGAGTACAACCGTGGGTGGTCTGTCCCTGACCGCAGCTAAGGCTATTTCGGATGCAACAACCGGCGAAGTAAGTACCAATGTGCAGTCAGGTACGGTCGCTACTCCGGTGCGCGTATTGGCAACAGTCACCACGCAATCTGGCGTAATTTCTACGCAGTCGGACAAGTTGTCAATTTCAACTGGTTTGCCAGATCAGGCACACTTCTCCCTTTCTGCTTCAGCGTACAACATCGAAGGTTGGAATTACGATGGTACGACAGCGACACTGACCATTCGCCTAGCTGACCATTTCAGCAATCCGGTTCCGGATGGCACGGTTGTAAACTTTGTTGCTCAAGGTTCCTCTGTTCAACCGTCTTGTCAAACTTCAGGGGGCGTTTGCTCTGTTGTATTCACAAGCCAAGAATTGCGCCCAACCAATGGTAGAGTTGCGGTACTGGCCTATGCAATTGGCGAAGAATCCTTTGTCGATCTGGACGGCGATGGCCTGGTAAGTCTACAGCGCGAATTTTTTGATGCCAATGGTAAGTCCGGTGATCTCCCGGAGGCGTTTCTGGACGTGAATGAGACCGGTGTATACGCATCCAACGATCTCTTCATCGACTTTAACCATAACGGCACATACGATGGTCCTGATAATGCCTATAACGGCGTACTCTGCAAGACCGGCGGAGAGGTTACCTGTAATACACAGAAGTCGTTGCACGTATTCCGCAATATTGAAATGGTGCTCTCAGGCTCTACTGTGGTAACAACCAATATGGTGACGCTGCCAACTGGTAAAACGCTGAGTTCAGGCGCATATGGCCTTGATCTGGGTGGCTGTGGCGGCGCACAAGCCATTCAAGTGTGGCTGCGCGATGTGAATGACAACATTTTGCCAGCAGGTACGACGGTTACGCTTTCTACAGATAACGGTTCAGCCGTGGGGCCATGGTCTTACACCATTCCATCAACCAATGCAAAACGCAGTTCGACACCCGATGCGACCTTTTATATTCGCGGCGATGGCAAACTGGAGAGTGGTGTCTGTACTGACACCACGGGCGCAGGCACATTATCAATTAATGTGACATCTCCCAAGGGCGTTAAGTCTACGTCATACGCGATTTCGCTTGCGAACTAAATGGCTCAGCAAAAAACACCCCGAATAAGTATCGGGGTGTTTTTTATCTCTACTCACTAGGCGGAAATGTAGCCTTTCACATGCTCTTTCAATTGCACGCTCACCTCATGAAACGCATTAGCCGCATCACTGCCGACCGTCACACCACCTGCAATCAGCTGTTGCTCTAGCTGCTCAGCCACATCACGCAACCGTTCCGCCCCCAACGTCCCGGCCATCCCCTTCACTGTATGCGCTATGCGATGTGCGGTCTCTCGATCTTGCGCAGCCATTGCAGCCTTAAGCTGCACATCGTTCGCTTCCATGCTGACCACAAAGCGTTCCAACAGCCGCCTTAGCAGCCCAGCTTTGCCCCCTACGTGATGCCATGCTAGGTCGATATCAATCAGCGGCGCCAGTGCGGCAAAGGCCTCTTTACCTTCAGGTACGGTAGTGGACTGGGTTGCGGGCACAGAATCAGCAACCGCGGATACCGCAACGACACACCACTTTTCCAGTACGCTGTACAAATCTGCCGGCACAATCGGCTTCGTCAGATAATCATTCATGCCACCAGCCAGACACTGATCGCGATATCCAGCAATAGCATGTGCAGTCATGGCGATGATGGGTACATTGGGCTGAAAAGTACCTTCACGAATCAGCTTGGTCGCCTGATAGCCATCCATTTCCGGCATCTGGATATCCATCAGAATGGCATCGAACTGTTCGCGCTCAGCCAGCGCCACCGCTTCGCGCCCATTGGCCGCCCGCTGCACGATATACCCCACCTCGCGCAAAAGCTCCGTACCTACTTCCTGGTTCACCAGATTATCTTCGACAAGTAAAACACGGCGGTTGCGGCCGCTTTGCTCGGATACAGGCTGAGCATGCGAATCCGGCTCTGGCATGCTCGCCAGTACTGGAAAGGGCAGCGTCACAATAAAGGTTGTCCCTTGCCCCGGCTCGCTATGTACGGCGATATCGCCCTGCATCAGGCGCACCAGATTTTTAGAAATAGTCAGACCCAAGCCGGTTCCACCAAAATGTCGGGTGGTTGATCCATCGGCCTGATAAAACGCATGAAAGAGCTTGCTCAATTGCTGCTTACTCATTCCAATGCCGCTATCGCGCACCATAAAGCTCAGGCTAGCGGTCGAATCGTTGAGTGCATTCAATTCCACGCGCAGCGACACCTCACCGCGCGCTGTAAATTTGATGGCATTGCCCATCAGATTGGTGAGAATCTGCCCAAGTCGAGTAGGATCTCCCACCAACACCCCCGGCACCCGCGCATCGGACTCAACCGATAATTGAATCCCTTTATTGACTGCCTGCTCAATAAACAAATCGCGCTGACGGCCAAGCAATGCGTGCAGATCAAACGGAATCCGTTCCAGCTCAAGCTTGCCCGCATCCATCTTGGAAAAATCGAGAATATCGTTAATGACGCTCAGCAAGGACTGGCCTGCGGCATCAATTTTCTGCAGATAATCCCGCACCTTAGGTGTCAGTGACTGTTTAAGCGCAATGCCGGCAAAACCGAGAATTGCCGTCATGGGTGTGCGGATTTCGTGGCTCATATTGGCCAGAAATTCACCTTTGGCTTTTGCCGTTGCCTCGGCAGCTTCTTTGGCAATTTTCAGCTCCATCACCCGGCGGCGTGCGGTCACATCTTGAATCACACCTTCGTAATACCGCACCTGTCCAGCCTCATCAAAACTGACATGACCGGTTAACGATAACTCGACCGAGGCACCATCGAATCGCTCCGTTTTAAACTCCACATTGCGGATGGATCCTTCACGTTTAAAACGCTCGATCAACTGGGATCTCAATTCCGTACCTAGAAACTGATTGACGCCACTTTGTGCCGCATAGCTCATCATATGAACGGGAGAGGGGAATCCCAGCATATGGGCAAGCGCCGGATTAGCGAGAATGAGTCGGCCATCACCCGCTACCCGGAAAATGCCGTCGGCGGCATTATCGAAGACGGTTCGGTACTGTTCTTCTGCAACTTTGAGCTCTTCCACCACCTTCCGGTGCTGAGCGACTTCGTCCTTGAGATCACGGTATAGCCACGCATTCTGGATGGAGATCGCTGCCTGCGCTGCCAAGATGTTCAGCAGCCCCATGCGGGATGATGGAAATGCGCCGCTCATCCGGGCATTTTCCATGTAGAGAATGCCAAGCAACTGTCCGCCATTGCGAATCGGCATACATAACAAAGACTTGCACTGATGTTCCCGCACATAAGGGTCGGCGGTAAACATGCCTTCGCGCGATGCATCACCTAGAATGACACTCTCGCCAGATCGGGCCACAAACTTAACAATCGTATGGGAGAGCGCTGCCGAGGCTTCAAGCGGAATATTGACGCGACGGGCTTGGAGTTCACGCGTGGTATCCATCTGGGCAACCAACGTCAACTGTTCATCCCGATGCAGAATCACCGCGCCAAAATGCGCACCTGCCCCCTCCATTAATGCGTGCAGTAGCTTGTCCAGCACACTGTCCAGGTCAATCTCACCTGAAATCGCCTGGGACGCCTTGATGACAGCAGCCAGATCGAGATGATTCCCGGCCAGTCGTGCCGATTGCGCCAAAATGGTGGCGTGACGGGTAGCAAGATGACGCGTCGATCCAGGCAGACTACGCGGCTCTGCCTGGCGAGACTGCAAAGTCGGAAACGCCAGCGCCAGTATGTTCTCTTTGGCATAGGCACCCCATGCGTGATATCCCCGCATGGCACACTCCAGATGATGCATGGCAAACGCTTCTTTTCCCTGCTGAACCCAGAAGCGCCCTGCGAATTCGTGGCAAATGGCTTCATTTTGCTTAAAGCCCGCCTGACGTGCCTGTTCAATGGCCTGGTCAAATGCCTGCATCGCCGCAAAATCTTGGCCTGCCAGACAGTGCGCCACGCCGTTAAGTAAGGAATGCTGGTGAGCAAAGGTATCGGGGGCATGATGCGCCCAGACGGCAATTCGCGCTTGTGCAGCGCCCAGGCGAGCCCGCAATGCATCAGACTGCGGCTCCAGCTCCAATCTGCTGGCCACCACCAATGCCTCAAACCACACCCCAGCGGCTTCGCATGCTGTACCACGGACATAGTCTGCCAGCGAACGAGCGGCATCCAGAGAGGACTCGGCGCGTCGCCAGTCGCGCATCATCCATGCTTGAAATGCGCTAGCAAGATGGAAAAAGGCAATCGCCGAGTAGCTACGATGCTGTTCACACGATTGTATAAAGGTCGCGTCATCCGGTACGGTATCGGCATCGTAGTATCCGGGCTCTTCACGCTGCCCCATCAACCCATGGATGATACGGCTAGCGGCCAGTAGATTGTCCTGAGTCAGGCTATGCTTGGCCTTGCGCGCAAACTTCAGATGTCCGCCCAGATCAGACAGCAGAGCGCCTAGGTAATCACCTCGGCAAAAGCGATTAAGCGTCTTGCCATAAAACAGAATGTAGCCGACAAATTGTAGCTCGCCGGCCTCCATTCCTGCCTGGCTCCCCTCCTCATCGAACACATCGGCCTCCCGCATGGGGCGGCACCAGTGGTTGAGGAACATGCTCAGAATCAGATTGGTTTTGCACTTCAGGCTTTGATTGCGATAGTGCTCGGCCAGGCGCACCCCGAGCACGCCAAAATCATAGCCGCGCTGATAATCAGCCAGATTGGCAGCAATGGTATTACCAAAGCTCGCATAGCCCTTGGCCGACTCTGGCAGATTACCGTGCGCAATGGACAAGGCAACCATACGGGCGAGTACCCAGCTGTAAAGCGGGTAATTGCCCGTGAAATAGATGGTCGTATGCACCGTCATCAAGATGCGCATCTGCATGATGATGGCGGGGGTCTGCATCGGCGGTAGCGCCAGCAATTCAGTGACGGCACGTTCGCCCTGTAACCTGGAAACTTCTGCCAGCTCTGCCTCAAGGGCAGACTGCACATCGCTCCCCTGAGGGAAGCTGACCTCGTAGAGAGAAAGTGCTTCCGCGGCCGCCTCAATAGCATCAAGATAGCGCCCCTGCATGGTACGCTGAGTCACCAGCTGCACGCAGGCACGAGCCTGATCATCTTGCGTGCGACCATGTGTCCTGATCGACGCCAATATTTGCTCGGCGGTGTCGTAGTCCCCGTTCAGATAATGCAGTTCTGCACCTTGCTCGGCCATTGCAAGGGTCAATTCGTAGGCAGTGTCCCAGTGCTCGCCAACAGCCTCAACAGCTGCGCGGACATAATCAAGTGCAGCCGAGAAGGCAGCAGCCTGCTTTGCGCGTATTGCTGCCTCCAAATTGAATCGTGCGAGTTGAATGCGTGCATCGGGAGCGTGCATGCACGACATGCCGATATTCAGATGGCCAACCACATCAAACAGGCCATCCGTCCATGCATCTGGACGCGCAGCGCGTATCTGTCCGATGGTGAGATGCACGGCACACAGTCCCGACTGGCTCAGCAAACTGGCAGCGGCCTGTTGAATGCGGTCATGGCTGAATTGCATGCATTCATGCACCATGGCCGAGCGTGGATCCGTTACATCGGACAAGGTCAGCGCGCTCAGTGGCCGGATCAATCCCGCCGAGAGTGCGGGGCGCAGACGATCAAACACCTGTGCCCGGTCGCACGCCTGTACCGCTGCCAGACAATCCAGATCGAAGCGGTTGCCAATACAGGCCGCGATAGGCAAGGCAGTGCGGGTATCCTCGGGCAAACGACCCAATGTATCGACCAGCAAATCAATGACATTGGAGGTAATGTCCGCCTTGCTAACCGCCGCCATCTCCCAATACCATTCCGGCGCCTGCCCTGTGTGACGCACACCATGACTCAGTAAGCCTTGCTGGTAGAGTTCAGTCAGAAATTGGCGCACAAAAAATGGATTGCCACCGGTCTTTTCTTCAACCAGCTGTGCCAGTGGCAAAGCCGTCTCGGTAGTGCAATGCAAGGTGTCGCAAATCAGCTGACCAATATGCACTGTCTTGAGTGGCTTCAGATGAATCTGCCGGATAGACACGCCTTGTGCGGCGAGCTTATCCAGCCTGGATATCAATGGATGATCGTCGGCGACTTCGTTATCTCGATACGCGGATACCAGGAGCAAATGATGAAGGCTGTCATCCAGCATCAGCGCTTCGATCAGACTCAGCGTGGCATGATCCGCCCATTGCAGATCATCGAGAAAGATGACCAGAGGATGAGTTGGCTGGCAGAACACGCGAATAAACGCCAGAAATGCCAGCGTAAACCGGTTGCGTGACTCCCTTGGTGCCAGTACCTCGACGGCAGGCTGGGGGCCAATAATCGTCTGCAGCTCGGGAATCGTGTCGACAATCACCTGCGCATTTTTACCTAGCGCTGCGTGCATGGCATCGCGCCAGTGCTGCAGCGAAGATTCGCTCTCTGCGAGCAGTTGCCGCACCAGATCCCGAAAGGCACTCAGCAGCGCTGCATAAGGCGTATGTAACTGGAACTGGTCAAATTTGCCGCTGATCACCCAAGCTCGATGAGCTGTCGCGGGCGCATATAGCTCGTGTACCAGGCTTGTTTTGCCAATACCCGAATACCCGGCCATCAATACCAGTTCTCGCGCCCCATCGGTTACCGCTTTGAAGGCATCCAGCAAATGACCTGTTGCAATCTCCCGGCCATATCGCCGTTCCGGCAACACAAATTGCTCTGGCTGATCGCAGCCTCCCGGCTCGAAATCTGCTGCGAGATCCCCCCCTTTGATCGCCGCCAGGCACCGCTGCAAATCGGCATGAATGCCCCACGCGCTCTGATAGCGTGCCTCCGCCGTCTTCTCCATGAGTTTGGCCACAATGCGTGCCAGCGCAGGAGGAATGTCCACCAGTAGCTCATTGAGCGGGCGAGCCTGCTTGGTGAGATGCTGATGCACCAGCGCCAAGGCATCATCGCCCTCAAATGGCGGCATCCCGGTCAGCAGTTCGTACAGGGTAATCCCAAATGAGTAGAAATCGCTGCGATAGTCCACCGCCCGATTCATCCGCCCCGTTTGTTCAGGCGACATGTACGGCAGCGTGCCTTCCAGACCACTGGGAGGCCTGATGGACGGCTCTTCGCGCGTCAAGACACTCGCAATGCCAAAATCGATCAGCTTAAGTGCGCCGGATGCAGGGTCGTAGATCACATTTGCCGGATTGATGTCCTTGTGAATCACCTTTCGGGCATGCACTTCCGCCAATCCTTCAGCAATCATACCCGCCACCCGGATCTGTTCGGTGAGCGTCCAGCGGTGATGAGAAGATAAGGCCGCCAGTGACTCGCCACCAATATCCTCGAACACAATCACTGGCTTATTGTTGACGTAGTGCAGTTCAAGTGAGCGGATCAGCCTGGGATGATCCCAGTTGCGTGTGATGTCGAATTCGCGTTTATAGCGGATGATGTCCTGTGCCTTTGGGAAATCATCATTCAAAATCTTCAAGATAACCGGCAGTTGGTCAAGGTCCCGCCGGGCGCGATACACCAGCGTGCAATTGCTCCTGTACAATGTGTCCAGAACGGTGAACCCGGCTGGGCAATCCATGTTCAACCCCAGTGACAAAGTGCCGTGAGCGGATACCCGGCTTACGGACGCAAAGGCGCACTTGAGTTTTAGTTCACAATGACACGCCGCGACAGCGCAACCGACCAAGCGTCCTTCTGTTAAGATATATTCCCGCTACCCAAGCACAAAGCAGCTTTCATGAGCCTCATTCTTGTCGCCAACCCGAAGGGCGGCGCCGGCAAGTCCACGCTGTCCACCAATCTCGCCACCTGGTTTGCCTGGCAGCAGCAGAACGTCGCACTCGCCGATCTGGATCGCCAGCAATCAGCGGCGCGCTGGCTGCAATTACGCCCGATCCAGTTTCCGGCCATTCAGCCCTGGGATATCGACGAGGACAATCTGCCGGATGCGCCGCCATCTGACTGTGATGTTGGCATCATCGACTCCCCCGCCGGTTTGCGCGGCAAACGCCTGGATGCCCTCTTGCGGGTAGTCGACCGGATTGTGGTGCCCGTGCAGGCATCCTTATTCGACATGAGCGCCAGCGAGGATTTTTTCGCGCGTCTGGCAGAAGAAAAGCGCGTGCGCAAAGGCAAAGTGAAAGTGGCGGCAGTCGGGATGCGCGTAAAGGAAGGTACGCGCGCCGCACAGGAACTGGTCGGATTCCTGGACCGATTCGATCTGCCGGTACTGGGCTATCTGCGCGATACCCAGTATTACGTGCAAACCCTCCCGCGCGGACTCGGTATTTTTGATTTGCCGGCCAGCCGTACCGGCAAAGACGTTGAACAATGGCGGGATATTCTTGAGTGGATGAAGTAAGCACATGACAGCAGTCAATCCCACCCTCATTCCCGTCAACATCATCAGCGGCTTTCTGGGGGTCGGCAAAACCACGGCAATCCGCCATTTACTGGCCAATAAGCCCGAAGGCGAATTCTGGGCAGTGCTGGTCAATGAGTTTGGCGAAACCGGTATAGATGGTGCCGCGATCAGCAATGAGGCTGATCCTGCGCTCAAAGTCGTGGAAGTGCCAGGCGGCTGCATCTGCTGTACCACCAGTCCCATGCTGCGCGCCAGTCTGGTGAAGCTCATCCAATCACGCCGGCCTGATCGCCTGCTGATCGAACCCAGCGGCCTCGGTCATCCTTCCGGCATTGTCGATGCATTGCGCGACAAGGGTCTGCGTGAAGCACTGGCGCTGGCAGCAACCGTGACGCTGATCGACCCGCGTCATCTCGACGACAGCCGTTACACCACGCACGAGATCTGGCGCGATCAATTGCAACTGGCCGATGTGCTCATCGCCAACAAGACCGATCGCGCCGATGCCGAGCATATCGACCGCTTTAACGCCATGGCCGCGCGCATGTTTCCGGCCAAGGCAGCCTGGGCCACCAGTATCAATGGCGCATTTGATCCGGCACTACTCGATTTGCCCGCACGGCCAGTCAGCCCCTACCGGCAGGCATCTAACCCGCATCAGGCAGACACCAGCCATAGCGCCGGAACAACATGGAATGACACCATTCGCTTCGACGCCAACCGGATTGCGCACATTTTCAGCACACTGACTGACAACGTACCCAATCTGTTGCGCGCCAAAGGTGTCTTCCATACCGATCACGGCTGGCTACTGTTTAACTGGGTGGAAGGTGAAATTTCAGCGGGCGAAATTGCCTGGCGGCGCGATTCGCGCTTTGAAATGATTGTGGCGTCGAGCTTTTCAGCTGACGCCACTTTGAGTGCCCTGGAGGCTGCTCGCTTGCCAGACTAATCAAACACGCGATTTACCCGATCACGTGCTGAACCGGCCTCCGCCAGAGTCCGCGCAACCAGTTCGGCCACGGTCGGAACATCGTCGATCAGGCCTTGCACCTGCCCGATCATCTGCACGCCCTGATCGAGATTGCCCTGCTCTGTTGCCAGCTTGAAGCGCGGCGTTGCAGCACCAAATAATGCGATCTGCTTCATCAGCGCTGGGCCTTTGAGTAAGGTGCCGAGGATGATCTTGGAGATGGGCGTGCGCATATCTTTCGCTACCCCCAGCGCAGTCACAAAGGCTTTGATCAACCCCATCGGATGACGTTCGATGTGCTCGCTACGTGCCGTCTTCATCACCCGGCAGGGAATACCGTCAAAACGGTCAGAATACAAGGTATCTGCAACCTGCTTGCTGACAATCGCTTCCTTGGTTTTGGCGTGAACAGGGCTCTCTTTCGTCATCGCAAAGCGCGTGCCCATGGCCACGCCTTCTGCGCCTAACGCCAGCGCCGCCAGCAAGCCCCCACCCGTGCCAAAGCCGCCTGTACCAATTACCGGAATGGTTACTGCGCGGGCAATCGCCGGCACCAGCACCAGCGACGTCACATCACCGCCATGTGCCGCTGCCTCATGGCCCGTGACCAGCAGCGCATGACAGCCGATTTTCTCGGCGGCAATCGCATGCTTCTCGGTTACCACAGTGGCAATCACCTTGCCGCCATATTCAGCGGCCCGCTTCACAATCCAGTCGCCCTTGCCTAGTGAGAAATTGATCACCGGCACTTTTTCTTCCAGCGCAACTTCGGCATTCTCTTTCGCGCCCGGCATCATCAGCGTGCATCCGATACCGAATGGCTTGTCGGTGAGGCTGCGTATCTTGCGAATCGCTGTGCGGGTCTCTTCAGGGCTCAAGGGGCCAGTGGCCAGAATCCCCAGTCCACCCGCCGCACTCACGGCGGCGACCAGCTCCGGCACTGCAATCCAGCTCATGCCGGGGCAAACGATGGGATGTTCGATTCCCAGCAATTCGGTCAGACGCGTTTTCATGTGATCTCTTTACTCGATTACAGGCTGGCGGCGAGACGGGTACCCTGGTTGATCGCCCGCTTGGCGTCCAGTTCGGCGGCCACATCTGCACCACCGATCAGGTGCACCGGCTTGCCCATGGCTGCCAGACCTACCTGCAACTCGCGCAATGGTTCCTGACCCGCACAGATGATGACGTGATCCACCGGCAGCAACTGCGGCTGACCCTTGATGCTGATGTGCAAACCCGCGTCGTCGATCAGTTCATAGGTCACGCCGGACACCATTTCCACCTGTTTCATCTTCAAGCTCTGACGATGCGCCCAGCCGGTGGTCTTGCCCAAACCATCGCCCACCTTGCTGGTCTTGCGCTGCAGCAGCCAGACCTGACGCGGCGACGGATGTGGTTGTGCGCCTTGCGGCAGCAGGCCACCCGGTGTTTGCAGGCTAGTATCGATGCCCCACTCTTTCATGAAGCCTTCGACATCCACGCTCGGCGGCGTGCCTTCGGTGGTGAGGAATTCGGCCACATCAAAGCCAATGCCGCCTGCACCGATGATGGCCACGCGTTTGCCTACCGGCTTCTTGTCGCGCAGCACATCCAGATAGCTCAGCACCTTGCTGTGCTCGATGCCCGGAATATCGAGCTTGCGCGGGGAAATGCCGGTCGCCAGCACTACTTCGTCAAACTCGGCCAGCATCTCGGCCGTCACGCGGGTGTTCAGCTTCAGCGTCACGCCAGTGAGCTCGATCTGCTTCTTGAAATAGCGGATGGTCTCGTAAAACTCTTCCTTGCCCGGTACCTGCTTGGCCACATTGAACTGGCCGCCGATTTCACCGGACTGATCGAACAGCGTCACGGCATGGCCACGCCCGGCAGCTGTTGTCGCGAAACTCATCCCGGCGGGGCCTGCACCCACTACCGCCAGCTTTTTCTTGGCGGACACAGGCTGCGGATTCAGCTCGGTTTCATTACAGGCACGCGGATTGACCAGACAGGAAGTCAGCTTGCCCTGGAAAATGTGGTCCAGACAGGCCTGATTACAGCCGATGCAGGTATTGATTTCATCGCGACGACCTTCGGCGGCCTTCTTCACCCAGTCGGCATCGGCCAGCATCGGGCGCGCCATCGACACCATATCGGCATCACCACGCGACAGAATATCTTCCGCCACTTCTGGCATATTGATCCGGTTGGTCGTGATCACCGGAATCGACACATGGCCACGCAGCTTGCGTGTCACCCAGCTAAATGCAGCGCGCGGGACACGGGTGGCAATCGTCGGCACACGTGCTTCGTGCCAGCCAATGCCGGTATTAATCAAGGTTGCACCTGCAGCCTCAATTGCTTTGGCCAACTGCAGGGTTTGGTCAATCGTGGAGGCATCATCCACCAAGTCCAGCATGGACAGGCGATAGATGATGATGAATTCACGACCCACGCGCTCGCGTACCGCCTTCACCACTTCAATCGGGAAGCGGATACGGTTTTCAAACGCACCTCCCCACTGATCGGTGCGCTTATTGGTCTTCGCAGCAATGAACTGGTTGATCAGATAGCCTTCCGAGCCCATCACTTCCACGCCATCGTACCCGGCTTGCTTGGCCAGTTCGGCACAGCGGGCAAAGTCTTCGATGGTTTGCAGAATCTGGTCTTCAGTCAGCTCCAGCGGCGCGTAGAAAGAGATCGGCGAGGCAATCGGCGAAGGCGCAACGGGCTCTTTCTGGAATGAATAGCGACCGGTATGCAGAATCTGCAGCGCAATTTTGCCCCCTTCGGCATGCACCGCATCGGTCACAATCTTGTGATGCGGCACTTCATCTTCGTGTGCCAGCATCGAACCGCCTTCGTACACGCGGCCTGCATCATTGGGCGACACCCCGCCTGTCACGATCAGCGCTACGCCACCACGGGCACGTTCGCCGTAAAACGCTGCCATCTTCTCGTAGCCGCGCTCGGACTCTTCCAGACCGGTATGCATCGATCCCATCAGCGTGCGATTACGCAGGGTGGTAAAGCCCAGATCGAGGGGGGAAAGCAGGGTCGGGTACAGGGATGCAGTCATGGTGTCTCCTCAACCGGGCCGGATCAGCCCGTGATGCCAGAATAGGGTTTGCCGCGAAGATACGCTTTTCCGCCCACAGTGGTCAATCAAGCGTTTGCTTGAAATATTAGAACGCTGCGCAAAATAAGACAAACGTTTGATTCAATGATAGTTTGCATTCATGTCTGACGCAGCGTTCCACGCAATCGAGGTGCGACAAAAAAGCCGCCCGGTGCGCTGACTCAGGCGGCTTGCGCATAACAACGCGGTGCGACGATCAGAATCCGATCGTGAATCCGATCCGGGCAATCGGATAGGACTTCAGGAAATTCACCTTATCCTGCAGCTTTTGCTGTTCACTCGCAGCATCCGCCTGAATCTGCGAACAGGTTGCCGCTGACACCGACGCGCCACAATTCACATTCACACTGGCCTTGGCGCCGCCGGTAAACATCACCCCGAAATCGGTATAGAAATTCACGCCCATACCTGCAACAGTGCCATAGCCCACGCCCACATACGGCGATACGCTACGCGAAGCCTTGACCTCGCCTGCGATCGACCCGATTTGCGACGCGGTATAGGTATGATTGCCAAACTGATAGTTGCCGCCGGTTGGCGTACCATTCAGGCTGATTTTATTGGTGCCGAACATCAGTCCACCCGTCACGCGGAACGGGCCGATCGGCGCCCAGTCAACCAGCACCGAGCCATTGTTCAGCTTCAGCTTGCCATCGTAGGCCACACCGGTTTCGCTCACTGACTTGTTGAAGTCCAGCTTGCTCACCCCCACGCGCAGAGACGCGCCCGGAAACGGGATCGCATCGCTGAACGCAATATCTGCACCTACACCATCGGTACCGGCGCGCACGCCCACGCCACTTGCCCACACCTGTCCCGAGCCCAGTGCCAAAATCGTCAGCAAAACGATGTGCTTCATGTTTAATCTCCTGATCCGTTTATCAACGTCATTCGTTTACAATCCGTTCCCGGCGCGACCTTAACGGACTTTACGCAACCGCTCAAGCCCGCGCCGCTATGCAATGTCATCTTCGCTGCCTACAATCGCCCCATGGACAAACCCATCGAACCCATTCCACCTGCTCCCGAGCAATGCTGCCGTAGCGGCTGCCAACCCTGTATCTGGGATTTCTATGATCAGGAACTGGCAGACTATCGCGAAGCAATGAAGCAGTGGGAAGCCGAGCAAGCCAAATCTGCGCTCCCGTAATGGATCCGCTTGCCGCGTTTTATCTGAAGAAGTGGCTCACCGCGCTTATGCTGCCACCGTGGGGACCCATCCTGCTTGGATTACTGGGGCTCTGGATGCTGGTTCGCGCTCATCGCAGGCTGTCACTGGCGGTGTTCGCAGTCGCCGGGGCGTACTTTCTCGCGCTCAGCACCCCCGCCACCATTTACCGCATGCTTGAACCCTTGCAATGGCCTGTCGATACAGGTCATCAGGTCGAGGCGAAGGCACAGGCCATTGTGGTGGTTTCCCCCGGCCATGCCCGCACCAAACTGGGCGGCATGCTGGCGACTGCACAGAATCGTCCGATTTTGCTATCCGGAGGCAGTCCGACCGGCGACGAAGCTGAAGCGATCGCGATGGCCCGGCAATTCGTCCGCGAACACCAACGGGCGCCCGACTGGATCGAAGATCAGGCCAACGATACGTGGGAAAACGCCGAATTCAGCCGGGTGATGCTGTCTCTACACGATATCAACCGTGTGGTGTTAGTGACCGACTTGATTCACATGCGACGCGCATGCGAAGAGTTTCGCCGGGCAGGGTTCACTGTGTATCCGCACGCATCTGCCGCCGACATGTATTTCCAACCCGATCCTGACGACTGGATGCCACACCTAAAGCATTTACCGCTTGGCCGCTATGTTGCCCATGAGTGGATAGGCCACTGGGTGCAGCGCCTGCGCGGCTACGGTCAGGCCTGTACTGCGCGATAGGGGGTCGGATCGGACACACGCGCACTGGCAAAGCCTTCGCGGCGCAGTCGGCAGGAATCACAAACGCCACAGGCACGTCCATCCAGATCAGCCTGATAGCATGATACTGTCAGCCCGTAATTCACGCCCAAACGTGTGCCTTCGGCAATAATCTGCGCCTTGGTCAACGAGATGAGTGGTGTGCGAATACTCAGTCTTGCACCTTCCACACCCACCTTGGTGGCCAGATTGGCCATCGTCTCGAAAGCAGATACAAACTCCGGACGACAATCCGGATAGCCGGAATAATCCACCGCATTTACGCCAATGAAAATATCGTCAGCCTTTAGCACTTCGGCCCACGCCAGTGCATAACTCAGCATGATGGTATTGCGTGCAGGTACGTAGGTGACGGGGATTTCACCCTCCACCACGCCACCGACGGGCACATCGATCGAGTCATCGGTCAGCGCGGAGCCACCAAATGCCTTCAAATCAATTGTCGCCACACGATGCTCGCGCGCATCCAACGCAGTCGCTACCCTGCGCGCAGCGGCCAATTCTGCATGATGACGCTGGCCATATTCAAAACTCAGGCAATAGCATTCAAATCCGAGCTCTTTTGCCATCGCCAGTACGGTGGCGGAATCCAGACCGCCTGAGAGCAATACAACCGCTTTTTTCATTTTTTCATCCTAGAGCCTGAAGGCATCCCTACATGCCGGGCAGAAACCAGATGGCTGATCCATTCATATCTGACAGTGAATGGTCACACGCCCGGGCGATCGCCCCACAGAATCTTGTGTAACTGAACCTGCATACGCACTGGCAGATTGTCTTCAATCACCCAGGCCGCGAGATCTTGCGGCTTCAGGGTTTCCCACACCGGCGAGAACAGTACCGGGCAACGATCTGCAAGATGCTGCTCGCTCAGCAGTGTACGTGCCCACTCGTAATCGGCGCGGTCACATAGCACGAACTTCAGTTCGTCTTCGCGACGCAGATGATCGAGGTTCGCCATGCGATTCTTACTGACTTCGCCGGAGCCCGGCGTTTTCAGATCCACGATGCGGGAGACGCGCGGATCGATCTCTTCAATCGGCAGATGACCGCTGGTTTCAATCGACACCGAATAGCCTGCGTCACACAGACGGGTCATCAGGGTATGTACACCCTTCTGGGCTAACGGTTCGCCACCGGTGACACATACGGTTTTGGCCTTCAGCTCATCCACACGTGTCAGAATATCGTCCAGACTCATTGTCTGGCCGCCATGGAATGCATACGCACTATCGCAATAGCCGCAACGCAAGGGACAGCCCGTCAGACGAACAAACGTGGTCGGCAACCCGCTACGGCTGGTCTCGCCCTGCAGGGACACAAAGATTTCGGTAATTCTCAGGTTGTCGGCTACTGCCATTTTCCGATCCCCATACAGGTAGACACGTACGACCGCGCACGGACTTCACCGCAAACACTCGTCTTCATCAAACAAAAAGGCATGAGCGCCATGGCACCCACGCCTTCAGCATCCGACATTATCGCGGATTTTGCACACCAGACAAAGTCTGATGGGTCATACGGGATTACATTCCCTTCAGCAGCTTCTTGGCATCCTTGGCCGCATCGGTACGCGGATAGGCATTCACCAGCAACTGCAGCGACTTCTTTGCCCCCTTCTTGTCGCCCTTTTGCAATTGCACCATGGCAGTTGCATTGAGTGCATCCGGCGCCTTGGGGTCATCCGGATAGGCATTCACCAGCTGATTCCAGCTATCGATCGCTGTACTGGTATCACCATTTTTTGCGGCAGACATGCCCAGCCAGAACATCGTCGCCGGTGCAACCTGACTTTGCGGCGCATTTTTCAGCAAAGCGGAAAATGCCTGCACTGCCGCTTTATGCTTGCCATCGGTGTAGAGCTTGTAGGCGGCATCATAGGCAGCAGCAGCGTCCGCCTCAGCCTGCGCTTGCTTGGCCTGAGCAGCGGCAGTGGCATCTGCCTGTCCCTTGGATTGCTCGAGATTGCGCACGCGCTGATCCAGATCGACATATAGATCTTTCTGCCGCTTTTGCAGGCCATCCAGGGTGTAATTCACCACTTCCAGCTGACCACGCAAATCGGCGATCTGCTGCTTCAGCTCCTCAATGGCACCATTCACCTCGACAGACTGCTTACCAATGCGAGCGTCCAGCTTGCTGATCAACTCCTGCAACTCATCAAGCTTGCGCTGGTGTGTGTCGCGAATCGTCGCGATTTGCTTGCGCGCTTCATCATCATCGAACAGACCAGCATGGGCAGGCACCAACAGGGAAAGTGACAACAACAGCGGAATAAGCCGTTTGGGCATGAATATCATCCACAATAATCCCGCCTTCACAGGCAGGCAGAACACGTGAAAACGGGCGCCTGAGCGCCCGTCATCGTTACCGGTTTACAGCCGTCACCTATGCGCGCTTAGCGGTAGATGATGTCTGCACGACGGTTTTGCGACCATGCAGCTTCGTCATGGCCTTCAGCGGCAGGCTTTTCCTTACCGTTGGACACAGCTTCCACTTGTGCTTCAGTCGCACCAGCGGAGATCAGGCCCTTCTTCACAGCTTCAGCACGCTTCTGACCCAGCGCCAGATTGTACTCGCGGCTGCCGCGCTCGTCGGCATTACCTTCTACGCGAACAGACTTGCTTGCGTTCTTGGCTTCGTATTCGCCATGCGCTTGCACCAGACCTTGGTACTCAGCCTTGATATCGTACTTGTCGAAATCGAAGTAAACCTTGGCCTTGTCCTTGTACAGCGGGCTGTTCGGATCGTTGATCGGATCAACCACCACAGGTGCCGGAGCCGGAGCAGGTGCAGGTGCAACGACCGGAGCAGGCGCAGGTGCCGGAGCGGGTGCCGGAGCCGGTTCCGGTGTCTTGGTGGTTGCACAACCTGCCATCAGTGCCAGCGCGGGCAATACCCACAGTGCTTTCTTCATAATACTCACTCTCCAAAGAGGTTAAACAGGCCAATAAATGCACTATTCTGCACTTACTGCATATTATTCTGCAACACCCTGCTTTTTAACGTAAATCAGTAGTTTGCTGCAAATGCAATTTTGTAAAAACTACTGTCCGATCAGCTGAATGGCTGGCAAAGGCGCATTCATCGGGCCCCACGCAGCTTCTACCACATCAGTGGCACTACTCAGACGCTGGCGAACGAGGCCATCGCTCGAAACAGTAGACAGTACCCCTCGGCTACCATTCTTGGTGTTATAGAGAATGGTGCGGCCGTTTGGTGCAAAAGTCGGCGATTCATCCAGATCGCCACCGGTCAGTGTCAGACTCTGACGGGTTTCCACATCAATCGTCGAGATATGGAACTGGCCGTTTTCGCGACGCATGAACGCAATCGTCTTGCTATCTGGGGAAAATTTCGGCGAGACGCTGTAGCTTCCCTCAAACGTGAGACGCGTGGCTTCACCGCCGCCCGCAGGCATCAAATAGACTTGCGGGCTCCCACCACGATTGGAGGTAAACGCCATCCACTTGCCATCAGGCGAGAAATTCGGTTCGGTATCGATATCAATACTCGACGTCACCTTGCGCGGTGAGCCTCCGTCTGCCGGAATCATATAGATTTGCATATGCCCGTCCAGTGACAGTGCAACTGCAAGGTGCTTACCGTCTGCCGAGAAAGCCGGAGCACTGTTATTTCCCTTGAACTTGGCCACTTCGCGACGCGAACCACTGAACACATCCTGCACCCAGACCGTGGCCTTATCACGCTCGAACGATACATAGGCCATGCGGCGACCATCGGGTGCCCACGTAATCGACATGATCGGCTGATTGGACGCCATGACCGTTTGTGCGCCAAAGCCATCGGCATCCGCCACTTCCAGCGAATAGCGGCTACCGCGCTTGCTCACATACGCAATCTTGCTATTGAATACGCCCGGATCACCCGTCAGCGTCTGGTAAATCAGATCGGCCAGCTGGTGTGCTGCACGGCGCGCCTCACCCGGGCGCACGCGCATTTCGACGCCCGCCAGCATCTTTTTGCCCAAGGTATCGTACAAACGGAAACGCAGGATAGGGATGCCGGATGCATCCGCCTTCACCACGCCCAGCGCGAGACTGTCTGCGCCCTTGTTTTTCCACTGCGCCCAGTCTGCCGGGGCGCCATCAGGCAGTGCGTCGGCAGCATTAATCAGTTTGAAACGGCCGGAACGCTGCAGATCGTCACGGATAATCTGGCTGACTGGCTCTTTCAGCAACTCCTCATTACCCAGCGGCGCGACCGCAATCGGCAAGGTACCTGCACCGGGGCCAGTGATCTCAATCGTGATGTCCGCACGTGCCAGCGAACTGGCACACAGCAAACCAAGCAACACAACCTTGAACGCATCAAACAGTTTCATGGAGTCTGTATCGGATCTTATGGGTCTGGATCTGGGCAAATTCTACACCGGCGGGCAGCACCGGATAGCGCCCCGCTTTCTGAACTGCCCGCTTTACTGCATCGTCAAACGCGTTGTTCCCGCTCGACTTTACCACTCTCACGCCAGCCAGTCGCAGGGTTTTCTTCAACTTTACCTCAATGAGCACTTCCGGATTACCCTTCGCCGCACCCTTGAATTGCATTTGCGAGCGAATCAGTCGCTGTACCGTCGCAACATAGCGCGACAGTGCCAGCCTGGGATCCACCGGAATCATCACGGGTGGCGGGGTCTCTGGCTCAAGTGCCTGCACGATGGTTTCCGGCTCAGGTTCACGCGGAACCAGCGGCGCAGGTGTCGGCACAGGCTCCGGCTGAAACATCGCACATCCACCCAGGCCAACAACCACAGCCAGGACACACACCCGCCAATTCATCTCATCAATCCCGCAAACGATACTTCAGATTATTACTTCGCCAGTCGCTGAAATTCAGCCCTGCTGGCAAGGGTGGGTACTCGCTGGTTCGCTGGATTGCACGTTTCACCGCTTCATCAAACGCAGCAATTCCACTCGACTTCACCAGCACGATATCCAAAATGGTCATATCAGGTAGCAAGGTGACGCGATACACCACTTCCGGATTGGTCACGCTGTCATCCGGATAATTCATGTTCCGACGGATTTTATTACGGATGGCCAGCTTGTAGGCATCCTCCACCCCGCCCTTGGCTCGCGCTTCTGCCGCTTGCTGACGTGCCGCCAATCCAGCCAGCGATCCCGTTGTATCGACCGGTGTGGTGGTCAGCTTGCCTGCGGTATCACTGGCCTTCTTGCCCGGACCGGCTTTACTGCCATATTTCTGGGCAAGTGCATCCAGCGCCTTGTTCAGCTCAGCCTTTTTCTCGGCCGCTGTAGGTGCCTTCTGCTGTGCCTGCTTATCCGATTTTTCCTGCTTTGGATGCGGCGCCTCAACCTTGGGCTTGGCTACCGGCTTGGCCTTTTCAATGACGATTTCAGGCGTTTGCAACGGCGATGGCGGTGGCAAATCAACCTGGGGCGTGGGCGTTGGAATAGCCGGCGGCGACGGCTCTGCCGGTGGTGGTGCCACCGGGCCACCTTCCTGAATGCCTTGCCACAGTTCAACCTGCATCGGCGCGGCAGTTTCGGTATGCCACTGCACACCGAACGCGACAAATGCCGCGATCAGCCCGTGTACGATCACGGCCAATGCAAGGGAAAGTCGACGATGCTCGTAGGGGTTCATTATTTCTTCGGCTCAACCGCGAGACCTACCCGCTCCACACCGCCCTCCTTGAGGACGCTCATCACATTCATCACCACGGCATAGCGCACATCGCGATCTCCGGCCACCACAACCGGACGCTGTTCAGCGCCCACCCGGCTTTTCACCAGATTGAGCATTTCCTTGTCGTCCGCCACTACATCCTTGTAATCACCATCCATGATACGAATCGTTTCGTTCTTGGCGATGCTGACATAGAGCGGCTTGGCGGAAATCTGCTTGTCGGCGTGCGACACATTGGGGAGATTGACCAACCCCGGCTGCAGCATCGGCGCGGCCACCATGAAGATGACCAGCAGCACCAGCATCACATCGATATAGGGCACCACATTCATGTGCGCCATTGCTCTGCGAGGACGACGTCGCATATCAACCTACCACTTGCTGACGGTAAAACCGTCCTGTTTAAGAAGCTGGATCACTGATCCCTGCCCCACCAGATGCCCGGCACCCACGACCACCATGATCGGGCTTTGTTGCCTGGACTGAGCAGCGATACCTCGCGCCATGCCAGGATTACGGCCGTACAGAATCTTGCCCATCAGCGCACGAGACAAGGCAGAATCATCGAACGATTCACGCAGTAGCCGATCCATCGCAAGCTCGTCTCCCTGGCGCCAGGCATCCACCAAGTCTGCAAACTGGCGCGCAGCGGACTGATCTTCCAGTTGCGACAGGGTTTCGCTGACGAAATGGCGCGTTTCTGCCTGCGTCAGTCCGCTCAACATCCTGCCTTGTGCTGCAACTGACTCCAGCTCGACTACCGGCTTGCGCTGTTCGCGAGCCATCTTGAGATAGTGAAGGTCAATTCCCTGCTCGGGGTCGTACCCCAGCTTGGCGGCAATCTGCATTTCGATTGCGGTACATAAAAACCAGGGCTGAAATGTGCGCAAGACCGCATCGGACAATTGCGGGTCATTCACCCGTATCAGCAAGCGCTTGGCAAGATCCTGTCCCAGCACAGAATCAAGGGATTGACCCTTCGGCAAACGAATAAACTGCGTCAGCTGCTTTTGCGCAGCAGGACTGCTGACATCCGCCTCAACCATGAGCGACTTGGAGGCAGCGAATGCCTTCTCAACTGCTGGTGGCAACGGATAAAACGCAGTCGAACCGACATGAACCGATCCTAGCAACCATACAACCTGCCCGTTCTTCTCGGCCTTCCAGAACAGGCTACCGGCCTGCGTGGAACACGCCACCAGCGCCAGCAGACACAATGCAATCCAGGCGCGCAGCACACGAGATGCGGGCAGAATCATCATTACTTGATGCTCTGGCGTTGCAGAATGTTGGAGAATTCTTCCATGAAACTCTCGAAGCGATTGGCCAGTTTGTCTACTTCGTGGGCGAAATGGTTATAGGCAATAGTGGCCGGAATCGCTGCGAACAGGCCAATCGCCGTTGCGACTAGCGCTTCTGCAATGCCCGGCGCCACATGCGCCAGCGTCGCCTGCCCCACATTGGCCAGACCACGGAAGGCATTCATGATCCCCCACACCGTTCCAAAGAGGCCGACATACGGCGATACGGAACCCACCGACGCCAGAAACGATGTGTGCGCATCCAGCTTGTCGACTTCACGCTGGAACGCAGCGCGCATGGCGCGACGGGTACCCTCCATCCACAGCGTAATATCCCCGCCGCCCTGACGGCGCAACTTCACAAATTCATTGAATCCCGCTTCGAAAATTTTCTCCATGGCCACCGCACCGGTGTCCTGCGAGACATTTTTGTAGAGGACATTCAGATCAGCACCACCCCAGAAGGCCGTTTCGAAGGCTTCAGTGCGTTTGCGCGCATGCCGCATGCCAAACCATTTGGAGAAAATATGCCACCAAGAGATAACCGAGAGCGCGAGCAACACGGTCATCACCAGTTGCACCAGCACACTGGCGTTGGTAATCAGGCTAATTATGTCGAGATTGGCTGAAACATGGGCGTCCAATTTACTTCCTTTTCGCCGGCCATAGGGAAAAATGCATTTTGCCGCGCATTATGACGCGTGGAAACAGAAGATAACAGCATCTTCACGTCGATTTGCATTTCAGAGCACTTCGACATCACTCCGACAGTGGCAAACCAAAATGCTGGTATGCAAGCTGCGTTGCCATCCGGCCGCGCGGCGTGCGCTGCAGCAGACCCTGTTGAATGAGGTAAGGTTCCAGCACATCTTCGATGGTATCGCTGGATTCGCCGATAGCAGCCGCCACATTGTCGAGTCCGACCGGCCCACCGGCAAACTTTTCGATCACCGCCGACAGCAGCTTTCTGTCCATCACATCCAGCCCGGCATGATCCACATCGAGCATCGACAAGGCAGCATCTGCCACTTCACGCGTCACAGTGCCATCATGGCGGACTTCGGCGTAATCCCGCACCCGACGCAGCAGGCGATTGGCAATACGCGGCGTACCACGTGAGCGGCGCGCCACCTCAAATGCACCGGCAGGATCGATTTCCATGCCAAGCAACTGCGCCGACCGATTGACGATGCGGGTCAGTTCCTCGGAAGTGTAAAACTCAAGACGTGCCACGATGCCGAAGCGATCACGCAGCGGATTGGTCAGCATGCCTGCACGCGTGGTTGCACCCACCAGCGTAAACGGCGGCAAATCCAGCTTCACCGAACGCGCACCGGGGCCTTCGCCAATCATGATGTCGAGTTGATAATCTTCCATCGCCGGATACAGGATTTCCTCCACCACGGGCGAGAGACGATGGATTTCGTCGATAAACAGCACATCGTTGGGTTCGAGGTTGGTTAGCATGGCCGCCAGATCACCTGCGCGTTCCAGTACCGGCCCGGAGGTCTGGCGCATGTTTACACCCAGTTCACGGGCGACAATATTGGCCAGTGTGGTTTTCCCCAGACCCGGCGGGCCAAACAGCAGCACATGATCCAGCGCTTCCTTCCGTTTGCGCGCCGCTTCGATAAAAATGGACAGCTGTCCGCGTGCCTTTTCCTGCCCGACATATTCATCGAGCAATTTCGGACGCAGCGCGCGCTCCAGCGCATCCTCCTGACGGGATTGCTGAACCGGCGCAATGATGCGCTCCTGCCCTTTACCCAACTGATCTGTCTGGATCATGCCTTATTCTCCTGCCGGACCACGCTCTATCATTGCACGCGCCATCAGCGCACAAGACCCTTTAGCGCCAGACGAATACCATCATTGACACTTGCGTCTGGCGGCAGTGTTTTCACCGCTGCGACGGCTTCCTTCTCGGAATAACCCAGCGCCATCAACGCATTGACCACGTCATCATGCGGCCGCGCCGGCATGGCGGATACAGCTTGCTGCACACCCATGAAGCTGGTACCCGGCAACTTGCCGCGCAACTCCAGAATCAGGCGCTCGGCTGTTTTCTTGCCGATACCGGGCACACGTGACAATCGTGCCGCATCCTCACGCTCAACCGTCTGGGCAAGCTCTTCGCCTGTCATGCCGGATAGCACTGCCAGCGCAATCTTGGGACCAATGCCTGTTACTTTGATCAACACACGGAACGCATCGCGCTCGGCTCGTGTAGCAAAGCCAAACAGCAGATGCGCATCTTCACGCACCACCTGATGCACATGCAGCATCACCGCTTCGCCCAATTGCGGCAGAACATACAAGGTGCTCATGGGCACATCCAGCTCGTAGCCCACGCCCCCCACATCCACCACGATATGCGGTGGCAATTTCTCAACCAGCTTGCCGGACAGTCTGGAAATCACGGCGATCCCTCATGAATTGTGTGTGTTTGACTCAACAGTTCGTACAGGCCTATGGCGGCAACACCCAGCGGCCTCGCTTGCTGCGTAGCGCCAGTCTGGCTGTCGCGCCCGTTGCAAAGGCGGCATGACACAGCGCCACAGCCAGCGCATCTGCTGCGTCAGCCTGCGGTACGCCATCCAGCTTGAGCAGATGCTGCACCATCAGACTGACCTGATCCTTGTTTGCATGACCATTCCCCACCACAGCCTGCTTGACTTGCAGTGCGGTATATTCGGCGACAGTCAGATCCGTCAGTGTCAGCGCAGCAATGGCAGCCCCGCGCGCCTGTCCGAGCAGCAGGGTTGATTGCGGATTGACGTTCACAAACACCTGCTCGACCGCCGCCTGATGCGGCTGATAGTGCGCACACACTTCGCGCACGCCCTGCACCAGCACTTTGAGCCGCTCCGGAAGCGTGCCCTCTCCACTTTTGATACAGCCGCTGGCCACATAAACACGCTGGTTGCCCAGCACGTCAATCACGCCAAAACCGGTAGAACGCAAGCCCGGATCTATGCCGAGCAGCCGCAAAGGGGTCATGCTGTCTGGTGTACGATCGTTCGAAAGCGACAGTTTAGCAATGCCGCTGCAACCCGTCAGATTTTGTTTCAGCGACCGGCCGAGTCCTTGAACTCGCCGTTACCGTTAGAGAACGTCCAGGTGCGGGTGATCGACAGAATATCGGCAGGTTTGCCATTCATATCGACAATGGTGGAAGGAAGTTGCTTGAATGGCGCAGCAAGTCGGGCAATCTTTTCAGCTGCCTTATCGAGGTCGCGGTTGCCCGAACCCGTATCTACACGAAATGCAGCAAGCGTCCCGTCGGCCTTGATCTGCACTTCAACAATCAGGCGGCCAAACAGCTTTTTGCCACGCGCATCCATAGGGAAATGGGCGTTACCGATGCGTTCGACCTGTACGCGCCATTCATCCAGGTATTTGGCTTCGACCTTGTTGCGCGCGTTAGCCGCCAGAAAAGCCATGCGCGGCTTGGACTGGTAGGCATCGGTCTGCTGCTTGATTTCGGCGAGCAAGCGGGCGATCTCGCGATTTTCTTCATCCTGGCTGTCCGTTTTCTTCTGCTCGCGGACTTCCTTTTTTTCCTGCTTCACCTGCTGCTGTACAGCTTGAAAATTACTATCGAGCTGATTCAATAATTGCTGCTGCTTCGCCTCTAGTTCTGCCTGACGTTGACTCGCGCGTGACAGACGATCACTCACACTTTCAACCTGTTCAGGCGGAAGGGGCGAGGACAGTCGTCGATTCGCCTCATCGGTATTACCGCCACCATCCAGATTAGCTTGAGCGAGCACCTTGGGCTGATTGGTAGGATGCTTGGTTGAGGCATTCACCAGCACCACTTCCAGTGGAATGGAGTTGAACAATGTATTCAGTTCGGGTGGCGCAAAACGCACCCCCACAATCACCAGCACATGCGCCAGCACGGATGCAACCACAATGGTCAGAAAGCGACGTTCGGCCGCTCTGTCGCGAATACCCGCGTCTAGAGGAATATCAGTCAGGTTGGTCAAGTGCAATTTTCCAGATTACTTTTGTACATGCCAAGGCACCTTGCGCCGCAGTGTAGCACAGCCGCATACATTGCCTGATCAACTTCGTTGTACAAAAGCTGCACCAGCCTTTACCATTACCGCCCGCATGCACTCTGCTTGTCAGGTCAGCTAGTGTAAAAGTCTGCCCTGCGTTGCCCGCAAAGGAAATCGCTCATGAAACACCTCGCCGCCCTCCTACTGATCGCAACCGCTTCGCTGTCACTGCACGCCTCGGAAAAAGATGGCCAGGCCGTAGCTGCCAAGTACAACTGCATGGGGTGTCATTCGGTAGAACAGCGAATCGTCGGGCCGGCATTTCGCGACGTGGCGATCCGCTATCGCGACCAGAATCGTGACGAAGTTGAAAAGGATTTGATGCATAAGGTCAAAACAGGTACCGGTGGTAACTGGGGCTCGATGATCAAGATGCCGGCGCAACAGATTAAGGACAATGATTTACGGATCATTATCCGCTGGGTGTTGAGCCAAAAGTAAGGCCGCACCAGCATTCGTACACCCTTTGCTGCCTGACGGTCGTGTTTGCGATCGTACAAAGGCGCAAAATGTCATATGCATTCCGGTTGCATTTGGGGGCTTGCCTCCGTTAAGCTCCCGCCCCGACCGAGAGTCTCAGTCGTGCAATGGTCAGGCTGCGATGTTGCAGCATCACAACATCCTGACCGGACTCGCGGGCGTGCCCGACTTCGTGCCGGGCGCACTCGTCAACCAGCGCAGAGAAGCAAGATCATGGCAAAGAAACTCACTGAAGAAGACATCCTGAACTGGCAAGGCGACGACTACATGAACGAAGACCATCTGGCATTTTTCCGCCAGCGTCTTCTGGACATGAAGGCCGAGCTGCTGAACAACGCAACGGCAACAAGCCAGCATCTCGCTGAGCAGGAAGCAACGCCCGATCCGGCAGACCGTGCCACCCTCGAAGAGGAATATGCTCTTGAGCTGCGCACGCGTGATCGTGAGCGCAAACTCATCATGAAAATCGACTCGACCCTGCGTAAGATCGATGATGAGTCGTATGGTTACTGCGAAGATACTGGCGAGCCGATTGGTCTTGCACGTCTACTCGCCCGCCCAACTGCCTCTCTGTCAATTGAGGCACAGGAGCGTCGCGAGCGCCTGAAGCGCCAGTACGCAGACTAAGCGCCACCGCTTAATCCATCTCGCAGTGCCTGCAATGACGGGCACTTCAATACCCCGGCGGATCACTGCCGGGTGCATCCTCTTGCCTTCTCATACAATCATGCGATGATGCTTATCGACGATTGCTATTTGCACTGCAGCAAATGTGCCGTTAACCTAGTCAACCCGACTCAGGAGTGTGTGCATCATGCTGTTCCAGACCGACGACGTCCGTATCCGCGAAATCAAGGAACTCCTTCCGCCCATTGCCGCGCTGGAAAAGTTCCCGGTCACCGAACAGGCCACCACCACCACGTTTGAAGCCCGTCAGGGCATTCATCGCATCCTGACTGGCGAAGACGATCGTCTGCTGGTCGTGATCGGCCCCTGTTCCATCCATGACAGCGAGGCTGCACTTGAATATGGACGACGTCTGCGGGCGCTCCATGTCGAGTTGGCGCGCGACCTTATCGTGGTCATGCGCGTCTATTTCGAAAAGCCGAGAACAACCGTGGGCTGGAAGGGCCTGATCAACGACCCTCACCTCGATGGTAGCTTCGACATTAACAATGGTCTGCGCAAAGCGCGCAAGCTGCTGCTTGACCTGAATGACCTTGGCCTGCCTGCCGCCACCGAATTCCTCGACATGATCACGCCGCAATACATCGCGGATCTGATCGCCTGGGGAGCAATCGGCGCACGAACCACAGAATCACAGGTCCACCGCGAGCTGGCTTCCGGTCTTTCATGCCCGGTTGGATTCAAGAATGGCACCGATGGTAATCTGCGGATTGCGATTGATGCGATTCGCGCAGCCAGCGTCCCGCATCATTTCCTCTCTGTGACCAAGTTTGGCCATTCCGCCATTGTCGCCACGGGCGGCAATACCGATTGCCACGTGATTCTGCGCGGCGGCAAGACGCCCAACTATTCTGCAGAACATGTCGAAGCTGCGGTCAAGGATCTGGCGGCAGCTGGCTTGCCGGAAAAACTGATGGTCGATTTCAGTCACGCCAATAGCAGCAAGGATTACAAGAAGCAGATGGATGTGACGGACGATGTCTGCGCCCAGCTTGCTGCCGGTAGCCAGCATATCTTTGGCGTGATGGTGGAAAGCCATCTGAACGAAGGTCGCCAGGATCTGAAGCCAGGCGTTCCGCTGAATTACGCGCAGAGCATTACCGATGCGTGCATCGGTTGGGAAGACACGGAAATCGTGTTGCGCAAACTGGCGGATGCTGTCTCGAAGCGCCGACAGCATCACCGTTAAGCGCGTACAACTGGTGAAGGCGGGCTGAGTTTTCAGCCCGCTTTTGTATTTCCACCCCACACCCTCACACGAGTCTGCGTATCATCTCCAAGGTGCGCAGCGATTCGCGTACATAGGCAAATACGCATTCCTCCGTCAGCGCCTGCACCGCCATCGCTTGCTGCACTTCCGATGCACTCAGGCCTAGACGGGACAGTAGGATGACGACCTCGGGACGCGTCGTGCAGGCATCCTCGCCGGGCTCCCCTAGCCTGCAAGCAGGCACCGAAAACGGGGAATCCTCTACCGCCATGATCTGCCCATCCACCAGAGAAAAGGTGGGGACATCGGACTCCCCTTCCAGCATCGCCAGCAAATCACTCGCCAGAAGCGAATCTCCAGGGCGGTAACACTGCTCGGTTAGCACCCCGGCGATGGGGGCATGAATTGTCTGCAACCCTTCTGGCGTCATGATATCGACCAGCGGATCGTCACTTGTCAGCACCTGCCCGCATATTGCATGCCAGCGAACCAGATTGCTTTCTCCACTCAAATCATCCGGCACACACACCAGATGCAATTGCGTTGCCACTCAAGACTCCTCAGGCAGTTTAGTTTCCGGATCTGGCCATATGCTTCCTCGTACTAACGGCGCTCCTGATCCTTGTCCTTGTCACGTCGCCCCTCATCGCGCTGCGGACGACTCTGCTGGGGTTGCGGCTGAGACTGGGGTTGCGGTGCCTGAGCTTGAGGCTGCGGACGCGGCATGTCAAATGCGGGGCGTGATGGTGCAGGCGGTTGCGATGCAGGCTGACTGCGTGGTGCGTCCTCTGGACGGCTCTGCTGCAACACCTGTCTGAGCGCACCAAATCCACCGGAAGGCCGATCACGATTATCCTGACTTTGCGAACGCTCACTGCCCCCGTCGGGACGATGACTCTCGCGCATCGCCGGCGGGTCCATGCGCGGCGCGGCACCGTTACCACCCCCCTCATCCGGGCGTTGCGCCGGAACCGTCACGCGGCGCATATCCGACCAGGGTGAACGCTCCTGCTGGGGTACGTCCGCCCGGCGATCTTGATTCGGTGCGGGTGGTCGTTGCGGCTCCTGTATCGGACGCACGATGTCCTGTCCGCGGCTCTCCTGAGGGGGAAGCTGCGCAGGCTGGATCACTCTACGCATATCAGACCACGGGCCTCGACCATCGTTTGGCAATGGCTCAGACTTTCGATCGGGAGGGGTCGGGGATGGGCCGGTCACGGAACCAACCGGCGGCTGCGGATCACGTCCTCGATTCCGCTCATCCCGTCTATCTCCGTCAGGGCTTTCAGGTTTGCCCGGTGTCGGATTGACAATGATTCTGCGCATATCCTGCCACGGGCTGGACGATTGTTCTGGCACAGGCACTTTTCGTCCATCCCAGGGACGATGATCACGTTCGCGTTCGTTCGATCTCGGAAGGGGATCAACCACTCTTACATCGCCAAAGCGTTCGCGACCGACATTGATCAAACCGTGATTGACCGGCCTTCCATGCAGGAAATGGTCTCCCTCCACGGCACTAATGGCACCGTGTACTCCGATATTCCGAAAGACGCCATCGCGTACCACGTGTTCGCCAAACTGGCTGTTCATCCGATATACATATTTCTCGCTGGCATAGAACCAAGGCCGATAGTGTTCTCGGGGTGCCAGTGGCACCCAAGCAACCGGGCGACTACTTTTGATCGTGATGCCGCCCCCCACAAAGGCTACCAATGCTGGCGCATAAACGGCACGCACCTCGCGCGGCCCGGGCACCCACGCCCAGTGATGACGAACATGCACCCACCGGCCATAGTGAAACGGGGCAAACCCCCAGGCAGCATCATCACACCATGTCCATCCCCATGGCGCCACCCACACCCAGCGTCCGAAACGATATGGCGCCCAGTTGCTCACCGTCACGCGCGGCACCCAAACGGAGCCAAACTCAGCATCCTGCTCCCATGATCCCTGCCCCGCCAGATCTTCAAATCCGACCACCCCTGTCGGCATGTATCGCTCAACCGTGGTCAGCTGACGCTGGTCAGCGGCAATCGTGCTATCCACCCACTCCTGAAAGCCGTCATTGCTGGCCGGATATCCCGAGAAACCTACCGACAAATTGGTACCACCGAAGCGCACTTGCTGTCTTTGCCACATTTCCTGGCGACTGCCATCAAGCCCTGATGCAGTCGCAGAGCCGTCAAATACAGTGACGCTACTGGTATGATCCTGCGGATTAACATCGATACGGTAACGACCGGGTTCACGAATGGTCAATTGCAGATTCGGTGTGTCGACTTCAATGTCATCGTCTTCACCCGGGCGAACTTTGAGCTCCAGCGTCCCCTGCACCATTGAGTACCGCTGATGCGACTCATCCAGCGTTTTCAGCACCAAATTTGTCCGAGATCCGGTAAACAGTGTGGTCGCCCCCAACTGCAGCGAGGCTCGTCCTCCGGTATCAATCCATAAGCGGTCACCCGCGATAAGCGGTCGGTTGACATACGCCCATTCCCAATCGTCCGTTCCTGCCGGAGCAAAGCTGGCGTTGCCTGAAATCATGCGCAGGCGTGCAATCCGGGTGGGAGGATCGTCTTCTGCATGAGCGGACACGCTGCTTATCGTTACCCCCAACACAACAGTCGCAAAGAGCACTGTGAATCGGGATGGGCTGAGTCTGGTTTTCATGTCTTCCTCCATGGCGGACGCGATACGCCGCTGTGCCCACATTTGGCGCTCAATGGGATGAACCGGACATGAACAACATCAGGGCGTCGTCAGTGTATCAACACGATCTATGAATGACTGCCACACCCGGGCGGTTTCGGCGGGCTTTTCCAGCATGGGTAGGTGGCCACAGGCGGGGAGCACTGCGATTTCCGCGTGCGGTAACCCTTCGCGGAATGGCTGGATACTGGAGATGTCGAGAATGCGGTCATCATCTCCCCAGAGAATCAGGGTAGGTGCAACCACATGCGGTAATTTATCCTTCAGCATCATCGGCTGCATGAAGGATTCCTTAAAAATGGCTTCCTGCTCATCCGCGCTGGCCGCACGCTCACGCGCGTAGAATTCTTTGAGATATCCCGGCATCCACGCCTTACGGTGTGCCACCAGTGCAAGCAGGCGTTCGAAGTCTTTGCGAGAACGCACCACCAGAGGGTTGTCACCCGCAAGCACCGCTTGAACATAGGGACTGTATCGCGGCATGTCGACGCCAGCGGCGTTAAATAGCGCCAGCGACATCACCTTAGATGGAAACTCGGCCGCAAATGCTGCAGCCAGATAGCCGCCCATTGAGTTGCCGACCAAATGAAATCGCCCGAGCTTCAAGACATCTACAAAATCCTTGAGGCGCTGGATCTGAGCGGGGATGGCATAGGATTTACCCGGCAAAACACCGGTTTCGCCAAATCCGGGCAGATCAGGCATGATCAGTCGATATTGCTTGCGCAAGCGTTTTGCGAGTCGATACCAGTTAAGCGAGTCACCGCCAAAGCCGTGCAAAAGCAATACCACCGGCGCATCATGCAGCCCCGACTCGTAGTAGACCACTTCGTGGCCATCAATCCCGGTTGCATGACGTTTCATGCCAGCCATGCGACGAGCCAGTGCCAGTGTAGCATCCGGCCAGTGCGCACGAGTCAACCCCGCCAGCAACAGACAGATGCCTAGCAACACCAGTGTTAGCCACAGGCTATACGACATGACGCTCAGCGACTCCCCAATACAATCAACCAGATCGCAGTGACGGATACCAGACTCACAAACTGTGCAGCGCTCCCCATATCCTTGGCGCGCTTGGCAAGTTCATGCCGATCCAGAGAGGTATGATCCACTGCTGCTTCAATTGCAGAATTCAGTAACTCTACCACCAGTGTCAGCAAATGTACGAGTGCGATGAGTCCACGCCCCCAGGCTGGCATATCCAGAAACCATGAGAGGGCAATGCCGACAAGCGCTAGCAGCACCACCTGCCGAAAAGCTGCTTCGTGTCGCCAGGCGGCAACAAAGCCATCCATGGAGTAACCTGCAGCGTTGAAGATGCGCTTGATACCTGTCTTTCCCTTGAAAGGACTCTCCATGAGGACTCTGTCTCCTAATTTGCCGTTATTAGTCGAGTGGCATGGCTGATTCTCGATCGGCAAAGATATCCTTGTATGCGCAGTACTGGCTGGTGGTGACGATCGGATATCCACCCATAAACACAAGCACTGCGATACACATCATCAGCAGATCACTGCCAGTGAGCACCTCGATCATCCCCATTCCCACGATGCACACCAGCGTTAGGGCGAATGAAAACAGGCCATATGCGGTAAACGCACGCCAATTTGCCAGTACAGCCCGAACCGACAGCCACACCGCATCCATGGCTTTGGTGCCTCCCAGTACAACCAGACTGGGTGCCAGCGTCAGCAGAAACAACACGAACGCTGTAACCAAGGCAACCGAACATGCCCACCAGATGCATTGCACGATGAGTGTCTCGCCCAAACTTTGCTGCAATATGTCAGCCATGCGTTCGGGTTGTGCCGTTACAGCCGTCAATGACTGATTCAGGGCATTTACATCCACATTTGCGCCGGCCAAAAGGGCACCTGTTCCCAGTACGAATATCAACAAGGCCAATAGCTGCAGGAAAAACTGGATCATGCCTATATGAACGAGTGGCCGCCATGATGCACAGCCAGCAAACAAGGTGCTGATATCCAGTTGATCATCCCGGTCGGCACGTGCCGCAGCCATTGCAAAGCTCGCCGCAAACACAGGCGACATGACGGCCAGCACAATCCTGAGCGGAACGCCGATCACATTGGGAACGAGCGAACACACCAATACGGCGAAAAAGGAGAGCAGCCAGTAGGCCATGGAGATGAGAAAGAATGAGCCTGCTTGGCGGGCAAACAGCGCAAAGGCTTCACGCCACCAGCGAAACCCGTTCGCTGCATGACTCACTCGGTAATCATTGGGAATATAAATGTCGTCGATCATGGGGATTGGTTAGTGCGACAATGCCGGCAGTGTACGCGATTCACGTGACAACCGGTAAGCATCACGCATGCATTTGCCAGTAGTCTCAGCATTTGAAGCGAACCTGATACAATCGCATGAATTTCAGTGACAGGCGCCTGTGCGTGCCGCCCATCTTAGCAAGGACAATGCCATGACTCGTATGGTTCAATGCATCAAGCTCGGTCGTGAGGCTGAAGGTCTCGATTTCCCGCCATTGCCCGGCGAACTGGGCAAGAAAATGTACGAAAACGTCAGCAAAGAAGCCTGGCAGGCCTGGGTTAAGCACCAGACCATGCTCATCAATGAAAACCGCCTGAATCTCGCTGACCAGCGTGCGCGCCAGTACTTGCAGGCGCAGATGCAAAATTACTTCTTTGGCGAAGGCGCCGAAATGCCGGCAGGCTACGTTCCGCCATCAGCCTGACCTGCAATAAGGGCTACAGCTCACTTGCTGTAGCCCTGCTGGATCGATCCATCATCAATCGCCGTGCTAATCAGTGCGCCACGCACTCATTACCTACAGGCCACGTACCCAGACAGTGTTAATCGTTGCACCACTGCCTCCACTACCCGGAACAGGGGTAGTCCCCCCATCAGGAGGCAGCGTCAGAATAAACGTTGCGCCCATCGTCAGGGTATTCCCCTTGATTGCTTGATTACTTTTACTGTCCCATCCTGTGACGAGCAGGCCACCTGTCAGCTCGACACGCCCAGTGGAGCCATCCAGCAGCCCCTTGATTCGCACGTCTCCATTCACAACGGAATAGGACTTCAGGATGAGGTCGCCACCCACTTCAAATACGACGTTCCCCACCGATTTACCCATGACTCTGCCACCCACGGCGTTACATTGATTCAGTGGAGTAATATTCGTTTTTGTTCCAGTCGTCACCCAGGCACATGGATTGGCAGGTGTGCTGGCGTTTGCAGGTTTGGCAGCGAAGTTATTGAATGCAATGAAGGTATTGTCGGCATTACTCGAAACAACGTTTCCCGTCACATAGAACGAGTTACGGTAAGTACCCCCCGTAAACGATGCATTACCGCGAATGAGCACCACGCCGGGTGCAATGATCGGATCGTTGGCTTTATCCGGAATTTTGAATGTCCAGGTATCAGTGGATGCCTCATAAGAAATGCAACTGGACTTCCAAGTCGTCGGACCATCGCAAAAATTTGCGTAAACGATCTTGTCATCAATGGGATAGATCCCGTCTGCAACATTCGAGATCCCCTTAAAGCGTATGCTGGGGATGTTTTTATTGGCTGAATCAAGAAACAGCTCGAAGTCAGGTACACCTGCGTCAGCGACTGGATTTATCTTGGGCCGCTCCTGCAAGGCAATTGTCTGCGCGCCTTCATTCTTAACATTGACTACCTGAAAGTCTTTTTTGGAGATTTGTCCATTTACATTGCCTGCTGAAATGGTTACATCCCCCGTACCCGTATCAAGCGCCGTTCCCGTATCAACTCCGCCGCTCGCCTGCAGGTTTGCAATCTTGGTACTACCTGCAAGGGTCACATTGCCATTGGCGGTCACGTTATTCAGGATGCTATTGCCCGACAGATTAAGGTCTCCGGTTACGTTCAACTGCTCAACATTATCAAACTTTGCACCTGCTACATTGAAATTGCCTTGCACGCCGATCACGGCCTTCCCGCCACTCGTATTGGCTACCGAGATTCCACCACTCAGGCTGGCATTGCCGAAAACCAGCATGTTATATGGCAAGCTGGGGGGCATACCGGGATATGGCTGAAGTACAAGCTGTACAGTAGAAGTCGCGCCTGCAGATAGCCCGGTGACATTCACCACAATCTGACGCGGATTACTGCCAGACGGTGCGGTATTACTAACGATAAATGCACGTGCTGAATCCGAGGCATTCACAGACAAACCGGAGATTTCGACCGTTTTGCCACTTGCGTAGGCAGGCACGCCAAGATTACTGTCTGTTGCAGCACACGTCCCCGCTGTCACCCCGCAGTATTGATTGATCAGCATGGTTTTCAAGCTATCGGCGCCACGCCATGCCAGTGCCTGCGCCTGCGTCACAGCATGCAAAGCGACACCACTATCCTGATAGCCGCGCAACGCACCACCTACCTGATAGACTGTCGCAACCGTACCCACCGCCACGAGCAGCGCGATAAAAGTTGTCGAACCCCCGCCTGCTTGCCGAAGCATGGATCGTCGTCTTTTTGCTAGGTGATGCATACACATCCTCCCACCTGAATCAGAATGAGTCGCGGATAAATCATCACGTTGCCATATTGCCGAGACAGGCCGTCATTGAACGATCGGCCGTAGTGCCCATATCAAGCCAGAAGCTGACCACCCACGGTGTTTTCGGCGGCAAGGTTGAAGCACCGGGCAGGGTGCATTTGCTGGTTGGCTGCGCCACCATGAATGCGACACTGGATAGATTTAACTGCGTCGCAAGAGTCTGCTGTGTCCAGACTATATTGCCCCAGTTATTTGCCGGGGTGGATAGGCTGCAGGCTACGCCCGAGGGGGAGCTTATCAAGATGAGCTGCTTGCTCGAACCGTCTACATGCAGGCCGCGGCAGATTGGCGTCGGGGTGGCAGAAGTAATATCGTTAAACGTCCACAATACAGTATTACCGCACGCCGGCTGAGTTCCCCCTGCCGCGCACAAGGCCGGATTCCATTTGTCGCTTGCAGTAGCCCCGATATTGATTGGCGTGGATGGCAGCGCCTTCTGTGTCGCGCCCGTCAACTTTTTACTGGATGCATCAATAGATGCGCCGGATAGGACTACCAGATGATTCGCCACGTCCGCATTACTGGCGATGCCGATCCCGTAGCCAGCAGCCTGTAACTCTGCCAGTGCACTCAACTCGGCAAATGCAGTCTGGCCCGCCGTACTGGCACTACTGACTGACTGGATTGAACCGGTCACCGTATTGCGGAACACCACTACCATCGCCATCACAACAATGAGCGATACCGCCAGACCTACCATCAATTCTATGAGGGTGAAACCACTGGCGCGTGCGAACTCCCGTCTGAAGGAAAGGTGCATTAGAGGCTCACCTGAATCGTACCGGGGCTGCCGAACAGGCTGCTATTGGTGCTAGAGGTAAAGGTCGCCTGCTGGCTCATGACCTTACTTCCCCCGACCGTTACCTCCTGATCAGTACAGGCATAACTGATACCCAGTGTGACGGGCGCAGCCGACGCGCCGATACTCACATTAAATGTCTTGGTGGCCGCAGCGCACAAGGCGGGTATGCCGCCATTTGCCAAGACATGCTCGCGGATACGCAATACCACTTCGTTTTTCATGTCTGTACGAACCTGCTGAACCGCATTTGAGTTCAATGCATATGCAGACCCCAGGCCAGTAATCAGCACAATCATCATGGCAATCAGGCTGTCTAGCAGCGTAATCCCCGATTGCAATCGGAGCGACGGTGGCGGATGAACGCCACGCACCTGGCGCCTAACCATCTTATTTGCCTTCTTCTGGGTGATCATATCCGCCCCATCAAGAAACCGTTATTAAGGGCAGGCTGCCATTCGCGCTCGGACCAATGCATGTCGTCGCATCCGGGGACGTGGTTACCCCACCTCTGCTCGTGAGCGCAAGGCAAGTTTTACTCCCCCCTCCGATGGACGCGGACACACCCGCGGGCAAGCTGGTTTTCCAGAGCAATACATTATCTGCGTTGGTTTTACAGGTTGCCGCACTGCATGCGTAAAGCGAAATGGTCGTCCCACTGATCGTTATGAATGCCGCAGCAGCGCTTGAATCTGTAATGGCGCCCGGATTGCGCAGCGCAGTTGCACGCAGTTTGTGCAGTACTTCACTCTGAACCTGAGTGTTGGCGGTCGCCAGACGGCTATTGGTGCGCCAACTTTTGCTAAGCAGGGCGGCGAATAAAAGCACAACCCCCATGATGATAATGACCACCAGAGACTCAAACAGTGTAAATCCGCGCTGATTCCACATCTTGCCCCCTGCTTGATTAACAGGTTTTGCCCGACACGACGGTGATCGTTGAATCTGTGCTACTCATAGTGAGCTCACAATTACTCAGGATGGTTCCAGTGATACCGGTTGCCGTAACAGACCAGGAATCTGGCGTCGGGCTGGTTCCCGGCGTAAACGTATAGCTATATTTAAAGAATTGCGTCTGGGATGACTTCCAGCCGGGCACAAGCGATGCCAGCGTGGGGGTGGAAGTTGAATTGTAGGTAGTCGCCGCGGTCACCTTTGCCAGAGGCGACCCTTTCATGCTACCGGGATAGACGAGTGCCTGTTGATACCCGCTGGTAATGGCTGCACCAAGTGTCATCAGGTCAGTTTTTGCGCCTGAAACACGGCTGCCTTTGATATAGGAGGTATACGCTGGAATCGCGATCGCCGTCAGAATGCCAATGATTGCAATCACAACCAGCAGCTCAATCAGCGTAAAACCCCGTACCTGGAAACGACCCACAACGCTCATTCCTATACACCCTCAACCTTCATAAACTCGCTCTGACACATCAGACGCACCGCCCGATTATGACACTACACGTTTTGCACAATTCATGATTGATAACCAAAATTCCACTTTGGTACCTTTATGCAATCAGGCACCAATTAAAAATATCTATTCGACTAGCATGCTACCCAACATTTATAACCTTGCCAAGCAAGACGTCAGTTAAAAACAGGGCTAGCCCATCAAATTAAAATTAAGCAAATTCTTATAAATAAAGCACTTACATCAATTAATTGCACATTCACTCGACACTGGTCTTACCGGAAATACATACCTGCACTCCAGTACATAAAATGAAACCAATAAAAATACCATCGCAGCGAATTTCGTCGAAGACTTATATTTAAGTGGTATTATTGTGCAAATGTGCAATTATTCAAATCACGCAAATAGCCAAAAAAATACCCCGCCGGAGCGGGGTTGGATTTGAACGGCTGAATAGAGGTCAGTGCGCAACAGCCTTCAACATGTCCTCCACGACCTTCTTGGCATCACCAAACACCATCATGGTCTTATCGAGGTAGAAGAGTTCGTTGTCCAGGCCTGCATAGCCCGCATTCATGGACCGTTTCACTACCACCACAGTGCGGGCCTTGTGCGCTTCCAGAATCGGCATGCCGTAGATCGGGCTCTGCTTATCTTTTTGTGCGGCCGGATTCACCACGTCGTTGGCGCCAATCACCAGCACCACATCGGTATTCGAGAAGTCGGAATTGATTTCTTCCATCTCCAGCACATGCTCGTACGGCACTTCAGCTTCAGCCAGTAACACGTTCATGTGGCCCGGCATACGCCCAGCAACCGGGTGAATGGCGTAGCGCACGTTCACACCTGCTTCGTTCAACAGGTCTGCATACTCCTGCAGTGCATGCTGGGCGCGCGATACCGCCAAACCGTAACCCGGCACGATGACTACATTGGCCGCATTGCTCATCATGAAGGCCGCATCTTCCGCACTGCCTGCCTTGTAGGCCTTGGCCTCGCCATCACCGGATGCTGCAGCCTCGGCACTATCGCCACCCATGCCGCCAAAGATCACGTTCAGCAACGAACGGTTCATGGCCTTGCACATGATGTAGGACAGAATCGCGCCGGATGCGCCCACCAGTGAGCCTGCAATGATCAGCACGGAATTGCCCAGCGTGAAACCAATACCCGCTGCCGCCCAGCCGGAGTAGCTGTTCAGCATCGACACCACCACCGGCATGTCACCGCCGCCAATCGGCGCGATCAGGAAATAGCCCAGCGCCAGCGATAGGCCCGTCATGATAAAGAACGAAGTGAGCGACTCAGTGATGAAGTAATGCGAACCCGCTGCCAGCATCAGCAATGCGATGCCCAGCTGCGCAGGCTTCACCCAGCCGCCCTTGAGCGGCTTGGCGCCCAGCTTGCCGGAGAGCTTGCCCCAGGCGATCACGGATGCAGTAAAAGTAATCCCGCCGATGAAACAGCCCACAAACAGTTCGACGCGCTGCACGGTTGTATGATGTACGCCCGGATGCTGCACAGCAGCCAGCGCGATCAGCACAGCGGCCAGACCCACTAGCGAGTGCATCAGCGCCACGGTTTCCGGCATTTGCGTCATCGGTACCGTTTTGGCACGGAAGATACCGATACCAGCACCCGCGACCACCGCCACCAGTATCAGTGCCAGATTGGGGTTGGGAACAATGGCCAGTGTGGTCAGACCGGCAATAGCCATCCCGGCCATGCCGAACTTGTTACCGGCAATGGCGCTCTTGGGACTGGAGAGGCCGCGCAGCGACAAAATGAACAAAATGGCCGCAACGAGGTAAAGCCAGTCTGCATAGGCTTGGAATGAAGTCATGGTGGCCTCCTTATTTCTTCTTGCGGAACATGTCGAGCATGCGCGAGGTCACGGCGAAGCCGCCAAAGATGTTTACGCTGGCGAGAAAGACGGCCAGTGCACCCAAGACCGATGTGGGCGAGAGACTATCGCCGCCAACCGTCACGGTTTGCAGCAAGGCACCTACGATGATGATGCCGGAAATGGCATTGGTTACGGCCATGAGTGGCGTATGCAGAGCAGGCGTCACGTTCCAGACGATGTGATAACCGACCACAATGGCCAGCACAAAAATAGTGAATGTCGCGACAAAGGGGGTAGCGGCGACGGTTTCAACGGCTGCCTGTGCAGCCTGTGCGATTTCGATGCTCATGATTGGGTCTCCGGTACGCTGGCAGGCTTCACTGGGGCCGGTGCGGTTGCAGCACCAAAGCGGCGCTGACCTGCATGGCAGATAAGGGAGGCGGCAAGGATGTCGTCTTCAAGATTCAGTGCGTAGCCGCCTTCCTTGGTCAGCAGCAACGCCACAAAATTGAAGACATTGCGCGCATACAGGGCAGATGCATCTGCCGCGACCATACCCGCAAGATTGCTCGGGCCAAGAATGGTCACGCCACCGTCGGTGATGACAGTTTCATCCTTGCGTGTGAGCGGGCAATTGCCGCCCCAGTCGGAGGCCAGATCAACCACAACCGCGCCCGGCTTCATGCCATTGACGGTATCTGCAGACAGCAGCACCGGTGCCGGACGACCCGGAATCAGCGCGGTGGTAATCACAATGTCGGCATTGCGTGCATGCTTGTCGACCAGCGCAGCCTGACGCTGCTTGTAGTCGTCACTCATTTCACGGGCGTAACCACCCGATGTCTCGGCCTGCTTCTTTTCTTCCTCGTTCAGCGGGACTTCGATGAACTTGGCACCCAGTGATTCCACCTGCTCCTTAGCCACCGGACGTACATCAAAGGCTTCCACGACCGCACCGAGGCGCTTGGCTGTCGCAATCGCCTGCAAGCCAGCCACCCCTGCCCCCAGAATCAATACACGGGCAGGCTTAACCGTACCCGCAGCCGTCATCAGCATGGGCATGAAGCGTGGATAGTGATTGGTTGCCAGCAAAACGGCGCGATAGCCTGCAATATTGGCCTGCGACGACAGCACGTCCATGGCTTGCGCACGGGTGGTACGTGGCACCAACTCCAGTGCATAGGCATCGAACGATCGGGATGTGTAGGCGTCCAGATGCGGATTGCGATAGGGATCGCACAGCGAAACAACCGCCGCCCCTTCTGGAATCAACACCAGTTCTTCGGCATTGGGCGCACGTACCTTGGCGACGAGCTTTGCACCCGCAACTGTGGCTGCAAAGTCCGGGCAGACTTTGGCTCCGGCAGCCTCGAACGCGGCATCCGGAATCGCAGCATGGCGACCGGCGCCCCGCTGGACGTGCACGGTCAGGCCTGCGCCGACCCATTTCTTGATGGTTTCGGGTATGGCCGCAACTCGGGTTTCCCCAGCTGCGGATTCACCGGGAATGGCAATCTGCATGACAACCTCTGCAAAGCAATGAAAATCCGTTCAATCGCGACGCTGGCGACAAGTCGGCGGATATTCAATGCGATGTGCATTGCCGCAGTATGAAGGCCAGACGGGCGATCGGGACTAAAACACCAGCCCCTGGCGACATGGATAAGCTCCATCGCGTCAGGCTCCGGTTTGATCGCCGCGTGTGGCAGCAGGTTCCGGTACGATAACCGGATCAGCGAGTGCCGGTAAGCACTCTCATTCAAGCAAGTGCTTGACTGCTTCTATTCAAACACGGATTGGACAGAATGGGAATGAGCTGTTGCTGCATTGCAACAGAAGGGAGATGTGTGGATTCAGAAGAGCTCAGCCTGAGCGTAACTATCTGATTCGATGACTTCTGCAGGGTAGCCGACCCGCAAGCCGCCCCAGTGCTCGCCATCCACGAATACCGGCACCGACAGATCGTGCATGACCTCACCGGTATCACGGACATAGGTTTGCACCAGTACGACATCCTGATGCGCGCCGCAGCGCACGCCGGTCGGATCATTAAAGATGCGCTTGGTCCGGTTGCCCACAAGATCCCTGGCGGGGTCACCAGTCAGCGGCTGGCAGAATTTGTTGTTATGCGTGGGCACGTAGCCCCGCTTGTCGGTTGCAATGGCATAAACCACATCGGGAAACTGTTGCAGGAAAGGCTCCTGAAGGCCGGGCAGCACTTGATCTGCAAAGGTATCGAATGACGTGGTGTACTTGGGTGGCTGGGTGCCGGAAACAGGCAGATAACGATCCGAAAACAAATCTGTCCGGCTAAGCCGTCCTTCGGTGATCGATTCTGAAAAAATCCGGCCAATTGCATCCGCTGTGCTTCTGGCCAGACGGAAGAGATCCAGATGCACACAGGGTGTTTCGGATTCGACAATCACCTTGAAGCTCGACTCGGCATGCAGGCTGGCTTTAGCCGAAGTATCCGACAGTTCGTTCTGGAATCGGCCAATATGCAGATAGCTCTCGCTCGCATGAGACTCGATCTGGTCTGCACGGATAGCGGAGGTTTCGGCCTGCTCGGTAATCACCTGAAGATGAGCGGTGGTATCAATGGCACCGGACACCATATGATGGAGATTTCGTGCGACATTGGTAGCCACGTCGACTACTGCATCAGAACGAGCCGCCAATGAGCTGATACTGCGTACAGAGGTGTCTGTGGCTGTATGAATAGCCGATACAGACGCCGTGATGCTGCTTGCAGCCTGCATGGTCGACTGCGCCAGACGCCCCACTTCTTCCGCCACCACCGAGAAACCCCGACCTGCCTCACCAGCGCGCGCGGCCTCGATTGCTGCATTCAGTGCCAGCATATTGGTCTGTTTGGCGATACCCTGAATCGTGACACTGGCGGCCTGAATCTGCTTCATTTCCGCAGCCAGTGTGTGCAGCATGGCCTCGGTCTCATGGATTTGCTGCACAATGCCGCCTAGCTCACTGACCGCATCATCCAGCTCACGAGCGCCATTTTCCGACTCGTTCCGGGTCTGACTGGCGACCTCTGTCGCCTCACGCACCCGGTCAACGACCTGATGAGCGGACTCCCGGATGGCAATGGACTCATCCGAAATGGCGTTGGATAAGCCTGCAATATTGGTTGCATCACGACTCAATACTGCCAACCGATGACACACACTGGCCAGATTCATACCGACTTCGCGCAACGCAATGCTCAGCACCGCCGACGAGGAGTCCGACTGTTCGACACTGGACGCCACTGTATCAACCTGCTCGTCCTGAGCAGGCTGGGGCGTCCTGAAAAAACGCTTGAGATTCAACATGAGCCGTCCACACATCAGTGCTTGGCTTTACTTTAGTACACTCGCACAAGCGATGTCCTTCAGCACAGGCACAGACGGTCAGCCGAACAAAAAGCCGCTCTTGCGAGCGGCCTTTTCTGCGGACATTCGACTCAGTTTCAGGCGGTCAGCTTGCGTTTGAGAATCTCGTTTACCGTTGCAGGATCCGCCTTGCCCTTGGCTGCCTTCATGCACTGGCCCACCAGCGCATTGAACGCCTTCTCCTTGCCCGACTTGAATTCGCCCACCATCCCGGCATTGGCATCCAGCACGGCATCAATCATGGCTTCAATGGCGCCTGTATCGGTTTCCTGCTTCAGACCCAGCTCTTCGATCAGCTGGTCTGCAGACTTGTCCGACTCCCACATGGCGCGCAGCACATCCTTGCCACCCTTCTGGTTGATCGTCTTGTCGGCAATCCGCCTGAGGATGCTAGCCAGACCATCAGGACGCACCGGACAATCGGCAATGGTCTTCTCCTCGCGATTCAGCTGCGCGGAAATATCGCCCATCAGCCAGTTACTAGCGAGCTTGGGCTCGACGCCTGCAGCCACCACCGCTTCGAAGTAAGCGGCCATTTCGCGGCTGGCGGTCAGCGCAACAGCGTCGTATTGCGGCAGACCATACTGGCTTGCAAAGCGCGCTTGCATGGCTTCCGGCAGTTCCGGCAGTTCGGCGCGCACTGCATCGATTTCGGCTTCCGAAATCACCAGCGGCGGCAGATCCGGATCGGGGAAGTAGCGATAATCGTGTGCATCTTCCTTGCTGCGCATCATACGTGTTTCGCCGGTATCCGGATCAAACAGTACGGTGGCCTGCACGATTTCGTGCCCATCTTCGATCTGTTCGATCTGCCACTGTGTTTCGAATTTGATCGCCTGTTCCATGAACTTGAAGCTGTTCAAGTTCTTGATTTCACGGCGGGTGCCGAACTTTTCCTGACCCTTCGGACGCACAGATACGTTCACATCGCAACGGAACGAACCTTCCTGCATATTGCCGTCGCAGATACCGATCCAGGTCACGATATTGTGCAGCGCCTTGGCATAAGCCACGGCTTCAGCTGCGGAACGCATTTCCGGTTCGGACACGATTTCCAGCAACGGTGTACCCGCGCGGTTCAAATCGATGCCGCTTACGCCCTGAAAGCCTTCGTGAACCGACTTGCCTGCATCTTCTTCCAGATGGGCGCGGGTCAGGTTGATCTTCTTTTCTTCATCGCCCACGCGGATGGTCACGGCGCCGCCCTCGACAATCGGCAGCTCAAACTGACTGATCTGATAGCCCTTGGGCAGATCGGGGTAGAAATAATTCTTGCGGGCAAACACCGATTTACGGTTGATATTCGCACCAATGGCCAGGCCAAAACGGATGGCCTTCTCGACCGCCGCTTTATTCATCACCGGCAACACACCCGGCAGCGCCAGATCCACGGCGCAGGCCTGCGTATTCGGCGCCTGACCAAAATCAGTGGAGGCGCCGGAAAAAATCTTCGAATGCGTGGATAGCTGGGTATGCACTTCCAGCCCGATCACAACTTCCCATTGCATGGTTACTTTTCCTTCCATGTCTCGGCCTGCCACCACATCCATCACGTACATGACAGGCTCGAATGATTCTATTGTCGCCCTTAAAGCGCCGGTGCCTTGGTATGCCAGTCCGTCACCTGCTGGAACTGATGCGCCAGATTCAGCAACTTCGCTTCGGCAAAATGCGTCCCGATCAGCTGCATGCCAATCGGACGGCCATTGCTGGCAAAGCCCACCGGATGCGACAGCCCCGGCAGACCGGCCAGATTCACACCCAGCGTGTAGACGTCTTCCAGATAGGCTGCGACCGGATCAGCGTTCTTGCTGCCGAGATTCCAGGCGACTGTCGGGGCGGCCGGTGCGGCGATGACATCGCACTGGGTAAAGCCCTTGAGGAAATCCTCGGTCAAGAGGCGGCGCACCTTCTGAGCCTTCAGGTAATAAGCATCGTAGTAACCGTGGCTCAACACGTAGGCGCCCGTCAGAATCCGGCGCTTCACTTCCGGGCCAAAGCCTTCGGCGCGACTCTTCTCGTACATGTCGTTCAGATCGCGGTATTCAGCAGCGCGATGACCGTAGCGCACACCATCAAAGCGGCTCAGATTGCTCGATGCTTCCGCAGGTGCAATCACGTAGTAGGCCGGAATGGCCAGCTCGGTGCGCGGCAGGCTGATTTCCACAATTTCCGCGCCCAGCTTTTTGTATTCAGCCAGCGCCGCTTCCACCGCAGCAGCCACTTCGCGATCGAGACCAGCACCAAAGTATTCCTTCGGCAACCCGATGCGTACGCCTGCCAGCGATTTGCCCAGATCACGGGTGTAATCCTCGGACTCCCGCACCAGACTGGTGGCATCGCGCACATCATGGCCTGCCATCACATTCAGCATCAGCGCACAGTCTTCTGCGGTCTGGGCAATCGGGCCGCCCTGATCCAGACTGGATGCAAACGCCACCATGCCATAGCGGCTGACCACGCCGTACGTCGGCTTGATACCGGTCACGCCACAGAAGGCGGCAGGCTGACGAATCGAGCCGCCGGTATCGGTTGCGGTTGCAGCGGGCGCCAGACGTGCTGCCACGGCCGCAGCCGAACCACCCGAGCTGCCGCCCGGTACAGCGTTCAGATCCCACGGATTTTTCACCGCACCAAACGCCGAATTCTCGTTGGCGGAACCCATGGCGAATTCGTCCATATTGGTGCGGCCCAGGGTCACCAGACCAGCAGCCTTGGCCTTGGTGACGACATGCGCATCGTAGGGCGACACAAAATTCGCCAGCATCTTCGAGCCACAGGTGGTCTTCCAGCCTTCGGCACAGAAAATGTCCTTGTGCGCAATCGGCGCGCCGAGCAGCAAACCAGTCTCACCGGCGGCACGACGGGCATCGGCTGCACGCGCTTCGTTCAGGGTGAGATCACGGTCCACGGTGATAAAGGCATTCAGCGCGCCATTGTGCGCCGTGATGCGGTCGAGATAATCGGTGGCCAGTTCGACGGCCGAGACCTTGCCGTCAGCCAGCAGAGTCGAAATCTGTTTAAGAGTATGAGTGGTCATGTTTTCGCTCAAACGTAAGCCATTCCGCGCTCGACATGGTCGATCAGCGCGTGAATCACCTTGATATGAATTTCCTGAGTGCGATCTGCGTAGCCAAAGTGCGGCACGGTGACATCCACGTCCGCCTTGCCTTTCAGCTTGCCGCCATCCTTGCCAAGCAGCAGCACAACACGCATACCCTTGGCTCGTGCTGCTTCCACAGCACGGATGACATTGGCGGAATTACCGCTCGTAGTAATGCCGACCAGCACATCGCCGGGCTGGCCGAAGGCTTCTACGGCACGGCTGAACACATGGTCGAAGCCGTAATCATTGCCGACGCAGCTGAGGTGCGAGGGATCGGAAATCGCCATGGCCGGCAGCGCCGGACGGTTGTCGCGATAGCGGCCGGTCAGTTCTTCGGCAAAATGCATGGCATCGCAATGCGAACCGCCATTGCCGCAGGCCAGCACTTTCTTGCCGGACTTGAACGCCTCGACCAGGACATCACCCGCCGCCGTCACCGACGCGAGAAAGGCCTCATCATTGCGCACGCGATCAAGCAGTGCAGCGGCCTCATCCAGATGGGCACGCAATGCCGCGCTCATTCAATCACCTTCGGCACCAGGAACAGGCCGTTTTCCACCTGTGGCGCCACAGCCTGGTAGGCTTCGCGGCGATTGGTTTCGCTCACCACGTCTTCGCGAAGACGCAGGGATACATCGCTGGCATGCGCCATCGGTTCGACGCCATCCGTATTCACGGCTTGCAATTGTTCAATCAGGCCAAGAATGCCATTCAGCTGCTGGCCGGTCGTGGCTACTTCTTCGTCGCTCAGGGCAATGCGAGCCAGGCGCGCAATGCGGCGAACGTCCGCTTCGTTCAGGGACATGAACACACCTCGTCAGGAGCGCAAAAAATGACTGGTTTGCGCTTTAATCTTGTCATCGGCTTAGGGTAACATATTGGGTTTGATCGTCCCAAGCCTGTCGATGTAGTTGGCTTACCCCAACTTGCCTGCAAGTCGTTGAAAATCAACACTTGAGGGCACTGCATGAAATTTGCAGGCACACCGCCAGATAACTGACTCGTGAGACAGTTGGGCATCAAATGGAATTTGTGGCAACGTGTCCATTCGGGATACGTTGCAGGAATGTGGCACTAATGTGCCCAACAACACTGACGAACAGGTTAGCTCATTATGTTTGGATCTCTCAGCGGCTATTTCTCCAACGATCTGGCCATCGACCTTGGTACAGCCAATACGCTGATATATGTGCACGGCAAGGGTATCGTGCTGGATGAGCCGTCTGTCGTGGCCATTCAGCAAGAAGGTGGCCCGAATGCCAAGAAAACGATTCTGGCTGTCGGCGCCGAAGCCAAGAAGATGCTGGGCCGTACACCGGGCTCCATCACCGCCATCCGCCCGATGAAGGACGGTGTGATCGCCGACTTCACCATCACCGAACAGATGCTGAAGCAGTTTATCAAGAAGGTGAACCCAAGCCGCCTGCTCTCCCCCAGCCCGCGCATCGTGATTTGCGTACCGTGCGGCTCGACTCAGGTGGAACGTCGCGCCATCAAGGAATCGGCACTGGGCGCAGGCGCGCGCAAGGTCGAACTGATTGAAGAACCCATGGCCGCCGCCATCGGCGCCGGCCTGCCGGTTGAAGAAGCCACCGGCTCCATGGTGGTCGATATCGGTGGTGGCACGACCGAAGTGGGCGTAATTTCACTGGGCGGCATCGTGTACGCCTCCAGCGTGCGCGTGGGTGGTGACAAGTTCGACGAAGCCATCATCAATTACATCCGTCGCAACTACGGCATGCTGATTGGTGAAACCACCGCCGAAGAAATCAAGAAGCGCATCGGCTCGGCCTTCCCGGGTGCTGAAGTGCGTGAGATGGAAGTGAAGGGTCGCAATCTGGCCGAAGGTATTCCGCGCGCCTTCACCATTTCCTCGAACGAAATTCTCGAAGCCCTGACCGAGCCGCTGAACCAGATTGTCTCTGCCGTGAAGCAGGCACTGGAACAAACCCCGCCGGAACTGGGTGCCGACATTGCCGAAAAGGGCATGGTGCTGACCGGTGGTGGCGCGCTGCTGCGCGACCTCGACCGTCTGCTGATGGAAGAAACCGGTCTGCCGGTGATCGTGGCCGATGATCCGCTGACCTGCGTGGTACGTGGCTCCGGCCGTGCGCTGGAAAAAATGGACAAGGTTGGTACCATTTTTACCAACGACTAAGCGGGCATCTTGAATCGTGAACGGCTGCACGGTGAGCACTCACCCTGCAGCCCGTTTCACTTTTCACATTTCACCTTTCACACTGTCCCGACACCATGCAATCCACCAATCAACCGGCATTCTTCAAGCAAGGCCCCAAGCCGCTGCACCGGTTCATGCTGTACGCCACCCTAAGCATCGTGCTTGTGGTCGTCGATCACCGGATGAATCTGATGTCGCCGGTGCGCAAGGTCGTGTCTGTCGCCCTGTATCCACTGCAATGGCTGGCTACCGCGCCCGTTGCAGGCGCACGCCAAGCTGCTGACTTCTTAAGCATGCAAGCAGTGCTGCTTAAAGAAAACCATCGCTTGCAGCAGGAAAAACTACAGGTCAATGCGCAACTCTTGCGCATGGATGCACTGGAGGTCGAAAACCGGCAATTGCGTGCGCTGCTTGCTGTCCCACGTGCGCAGAATGGCAAGGGAATTCTGACCGAGGTGCTCTATTACGCGCGCGACCCATCTACTGCCAAGCTGATCGTAGACAGGGGTTCGAGTGATGGCATTGCGCCGGGCATGCCCGTCATCGATGTACAAGGTATCGCAGGTCAAGTCGTGCGCGTGCAACCGCTTACGTCTGAAGTGGAACTTGTGACAGACAACAATCATGCGGTGCCTATTCAGGTATTGCGTAGCGGCGTACGAGCAATCATCTACGGCAGAGGGCGACTGAAACCGCTGGAGGTGCAGTATATGCCCGCCAATGCAGACTTCCAGGTCGGCGATACCCTGGTCACCTCCGGCATTGATGGTATCTACCCGGCCGGCTTGCCGGTAGCGAAAGTTGCCAGTGTCGATCGGAGCTCCGACTTTGCGCGCATTACCTGCTCGCCGATCGCTGGTGTAGATCAGGGCCGCTTTTTGCTGGTACTGGACGAACACCGGAAATTACCAGAAAAGCCGGTGGTTGAAATCGAAGAGCCCAAGCCCGGCAAGAAACGCAAACGCGGGGGAGAAGAGTGATGTCGTCCTCACGTGAACTGCTCAAGCCCGTGAGCCTTGGTTACATCCTGTTTACCACGCTGCTGGCACTCTTATTCGCACTGATTCCCTGGAATCCCGTCATTCGCAGTGTGTTGCCGGACTGTGTCTTGTGGATACTGCTTTACTGGGGGTTACACCAGCCACGCCATGTCGGGCTGGGTTTTGCCTTTTTTCTTGGTATCGTACTCGATATTGGTGATGCCAATATATTTGGTCAACATGCACTGGCTTACTGCACCGCGCTCTTCCTATGTCTGGAGCGTCGACGGCAGATTCTGGTGTTTCCGTCATGGCAGCAATCTGTCTATATCGCGCCACTCATGCTGTTGAGTCAGGCGGTGATGTGGGCCATTCGCATGGCGACCGGCAGTCCCAATCCAGGAGGGGCCTATTTTATCGGCCCGATTTTTGCAGCTGGATTATGGCCTTTCCTGTGTCATTTTGTCCGCTGGCCACAACGCAAAGAAAAGCCCGCAGAATTATGAGCAGAATGGAACTGCGCAACGATCAACGAGAGCGCAATCACTTCCACTGGCGTCTGGTGACCGCACTGGGTATTGTGCTGCTGGCCATGTGCGTCCTGTTAGGGCGCTTTTTCTATCTGCAGGTCATCCAGCACGAGCTCTATCAGACCAGAGCCGAAGATAATCGCATCAAGCCCATGCCTATTCCGCCTTCGCGCGGCATCATTACCGATCGCAATGGGGTCGAACTCGCACGGAATTATTCGGCCTATACGCTGGAAATTACCCCATCCAAGGTCAGTAATCTGGATAAGGCCATCGATGATCTGGCCAGCGTGGTCGAGATCACGCCGAAGGATCGCCGACGCTTCAAAAAGCTGCTTGATGAAAGCAAGAACTTTGAATCTCTGCCAATCAAGAATCGTCTGACAGATGAGGAAGTAGCAAAGTTTGCTGCGCAAAGCTTTCGTTTTCCCGGCATTGAAGTCAAGGCGCGCCTCTTCCGTCAATACCCAGGAGGGGAGTCAGCCTCGCATCTGATCGGCTACATTGGACGCATCAACGATGCCGACAAAAAGCGCATCGATGAAGATGAGACACTCAAAGACAATTACAAAGGCACCGACCATATCGGCAAGTTCGGGATCGAATTGCAGTACGAAGAAGCACTGCATGGTAAAACCGGCTTTGAAATGGTCGAAGTGGATGTAGGCAATCGCGCAGTACGCAGTTTGCGGAAAGTTAAAGCAGTCAGTGGCAATAAGCTCGTACTGACAATTGACGCGAAATTGCAGCAGCTGGCCGAAGCCGCATTTGGTGATCATCGTGGCGCGCTGGTAGCGATCGATCCGAGCAATGGCGACGTACTGGCACTGGTATCACGTCCGGGCTTCGACCCCAATCTATTCGTCGACGGTATCGACCCGATCAGCTGGCGTGAACTGAATGACTCCGCAGATCGTCCGCTGAATAATCGCGCGATTCAAGGTACATATGCACCGGGTTCCACCTTCAAACCCTTTATGGCGCTGGCTGCACTGGAAACCGGAAAGCGTACGGCGCAATTTGGATTTAACGATCCCGGCTTCTTCGTGTTCGCCAATCATACCTGGCGCGATGACAAGAAGGGCGGTCACGGCTGGGTCGACATGAAGACCTCGATCGTCCACTCATGCGATACCTATTATTACCAGCTAGCCATGGACATGGGCATCGATAACATTGCCCGCTTTATGGCGCCATTTGGCTTTGGCCAGAAGTCCGGCGTCGATTTGCCCGGCGAAAAGAAAGGCGTGCTGCCTTCACCGGAATGGAAAGCCAAGGCCTTCCGTGATCCACGCCAGAAAAAATGGTTTGGCGGCGACACCCCGAATATCGGGATTGGTCAGGGTTTCAACACGTACACCCCAATTCAGCTGGCGCAAGCCATGGCTATCTTGTCCAATAACGGCCTGATTTTCCGCCCGCATCTGGTCAAATACATCGAAGACGCGGCCTCGGGCAAGCGCAACTACGTTGCACCGCAGCCTGTTGGCAAAATTGAACTCAAGCAGAGCAACGTCGACTTCATTAAAGACTCCATGGTGGGCGTGAATGTTGCGGGTACGGGCGCGCGTGCGTTTGCGAATGCAGGCTATGTCTCGGGCGGGAAAACGGGTACGGCGCAGGTGTTCAGCTTGAAAGGTGAAAAGTACAACGCCTCCAAGGTGGCCGCTCACTTGAAAGATAATGCCTGGTTCATTGCTTTTGCGCCTGCAGACAAACCCAAGATTGCGCTGGCTTTGATTGTGGAAAACGTGGGCTTTGGTGCCGAATTTGCCGCGCCGATTGCCCGGCGAGTGCTTGATTACTGGATGCTGGGCAAGCTGCCTGCTGAACCAGCCCCCATTGAGACACCGGCCAACCCTTACGATGCTTCCGATCCTGACACGGCCACCCCGCATCCGGAGCAGGACCAATGATCCAATACCTCTGGCAAAAGCTGACCCATCCACTGGATAAGTGGCTGATGCTATTTCTCGGTCTGATCTTTTCGGTCAGTCTGATGACCTTGTATTCCGCCTCTGGCGGCGATTTGGACAAAGTATTCGGGAAACTGGCGTCCATGGCTGTGGCGTTCACTGCAATGTGGCTCGCCGCGCACCTCAAGCCCAACCAGCTGATGCGAATTGCCCTGCCCCTCTATATCCTGGGATTTATCTTACTGCTAGGCGTGGCGATCAAAGGGGATACGGTGAATGGCGCCAAGCGCTGGCTCAATATCGGCATTACACGCATTCAACCCTCGGAACTGATGAAGATCGCAGTGCCGATGACGCTTGCGTGGTTTTTCCAACGCTTCGAATCACACCTGAATTGGCGACACTTTCTCGCAGCCGCCCTCATGATTGGGGCACCCGCCGGGCTGGTGGTAAAGCAACCTGATCTGGGGACTGGCATCCTGATTTCTGCTGCCGGTTTCTATGTGCTGTTCCTGGCAGGACTCTCATGGCGGGTTATTTTGCCGCTCATTCTAGCGGGCGTGATTGGTGGCTGGTTTGTGTCCGATGAGGGGCGTTGTACCAAAGTCTTCCGACAGTTTCAGTGCGATCGTGTCCAGATTCTGATCGACCCGGAAATCGATCCCCTAGGCAAGGGCTTCCACACCATTCAGGGCACCACAGCCGTGGGGTCTGGCGGGATCATCGGAAAGGGCTGGCAAAAGGGTACGCAATCACAACTGGGCTTTATTCCCGAACGCACCACTGACTTCATCTTCGCGGTATACAGCGAGGAGTTCGGTTTACTAGGCGGTCTTCTGCTGATTGTGCTGTACGTGTGCGTGATCGGTCGCGGCATGGTAATCGCGGCCAAGGCATCCACGCTTTTCGGACGATTGCTGGCGGGTGCCATCACGATGTCCTTCTTCACCTATGCCTTCGTCAATATGGGTATGGTGTCGGGCATTCTGCCTGTTGTGGGCGTGCCACTTCCCTTGATTTCATACGGTGGCACAGCCATGCTGGCTATTATGATCGGCATGGGCATCCTGATGAGCATTCAGGGTGATCGCAAGCTCATGAAGCGTTAATTCGCCCACAAAAAGCCAAAATGAGGGAACCGCCATGCGTGGATTGCGCAGCCTGTCACTGTGTTCGACTCTGGTGCTTGCCGCTTGCGCAACCAGTCATTACACCCCACCAGTCACAGTTGCTCCTATAGCGCCGGACCCAAGCGCTCCGGCACAGATCGCAGGAAAGCCTGCTGTCCCGCCAGCCAAGCCGGGGCAATCGCTTAAATCGGGTAAGGGATACTACAAGGATGACGGCCCGATTGCCGACGTGCCCTTTGATCTGGATAGTCTGGAAGAACCCACGCCGCGACTGGAAGTATTGAACCGGTTTGCCAACAAGCCGTACACCGTGCTCGGCCAGACCTTTACCCCGATGACCGACATCAAGCCCTTTACGCAGCGCGGCGTGGCCAGTTGGTACGGGCGGAAATTCCATGGTCAGCGCACCTCAAGCGGCGAGCCCTACGATATGTTTCAGCTCACCGCAGCCCATCCCACCTTGCCGATTCCCAGCTATGCGCGCGTCACCAATCTGCAGAGTGGCAAGTCAGTGGTGGTGCGGGTAAATGATCGCGGCCCTTTCCTGAAAGACCGCGTCATGGACTTATCCTATGCGGCTGCCTATCGGCTGGGATATCACGCAATCGGTAGCGCAGCCGTGCAGGTTGATCTGCTGATGGCGGATGGCAGGGAAACACCCGCACCTGTGCTATTGGCCTCAGCTGACCCACTGATGAAGGTACTCAAGCAGGATATCGCTCAGGATCAGGCGCCGCCACCCGCTATTCCTGCGGCTATTACCAGCGCAATCGGCCCAGATACCGTCTGGCTGCAGCTCGGTGCATTTTCTACTCAAGCTGCGGCAGACACCTTCAAAGCACGCGTCCAGAGTGATCTCGATTGGTTGAATGCCCCGGTCAGCGTTGTTCAGGGCGATAAGGTCTGGCGGGTGCGACTGGGACCGTATGACAACCGTGACAGTGCCAAAGGCATCATTACGCAGATTGCGGCAAGGAGCGGTTTGAAGCCGGTGATAGTCAGGTGAGCCAACAAAAAAACGCACCCGAAGGTGCGTTTTTTACTTTCACAGGCCCGCATCAACGCTTAAACCGCGCCTCAGCCACACGATCAGCCACTACAGCGGTGGACACCTGTTCAGCATCAGCGCGAGCAAAGACTTCAGCCAGCGTATCGCCAATGCGGCGGACATGGCCGTCGATTTCGTCTTCCGGCTTCTGGAAGTATTCGTAACACACCTTGATGATGCCACCGGCGTTGATCACGAAGTCTGGTGCGTACAGGATGCCCTTGTTTCGCAATGCATCGCCAATATCCGGAGTAGCCAGCTGGTTATTGGCGGCACCGGCCACAATCTTGGCCTTCAGTCGCGACAGGGTGTCGGTGTTCAGCGTGGCGCCCAGTGCACACGGTGCATAGATATCGCACTGTACGTCATAAATACGATCCGGATCGACAATTTCGGCGCCCAGTTCGGTACGTGCGCGTTCCAGCGCAGCCGTATCGATATCGCTAACGATCAGCTTCGCACCGGCTTCTTTGAGGCGGCGAGCATAGTCGTAACCCACGTGGCCCAGACCTTGCAGCGCCACGATCAGGCCTTCCATGGAGTCACGCTTGAGGTGGTGGCGAACAGCCGCCTGCGCACCAACAAAACAGCCCAGCGCAGTGTAGGGAGACGGATCGCCATTGTCGCCCAGACCAGCCACATAGCGGGTCTTGCCGGCGACGTAGGCCATATCGACCGGACTGGTGCCCACATCTTCAGCGGTCACATAGCGGCCAGCCAGACGATCCAGCGCCTCACCCAGTGCTTCGAAGAGTGCCGGCGTCTTGTCGGTTTTCGGATTGCCGATGATCACGCTCTTGCCGCCGCCAATGGGCAGACCGGCAACGGCGTTCTTGTAAGTCATGCCGCGCGAGAGGCGCAGTACGTCAGTCACGGCCGCCTGTTCGCTGGCGTAAGACCACATGCGGCAGCCGCCCATGGCCGGGCCGAGGTTGGTATTGTGGACCGCGATGATGGCTTTCAGGCCACTTTTGGCTTCACTGACGAATACGACTTGCTCATGGTCGTCGAAATTCGGCTCGGAAAAAACGAATGTGCTCATACTGTCTCCATACAGCGGCGATACGGGTGATCCCCCCGCTTTCACCATGCTGCAACTTCCTGTTTGTGTTTGGTTTTCGGTAGAAAACCCCTCGCCGGCAAGGGTAATGCCGGCGGCGCGTAATGGTAGCGCGGATTATCTGATTCGTCTTGGTGGAAAGACGAATGTACAGACGCTGCGCATTTTGTTACACCTTGCTCATTGACTGGCTACGCGGCAGGCCGCACGATACGGCGCGCAATATATATTGTCGAGGATTTTTGCATGTACATGAAACGTCAGATTGTTATCTTGATTGCAGCTGCACTCGCTTACCCTGCCTGCGCGGCGGATGAGGCACCTGCCGATGCCAGCAAGCCGGCGGCGCCTGCGAACATTGCGGCAGCGATCACACTGCCTGCAGCCAATGCCAAAAAGTCGTTTCATGAACTCACCAAGGGTGCGACACGCAAGGATGGCCTGATTCCTGTCTGGATCAAAGAAGAAAAGGTCTACCTAGAGCTTACCCCGGACATGATCGGCAAACCTTTCCTGTTCACAGTGAATCGGGTGCAGGGGATTGGTGAAGGCGGTATTTACGGTGGGGAAATGGGCACTTCCAATGTGGCGTCATTCCGCAAAACCGGCGACCGCATCCAGCTGATCGCTCACAACCTTGCCTACACTGCTCAGGCCAATACACCGGAAGCGGTCGAAGTAAAGGAAGGCTTTTCCGACAGTCTGCTCAGTGCGGCAACCGTTGTTAGCCTGCCCCATCCCGATAGCAAATCTATCCTGATCGAAGCCCCCGCTCTGTTATTCACCGACCTGGGCATGGGCGTCATCGAGCTCGAACATGTCTATCGCCAGACCTACGCTTTCGATCCGCGACAAAGCACCATTCTGCGGACACGTGCCGATAACGGCCTCACTGCCGTTGAAGTACAGGCAAACTACACGCTTCCCAAGATTGCGCAGCCCAATCCGCTTGCTACCGGCCGTACACAGCAGCCTACTTTGCCTAAAACGGTGCGCGATCCCCGCAACCTATTCATGACATGGATGTACAGCTTTGCCAGCTTGCCGGATGCGGCACCAGTACGCCTGGCCGATGATCGCGTGGGCTTCTTTACTACCACCCGCTGGGATTTCAGCGATGATCGAAAAGTATTTCCCCGTGTCCATTATCTGAACCGCTGGCGCATCGAAAAGGCTGATCCGGACGCGCCCGTCTCGGATGCAAAGTCACCCGTCGTGTATTGGCTGGACAAGAATATCCCCGAGCGCTATCGCGACGCGGTTGAGTCCGGCGTATTAGCGTGGAACAAGGCATTCGAAAAGATTGGCATTCGCAACGCGCTAGTGGTGAAGCAACAGCCTGCCGATGCCGACTTTGATAACTCGGAAGCACGCCGGGCCTCCATTCGCTGGTATCTCGGTACTGATGTGGGTGCTGCGGTCGGCCCGTCCAAAACTGACCCCCGCACAGGCGAAATTCTCTCCGCCAATATCGTCATGAGTGAAGTCTTCACGCGAAGCGCTCATCGCCTGTATCGCGACCAGCAACAGGATGGTGTGATCAAGCACGGGGACGATGCCTGCGAATATGCCGCACTGGCGGCTGCCGAACAAGATTTCGCGTTTGATGTGTTAGCCGCACGTGAAGACATTGACCCGGACAGCCCTGAGGCGCTGGCCTTCGTGAAAAAGCGCATCAAGGATGTGATCATGCACGAAGTAGGTCACACTCTGGGACTGCGCCACAACTTCAAGGCATCCACTGCCTATACCTTCGCGCAACTGAGTGATCCAGCCTTTACCGCCACCCACGGCATTTCGGCCTCGGTCATGGATTACGTGCCTGCCAATCTGGCACTCAAGGGTGAAAAGCAGGCTGATTACTATCAGAATGACCTCGGTCCATACGATTACTGGGCAATCGCCTACGGCTATACACCGTTCAAGGCAGACGCAGAGAAAGACGGACTAGCTAAAATTGCCGCACGCTCCACAGAGCCCTTGCTTGCCTTCGCGAGCGATGAAGAAGCTGGTGGCGGCGATAATGGCAGTGACCCGGCAGCCAACCGCTTTGATCTCTCTGCAGATCCGCTTGCCTACTACGAACGACGCATCAAGCTGACTCACGAGCTATGGGAACGCCTGATTAAGCGTAAGCTGAAAGACGGTGAAAGCTATGCCGATCTTCGCCGCAGCTTCGAAAGTGGCCTGAGCAATATTCGCACCGTAGGCGAACTCAGCACTAAATATGTGGGCGGGATTACGCACGTGCGTGATCACGCAGGCTCAGGCCGCATGCCACTCACCGCAGTCGCCGCCGATCAGCAGCGTCGCGCGCTTAAGTTGATTGCACGCGAGATCTTGAGCACGGACAGCTTCACCCTGCCGCCCGACTTCATGCGCAAGCTGACACCAGACCTGCTTGAAATGCGGGGCGATTTCCATATCAGCCTGCCAGAAAAAGTATTGTCACTTCAGGATCGTGTGCTGAATGGGCTATATAACCGCAAGGTGGCAGAAAACATGCTCGATTACGAGCATCTGGCCGACAGAGGCAGCCATCCGCTCAAACTGTCCGAAGTATATGACACCCTGCAAGCTGCAATCTGGCAGGAAGTTCGCCAGAACAAGCCTAGCAGCACGATGCGCCGAAATCTGCAGCGAGAGCACCTGAAGCTGCTGATTGCCAATTTAACGCTGCCAATTGGTCTTCCCGCCGATGCACGCTCGCTGCTGCGTGACAATGCACGCACGTTGTCGCAATGGCTGGCTTCCGCTAGTCAGGCCGGTGGACTGGACAAGGAAAGCCGTGCGCATTATTTAGATGCCCGCGCATCGATCGATGAAGCACTGAAGGCCAGCTATAGCAGAGTAGGCGTGTAGGTGATACGTGTACATGCACAAAAGTAAAAGGGGCCGGCGGCCCCTTTTTATTGAACGATCTCGTCGCGTATGATCAGATAGCAGCCAGCATTTGCTTCAGCTCGCCATTCTGATACATCTCGCCCATGATGTCCGAACCGCCCACAAACTCGCCCTTCACGTAGAGCTGAGGAATGGTCGGCCAATTTGCGTAGTCTTTAATGCCCTGGCGCACTTCCGGATCGGTCAGCACGTTCACAGCAAAAAATTCGACATCGCAGGCTTTGAGAATACTCACAGCCTTGGCGGAAAAACCGCACTGCGGAAAGGTTGGAGTGCCCTTCATGTAGAGCACCACCGAGTTTTCGCTGACGGTTTGATGGATGCGGGCCTGAACGTCCATGACACACTCCTGACGCTTGCGTAAATAGTTGATCAAAAAACTCAACAATTCTACGCGCCATTCAAGGTGTCAGCAAGCCATTCCGCCCCGCCTCCGCTAGCCCGCGTTCGCGGCCGTTGCCGCCTCGCCACCCCGCCTGAATTCGCGAACCACATGTGCCTGGCGGCGGCTGACAGCAAGCCGCTCGGGGATGCCCTCGAGCATCGCCAGCCAGTGCCCTTCCATTTCGTCCTGACCGCGTTCGAAGCCAAGCAAGCCTGCTCTGGACACCAGACAATTGCGATGAATTCGCAGAAAACGCTCACCAAATTCGGCTTCAAGCGCTGTCAGCGACTCCTCTAGCAAATGCTCGCTATCACGAGTACGCAGCGTCACGTATTTGAGTTCGGCTTTGAGATACATGACCGATTCGACCGCAATAAGCCGCACTTTGCCCCGTTCGGTCACGCTGAAATAGCGGCGCGCCCGGCGCTCTATCTTGGCCAGCGTATCCGGTTTAGGCGGGCTCATACTGCGCGCCCGAAGCAGCGCCGCTTCCAGCCTTTCCTTGCGGATCGGCTTGAGCAGGTAATCGATGGCATTCACCTCGAATGCCTGCACCGCAAACTGGTCGTATGCCGTACAGAAGATGACGCCAGGTCGGTGGTGCAGGCGCATGGCATGACGCGCCAGCTCCAGTCCACTCATCTCCGGCATCTGGATATCGGTCAGGATGAGATCTGCCGGATGAAGCACCAATTGCTCAAGCGCTTGTACACCATTCGTCGCCGTCCCCACAATGTGAAAGGGAACAGTCGACGCACAGTCTGACAGCAGGTCTTGCAACCGGGCCAATGCAGGCGGTTCGTCATCTACCAAAAACAGTCTAAGCGAGTCTGTCATCGCGGATCCTCTTAGCCACGCGATATGGCAACATCAGGTGAACTTGATAATAGTCGACGCCAACCGAAGTTTTCAGATTTGCTTCAGCGTCGAAATGCAAGAACAACCTTTCCCGAATATTCGCCATTGCCATCTTGTTGCCTGCGTGATGCTGTCCGCCGTCCTTGAAATACGGGTTACGGATATCCAGATGAACTTCGTCCCTGACAAGGTACACATTCACCGTCACACACCCAGGCTGGATGGAAGGCTCAATACCATGGTAGACGGCATTTTCCAGAAGTGGCTGCAAAATGAGGGGCGGTATCATGGCATCGGCAGGCATCTTGTCGATGTGCCACTCGATCATCAGACGGTCACCCAGACGTAATTTTTCCAGCCCCATGTACTGCTGAGCCAATTCAACCTCGCGCGACAAAAGGACAAGTTCCCGATTCTCGGCCATGAAAACCCTGAATAAATCGGATAGATCTTCCAGTGCACGCTCCGCCTGTCGGGGCTGACTGCGGATCAGACTCAATACCGCATTGATCGCATTAAATAGAAAGTGCGGACGGATGCGTGCCTGAAGCGCTTGCAGCCTCGCTTCCGCCAGCAATGGCGACATGGCGCGCCCCCGCAAGCGAAAATATCGCAACATGATCATCGCGGATAGTGTCGACCACGCAATCGCGCAAAAATATCCTTTTATATCAATCTGATAGACATCCCTTCCAATCATGCAAATCATCAGTGTGACGAGCATTACCATCAAAATGGTCGCCACCACACCCTGACGATAAGCCAGGCGCAGCAAAGCATCGCGAACGAGCGCCAGCAGGCCAAGAGAGAACAGGAGAACGGGCTCAAAGAGGCCTGCAAGCAGCATAAATCGCTGCAAGGCCGCCTCGGTTGACACCGCGCCAATCAAGCATCCAAGCGCAAACAGGGCGTTCATTGCCAAAATCGACCGCAGGACTACACCCAGATTACGAAAATCCGGCAACACGTCGGGTAATGCCTGCGGCAAAGGCTGATTCATATAGACCTTTCATCCTCTTCATTCGTGTCGCAAGTTTCCGACAAGCGGTCATAAAGCATCCATGCAACTCAATAAATATATAAAATACATTTACTGATTTATCGAGTCGCAACAATCAGGCTTTTCGCCATGATTGGAAAATAAAATCAATCATTTGCAAGGAAGCAACATGTCCCTCGCCGTCCTGCGATCACGGGCTTTACATGGCGTCCACGCACCAGAGGTGGTAGTGGAAGCCCATTTGGCCAACGGTTTGCCTTCCTTCACCGTGGTCGGACTACCCGATGCAGGCGTGCGCGAAGCTCGTGATCGCGTACGTGCCGCCATTCAAACCAGCGGCTTCGATTTCCCCACCCGCCGAATTACAGTCAACCTTGCGCCTGCCGATTTACCCAAGGAATCCGGCCGCTATGATCTCGCCATCGCGCTGGGGATTCTGGCTGCATCCGGACAAATTCCTGTCGAAGCACTCGAGGGCTGGGAATTCGCCGGCGAGCTCGCCCTCACCGGAGAACTCCGCCCCATCCGTGGCGCGCTGGCCATGGCCATTTACGCTCAACGGGCAGGTCGCGGCTTTATCCTGCCACACACCAGTGCCCGCGAAGCGGCCTTGCTGCCGGATGCCCGCATCTACTCGGCGGCAAACCTCACTGATGTAGTCAGCCATTTGTGCGGCGACCAGCCATTGAATAGACTGCAGTCCTCGTCCATGCACGGACGCGGCAATCATCCAGACATGGCCGATGTCAAAGGCCAGCGAGAAGCCCGCCGCGCCCTCGAAATTGCGGCAGCGGGCGGTCATTCCATTTTGCTGGTCGGCCCGCCCGGTACGGGCAAATCCATGCTCGCGGCGCGTCTGGCCGGCATTCTACCGCCTCTCGATCAGCAAGAGGCGCTGGAGAGCGCCGCCATCCTGTCATTGGGCAGTCAGGGATTCAAACCTGATGCATTTGGGATACGCAGTTTCCGGCAACCCCATCACACTGCATCTGCTGCTGCGCTTGTGGGCGGCGGCTCGGAACCGCGCCCCGGAGAAATATCGCTCGCGCACAACGGTGTGCTTTTCCTGGACGAACTACCTGAGTTTGACCGGAAAGTGCTTGAAGTACTGCGGGAACCACTGGAAACCCGGCGTATCACCATTTCCCGCGCAGCACGTCAGGCGGAATTTCCCGCTGCCTTCCAGCTGGTAGCAGCCATGAACCCATGCCCATGCGGTTATGTCGGTCAGTCATCAGGTCGCTGCCGTTGCACACCGGATCAGGTCGCTCGCTATAAAGGCAAGCTTTCTGGTCCATTACTCGACCGAATAGATCTGATCGTCACCGTGCCCACTGTCCCTACAACCGAGCTTGCCAGTGCCCCGGCTGGTGAAGCCAGTGCTGTTGTAGCAGACCGCGTGCTGCATGCCAGAACACGGCAGTTGCAGCGCCAGCAAGAGGTCAATGCCCGCTTGGGTACACTCGCACTGGACAAGCACTGTGCACTGGATACGGGCGCACGTCAGTTACTGAATCAGGTGACCGTCAAACTGGATCTATCCGCGCGCGCCTACCACCGCATCTTACGTGTAGCGCGCACGATTGCAGATCTAGCCGGAAGCGAGTCAATTGGATCGCCACACTTGGCAGAGGCTGTTCAATACCGGCGGACGCTGTAGCCTGCGGATGCACATCAAAACGTCACCGGCTGCACTACGGGATGTAGCAGTATTTCGTCCACCCGGACATGTCCGGGTACGGATAAGGCATAGGCTACGGCACTGACCACATCGTCTGGCTGCAGATGTAACTGCCGTGATGGATCGCCAGGTAAGCCACCATTGAAATGGGTATCCACCATGCCCGGGCGGATTTCTGTGACATGCAGACCGTAGGCCTGTCCTTCATAAGCCAACGACTGACAGATCGCGCGCTGCGCATATTTGCTGGCGGTATACAGCGCGCCACCTGCAAAAGTACGGGCGCTCACATCACTGGTCACGACCACAAGTCGGCTGTGTAAACCTGCCTCGTGTCGAGAACGAAAATGCGGTGCCATTGCCTGAGCGCAATGAATCAGACCTAGCACGTTGGTATCCATCACGTTGCGATATTGTGCATCGCTAATGGTTTCGATTTCCCCGAAACAGCCAATTCCGGCATTGCTGATAAACGCATCAACTTGCATCTGTGCCGCCCGCGAACAAAACGCACGGGTAGATTCAGCATCCTGTACATCCAGCGCTTGAAACGTCACGCCAGTCAGGGATTGCGCCGGTACATGGCGGGCGCCGGCCAGTACGGTCGCACCGGATTTACCCAGATATGCAGCCAGTGCCAGCCCGATGCCGGTGCTTGCCCCCGTGACTGCGATGACTCGACCTTGAAAACTCATGTCCACCCTCATATCCATCCACTCATTTAGCTGTTGTTGCCGCTTGATCAACGACGCAAGCCGTTGAAAAAATACCAGATCACTTCGTTGGCGCTGATCGCCTGCGAGGGCGCTTGCTTGCCACGCCGGGTCGATTGCGCACCCGGCCACGAGTGCCCGCCTGTTTCCGTCACACACAGCTGTACCGTATTACCATCGGCACAAGCGGAATACCTATCACAATAGGCGCCTGCCACCTGCAGGATGCGGGCGGGCGTGGCAGCGCACTGTTCCCGCTTCACCCAGCGCACGATGGTTTCCGGCACCGATACAAATTCCATCACTTTGGACTCATCACGAAAAGCGTCTGGCCCCGCGCCACCATTGAACAGCACATGATCATCGTCCAATGCATGAATGTGCAACACGGAAACAGACTGTCGAGGCTGGCAACTGACTGTTGCCTCCGTTCCCGCGACAGATGCAATCGCCCGAAAAACTTCCGGCGCATCGCACGCCAGCCGGTGACTCATCATGCCGCCATTGGACATCCCGATGGCGTAGACACGTCGCGCATCAATAGCCAGCTGCGACTTGATATCGGCGACAACCGCCTTCAGAAAGGCGACGTCGTCGATCTGCCGGTCACGAGCATCCCCACAGCATCCGCCCGCATTCCAGGTGGCAAACTTGCCGCCGGGCAGTTTGCTGTAACCATTCGGAAACGCCACCACAAACCCGGACTGCTCGGACTTGCTGATCAATCCATAATTTGCGTCATCGGCCATATAGCTGGCACTGCCTCCGCCACCATGTAATGCCAGCACCAGGGGGGCAGCATGGTGTGGCTGATAGCCACGCGGCACATGCAATCGATACGTGCGGCGCTCGCCACCCACGCGGAGGGTTCTTTCCTGATCGCCAGCAAGATCCTGTGCCTGAGTCGACGCGGGCGCATCTGCTGTCGGGCGCCGCTCGGCCAGCTTCTCGCGTATCCGTTCGCGTAGCGTGTCAGCCTCTGCTACGTGTATCAGTGCTGTCGCGCTCACCATGATCATGATCCAGCGAACACACTGCCACGATTTCATCAATGTCCACACTGTGCAGCTCATACAAGCACACTCCCTATTCCGGCACATTTTACTCAAGCCAGTAAATGTACATTTGTTCCACATGCTTTGTATGGAGCCAGCCCAACGCTTTCACGCTTTGTGCAAATTGTTTACAACTTTGACATACTGGCTTGCCGGTGAATCGCACTTAAGGCAGAGTCTGCACTCCTCCAAATTTGCCGGACATGACCATGCTAAAAGCCACTGTCGCCCTGTTGCTATGTACCGCGTCCTGGGCAGCTGATATCACCGTCGCGCATGCCTGGGCCAAGGCTACGGTACCGGGACAAAGTGTCGGTGCGGCTTATTTCTCGATTACCAGCAAGCAAGATGCCGTTTTAGAGGAGGTGCAATCGCCTGTCGCTGGCATGGTCATGATCCATGAAATGAAAATGGACAAGGGCATGATGCAAATGCACGAGGTAGATGGTGGACTCAAGTTGCCGGCAGGCAAGTCCATTGAGCTGAAGCCGGGAGGGCTTCACATCATGCTGATGGAACTGAAATCGCCGTTAAAAGCGGGCGAGCGCGTACCGCTGACACTGGTGATTAAATCAAAAGGCAAATCGCAGACTGTACAAGTCAATGCGGATATCAAGCCACTGGGTGAGTAGTCCTATTCTAGCGAACCAACCGCCCACTCCCGCGCTGCAGGCGCAGCGCGGGGCGACGTCATCCACTTTGAAGTACTGTGCTTACAGCACGTAACGCGCCAGATCTTCCGATCCAGCCAGCTGGCCTAGCTTGGCATCAACAAAGGCAGCTGTGACAGTCACTTCACCAGCGCGCGCGTCAAACGCCACATCTTCGAGCAGTTTTTCCATCACCGTATAGAGGCGGCGCGCACCGATGTTTTCGGTCTTCTCGTTTACCTGCCAGGCGATTTCCGCCAGACGACGAATACCGTCTGCCGCGAAGGTGATCTGCACGCCTTCCGTTTCCAGCAAAGCCTGATACTGACGGGTGAGACAAGCATCCGTACCGGTCAGGATTTGCTCGAAGTCGCCCACCGCCAGCGAATCCAGCTCCACGCGAATCGGAAAGCGGCCTTGCAGTTCTGGGATCAGATCGCTGGGCTTGGCGAGATGGAAAGCACCGGAAGCAATGAACAGGATATGGTCGGTTTTGACCATGCCGTACTTAGTCGACACGGTCGTGCCTTCTACCAGCGGCAGCAGATCGCGCTGCACACCCTGACGTGATACCTCCCCGCCATTGCCTTCGCCCCGGCTGGTGACCTTGTCGATTTCGTCGATAAAGACGATGCCGTTTTGTTCGACTGCCGCCAGCGCTTCGGTTTTCAGATCATCATGATTGACGAGCTTGGCGGCCTCTTCGTCGATGATAAGCTTCATCGCATCCGCCACTTTCATCTTCTTGGCCTTTTTGCGCGGCTGGTTCATGCCGGCAAACATGCTCTGAATCTGATTGCCGATTTCTTCCATACCGGGTGGCGTAAAGACTTCGGCTTGCGGCGCAGCTTCGGCGATGTCGATCTCGATCTCTTTATCGTCAAACTTACCTTCACGCAGCATCTTGCGGAATTTCTGGCGGGTTTCTTTATGCGAATCCGTTTCCGGCTCGACCACGCCAAAGGGGCGATTGGGTGGCGGCAACAGCACATCGAGGATGCGTTCTTCTGCCGCATCTTCTGCCTGCACGCGCACACGCTTCACCGCCTGATCACGGGTTTGCTTCAGCGCCATTTCCACCAGATCGCGGATGATGCTATCCACATCCCGGCCCACGTATCCCACTTCGGTGAACTTGGTGGCTTCGACTTTAATGAAGGGTGCATGCGCCAGCTTGGCCAGACGACGGGCAATTTCGGTTTTACCTACGCCGGTCGGCCCGATCATCAGGATGTTTTTCGGGGTGATTTCGCTTTTCAGCGGCTCGGCGACCTGCTGACGCCGCCAGCGATTGCGGAGCGCCACCGCTACTGCACGTTTAGCGCGGGACTGGCCGACGATATGCTTGTCGAGTTCGTGGACAATTTCCTGGGGAGTCATCTGGGTCATGTGTCTGCTTTCCGTACGTCGCTGCTGCGCGCTGATATTACTCTTGCAAAGAGAACGTATGTTCTCTACATTGCGTACTCCAACCAAGAGGAGGAGTATCGATCATGATGGCGTATGTTTTGGTGGGCACTAACGACTTGTCGCGTGCTGTATCGTTCTATGAAGCCTTGTTTGACGGGCTCGATGCCAAGCGTGTCTGGGAATCGGATCGCGGCATTGCCTGGAGCAACAGCCCATCTGCGCCCGGTCTCGGTGTGATCCTGCCCTTCAACGAAGAGCCGGCTACCGTAGGCAATGGCAGCATGGTGGCGCTGCATATGCCCTCGCGCGAGTGGGTCGACAAGCTGCACGCCAAGGCGCTCGCACTCGGCGGCACTGACGAAGGTGCACCCGGCGAGCGTGGCCCCGGCTTCTACGCTGGCTATTTCCGCGATCTCGACGGCAACAAGCTCAACGCTGTGTGCTTCGGCTGATCCCATTACAGGGTTTCGATCACGTGGTTGTGGTTGGTGTAGATGCAGATGTCGCCCGCGATTTCGAGCGACTTCTTCACCACCACATCCGCCGGTAAGTCTGTGTTGTCATAGAGCGCACGTGCTGCAGCCTGCGCAAATGAGCCACCCGAACCAATGGCGGCAATGCCTTGCTCTGGCTCCAGCACATCGCCATTGCCGGTAATCACCAGCGTGGCGGTTTTATCGGCCACGATCAGCATGGCTTCCAGTCGGCGCAGCATGCGGTCGGTACGCCAATCCTTGGCCAGCTCGACCGCGCTACGCAGCAAATGGCCCTGATGCTTTTCCAGCTTGGCTTCGAATCGCTCAAATAGCGTGAAAGCATCTGCCGTGCCCCCAGCAAAACCAACCAGCACTTTCTCGTGATAGAGCTTGCGCACTTTACGCGCCGTGGACTTGATGACCACATTGCCCAGCGTGACCTGTCCATCGCCGCCCAGGGCAACAGAGTCGCCTCGTCGTACTGAGACTATGGTGGTTCCGTCGAATTGCTGCATGAAAAAAGTCCGTATCGGTTGATACGGACTTAGATGGGGTATCCACATCGAATTTCAATGTGGGCAGACAGCAGAACCTTAAATCTTTGGACGAATGACACTCGCCACATCCGTGACCCCGATGATGCGGAACAATGCGATCACGGGCTCATTGGCACGGAAAATCTCGATTTCCCGCCCTTCCGCCACCAAGGTGAACAATGCATTCATGAATAACCCGCAGCTGACAAAGTCAATGCGGGATACGTGTGAGAAATCAATCCGCACCAAGGGATGCGCCTTACCGAATGCCAGCAATGGCGCAAAAGTAGCATCAGTTGCAGCGGAAATCGCATTCGAAAACCGAAACGCATCAACGACTGCCTCTGGTTCGCTCGATTTGGCCACAGGGGTGTCAGACACCGTTGCAGCTTTAGCGTCCGGAACTGCCATCCCCTCATCCCAGGAGGGGGGTGAAACTTCGTAAGTGACGGCAAAATCTACTGCGACGTTTTCAAATGACTCCAAATGTCGGGACAATTGCAAAATCTCGAGCAGCAGATGCCAGTACGGTTGCTCGGCAGGCTCCTTGCGCATCACTTCGACATGACCGCGAAGCACATCCGCGAAGCTATCCGCACCAATCAAAGTCACGGCACAGCGTGCGAGCCGCAAACGCTGTAACACCTCCAGCAAGATCGCCGATGTTGCCACATCGAGTCCGCTACATGCCCCTACATCAATTCGCACAGCCTGCTTACGACTCAAGCAATCAGTCAACTGCGCCATTGGCGCACCAATCGACGATTCAGACAATACAGTCGGTAGCATTACCAGCGGCACGACTTGGCGGGGCGCGCGCTCAACTGCCTGTACCGTATCACTCATTGGCCAAACCGGTGCAGTGCGCTCGAATAACATGGCAAACCGCAGGGCGAGTTCATCATGATCACGTTTACGATGTTTAAGGCGGTATAAATCAAACAACATCAGCCATGCATCGACGTTGTCACGACTTTCTCCCGCGACGATATCGTCGTGCAGCACGGCAATCGCTTCATCGTCTTGCTCATTGGCGTAGCAAATTGCCGAACTCTCCATGGCCTCGCTGACCCCGGATTCGACCACCTGAATCATGTCACTGCCCAGCGTGGAACTAGCAATCGATACAGGGCCACCAGATGGGATATCGGTAATGGGGCCCGTGGCGGACTGCACAACCGGCTTGGTCGCCTTATGGCCGACTGGTTCTACATCCTTTTTCTTGAAAAACGAAAACACCACGATCTCGTACCTTGAGCAAACAACGGGATAGCAAGGCTGAATGTCGGCAAAGATGAACCGTTAGTCAGCAAATTTATGCAATTGTACTTTGTCTGACCACCCGCCGACCAGACCGTTTGAACAATCTTATTTGAGCGCGCTGACTTTACCTCACACAATTAGTAGCGTGGCATAGTCGGATCGACTGTTACCGACCATGCCTCAACTCCACCGCTCAGGTTGATGACCTCGTCAAATCCTTGTCGCTCCAACCATGCGCCAGCCTGATAGCTACGCATGCCATGGTGACAGATCATCACCAGCGTCGCGTCCTGATCAAGTGACTCTGCATGACGCATAAAGTCGGATAGCGGCATATTGATTGCACCCGGAATATGGCAATAGGCGAATTCATCCGGCTCCCGCACATCAATCAGGCTAGGTGGTGTACGGTGAGGATCGTTCAGCCATTCGGCAAGCTGCGAAGCAGAGATCTGTTGCATGATAAAACTCAATCATCAATGACGGATAATGAACATCTTATCCGAAAAAAAACGCAGCCTAATGACTGCGTTTTCTCGGATCGAGCGGCAAGTTCAGCAAAACGAACACACTCAGAAGGAAAAGGCGGAAACCTTTGGTGCGCCAGCCAAAACCGGCAGCACTGTTTCAAACAACGATTCGCAGCTCACTGCCCCACCCACCTTGGTATACAGATTAGCTGACATGATAGGCTGGGAACCCACGACTGCAAACAGTCGCCCCCCTTCGGCCAGCTGATCAAACAGGAAGGTCGGTTCAGCCGCATAGGCACCGCCCGCCACAATAACATCATACGGGCCATGCTTGCCCCAGCCCTGCACCGCATCGCCCTGCTCGACCGTCACATTGGTGACGCCGTTGTGGCGCAGATTGTCGCGTGCCACATCCGCTTGCGCCGCATCCACCTCCACGGTGTACACATGGCGGGTAAAGCGTGCCAGCAAAGCAGTGAGGTAGCCGCAACCCGTACCGATTTCCAGCACGCGGTCCGATGCCTTCAGGGTTAGATCTTGGACAACGCGGGCTTCAAGCTTAGGTTGCCACATCGTACGACCACCACCCAGTGGCAGTTCCATATCCACCAGCGCCATATCACGTACGGCGGCCGGTACAAACTGTTCGCGCTTCACTTCTAACAGCGCCTGCAACACGTCCTTATCCAGAACATCCCAAGGACGAATCTGCTGCTCAACCATGTTGAAGCGGGCTAATTCCCAATCCATATCCGGCATTCCTTTCAGGCTAGTGAACCACTTGCGCGATTCCGGACAGCGCAGCCGCTGTCCCTTGAATTCTTTTCATGAGAGCGGCGCAACACGCAATCGCACCCAAGCATCTCGTTTAACCCTATAATTATCCCACATTTATCGCCAGTTTCACACCACGCAAACCGACTGGATGCGTGGTAGCCCGCCACCCTGAACGGTAGCGGGCAGTGGACGCCAGGGGTTTCGGGCGCACATTACGTGCCCCGAATGAGAGATACCCTCATTACCTGATCCGGTTCATACCGGCGTAGGGACGCGTCGTTCCGGCTCTGTGGCCAATGGCCCCCACCCGTATCCCGCTACCTGCGCTGTTCAATGGAGACACATCACATGAACGCGCCGCATAACAGCCTTTCGCAAACCGCCCACGTGGACGAAGCATCGGTCCAGCCCTTCCCGGCCTCGCGCAAAATCTATGTAGAAGGTTCGCGCCCGGACATCCGCGTACCGATGCGGGAAATCAGCCAGACGGACACGCCCACCAGCTTCGGTGGTGAAAAAAACCCGCCCATTTTTGTCTATGACACCAGCGGTCCCTACACCGACCCTGCCGTCAGCATTGATGTGCGCAAGGGTCTGAATCCACTGCGTGCCGGATGGATTGCCGAGCGCAATGACACCGTCGAACTTGCAGGCATGTCGAGCGATTACGGCCGCATGCGCGAAGCGGACAATAGTCTGGATCATCTACGCTTTTCGCTGACCCGCAAACCGCTCAAGGCAAAAGCCGGTGCCAATGTCACACAGATGCATTACGCCAAGCGCGGCATCATCACCCCGGAGATGGAATACATCGCCATCCGCGAAAACCTACAGCGTGAGCAGTACATCGAATCGCTGAAGGCGGCAGGTGGAAAGCTGGCTGACCGCATGGTGGAATTGCTGACCCGCCAGCATCCGGGACAAGGCTTTGGCGCCGCCATTCCGCAGATCATTACGCCTGAATTCGTGCGCGACGAAGTCGCCCGTGGCCGCGCCATCATCCCTGCCAATATCAATCACCCTGAATCCGAGCCAATGATCATTGGCCGCAATTTCCTGGTAAAGATCAACGGCAATATCGGTAACAGCGCGGTCACCTCCAGCATCGAAGAAGAAGTCGCCAAGATGACCTGGGGCACGCGCTGGGGTGCGGATACCATTATGGATCTATCTACCGGCAAGAACATTCACGAAACCCGCGAATGGATCATCCGCAATAGCCCGGTACCAATTGGTACAGTGCCAATCTATCAGGCGCTGGAGAAAGTCGACGGCAAGGCTGAAGACCTGACCTGGGAGTTGTTCCGCGACACCCTGATCGAACAAGCCGAACAAGGCGTGGACTATTTCACCATTCACGCAGGCGTGCTGCTGCGCTATGTACCGATGACCGCCAAGCGTATGACCGGCATTGTGTCGCGTGGTGGCTCGATCATGGCCAAATGGTGTCTGGCACATCACAAGGAAAACTTCCTGTACACGCATTTCGAAGAGATCTGCGAGATCATGAAGGCCTACGATGTGTCGTTCAGCCTCGGCGATGGCCTGCGTCCGGGCAGCGGCTGGGATGCCAATGACGATGCGCAACTGGGCGAGCTGAAGACCCTGGGCGAACTCACCGAAATCGCCTGGAAGCACGATGTGCAGACCATGATCGAAGGCCCCGGCCATGTGCCGATGCAGCTTATCAAGGAAAACATGGACCTGCAGCTGGACTGGTGCAAGGAAGCGCCGTTCTACACGCTTGGCCCACTGACCACAGATATCGCCCCCGGCTACGATCACATCACCAGCGCCATTGGCGCCGCACAGATCGGCTGGTACGGCACGGCGATGCTGTGTTACGTCACGCCAAAGGAACATCTCGGCTTGCCGAACAAGGCCGACGTGAAAGAAGGCATCATGGCCTACAAGATTGCTGCCCACGCAGCCGATCTGGCCAAGGGTCATCCGGGCGCGCAGATTCGTGACAATGCGCTCTCAAAGGCACGCTTCGAATTCCGCTGGGAAGATCAGTTCAACCTTGGCCTCGACCCCGATCGCGCCCGCGAATTCCACGACGAAACCCTACCGCAGCATGGCGCCAAGGTCGCGCACTTCTGCTCGATGTGCGGCCCGCATTTCTGCTCGATGAAGATCACCCAGGATGTACGTGACTTTGCCGAACAGCAAGGCATTGCGGCGGAAGAAGCGCTGCAAAAGGGAATGGAAGTGAAGTCGATCGAGTTTGTGAAGAAGGGGGCGGAGGTGTATCACAAGGCGTGATGCACACATACCCATGCATAGTACAAAGGGCCGTCAGGCCCTTTATTTTTGCCTATTAGAAGTCATGGCTGCATGGATTGAGCATACGTCTGCACTCGGGATAGGTGCGTTAGTCCCAAGTTTCCAATTGAACAAAATAAACCCGAGGGGAAAAAAGATGCCCTCGCCAAAACCTCAATCCCGCACGTATGCACAATCACGTGCGACCCCTACTCCTGCCTCCGTTACCAGCTGAAACGCAAAAACCCCGACCAGTTTCCTGATCGGGGTTTGCATACATCTATTGATGTTGGGGAGCCTGGCGGTGACCTACGTTCACACGGGAACCCGCACTATCATCGGCGCAGCTTCGTTTCACGGTCCTGTTCGAAATGGGAAGGCGTGGGACCAAAGCGCTATTGCCGCCAGGCATAACTGGTTGTGAGTTGAGTTGTTCAACACACTGAATTGGTGTTTCTCATTTTAGAGAAACTGGAAGAAGTAAGCTTTGTTCAATACTTTGGATTGACGCTTCACACAACGAAGCATTTCTGGTTATAGGATCAAGCCGCACGGGCAATTAGTATCAGTTAGCTTAACGCATTACTGC